>NZ_JBSGBE010000007.1:50377-461611 GCF_053601075.1 Lentzea sp. NPDC004789 | reverse complement strand
GGTCTTGCTACTCAAAGGAATACTCCTGACGAGGAGTATTCATATTACTGGCTGTGTTTCGGCACGCTGTTGAGTTCTCAAAGAACACGCGCTCATCATCACGAGGCCGCCACACGGCGACTCGATCCGAGGCTGTGTCGTACTTAAGCTTTTGGTTTGAAACTTCCGACGCCCTTGGCCTCTGAGCTCAGACGAGCTACCGGCTGGGTCTTCATCGTTTCGCGGTCACCCACTCTACCACAGTCCGTGGAAGCTTGGTTCGTGACCCTCGCCGCACTCCGTTCCGGTGTTCCCGGCCCGTTCCGCGCTGGCAGAGAGAAAGTTACACGCACGCCAACTCGGGGTCAAATCGGGGGCAGTCCAGTCACCTGCGATTAAGAAACCGCAGGTCAACAGCCCCGTACAGGACCCAGGAACACGCTATCGCAGGCCCGTTCCCCAGCACACTGTGACCGCGATCACAGCAAGAAAGATCGAAGGCCGCCGACCCGTGGTGGGGTCGACGGCCTTCGAGGACCAGAACGTGCAGGTCAGACCTCTACCTGGACGCTCGCGTTGTTGCGCTTGCCGCGACGCAGGACCAGCCACTTGCCGTGCAGCAGGTCCGACGACGAGGGCTTCCACTCCTCGTCGGTCACCTTCGCGTTGTTCACGTAGGCGCCGCCCTCGTTGACCGTGCGCCGCGCGGCACCCCGGCTGTCGGCGAGCCCCGACGCCACCAGCAGGTCGACGATCGTGGGCTCGTCGGCCAGGCGCGCCGTGCCCTTCGGCGCCTCCGCCAGTGCCGCCTCCAGCACCGACTCGTCGAGCTCGCGCAGCTCGGCCCGGCCGAACAGGGCGGAGGAGGCCAGCTGCACCTGCTGCGTGGCGCGCTCGCCGTGCACCAGGTCCGTGAACTCCTGCGCGAGCCGCTTCTGCGCGGCACGCTGGTGCGGCGCCTCCGCGGTCTGCTTCTCCAGCTCGTCGAGCTCCTCCCGCGAGAGGAACGTGAACAGGCGCAGGTAGTTCAGCACCGTGACGTCGTCGACGTTCACGAAGTACTGGTACCAGGCGTACGGCGAGGTCATCTCCGGATCGAGCCACACGCGCCCGCCGCCGGTGGACTTCCCGAACTTGCGGCCCTCGGCGTCGGTGACCAGGGGCGCGGTCAGGGCGTGCACCTGCTTGCCCTCGACCCGGCGCACCAGGTCGACGCCGCTGACGATGTTGCCCCACTGGTCGGAGCCGCCGATCTGCAACGCGGTGCCGTATCGGCGGTTGAGCTCCAGGTAGTCGTTCGACTGCAACAGCACGTAGCTGAACTCGGTGTACGACATGCCGTCGGTCTCAAGGCGGCGCTTCACGGTCTCGCGGGACAGCATGACGTTGACCGAGAAGTGCTTGCCGACGTCGCGCAGGAACTCGAGCGCGCTGACCTGGCCGGTCCAGTTCAGGTTGTTCTCGACGATCGCACCCGTCGGCGAGTCGTCGAAGTGCACGAACCGTTCCAGCTGGCCGCGGATCCGGTCGGCCCACTCGGCGACGGTGTCGAGCGAGTTCAGCGTGCGCTCACCGGTGTCGCGCGGGTCGCCGATCATGCCCGTGGCACCGCCGGCCAGCACGATCGGCCGGTGGCCCGCCATCTGGAAGCGCTTGAGCATCAGCAGCGGGACCAGGTTGCCGGCGTGCAGCGACGGAGCCGTCGGGTCGAAACCGCAATAGAGGGTGAGCGGGCCGGCGTCCAGGTCCTTCCGGAGAGCGTCGAGGTCGGTGGACGTCGCGATCAGGCCGCGCCAGGCAAGTTCGTCAAGGATGTGCTCGCTCACGCCCCTCATTGTCGCCTACCAGGTCGAACGGGTTTCCACCCGGTACGCGCACGGGTAACCGGCCGCTATGACGGAGCCACGTGACGAGTTGCGGCGGCCCACTGAGCGCATGCCGCGCGTGAACGAGCCGGTGGTGGAGGAGGTCGTCGAGCGCGACGACACCTACCGCAGGGTACGGACGGTGCAGACCATCTGCGCAGTCATCGATGTCGTGTGCTGGATGTTCGCCATCGTGCTGTTCGTGCACATCTTCCTAGTCGTGGCCGACGCGAACGCCACCAACGGGTTCTTCCAGTTCGTCGCGGGCTGGGCGAGCGGGATCACCCTCGGCCTGGACGGTCTCTTCACGCCGGGCAACCAGAAGATGGCCGTGCTCTTCAACGAGGGCTTGGCCGCGATCCTGTGGTTGGTCATCGGCGCGTTGCTGACGAACCTGATCGCACGGCTGGCGCTGCCGGCCGAACATCGGCGCGCCTGGTACCGCCGGACCGTACGGCCGTAAAAGAATGGCGGGGTGGCCGAGTACGAGTTCGACGTCGCCCCGTCGTTCGCCGAGCAGGACCGCGCGCAGGTCGAACCGATCGTGCGGCGCCTGGAGGAGCTCGGCGTCAAGGTCTACTACGACGAGGACCAGGTCGTCGCGCGCTGGGGCCTGGACCTCGTCGAACACATCGTGGAGACGTTGACGCACAAGGTCCGGTACGTGCTGATGTTCGCCTCACGGCACTACGTCGGCCACAAGTGGGCGCAGCACGAACGACGGACCGCGCAGGCACGCGCGTTGGAGCTGCAGAACGAGTACGTGCTGCCGATCAAGCTCGACGACACCGAGGTGCCGGGACTGCTGTCCACCATCGGGTTCCTGGACCGGCGCAAGCACACCGTGGACGTCATCGCGCAGGCGGTCGTGGAGAAGCTGGCCCAGCACCGCGCCGAGTTCACCACCCGCACCCCGATCACACCTCAGGCCGTTGCGGCGCTCGCGCAGGAGAAGCCGCACGGCTGGGAGTACCTGCTGTACGTCGGCGTGGTGCTGCAGGGCCTGAAGAAGCTGGAGGGCAAGTACCGCGAGCACTTCCTGCGGTACGCGCCGCGCAACGGGACCGTCGAGCACGGCAGCGGGTTCGGGCTCATCCAGGACCGGAACGTGCTGCTGAACGAGATCGTCAAAGTCGCGGTCGAGACGGTGTTCACCGAGCAGACCCAGGAGGCCGCGTTCGGGCCGCCGGGAGATCCGGACCGGATCGTGCACCTCGGTGAGCTGTTCGTGCGGACCTTCGACGAGATCCTGGAGTGGGCGCGGGACATCCACGGCACCAGCTACGCCGTCGACGAGGCCCGCGCGGCCGCCCGGCTGCAGGCGCGGTTCGCCGACCAGCAGCTGCGCGCCATGCACGACGTGGCGCGGGACCTGAGCAAGATCGCGGACACGCTGGTCGAACGGCGGACCGCCGGAGAGCCGATCAACATGACCGTGCCGCTGGTGTTCGAGGTGGATCCCGAGCTGGAGCGGCAGTTCCGGGATTCGCTCCAGCGGCTGTCACGCTGACCTGCGGCGTTTCCCCCCGCGCTTGTACGTCGACACGGCAGGCGAGTCGATCCAGAACCGCCACGGCACGTCCATCGCCACCGCCACCCCGACGCGCGGGCCGGAACGGACGTCCGTCGCCGGTTCACCCGCGTACAACCGCACCGGTGAGTCGGGCGAGGTCAGGTCGACGCCGTTCTGCGAGCGGTCCAGGCCGAGGACCTTGCACAGCCGCGCGGGGCCCTTGGCCAGTTCGGCGGCCGAGCGGGAGGCCGGGCGGCGGGAGAACGCGACGTCCTCGCCGTCGACCACCTCCCCCGCGCGCAACAGGACCGCGCCGGGCACGCCGTCGGTCAACGACACCACGTTGGCGCAGAAGTGCATGCCGTAGACGAAGTAGACGTACAGGAAGCCGGCCGGGCCGAACATGACCTCGTTGCGCGGGGTTCTACCGCGGTAGCAGTGGGACGCGGGGTCGTCGCCGCCCCGGTACGCCTCCACCTCGACGATGCGCACGCGCACGTCGCCCGCTTCCAGGAAAGAACCCAGCAGGAGCTGGGCGGCATCGACCGGGTCGATGGCCAGCTCCTGCCTGGTCAGCTGCCTAGAACTCACGTGCCTCCGCAACGCGGGCCAGCAACGCGTCCAGCTGCTCGCGCACGCGTTCCGGGGCGGTGCCGCCATGGGCGTTGCGGGACGCGATGGAACCCTCGACGGTGAGCACCGAACGGACCTCGGGGGTCAGCGCGGGCGAGATCGCGGCGAACTCGGCGTCGGTCAGCTCCTCCAGACCGACGCCGCGGGACTCCGCGGCACGCACGCAGGCGCCAGCGGCCTCGTGCGCCACGCGGAACGGAACGCCTTGGCGCACCAGCCATTCCGCGATGTCCGTGGCCAGCGTGAATCCGGCGGGGGCCAGCGACGCCATGCGCTCGACGTCGAACTTCAGCGTCGCCACCATGCCCGCGAACGCCGGCAGCAGCAGCTCCAGCTGCTCGACCGAGTCGAACAGCGGCTCCTTGTCCTCCTGCAGGTCGCGGTTGTAGGCCAGCGGCTGGGCCTTCAACGTCGCGAGCAGCCCGGCCAGGTTGCCGATCAGGCGGCCCGACTTGCCGCGCGCGAGCTCGGCCACGTCCGGGTTCTTCTTCTGCGGCATGATCGAACTGCCGGTGGACCAGGCGTCGTCCAGCACCGCGAACCGGAACTCGGCCGTGGTCCAGATGATCACCTCCTCGGCCACCCGCGAGAGGTTCACGCTGATCATCGCCAGCACGAACGCGATCTCGGCCGCGAAGTCGCGGGAGGCCGTGCCGTCGATGGAGTTCTCGACCGGGGCGTAGAAGCCCAGGTCCGCGGCCACCTTCGCGGGGTCGAGGCCCAGCGACGAACCGGCCAGGGCGCCAGAGCCGTACGGGGAGAACGCGGCGCGCTTGTCCCAGTCGTGCAGGCGGTCGACATCGCGCAGCAACGCGTGCGCGTGCGCCAGCAGGTGGTGCGACAGGAGCACCGGCTGCGCCGACTGCAGGTGCGTGCGGCCCGGCATCACGGCGCCGAAGTGCGTCTCGGACTGCGCCGCGAGCGCGTCGACCACGTCCAGCACGCCGGCGGCGACCCGACGGGCGGCGTCGCGCAGCCACATGCGGAACAGGGTCGCGACCTGGTCGTTGCGGGACCGGCCGGCGCGCAGCTTGCCGCCCAGCTCGACCCCGGCGCGGTCGATGAGGCCGCGCTCCAGCGCCGTGTGGACGTCCTCGTCCTCCAGGACCGGGGTGAACGCGCCCGACTCGACGTCGGCCAGCAGTTCGTCCAGCGCCTTCTGCATGCCGGCGAGCTCTTCGTCGGTCAGCAGACCCGCGGCGTGCAGCACACGGGCGTGCGCGCGCGAGCCGGCGATGTCGTACGGCGCCAGACGCCAGTCGAAATGCGTCGACAGCGACAGCCGGGCCATCGCCTCGGCCGGTCCCGACTCGAACCGGCCACCCCACAAAGAACTCATTGCACGCAACTCTCAGCTAGCGAAGTCGTAAAGAGATTCTTCCGAACGGGCGACGAGCCCGACCACGCGCCCCTCGTACAGCGCGATGTCGACCTCGCCGCAGCCCGACGGCAACGCCATCCGCGCCACCCGCACCGCGACGGAGCCGAGGCTGGACCTGACCACGCCGGCCCGGAAGTTGAGCTCGCGGATCGCCTCGGCCGGGGTCAGGGTCTCGCCGTCCACCGCCACCGGCACGCCGGCGTCGAAGGTGAGGACGGCGTGCACGGGGTCATTCATCGCCGGAGCCCGAGGCCAGCGAGGCGATCCGCTCGGCGAGCTCGGCGCCGGTCATCGGTTCGCGGGCCACGACGAGGATCGTGTCGTCACCGGCGATCGTGCCGACGACCTCGTGCAGCGCCGCGCGGTCCAGGGCCGAGGCGAGGAACTGCGCGGCACCGGGCGGGGTCCGCAGCACGGCCAGGTTCGCGGACGAGTCGGTCGAGACCAGCAGCTCGCCCAGCACTCGGGCGAGCCGCGTCGTGCCGCCCTGCACCCCGCGCACGGGGCTGCCGTCCTCGGGGATCACGTAGATCGGCGCACCGCCGTCGGGACCGCGCAGCTTCACCGCGCCGAGCTCGTCGAGGTCGCGCGACAACGTGGCCTGGGTGACCTCGATGCCTTCCGCGGCCAGGAGTTTCGCGAGCTCGGACTGGCTGCGGATGACGAGCTGGCTGACCATCTCGACGATGCGGCCCTGCCGTGCGGTGCGGGTCATGACGACTGCTCCAGCAGCCACACGAGCAACGCCTTCTGGGCGTGCAGACGGTTCTCTGCCTCCTGCCACACCAGCGACTGCGGTCCGTCGAGCACGTCGTCGGTGATCTCCCAGCCGCGGTGCGCCGGCAGGCAGTGCAGCACGGTCGAGTCGGGCTTGCCCGTGGCGGCCAGCAGCGAGGCGTTCACCTGATACGGCCGGAACGGGCCGACGCGGTCCTTGCCGTCGTTCTCCTGGCCCATGGACGTCCACGTGTCGGTGACCAGCACGTCGGCGCCGTCGACGGATTCGAGCGGGTCGCTGATCAACGACACCGAACCTCCGGTCTCGGCGGCGCGCTTCTTCGCGTCCTCCAGGAACTGCGGGTTCGGCACGAACGACGCCGGCGCGCCGATGCGGACGTGCATACCGGCCGTGGCACCGCCCAGCAGCAGCGAGTGCGACATGTTGTTGGCGCCGTCACCCAGGTATGTCAACGTCAGACCGGCCAGCTTGCCGTACCGGCGGCGAATGGTCTGCAGGTCGGCGAGGACCTGGCACGGGTGGAACTCGTCGGTCAGCGCGTTGACGACTGGAATGCGCGAAACCGAGGCCATCGCGTCGATGCGCGCCTGCGCGAACGTCCGCCACACCACGGCGTCGACGTACCCGGACAGGATGCGGGACGTGTCCTCGATCGTCTCCTCGCGGCCCAGCTGCATCGACCGGCCGTCGATGATCACCGGGTTGCCGCCGAGCTGCGCGATGCCGACCTCGAACGACAGCCGGGTGCGCGTCGAGTTCTTCTCGAAGATCACCGCGACGGACTTGGGGCCCGCCAGCGGCTTCGCGGTGAACCGGTCCGCCTTGTAGGCGTCCGCGAGGTCGAGGACCGCCGCCTGCTCCTCGGTGGTCAGGTCGTCGTCCCGCAGGAAGTGCCGCAGAGTCACTGCTGCTCCTCAAAGAAAGTCGGCAGCGCGGCCACGAACGACAGCGCGTCGGATTCGTCCAGGATCAGCGGCGGCGCCAGGCGGATGACGTAGGGCTGGATCGGGTTGATCAGGTAGCCGGCCTGCTGCGCGACCGCCGCGGCCTTCGCCGAGACCGCCTCGCGCAACGTGATGCCGAGCAGCAGCCCGGCTCCCCGCACCCCGGAGATCGCCGGGTGGTGCAACGCCTCCACCCCGGCCGCGATCTCCTTGCCCACGGACGAGGCGTGCTCCAGCAGGCCTTCCGCGGCGATCGTGTCGAGCACCGCGAGAGCGGCCGCGCAGCACACGGGGTTGCCGCCGAACGTGGTGCCGTGGTGGCCGGGCTGGAACAGGTCCGCCGCCGCGCCGAACCCGATGGTCGCGCCCAGCGGCAGACCGCCGCCGATGCCCTTGGCCAGCGTGATGACGTCCGGCACGATCCCGGCCTGCTGGAAGGCGAACCACGTGCCCACCCGGCCGATGCCGGTCTGCACCTCGTCCAGGATCAGCAACGCGCCGTGCTCGGCCGTGATCCGCCGCGCCTGGTGCAGGTAGCCCTCCGGCGGCACGACGACGCCCTGCTCGCCCTGGATCGGCTCGACGATGAACGCCGCCGTGTCGTCGTCGATCGCGGCTTCGAGTGCGGCCACGTCACCGAACGGGATGTGCGAGACGCCGGGCACCAACGGTTCGAACGGCGCCTTCTTGCCGGGCTGGCCGGTCAGCGACAGCGCGCCCATCGTGCGGCCGTGGAAGCCGCCGATGGTCGCCACGACCTTGGTGCGGCCGGTGCGGCGCGACATCTTGAGCGCCGCCTCGTTCGCCTCGGCGCCCGAGTTGCAGAAGAACACCTTGCCGTGCACGCCGGACAGGTCCAACAGCCGTTCGGCCAGCTGCAGAGCGGGTTCGTTCACGTACAGGTTCGACGTGTGGCCGATCGTGGAGATCTGCCGCGTGACCGCCTCGACGACCTTCGGGTGCGCGTGTCCCAGCGCGTTGACCGCGATGCCGGTCAGCAGGTCGAGGTAGCGCTTGCCGTCGGTGTCCCAGACGTAGGCGCCCTCACCGCGCTCCAGCGCGAGCTGAGGGGTGCCGTAGTTGTCCATCATGGACTGTTGCCATCGCGAGGTCACTTGTCCCCCAACACCATCGTGCCCACACCAGAGGAGGTGAAGACTTCGAGCAACACCGAGTGGGCCAGCCGGCCGTCGATCACGTGCGCCTGCGGGACGCCGCCGCGCACCGCGCGCAGACAGGCCTCCATCTTCGGCACCATGCCGCTTTCCAGGTCCGGCAGCATCTTCTCCAGCTCGGACGCGCGGACCTGGTTCAGCAACGACGACCGGTCCGGCCAGTTCGCGTACAGGCCTTCGACGTCGGTCAGCACGACGAGTTTCTCCGCGCCCAGCGCCACCGCCAGCGCACCCGCCGCCGTGTCCGCGTTCACGTTGTGCGGCACGCCGTTGACGTCCGGCGCCACCGACGACACGACCGGAATCCGGCCGGCACGCACGATGTCGAGCACCGAGTCCGGGTTGACCTCGGTGATGTCGCCGACGAGACCGATGTCGACCTCTTCGCCGTCGACGAGCGCGCCGCGGCGCGTGGCCGTGAACAGGTGTGCGTCCTCACCGGAGATGCCGACGGCGTACGGTCCGTGCTGGTTGATCAGCCCGACGAGCTCGCGTCCGACCTGACCGACCAGGACCATCCGCACGACGTCCATGGCTTCCGGGGTCGTGACGCGCAGGCCGCCGCGGAACTCGCTGTGGATGCCGAGCTTGTCCAGCATCGACTTGATCTGCGGACCGCCACCGTGCACGACGACCGGACGCAGGCCGCACAGCCGCAGGAACACCATGTCCTCGGCGAACGCCTTCTTCAGCTCGTCGTCGATCATGGCGTTGCCGCCGTACTTGACCACGACGATCGCGCCGCGGAAGCGCTGCAACCACGGCAGCGCCTCGACGAGGACCGCCGCCTTTTCCTGTGCGTTCATGAGGAGTACGCGCTGTTCTCTTCGACGTAGTCGTGGGACAGGTCCGTGGTCAGCACGGTGGCCTCGGCGTCACCGACGTTGAGGTCGATGACGATCTCGATCTCGCGGCCGGACAGGTCGGCCTCACTTCGGTCGCGGTCGCGGGTTCCGTTGCGGTACAACGACACGCCGTTGATCAGGATCTGCAGCACGTCCGGGTCGATCTGGGCGTCCGCGCGGCCCAGCGCCATCGCGATGCGGCCCCAGTTCGGGTCGCTGCCGAACAGCGCGGTCTTCACCAGGTTGTCCTCGGCGACCGTCCGTCCGATCAGGACGGCCTCGGCCTCGGTGGCCGCCTGCCTGACGGTGATGCTGATCTCCTTGGTCACGCCCTCCGCGTCCCCCTGCAGCTGCTTGACCAGGTCGCCCGCGACCTCGGTCAGCAACGCGGTGAAGTCCTCGAACGACGGCTCGACGCCGGACGCACCGGACGCCAGCACCAGCACCGTGTCGTTGGTGGACGTGCCGCCGTCGACGTCGAGGCGGTCGAACGTCCTGGAGGTGGCCGTGCGCAACGCCTGGTCGAGCTGCTCGCCGGAGATCTTCGCGTCGGTCGTGATCACCGACAGCATCGTGGCGAGGTTCGGGGCGAGCATGCCCGCGCCCTTCACGAACCCGCCGACCGACCAGCCCTGCTCGGACGCCTTCCACGACTGCTTGGGGCGGCTGTCCGTGGTCATCACACCGGTGGCGGCGTTGAGACCGGCCTGGTCCGTGGAGTCCAGCTCCTTCACGACGTTCTCGACGCCGGTGAGGATCTTGTCCATCGGCAGGCGCTCGCCGATCAGGCCGGTGGAGCAGACCGCGACGTCGACCGCGCCGGTGCCGAGCACCTCGGCGACCTTCTCCGCGGTGGCATGGGTGTCCTGGAAGCCTTCCGGGCCGGTGCACGCGTTGGCGCCGCCGGAGTTGAGCACGACCGCGGTCAGTCGTCGGGACTGGATCACCTGCTGCGACCACAACACCGGCGCGGCCTTCACCTTGTTCGTGGTGAAGACACCCGCGGCGGCGTCAGAAGGCCCGTCGTTGACGACGAGCGTGAGATCGAGAGCGCCGGACTCTTTGATCCCGGCGGCGATCCCGGCGGCCCGGAAGCCCTGAGGTCCGGTGACGCCCTTGTTGCGGTTCACGGAGCGACTCCAACGGTCGAGAGGCCGGTCGTTTCCGGCAGGCCGAGAGCGAGGTTCATGCACTGGACGGCGGCACCAGCGGTGCCCTTGGCCAGGTTGTCGACGGCGGCCACGACCACGAGCCGGTTCAGGTCCTCGTCGACGGTGACTTGCATCTGGACGGCGTTCGAACCGAGAACGGCGTTCGTCGTCGGCCAGAAACCTTCGGGCAGCAGGTGGACGAACGGCTCGTTCGCGTAGGCCTTCTCGTAGGCCTCGCGAACGTTTGCGCCGCCGTCTTCGAGCGTGGCGGTGCAGGTGGCGAGGATGCCGCGCGACATCGGCGCCAGCACCGGCGTGAAGCTGACCTTGATCGGCCTGCCCGCGGCGGCGCTCAGGTTCTGGGTGATCTCCGGCGTGTGCCGGTGCGCGCCACCGACGCCGTACGCGCTGGCCGAGCCCATGACCTCGGAGCCCAGCAGGTTCGGCTTCAGCGACTTGCCCGCGCCGGACGTGCCGGAGACCGCGACGACGACGACCTCGTCCTCGATCAGGTCCACGGCCGGGGCCAGGGCGAGCGACGAGACCGTCGGGTAGCAGCCGGGGACGGCGACGCGGCGGGCGCCGGCGAGCCTGTCCCGCTGACCGGGCAGCTCGGGCAACCCGTACGGCCAGGAGCCCGCGTGCTCGCCGCCGTACCACCGCGTCCAGTCGTCAGCGCTGGTCAGCCGGTGGTCGGCACCGCAGTCGATCACCAGCGGGGCATTCTTGGCGTCGCCGAGTTGCTCGGCGATCTCGGCCGAGTGACCGTGTGGCAGTGCGAGGAACACCACGTCGTGGCCCTTGAGGGTGTCGGGTGTGGTGTCTTGGAGACGGCGGTCCGCGAGCGGCAGGAGGTGCGGCTGGTGCTTGAGCAACAGGTCGCCGGCGCTGCTGTTCGCGGTCAGCGCGCCGATCTCGACGTCCGGATGAGCCAGTAGCAGGCGGAGCAGCTCGCCACCCGCGTACCCGCTGGCGCCCGCGACCGCGATCCTCACTGTCATGCGCATGATTATGCACGGTCATGCAAACCCACTCAACCGGGAACGGCCACCTGGACGAGCGATCGAGGACAGGTGGCGCTGTGGCCGCGTTGCCCGGCTCGACCAAGATGAGCTGCGTGAACGCGAGGCTGCGCGACGGACTGTGGGCGGCGGGCGCCCTCCTGCTGGCACTGGTGACGCTGGTCGCACCCCTCGGCAGGCCCGGTCCGTGGTGGCTGATCGCGGCATCCGCGGTGTGGGCCGCCGCGCTGGTGCCGATCAGCGCGCGCTGGCCGCGGTGGGCGATCGTGCTCACGGCTCCTCTCAACGCGGTCAACAACCTGCTCGCGATCGCCCCGACCTCGCTCGTGGTCTTCCGCGCGGCCCGGTCCGTGCGTTCGCAGGGGCAGCTGTGGGCGTTGATCGGTGTCACCGCGGTGCTGCAGGCGGCGTTCGGCGGCCTGCACTCGTGGCGCGCCGGGGACGGCCCGGCCGAGTACCTGCTCGGCACCGCGTTCTCGGTGGTGTTCCTGCTGGTCTTCCCCGCGGTGGCGGGCGGGCTCGTCGGACGGCGCAAGCCGTTGACGCAGGTGCTGATGGAGCGCAACGACTACCTGGAACACGCGCGTGAGCTGACCGCGAGCACCGCACGGTCGGACACGCGCGCGCACATCGCGAGCGAGATGCACGACATGCTCGGCCATCGGCTCCGCCAGCTGACGGCGCACGCCGGGGAGCTGGCGCGTTCGGCCGCCGAGCAGGCCCCTGAGCTGCGTGAACAGGTCGAACTGATCCGCAGGACATCTGCTGTGGCGATGGACGAGCTGCGCGAGATCCTCGGTGTGCTCGGCGCGACCGAGGCCAGTGAGGACGCCGGTACGCGCGCAGACGTCGAACGACTCGTGGCCGCCTCGGCCGACGCGGGGGTCTCCGTGCACCTGGACTGGTCCGGTGACGATCTGGACGATGCCGACGCACGGCTCCGGAGAGCAGTGCATCGGGTCGTGCGCGAAGCACTCACGAACGTGCACAAGCACGCGCCGTCAGCACGAACACGCGTCTCGGTGCACGTCGGCGACCGAGTGCTCGTCGAGGTCGTCAACGGTCCCAGCAACGCACCCAGGGGCGGCGGCACCCGGCGCGGGCTCATCGGGCTGGAGGAACGCGTCGAGCTCATCGGCGGCTCGTTCGAGGCGGGACCGTTCGCGGGCGGGTTCCGGGTGGCCGCGGACCTGCCGTTGCACCCGGTGGTGCCGGAGGAGACAGGCGCGACCGGTGCCGTGGCGGAGGCGCCGCCGCCGATCACCGCCGAGATCCTGACCGTGCCGCGCGTGGTCGGCAGCGGGTGCCTCGCCGCGCTGTCGGTCGTCCCGGCGCTCGGCACGGCCTTCGTGGTGCTCATCGTCGCGATCTTCGGCCGCAGCGAGATCACCCGGCAGGAGTTCGACGCGTTCCGTGTGTCGGTCACACACACGGAGGAGGTCACCGAGACGTACGGCTTCGGCGTGCCGTCGGACCACTCCGGGTGCTACCGCTACCACGCGAAGGGCGAGTCCAGCCGCGACTTCGAGCTGTGCTTCGGCGAACGGGGCGTGCTGACGGCGAAGAGGGAGCTGGGCCGATGAGGTTCTTCTGGCCCGTCTTGGCGTTCGTGGTCGGCCTGGTGCCGTTGGTGGCCCCGGTCGCCCCGGTCCCGCATCCGGCGCTGACCGTCGCGTCCGCGGTGTGGATCGCGGTCCTCGTGTGGCTGGCTCCGCGCAAACCGGAGTGGGCACTGCTGCTCACCACACCGTTGTTCGCGGTCAACAACCTGATGACGATGGCCATCACCACGTTCGTCGTGTTCGCCACGTCCCGCCGCATCCCCCGGCTCGGCCGGTTGTGGGCGCTGCTGGCCGCGACGGCGCTGCTGCAGACCGGTTTCGGCCTCCTCGCGGTTCACGAGAACCAGCCGCTGTGGGAGAGCGCGCTCGGCGGGATCATCGGGTCGGCGTTCTTCGTGATCTTCCCCGCCGTCTCCGGCATGCTGCTGGGCCGCCGCCGCCCCGTGGTGCAGCTGCTGCAGGAACGCAACGAGTAACGCGCACGCGCCCTGACCGCCGCCTCCGCCCGTTCCGAGGAACGCGCGCACATCGCCGGCGAGATGCACGACATGCTCGGCCACC
The DNA here is from genome assembly GCF_053601075.1 of Lentzea sp. NPDC004789. Taxonomy (NCBI): domain Bacteria; kingdom Bacillati; phylum Actinomycetota; class Actinomycetes; order Pseudonocardiales; family Pseudonocardiaceae; genus Lentzea; species Lentzea sp. NPDC004789. The sequence goes on along the minus strand of NZ_JBSGBE010000007.1, from coordinate 448,241 downwards.
GGCTCAGCCTCATCTCCATCCACGCCGGCGCGCTGGAGCTCGCCACCGCCCGAAAGGCCCCGCAGCTGCACGAACAGGCCGAGCTGATCCGCACCACGTCGTCACTCGCGATGGCCGAACTGCGGGAGATCCTCGGCGTGCTGCGCACCAACCCGGAACCCGAGTCGCTCGACGAGGACACCGGCACCCGCTCCGACATCACCGCACTGGTCGCGAACTCCTCCGCAGCGCTCGACTGGTCCGGCGACGACCTGCACGGCGCCGATCCCCGCACCCGGCGCGCGGTGCACCGAGTGGTCCGCGAGGCACTGACCAACGTCCGCAAACACGCACCGCACGCACGCACCCGAGTGCAGGTCACCGTCCACGGCGGACGCGCACGGATCCAGGTGCTCAACGGCCCGTCCGACGCACCCCCCGGCAAGGGCGCCCGGCGCGGCCTGATCGGCCTGGAGGAACGCGTCGGCCTGCTCGGCGGGTCGTTCAGCGCGGGCGTCGCCCCGGAGGGCGGTTTCCGGGTGGCGGCGGACGTGCCGCTGCACCCCGCGTCCCAGACCGTCGCCGAGATCCGTGAAGTGCCGCCACCACCCGCGGCAGAGGTGCTGACCGTGCCGCGGGTGCTGGGCGGCGGGTGTCTCGGGCTTCTCGCGCTGCTGCCGATCAGCGGGGCGCTCATCGTGCTGGTGCTCTTCACGTTGCTCAACCCGACGCCGATGAACGCGTCGTACTTCGACTCGCTGCGGGTGGGCGTCACGTCCGAGGACGAGGTGATGGGTGAGTACGGGGTCGGCGAGCTCGGGGTGGACGGGTGCTCCCGGTTCCGGACGTCGCACGACGCCTCGTTGCTCTACAAGCTGTGCTTCCGGGACGGCAGGCTGCACTCGAAGGGGCAGGAGAGGCCCTAGCTGTTCTGACGGTCCGGGTCATTTCGTCGCCGCTTCGCGACGATTGCGATTGGGGCTTGACTTCGAGCCTCTGGCGAGATGCTTTTCGGCCTTCAAAAGCCGGGCATGAGGAGCCCGGCCGATCCGAACACGGTAGCATCTCGCACTCAAAGTCAGGCCCCAATCGCGTGGGCTGGGCACGTCATGACCGCTTACCAGGTCAGCATTAGGCCTTTTCGGGCTCGGCTTCGCCGTCGTGTGAGAGGTTCGGCGGGCAGTTCACACTTTCGTGTGCGGATTTAGCCGTTATTGTCTCGTGATCTTGCGGTAGAGTAGAACACGTGATCGAACCCGACCTTCCTCTTCTCTCCACCGGTGAGGCGCTGAGCCGCCTCATCGATGAGGTGGCGGATTTTCAGGCTCGTCAGTACGCGGTGATGTGCTTGGTTGCTGATTTGAATCAGCGTGGTGCCGCGAGCGAACTTGGGTACAAGGATTTGGCTCAGGTGTTGCAGCACGCGGTCCGCTGGAGCCGGAATACCGCCAAGCAGTGGATAGCGAATGCCGGGCTTCTCGGGTCGGGGATCACGCCGACCGGCAGTGAGATCGCGCCTGAGCTGCCGGTGACCGCGTCGGCGGCGGCCGAGGGTGCGCTGTCGATGGAGCATGTCGCGGTGGTGGCCGAGGTGATGACGAAGCTGCCCGCCGAGTGCGAGCAGACCGTGGTCGATCTCGCTCGCGAGCATGATCCGGTGGCGTTGCGGGCGATGGGCCGCAAGCTGGTCTACGCGCTCCTTCAGAACGATCCGGAACCACGCGATCCCGAACCCGCCCGGCAGGTCAACCAGCACGTCATGCGCTGGAAGAACGACCAGCTGGAGATCCGGGCGACGCTGGACAAGGTCACCGGCGCCAAGTACGAGGCGTTGATGGATCCACTGGCCAAGCCGCGTCCCACCACTGAGGCCGAAGGTCCTGATCCGCGCTCGCGTGCCGAGCGTGAAGGGGATGCGCTGGCTGAGCTGGTGGATCTGATGCCGCGTGCGGACCAGTTGCCCGAGCACGGTGGTGAGCCGGTCACGCTGACGGTGACCATGCGCTACAACGACCTGGCCAAGCAGGTGGGCCAGGGCATGCTGGACAACGGTGAGCGCATTCCGGCCGCCGAGGTGCGTCGCCTGGCCTGCAGCGCGGGGATCATTCCGCTGGTGCTGGGTGAGCGGTCGCAGCCGATGGACATCGGCCGCAAGACCCGCAGCTTCCCCGCCGGAATCCGCCGCGTCCTGGTCACTCGTGACAAGGGTTGTGCGTTTCCCGGCTGCGGCAGACCACCGAAACACTGCGACGCGCACCATATTCATCATTGGGCCAACGGTGGCGTTACGTCGGTCAAGAACGCGGTGCTCCTGTGCCGCCATCACCACACACTCATCCACCAGAGCGAGTGGGAAGTAAAAATGGTACACGGCATCCCGACGTTCTACCCACCCAGTTGGCTCGACCCTGATCGCAAACCAAGACGCAACCTCATAAACTCGGTCGCGTGACCGCCCCCACCCGTGGCGAAGCGAAGCGAGCCCGGAAAGTTCTAATGCCGACCCGGTAACCGGTCATGACGTGCCCAGCCCACGCGATTGGGGCTCGACTTTGAGTGCGAGATGCCACGCCCGGCTTTTGAAGGCCGAAAAGCATCTCGCCAGAGGCTCAAAGTCAAGCCCCAATCGCAATCGTCGCGAAGCGGCGATGACGCAACCAACGCTCGTCAGGTCCTGCGCAACCACCCACGCAACCCAGCCGTGACCGCCTAGGGTGGACCACCGTGATCCGAGTCCTCATCGCCGACGACGAGACGCTCATGCGCGCGGGCATCCGGCTGATCCTGGAGAACGACCCGGACATCACCGTCGTGGCCGAGGCGAGCGACGGCAAGCAGGCCGTCGAGCTCACCCGTCGGCACACCGTCGACGTCGCGCTGCTCGACATCCGCATGCCCGGCGGCGACGGCCTCAAGGCCGCGGAGGAGATCGCCAAGAGGGCCAACGTCGTCATGCTCACGACGTTCGGCGAGGACTCCTACGTGGCCCAGGCGCTCAAGGTCGGCGCCACCGGCTTCCTGCTCAAGGACACGCCGCCGCAGGAGCTGATCAACGCCGTCCGCAAGGCGGCGAACGGTGAGCCGATCCTCGCCCCGCAGATCACGAAGCGCCTGATCGAGCGCCACCTCACCGCCCCGGACGACGGGGCCGAAGCGCGCCGGAAGATCGGCACGCTCACCGACGCCGAGCGCACCGTGCTCAAGCTGGTCGGGGAAGGGCTGTCCAACACCGAGATCGGCGAGCGGCTGTACCTGGCCACCGGCACGGTGAAGGCGCACATCAGCCGGATTCTGCCCAAGCTGGAGTGCGCCAACCGCGTGCAGGCCGCCATCGTCGCCCACGACGCCGGGCTCACCCGCTCGTGAAGCGGTCCAGTGCTCGGATCTTGTTGGTGGCGTCCAGGGCGGCGACCTTGTAGGCCTCGGACAGCGTCGGGTAGTTGAACACCGTGTCGACGAGGTAGTCGACCGTGCCGCCGCAGCCCATCACGGCCTGGCCGATGTGCACGAGGTCCGTGGCGCCGGTGCCGAACACGTGCACGCCGAGGATCTTGCGGTCCACAGTGGACACCAACAGCTTGAGCATGCCGTACGCGTCGCCGACGATCTGGCCGCGCGCGAGCTCGCGGTAGCGCGAGATGCCCACCTCGTACGGGACCGCGGACGAGGTCAGCTCGGCTTCCGTGGCACCGCAGTAGGAGATCTCGGGGATCGTGTAGATGCCGATGGGCTGCAACGCGGTCAGCTCGTGCACCGGCTCGCCGAACGCGTGGTAGGCGGCCAGGCGGCCCTGGTCCATCGACGTCGCGGCCAGGGCCGGGAAGCCGATCACGTCACCGACGGCGTAGATGTGCTCGACCGGCGTGCGGTAGTGCTCGTCGACCGAGAGCCGGCCGCGGTTGTCCGCCTCCAGGCCGGCGGCGGCCAGGTCCAGGTGCTCGGTGGTGCCCTGCCGGCCCGCCGAGTACATGACGGCGGCGGCCGGGATGCGCTTGCCGGAGGCCAGCTGCGTGACGGTGCCGCCCTCGGACACCTGGACGTTCACGACCTTCTCGCCGAAGCGGAACGTGACGGCGAGGTCGCGCAGGTGGAACTTCAGCGACTCCACGATCTCCGGGTCGCAGAAGTCCAGCATCCGCTCGCGCTGCTCGACGACCGTGACCCGGCAGCCGAGGGCGGCGAACATCGACGCGTACTCGATGCCGATCACGCCGGCGCCGACGACCACCAGCGACGACGGGATCTCGGTCAGCGCGAAGACCTCGTCGGAGTCGAGGATGCGCTCCTCGTCGAAGTCCACCACGGACGGACGCGCCGGTGTCGTGCCGGTCGCGATGACGATGTACTCACCGCTGATCGTCGTCCGGTCGCCGCGGTGACTTCCTTCCACCGCAACGGTGTGCGGGTCGACGAAGCGGCCGAAGCCGTTCAGCAGGTCGATGCCGTTGCGGTGCAGCTGCGCGCGGACGACCTGGACCTCCCGGCCGATCACGTGCTGCGTGCGGGCCATCAGATCGGAGATCGTGATGTCCTGCTTGACGCGGTAGCTCGCGCCGTACAGCTCGCGCTGGCTCATGCCCGTCAGGTACAGCACGGCTTCCCGCAGCGTCTTGGACGGGATCGTGCCCGTGTTCACGCAGACGCCGCCGACCATCTCCTGCTTGTCGATGATCGCCACGCGCTTGCCCAGTTTCGCACCCGCGATCGCGGCCTTCTGGCCACCGGGACCAGAGCCGATCACGATCAGGTCGTAGTCGTACGACGTCATGGCCGTCAGCCTACTAAGACGGATCCGATTCCACCCCTGAAAGAAAAATGAACCCTTCGGCGACAAGGTTCGTTCGTTGGGCCATGACCGAACTTCGCACCTTCCGTCTGCCCGAGAGCGTCACCGGCTCGGACGACGACGTCGAGCTCGGCCGCGGGCTGATCGAGGCCTGGCAGGCCGACGGGATCCTGCAGATCGCGACGGACGCGACGCAGGACCGCACGACAGCAGAAGCCATGGCAGCAAGCAGAAGGTTCTTCCACGGTCTGTCCCTGGAGGAGAAGTCGCGCTTGGTCAGCGACCTGACCTACGCCGGTTACATCGCGTCCGGAGAAGAGGTCACCGACGGTGTCGCCGACTACTCGGAGATCTTCACCGTCTGCAAGGACGTTCCGCTCGACGACTCGCGGGTCGTCGGCAAATGGCCGTGCCACGGACCGGTTCCGTGGCCCGACGACCTCTACCGCGACGCCATGCGGAACTTCATGGCGATGCTCGGCACGGCGGGCGAGAAGATCCTGAAGCTCACCGCACTGGGTTTCGGCCTCGACCTCGACACGTTCACCAGGCTCACCGCCGACGGCTGGCACCACATGCGGGTGCTCAGGTTCCCCACCAGGTCAGACGCGGCCGACCGCGGCATCGGCGCCCACACCGACTACGGCATGCTCGTCCTGGCCGCGCAGGACGACGTCGGCGGCCTCTACGTCCGTCCGCCGATCGAGGGCGAGCAGCGGCCGCGCAACTGGCTGCCCGACGAGTCCGCCGCAGGGTGCTTCCAGGACGCGGAGGGCTGGACGTTCGTCGAGCCGGTCCAGCACGTCTTCACCGTGTTCCCCGGCGACATCCTGCAGTTCCTCACCGGCGGCAAGCTGCTCTCGACCCCGCACAAGGTCCTGCTGAACACGCGCGAGCGGTTCACCATGGCGTACTTCCACGAACCGAACTTCGAGGCCGTCGTGCGCCCGCTCGACGACCCGGACGGCGACGACGTGATCCACTACGGCACGCACTTCACCAACATGTTCATGCGCTGCTACCCCGACCGCGTCACCACGAGGCGGATCCTCGACGAGGACCGGCTCACCGTGCTCAGCGAACTCCGTTCTGGGGCTCGTCGGTCCCGAACGGGATGATCAGGTCGAGCAGGCGGGCCGCGGCGCGGTACTCCGCGACGCGGTCCGCGAACGGCCGCCGCACGATCTTCTCCACGGTGTCCTTCGACAACCGCTCGTAGGCGGGAACCGTGTCGTGGCTGAGGAAGTCCCAGCGGGCCACCCGGTCCGCGTAGTTGAACGCGGGCAGCGGACCGCCGAACAACGGCCGGTACTGCGCCGGCGTCCTGCCTCCCGGCACCGGCATCGGACCGGCAACGGTGATCGCGTACGTGACGACCTCGCCGGGCGGCAGCAACCTCGACCGCATCCGGTCGAACTGGTCGGCGATCACCAGGTTCTGCTCGCGGGACGAGAACGCCATGACCGCCCGCGCCGGCTCGGCCCACGCAGCGGTGGTGTCCGGGTCGATGATCCCCGCGGCGCGCATCTCCTCCACGGCCTCGACCCCGCCGTGGAGGTAGGCGGCGTGCATCGCGCCGAGGTCCATGAAGATGTGCTTCTGCATGGACATCAGCATCGAGGAGAACCAGCGCAGCTCCGGCACCGTGCCGAAGTCGAGCATGCCGGCGGCGAACGCGGGCGCGCCGATGTTCGCGAATCCCATCCACCGCAACGTGTCCGGGTGCTGCAGGTAGAGCCTGGCGTAGAAGTCGTAGACGGCGAAGATCACCGCGCGGTTGGCCTCCGCGCCGCGCTGCGGGTCCCAGTCGGCCAGCGTGACGCCCGCGTCCTCGGCGGCGCGCACGATCCAGTACTGCCACAGCAGGGCCTGGAACCTGGTCGGCGCAACGCCCTTGGCGCGATGGCGGTTCAGCGCGGCCTCCAGCACGGCCCGGTCGTACGGCAGGTCGGGGTGCACCCCACCCCGTTGTTCGCCGTTTCCGTTGGACAGCGGCAGATCCAGGTAGTCCACCGTGTCCGCCCTGGTGGCGCCCATGCTGGTGAGCACGAGCGCCGCCACAACCATGAGCACGCGCATGAACGGGAATCGTAGACCGATCAAGCAGGCTTTCCGTTCACAGTGGTGCCGGGAAAAGTGATGTTCTGAGTGTTCGTGAGCTTGTTGCCGCCTTTGGCGATCGAGGTGAACTTCGAATTCGACACGACGACGCCGGTCACTTTGGACGCCGGTAGGCCATCGATCTCAACGGCGTACTCCTTTGAGCCCGCGACGGTGAGCCGTTCGAACGTCAGGTTGCGCACGACCGGGTTCACGACCGGGCCGGAGTTGCCGGAACCGCTGTAGTTCAACGTGATCAGGATCGCGGACTTGGTCAGCTTGTTCGCGGTGACGTCACGGAAGTGGACGTTCTCGATGACGCCGCCGCGGTACTTGCCGGTCTTGATGAAGACCGCGTACCACAACTGGTCCGAGGCGTTCGCCTGGTTGACGACGCAGTTGCGCACGTAGATGTTCCGCGCGCCGCCGGACGCCTCGCTGCCGATGCAGATCGCGCCGCGGTTGGAGAACACGAACTTGTTGTTTTCGATCACAATGTTCTGCGCGGGCATGTTCACGCGGCGCCCGTCGACGTCGCGGCCGGATTTGATCGCGATGCAGTCGTCGCCGGTGTTGAACGTCGAGTCCTTGATGTGCACGTCGGTGCAGCACTCCGGGTCCACGCCGTCGTTGTTGCCGCCTCCGCCGCGGCTGTTGATCGTGACGCCCTCGACGGTGATGTTGCGCGACTTCACCGGGTGCACGCTCCACATCGGCGGGCGCTCGATCGTGATGCCGCTGATCAGGATGTTCTCGCAGGACACGAACTGGATCAGGTTCGGTCGCAGCTTGTGGCCGTCGCCGAGCTTGCGCTGGGCGACCGGGGTGCCGTCCACACCCCACTTCTGCAGCTGCGTCCAGTCGGATCCGCCGCTGCCCCACGACTTCCAGGTCTGGCCCTGGCCGTCGAGCGTGCCGCCGCCCGTGACCGCGATGTTGGTGGCCTTGTTGGCGTACACGAACGCCTGGTGGTTCAGGCACTCGATGCCCTGCCACCTGGTCTCGACCACCGGCAGGTACTTCTGAGGGTCTGGGCTGAAGAGGAGCTTGGCGCCCTTGTCCACGAACAGGTTCACGTTGCTCAGCAAGGTGATGCCGCCGGTGAGGAACGTGCCGCCCTTGGCCACCACCCGGCCGCCGCCTGCCGCGTTCGCCGCCTCGACGGCCTTGCGGAACGCGGCGGTGTTGTCGGTCTTGCCGTCCGCCTTGCCGCCGTACGCGGTGACGTCGAAGTCGCGCGCCGGGAACGTCGGCGGCTTGATGCGGGCGAGGATCGCGTCGACGTCGTCCCACGGATCCGCGTGCGCTGTGCCGTGGACGAGCATCCCAGCCGCCACCAGTCCGGACGCCTTGAGGAAGGTACGCCGGGAACCAGCCATTTCCGCCTCCGCTGCACTCATGGGCTGCAAACGTTTTCAGCGGCGGCGCGAGGGCCAGCGTATACCGTCTTGGCGTGACTCCCAAGGATTCGTTCCTCGCCGCTGTCCGCGCCGGGTTGCAGGAGTTGGCGGATCCGGTGAAGGCGCCGGAGATGCAGGCGTACATGAAGTCGGACATGCCCTTCGCCGGCGTGCCCAAGCCGGGACGGGTGGCGCTGCTGAAGTCGTTGCCCCGGCTGCAGTCCCGCGACGAGTGGCTCGACGTCGTGCAGACGCTGTGGCGGGAGGCGACCTACCGCGAGGAGCGGTACGTCGCGCTGTCGTTGAGCGGAGATCGCCGTTTCCAGACCGTCGAGCTGATGCCGTGGTTCGATGAGATGATCGTGACCGGCGCCTGGTGGGACTTCGTGGACGAGATCGCGTCCCGCCTCATCGGGCCGTTGCTGCGGTCGTCGCCGGAGGTGATCCGGCCGCAGATGCTGAAGTGGTCGACCGATGAGGACAGGTGGCGGCGGCGCACGTCGATCATCTGCCAGCTCGGGGCCAAGGACGCCACCGACGTCGAGCTGCTGACCGCGTGCGTCGACGCCAACATCGACGACCGGGACTTCTTCCTGCGCAAGGGGATCGGGTGGGCGCTGCGGCAGTTCGCGAAGACCGAGCCGGGATGGGTGCGGTCGTTCGTCGAGGCGCGGCCAGGCCTGTCGCCGCTGTCACGGCGTGAGGCGCTGAAGCACCTCTAGCCCCTAGCCGTGCTTCGCGCGGCCCGAGTACGTGAGCGGGAAGACCAGCTCGGCGCACGCGGCCGGGACGTCCTTGGCGACCTCGACCTTCATCCCGACCTCGACCGCACCCCCGGCCGGGATCTCCACGACGTCCGTGAGCGGCACGACGGTCAGCACTCCAGCAGGGCACCCCTCGACGCGCTGCTGGGTGGCGTCGAGCGGCTGACCGGGGATCGCGGACAGGCTCTCGACGATGATGTCGACGGGGTTCGGGTTGGACAGCCGCACCTTGCGCTCACCCACGGCACCCGGTCGCAGTTCCACCGGTGCGCCCGAGATGTCGTTGATCTCGAACGGCTTGAGCTGCTGCATGTCCGACTCGCCGCTGCTCACGGAGTACGCCATGGCCGGCCGCTCCGGGTCTGGCCACGTCAGGTGCATGGCCGCCACGACGGCCGCTCCGACCATGAGAATCGTCAACGACACGGCGATCTCAAGGCGCGGACCCAGACTACGCATGGCGCAACTCTCCAGAGTTGTTGCTCCAGGCGGTGGGTTCGCCTCTAGCTCCCCACCGGACCGGCGACCAGACTCGCCCGGTGGTTCATCGCTTCGCCCCTCGGCCCAGCGGGCCGCGTCGACAATCTTGGAGAAGCTTCACGTACTGCGCAAGCGTCCGACGGGCGCCGATCTCCCCTTGTAATCAGGGACTTTTGGCACCTTGACAGCTACGCAGGGCTACCACCTGCTGGTTTGATTCCAAATCCCGATGTCGGGGATTCAACCGATCGAGCGAATTATCAGGAACAGATCTTTCCGGCCGTGCTCGACTCCACGGTCCAGGAGGTCCCCACGAAGGCTTCGACGCGGACGCTCACCGAACCGGAACCCGGCGCGGCGGTCTTCGTGTCGGACGTGGTGACATCAGGGCTCTTGCCTCCGTTGAACCACACGCGGTACTGGACCGGACCGCCTGCAGCTCGCCACTCTACCGTCCGCGCCGTGCACGTGATCGGTGCGGGCGAGGCGAGCAGCAGGGCCTTGGCGTTACCCGTGCCCGGCGCGGAGCTCTGCCAGGCCGCCTGGGCGGCCGGTGCCGCGACGAGGCACAGCACGGCCGCTCCGGCGATCGCGGCACGCATCACGCGCTCGCGATCGTGACGAGGACCGGGACGTCGATCGACGCGCCCTGGCAGGTGTTCGCCGCGTTGGAGCCCATCGTCACCGCGCCGGTCAGCGTGATGGCGACCGGACCGCTGTTCGCGGCCAGTGCCGTACCGGGTGAGCGCTGGCTGAACGTCACGCCGCACGTGGCGGGACCGTTCGGCGCGACGGTCGTGACGATCACCGGGTACGGGTTGGGGTTCGACACCGTGACGACCGCGTCGCCGGTGCCGCCGGGGTAGAGCAGACCGGTGGTGACGGCGCCGCCCGACACCACCGGAGCCTGTGCGGTGCCCGCCTTCGTGGTGGCGCTGCCGCTGCCGGAGCTCGTCCACGCCGCGTAGGCGACCCCCGAGCCCAGCGCGGTCGTCATCACCGCGAAGACGATGACGCCTCGGCGGACGTACCGCCGTCGGACGAGTTCCCTGAAGCTGATCATGGCTTGATGGCCGTTCCCGAGTAGGTGAGGGGGAAGGTGAGGTTGCGGCAGCCGTCCGGGGCGGAGGCCGTCATCCGGACGGTCAGCGGCACGTCGGTGTGGCTGTTCCTGGCGATGACGATCTGGGTGGCCGGCGGTGCGACGGTCACGGCGTTCGCCGGGCAGTTCGGGGAGGGCCGTCCGACCGCGGTGTCCAGCCGGGTCAGGAGGATGTCCTGGTTGCCGGGGTTGGTGACCCGGACCTTCCGGATCACCGTCCCACCGGGGACCAACCCCGTCGCGGTGCCGACGTCCGCGATCGTGAACGCCTTCGCCGGGCTCTCCGCCGCGCTGGACGCCGGTGCGAGCACCAGCAGCACGGCGAGCACGATCAGGGCGCGGCGCATCGATCAGCTCGCGGCGGAGACGAGCTGAGCGTTCAGCGGCACGGTGAACGTGATGCTCTTGCAGGCCTCGGCGGCGTCGGCGTTCATCTTGGCCTTGAGGGTGTACTGCTGGCTGCCGTGCGCGGCGACCACCGGCGTGAAGTCGGTACCGGTGGAGCTCGTGGTGACGGTGCCGGCCGCGCAGCCGCCGTTCACGCTGGACGAGCTGTCGGCGATCGAGGTGACCTTCACCGGGTAGCTGTTCGGGTTGTCGATGCTGACGACGACGTCGACCGTGACACCGGGGTACAGGCCCGAGCCGCTGACCGGGGTGATCGCCGAGTTGGCGCTCGTGGTGGAGGTGACCGTGCCGGTACCGGAGCCGGTGCTGGACCAGGCCGCGTAGGCGACACCTCCGCCGACCGCGACGACGGCGACTGCTGCGATGACTGCGGTGCGCTTGCGCATTTCGTTCTCCTGAGGTGATCCGTGGTGGGACGCCTCAAAGTTTGGAGAACCTTCAATCACTACACAGCGTGCACAAGACACGAGAAACGGGACCTGCCCGGCACTGTTGTCAAACCGCATCGATCGGTACTCGCGCCCACGCGGACGCCAGGTCAGGATGCTCATGACGCGGAAAAGGCCCGAGATTCCGAAGAATCCCGGGCCTCACCAAGTGTAACCGACTAAGCGCGGAGAGATGCACCCAAACGCTCGCCGGCGGCCTTGACGGCCACATCGCGAGCACTCGTCGCTTCTTCCACCGTCAGCGTGCGGTCCGGCGCGCGGAACCGCAAGGAGTACGCGAGCGACTTCTTGCCCTCGCCCACCTGCTCGCCCGTGTAGACGTCGAACAGGCGGATGTCCTCCAGCAGCTCACCCGCGGACGCGCCGAGCACCTCGGACACCGACTGCACCGGCACGGAGGCGTCCACGACGAGCGCGACGTCCAGCAGCACCGGCGGGTACGCCGACACCGTCGGGGCCGGGCGGTGGTCCTCCAGCGGCAGCGCGTCCAGGTCGAGCTCGAACGCCACGGTCCGCTTGGGCAGGCCCAGCGCCTCGACGACCTTCGGGTGCAGCTCACCGGCGTGGCCGACCGGCCAGTCGCCGACGCGCAGCTCCGCGCAGCGACCGGGGTGCCACGGCAGCAGGTCCGAGGCCACGACGCGCAGGGTCACCCCGTACGCCTCACCGGCGCGGCGGGCGGCCTCGACCGCGTCCGACCAGCCGGCGATGCGGCCCTTGCCCCACCAGCCCGCGAGCTCGCGATGTCCGGTGAGGACACCCGCGACGTGCAACGGCTGCTGCGGCAGCGCGGCCAGCATCGAGGCGACCTCGGCCTCGGTCGGCCGGCGGTCCACCCCGAGCGACGGCACCGGAACCTGTTGCGCGCGCGGCAAAGTCACCTGCGCGATGTTGTACAGCGCGACGTCCTTCGCACCGCGGGCCAGGTTGCGCTGCAACGTCTCCAGCAGACCGGGCAGCAGGGTCGTGGCGAGGACGTTCTTGTCCGCCTCCAACGGGTTCAGCACGCCGACGGTGTTGCGGCGGACGTCGTCCGCGGCGAGACCGAACGCGTCGAACACCGACGGGTCGATGAACGGGAACGGCTTCACCTCGACGAAACCGGCCTCGGCGAGCGTGCGCCACACCGTGCGGCGCCGGCGCTGCTGCTCGGTCAGACCACGACCGGCCGGGGCGGGCGGCAGCGTGGACGGGATCGTGTCGTAGCCCTCCAGCCGCAGCACCTCCTCGACCAGGTCGGCGGGCTGCACGAGGTCGGCGCGCCACGTCGGCGGCACGGCCGTGACGATCGTCTGGCCGTCGTCGGAGGTCGTGACGGAGACCTGGCAGCCGATCTGGCCGAGGCGGCGGGCCGTGACGCCCCGCGCGTAGCGGACGCCCGCGACCCGGTCCGGCAGGTCGATCGGCATCGACACCGGCTCGGGCAGCGCGGGCACGCCGACGTCGGTGCGGCCCGGCTTGATCTGGCCCTCGGCGTAGTGGTTGAGCAGCTTCGCCGCCCGCTCCAGCGCGACCGGGGCCAGCGCGGGGTCGACCGTGCGCTCGAAGCGCTTGGCGGCCTCGGACGGCAGCTTGTGCCGGCGGACCGTGCGCGCGATGGACGCCGGGTCCCAGTTCGCGGCCTCCAGCAGGATGTCCGAGGAGTCGTCCCGGACCTCCGTGGACGCGCCGCCCATGACACCGGCGAGCGAGATCACGCCGGAGTCGTCCGCGATCACGATGTCGTCGGGGTCGAGCGCGCGCACCGCGTCGTCCAGCGTCGTCAGCTTCTCGCCGGCGACGGCACGGCGGACGGTCAGCGCGCCGGACAGCGCCGCGGCGTCGAACGCGTGCAGCGGCTGGCCCAGTTCGAGCATCACGTAGTTCGTGACGTCGACCGGCAACGAGATCGAGCGCATGCCGGCGAGCATCAGGCGACGGCGCATCCACCACGGGGTGGGTGCGGTCGGGTCGACGCCGGTGACGCGGCGTGCGACGAACCGCGAGCAGCCGGTGCGGTCCTCGATGTGGACCGGCCACGCCTCGCCCTCGGGCTCGGGGATCTCGACGACACCGGGGTCGCCGAACGGCACGTCGAGCGCGCACGCGATCTCACGGGCCAGGCCGCGGACCGAGAACGCGTAGCCGCGGTCCGGGGTCGGCGCCAGCTCGATGACCGTGTCGCCCAGGCCCAGCAGCTCCAGCGCGTCGTCGCCGGGCTGCGCGGTGCCGGTGGGCAGCACGAGGATGCCGGAGTGGTCGTCGCCGATGCCGAGCTCGTCGGCGGCGCAGATCATGCCCTGCGACACGCGGCCGTACGTCTTGCGCTCGGCGATCGCGAAGCCGCCCGGCAGCACGGCGCCGGGCAGCGCGACGACGACCGAGTCGCCCTCGACGAAGTTCGTGGCGCCGCAGATGATGTGGTTGACCTGCTCGGGGCCGACCTCGACCTCGCAGTAGCGGATCGGCTTCTTGAACTCGGTGAGCTCCTCGATCGCGACGACGCGACCGGCGACGATCGGGCCGGTCACGGGACCGAGCGGGCTCACCTCCTCGACCTCGATGCCGATGCGGGTGAACGCCTCGGCGAGCTCGTCGGGCGTCGGGGTCTCGTCGAACTCCAGGTGTTCGACCAGCCAGCTGACCGGGACTCGCATCCGGCTCAGGCCTCCGTTCCGAAAGGCTGGGTGAAGCGGACGTCGCCCTCGACCATGTCGCGCATGTCGGGCAGGCCGTTGCGGAACTGCAGCGTCCGCTCCAGGCCCATGCCGAACGCGAAGCCGGAGTACACGTCCGGGTCGACGCCGCAGGCGCGCAACACGTTGGGGTTGACCATGCCGCAGCCGCCCCACTCGACCCAGCCGGCGCCGCCCTTCTTCTCCGGGAACCACACGTCGACCTCGGCCGACGGCTCGGTGAAGGGGAAGAAGCTCGGGCGCAGGCGGGTCTTCGAGTCCTCGCCGAACATGGCGCGGGCGAACGCGTCGAGCGTGCCCTTGAGGTGGCCCATGGTCAGGCCCTTGTCGACCGCGAGACCCTCGACCTGGTGGAACACCGGGGTGTGGGTCGCGTCGAGCTCGTCGGTGCGGAACGTGCGGCCGGGGCACACCACGTACACCGGCGGCTCGCGGTCGAGCAGCGTGCGCGCCTGCACCGGCGAGGTGTGGGTGCGCAGGACGAGCTCGGAGTCGGCGGGCGCGATGTAGAACGTGTCCTGCATCGAGCGGGCGGGGTGGTCCTTGCCGAAGTTCAACGCGTCGAAGTTGAACCACTCGGTCTCGAGCTCGGGGCCCTCGGCGATCTCGTAGCCCATGGCCACGAAGACGTCGCCGATGCGCTCGGCGAGGGTGGTGATCGGGTGGCGCGCGCCGCGGGGGAAGCGGTCCCACGGCAGCGTGACGTCGACGGTCTCCTCGCGCAGCACCCGCTCGTCGCGCTCGACCTGGAGCACCGCGTGGCGCTCGTCGAACGCGGTCCTGATCGCGGACTGCGCCTCGTTCACCCGCTTGCCCGCCTCGGCCTTCGCCTTGGGCGGCAGTGCACCGATCTCGCGGCGGGCCAGCAGCACGGGCGACCGGTCTCCGAGGTGACCCGGCTTGACCGCCGCCAGGGCCTCGAGGTCGGCAGCTCCGGCGAACGCCTCGCGCGCCTTCTGCACGGCCGCGTCGAGGTTCTCGGCCGACAGCGCCGCGACCTCCTTGGGGTCGTACGGGTCGTTGGCTCCGGACATGGTTTTCGGACAGCTCCCGTCGCGGACTTCGGTAATCAACAGGCTGATCCTAGTGGAGGCGGTCTTGACCACTCTGCGGCGTTGGCGTTAAAGAGCGGCAGCGGCCCCTGGTCCCTCCCTAGGATGGGCGGCATCATGTCGCACACCTTCCGCGTCGACCTGCGCGGCATCATCGACCTGCTCAGCCACCACCTGTACAGCAGTCCTCGCGTCTACGTGCGGGAACTGCTGCAGAACGCCGTCGACGCGATCACGGCACGGCGTGAGCTCGACCCGTCCTGCCCGGCCGAGGTGACGATCACCTGCGGCGCCGAGCTCCGGATCACCGACACCGGGGTGGGGCTCACCGAGAACGAGGTGCACGAGCTGCTGTCGACGCTCGGCCGCACGTCCAAGCGCGACGACCTGGGGTTCGCCAGGGAGGGCTTCCTGGGCCAGTTCGGCGTCGGCATGCTGTCGTGCTTCCTCGTCGCCTCGTCCGTGACGGTGATCACCCGGTCCGCGCGCGGTGGTCCGGGCGTGCGGTGGGAAGCCGATTCCTCCGGCAGCTACACGGTTTCCGCTTTGGACGGTGACGTGCCGGTCGGGACGACCGTGGTGCTCACCGCGTCGCACGGCAACGAGCACTGGCTGGAGGCGGACGTCGTGCGGCCGCTGGTGACCGACTACGGCGATCTGCTGCCCGCCACCGTGACGTTGGACGGCACAGTCGTGACGCGCGGTGAACGGCCGTGGGATGACGAGGACGCGGATCTTTCCGGGTACTGCGAGCAGATCTTCGGGTTCACGCCGTTCGAGGCGATCCCGATCGAGGTCGAGGCCGCCGGGCTGACCGGTGTCGCGTTCGTGCTGCCGTCCGGCGTGCATCCCGGGACGCGGCAGACGCACCGGGTGTACCTGAAGCGGATGCTGGTCGGCGACAACGTCGAGGGACTGCTGCCGGACTGGGCCTACTTCGTGCGGTGCGTGGTCGACGCGTCGGCGATCCGGCCGACGGCGTCGCGCGAGTCGCTGTACCAGGACGAGATGCTGCTCGCGGTGCGCGAGGAGCTGGGCGAGCAGATCCGCGACTGGCTGATCCGGCTGGACGCGATCGAGCCGCGCCGCGCCGGTGAGCTGCTCGCCGCGCACCACCTGGGGATCAAGTCGCTGGCGCGGTCCGACGACGAGATGCTGCGGCTGGTCGAGCGGTGGCTGCCGTTCGAGACCACCGACGGCGCGATTCCGCTGCGGCAGTTCCGGCGCAAGCACGGCGCGGTCCTCTACATCCCGGACGTCGACGAGTTCCACCAGCTCGCGCCGGTCGCGGCCGCGCAGGGGCTGGGCCTGGTGAACGCCGGGTACGCCTACGACCTGGAGCTGCTGAACCGGCTGAGCGCGCTGGACGGTCCGTCCGTCGCGCGCCGGGTCGCCCCGTCGGAGCTGCTCGCGGCCCTGGCCGATCCCGAGCCGGACGTCGAGACGGCGTTGCGGCTGCGGCTCGCCGAGGGCGCGGCGGCGCTGGACCGGCACGACTGCGACGCGGTGATCCGCGACTTCGACCCGGTCTCGCTGCCCGCGTTGCTGATCACCAACGCCGAGCAGCAGCGCAAGCTCGACACCGAGCAGACCGCCGAGGAGGTGACCGATCCGCTGTGGGCGGAGCTGCTGGGACAGCTCACCGCCGACACCGGCACGTCCCGCCCGGAACAGCTGGTGCTCAACTGCCGCAACCCGCTCGTGCAGCGGCTGGCGCGGCTGACCGACCCGGATCTGGTGGAGCTGACCCTGGAATCTCTGTACGTGCACGCCGTTCTGCAGGCTCGGCGGGCGATGCGACCGAAGGACACGGCGGCGCTGAACCGCTCGTTCCTGGAACTTCTGGACCGTGCTGTGGGGGGACGATGACCGACTTCACCGCCGAGGACGCCGAAAGAGCGTTCGTCGAGGCCTACAACATGCCGACGGGCATGCCGAAGCACGAGGCGCTGGAACGTGCCGCGCGCATGTCCGACGCGGTCGGACACCTGCCGCTGGGGGTGTCGTGCCGGATCGCGATGATCGACTCGGCCTACTACCTGTCGCGCTACGACCTGATGCTGGCGCCGTTCGCGTGGGCCCGCGCCGCCGAGGAGAAGGACCCCGAGGCGTTCAACGACTACGAGATCCACTCGCTGAACTGGTCGCACAAGTGGATCGCGACCGGCCTGCGCCGCGACCCGCGGTTCTCGCTGGACCAGCTGAAGGCGGTGATCGGGCAGCTCGCCGACCGCTACGGGCGGCTCGGGTTCTCGGTGCAGCCGGTGCACGGTGCGCGCGCCGAGTACGCCTACCACGTCGGTGACATGGCCGGGCTGGCCGAGCACCTCGGCAAGTACCTGGCCACCGAGTCCGGCCCGATGGCGGACTGCGACGCGTGCGTGGCCGAGGAACAGGTCTGGATGCTGGCGCGGCTCGGCCGGTTCTCCGAAGCCGCCGCGCACGGCTGGGAAGGCCTGTCCGGCAACACGAACTGCGCCACGCAGCCGCAGGGCATCCTCACCGCGCTGCTGTGGCCGTTGCTGGAGATCGGTGACGCCGAACGGGCGGCGCACGCGCACACGACCGCATACCGGTTGATCAAGGACGACGACATCACGTCGTACGTGCACGAGCACATCCGGTTCTGCGCGTTGACCGGCAACCTCTCCCGCGGCGAGGACATCCTGCGCCGGTCGCTGCACAAGATGACCGCCACGCAGCTGCCCGCCGACGAGATGTCGTTCGCCGAGTGCGCTTCCGTTCTGCTGCACCGGCTTCCGGCGGACACGGTGTTCGAGGTGCCGTCGGTGGGCTCGTTGACGGCCGCGGAGCTGCTCGATCGCCTTTCGGCGCGGGCGCTGGAGCTGGCCAAGGCGTTCGACGAGCGCAACGGGTCGCCGGCGTGGGTCGAGCGGGTGTCGAAGGCGTTGGCGCAGAAGGACTACTCCCCCGTCGAGCTGGCCGTGCCGTCGGCGCCGGCGCCGGTTGCGGCGCCCGCCGAGGAGTCCGTCGTGTCCGGCGACCCGGTGGAGATCGCCGAGACGATGGTGACGCTGTACGAGCAGGGCGACTTCGTGCGGGCGCGGCGGATGCTCGACTCGCTGCCCGCGGACATGGACTCCCTGCTGCCACCCGATCTCGCGGCGCACGCCGGTGTCCGGCGGATGACGACCGGGTTGGTGCCGTTCGACCCGGAGGCGTTCGAGGAGCTGCTCGGCGCGCTGCCGCACGACTACGCGCTGCGCTACCGGGCCAGGCTGGCGATCGGGCTGGAAGGCGGCCAGGAGCTCGCCGAACGGTGCCTGGCCGAGGCCGAGTCCGACTTCACGCGGTCGGTCGCGGCGCTGACCCTGGCCGAGCTGCTCGACGACGCGCACGACCACGACCGGGCCGGCGAGATGATCGCCCTGGCGTCCTCTTTGGACGTTCCGGAGCTGCGCGGCCGGGTCCTGGTCGAGGCGGCGGAACACCGTGCGCGTCAACAGGACCTCGAAGGCGCGCACGCGGACGTCGTGGCGGCCATGGCGGGCGAGCTACCGGTGAGCGCGCGGTTCGAGGGCTACCGGCTGCGGTTGCGGCTGGAGACCCTGCTGGGCCGCGTCCCAGAGGCGATGGCGACGGCACGCGAGTTCGTCGCGGCGTTCCCGCTCCCGGAGGCCGCCGAGGCGCGCTGGTACCAGGTGGCGTCCATCCAGGAGCTGGACCAGGAGGCGGCCTGCCTCGCGGACCTGCGCGAGGCCGTCGCGATCTCGCGCGTGCACCTCTCCCCCGGCCACACCGCGCACTTCTGCTTCGCGCTGAGCGGCGGGTACGTGCAGACCGACCGGTTCGTCGAGGCCGCCGAGGTGCTCGAGGAGTCGTTGCGGCTGCTGCAGGACGGTCAGGAGGACCTGCGGCTGCAGGTCGTGTTCCGGCTCGGGCAGGTGTGCC
This sequence comes from Lentzea sp. NPDC004789, assembly GCF_053601075.1. NCBI lineage: Bacteria > Bacillati > Actinomycetota > Actinomycetes > Pseudonocardiales > Pseudonocardiaceae > Lentzea > Lentzea sp. NPDC004789. Next base: position 429,134 of record NZ_JBSGBE010000007.1, on the reverse strand, counting down.
GCAAGCTCGGCGAGCTCCCGGCCGCCGAGCGGTACCTGCGCGAGGCTTCCGCCCTGCTGCCACCGGAAGAGGTGGGCAGACGGGCGTTCCTGCTGGACGCGCTGGCGTCGGTGCAGGGCCGCATGGACAAGCACGACGAGGCGACGGCGTCCTGGCGCGCGGCCGCCGCGTTGTGGCAGCAGGAGGGCAACATCTCCGAGGCGGTCGGGTCGCTGGTCGAACTGGCCTCCGCCCTGCCGGAGGACGAGATCGCGGAGACCCGCGCGGCGGTGGACGAGGCGGAGGCGCTGCTGCCGTCGCTGGACGACCCGCACGAGCTCACCCGGCGGCAGGCGGAGATCCTGGCGATCCGCGCCTGGGTGCACGGCCAGGCCGGCGAGTTCGCGCTGGCCGTGAAGCACTACCGGGACGCGGAGGCGCTGGTGGTGTCGCTGGGCGACGCGGGCTGGCGGGTGTTCATCGTGCTGCGGGGTGCGACCGTGCTGCTCGGGGCGGACGATCCCGAGGGCGCGGAGGCCGAGGCGCGGCGGGCGGCATCGCTGCTGCCCGACGACAACCTGGTCGGCAACGTGCTGTCGGTGCTCTCGGAGGCGTTGCGGCGCCAGAACAAGCCGTCCGGCACCGACCCGCTGGTCCGAGAGCTCACCGCCCGGTTGGACTGATCAGGACTTCAGGGCTTCGGCGGCCGCCTCCGCGATCGTGCGGCGGGGGCCGTCGTCGCCCAGGGTCAGCACGTGTTCGAGCGCCTTCTCGTAGGCGACGTCGAACGCTTCCTCCTCGGGCACCGCGAGGTGCGGGACCACGCCGACGGCTTCCCAGTTCGTGCCCGAGATCGGGTTGATCGAGCGGCCGTTGGGGATCGACGACTTGAGGTGCGGGCCGACCCGGTAGCGGTCGCCGGGGTGGGCGCCGCCCCTGGTGGTCTCGCCGATCAGGGTGGCGCGCTCGTTCTGCTGGAGGTTGTAGCTCAGCTCCTCCGCACCGGAGAACGTGCGGCTGCTGGTGAGGACGTAGATCGGCTTCTTGCCGCCGAACTTCGGGCCCGGCACGTGCGGCAACGTCCAGAACTGCACGGTGATGTCGTCCGGGCGGTTGTAGATGTCGTTGAGGTGCACGGGCTCGTCGAACAGGTAGCTGCAGATCAACGCCACGGTGTGGGGGTCGCCGCCCCGGTTGTTGCGCACGTCGATGATCAGCGCGTCGGTGTGGGCGATCAGGTTCATGGCCGCGGTGTAGGCGGGCGTGGCGATCTCGGCGCCGTGCAGCAGGCGGAGGTCGAGCAGGCCGACGTTGCCCTTGAGGCGTTCGACCTTGGCGATGCCGAACGCGTCGAGCTCGGCTTCCTCCTGGTAGGCCACCGGGTCCCAGGCCGAGGCCTGACCGGTCTCCGGGACCTCGTCGTGGCTGTACAGCAGGCGGAGGTGCTTGTCTCCGTTGACGCTCTGGAGGTCGGTGGTGACCAGCGCGGCGAACGCCTCGTCGGCCACGTCCGAGTAAGCACCCTCGGCCAGCCGGGTGCGCAAGATCTTGGCGATGTCGTCGGCGATGTCAGGAAAAACGTAGTAGGAAGCGAGCTGGGAGCACAGGAGTTCGATCTCGGGTTCGCGCACCGGCACACGATACGAGACGCGCCGCGAACCGCGAGGGGATTTTCGGCGTGACCAGGACGTGCATCCCGACTGGCAGTTCGACCACATCGATCCGTTGCTGGCCAACCCGTTGAACGACGTGCTGGCCGGCCTGCGCGCGCAATGTCCCGTCGTGCACTCCACGAAGCACGGCGGGTTCACGGCGGCGCTGACCTACGACACGATCAAGCAGATTCTGGGCGACCACGGCACTTACAGCTCGACGGACGGCATCGCCATCCCGCGGCTCACCATGACCGGGAAGCCGCCGATCGACTTCGACCCACCGCTGCACACGATGTACCGCAAGATCCTCCAGCGGCACTTCACCCGCACGGCCGTGGCGCAGTACGACGACACGTTGCGCACGTTGGTGCGGCACCGGATCAAGGAGCTGTTGGCGCAGGGGTCTGCCGATCTGGTGCCGGCGCTCGCGCACTACCTGCCGCCGGCCGCGATCGCGTTGATCCTCGGCATGCCACCGGAGGACGGCTCGTTGTTCCTCGGGTGGGTGGACCGGCTGTTCCTCGCGGCCCGCACCGGCGAGCGGGAGGACGGCGACCTGGCGTTGCGGGAGTTCCGCGAGTACATCGCCGATCAGCTCGAACGGCAGCGCGCGGCGGGCGCGGACACCGTGGCGCTGGCCATCGCGGACGGGATCGTGGACGGGCGGCCGCTGTCGGCGGAGGAGCAGATCGGGATGTTCGTGTTCCTGATCATCGCCGGGCACGAGACGACCGTGCACGGGCTCAGCGCGATGCTCTACTTCCTGGCGACCGTGGACGGCTTGCGCTCACGGGTTCTCGAGGAGCCTTCGCTGATCCCGCGGATGGTCGACGAGTGCCTGCGGATCGAGTCGCCGGTCGTGGGCATCGCGCGGACCTCTGTGCCCGACGGGCGGCGGGTGCTGGCGGTGCTCAACGCGGCCAACCACGATCCGGCGGTGTTCGAGCGGCCCGCCGAGTTCGACTGCGCGCGCGAACGGAACCCGCACCTGGCGTTCGGGTACGGCGTGCACCGGTGCGTGGGCGAGCATCTCGCGTTGCTGGAGATGCGGATCGTCGCAGAGGAGGTGCTCAGCCTGATGCCGGACTACCGGCTCGCGCCCGGCTTCCGTCCACAGTGGAGCGGAGGGAAGATGACCCGTGGCATCGAGTCACTTCCCGTTCAGCTGCGCTGATCCCGCGCCGAGGCGTACAGGCAGACCGCGGCGGCCGTCGCGAGGTTGAGGCTCTCGGCGGCCCCGTACAACGGCACCTTCAGCGAGGTGTCCAGGGATGCCACCACGTCGTCGGGCAGGCCGTGGGCCTCGCTGCCGAACACCCACGCGGTGGGCTGCGTCAGCTCGCCCCTGACCGACGCCTCGACGAGGTCGTCCTTCGCGTAGCCGTCGGCGGCGACGAGCCGCAGACCGGCGGTGCGGCAGGCGGCGAAAACCTCTGCGGCGTCACGGGAACGCGCGATCGGCAGGTGGAAGAGCGAGCCGGTGGAGGCGCGCACGCACTTGCCGTTGTGCGGGTCGACCGTGTCACCCGCGAAGATCACCGCGTCCGCGCCGGCCGCGTCGGCCACGCGCGTGACGGTGCCCGCGTTGCCGGGGTCCGAGACGCCGTACAGCACGGCGACGAGACGCGGGGTGCCCCGCAACGCGGCGTCCAGCGGTTGCGGGACGGCGTCGCAGACCGCGACGAGGCCTTGGGGCGTCACGGTTTCCGACAGCGAGGCGGCTGCCTTGTCGGTGACGTCGCTGATCCGGATGCCCTCGTCCGAGGCCGCCTGGAGCAGCTCGGGGTTGCGTTCCGCGGCCGTCGCCGTGACGAAGAGCTCGTGGACCTGGCCGCCCCGCCAGGCAAGCGCCTCGCGCACGGCCTGGGCTCCCTCGACGAGGAAGCGGCCTGCCTTGTCACGGCCCTGGCGGCGGGTCAGGTGGCGAGCGGCAACGACCCGAGGCGTCCGTTCGGTGAACGGAGCTGCCTCGGGTCGCCTCGCTCGATGAGCGCTGTCGCGAGCTTGCTGGCTCAGGCCTGGTCCCCGGCCGGAGCGTTCACGTCGGCCGGGAGCGCCTTGCGGGCGATCTCGACGAGGGCCGTGAAGGCGGTGGCGTCGGTGACGGCGAGGTCCGCGAGGATCTTGCGGTCGACCTCGACGCCGCCCAGGCGCAGACCCTGGATGAGACGGTTGTAGGTCATGCCGTTCGCGCGGGCAGCGGCGTTGATCCGCTGGATCCACAGCTTGCGGAAGTCGCCCTTGCGCGCACGGCGGTCGCGGTACGCGTAGTTGAGCGAGTGGAGCACCTGCTCCTTGGCCTTGCGGTACAGCCTCGAGCGCTGACCGCGGTAACCGCTGGCCAGCTCAAGGGTGGTACGGCGCTTCTTCTGGGCGTTCACAGCCCGCTTGACGCGTGCCACGGGTCCATCCTGTCGATCTCATGGGGAACGGAGTCGGGGTCCGTTCCCGAATTAGCTAGGGGATGTCGAAGCGGGTCAGAGACCGAGCAGCTTCTTGATGCGCGGCGCGTCGTTCTCCGACACGACCGCGGTGCCGCTCATGCGACGCGTCACCTTGCTGGACTTCTTCTCCAGGATGTGGCGCTTGCCGGCCTTCTCCCGGAGGATCTTGCCGCTGCCGGTGACCTTGAACCGCTTCGAGGTCCCGCTGTGCGTCTTGTTCTTCGGCATTTCCGTCTCCGTCTCGTGCTACCCACCGGGTCGGGGGCGGCCATGCGTCCTTATTCGGCGGCTTCGGCGGCGTCGTCGGCCTCGACGACGTCGTCCTGCTCCTGCTTGACCGGACGCGCCTTGATGTTCTTGTGCGGCGCCAACACCATGATCATGTTGCGGCCGTCCTGCTTGGGGTTGGACTCGACGAAGCCCAGCTCCGCGACGTCCTCCGCCAGCTTCTGCAACAACCGGTAACCGAGCTCGGGGCGCGACTGCTCGCGACCGCGGAACATGATGGTCACCTTGACCTTGTTCCCGTGCGAGAGGAAGCGGGCCACGTGGCCCTTCTTCGTCTGGTAGTCGTGCGGGTCGATCTTCGGCCGGAGCTTCTGCTCCTTGATGACGGTCAGCTGCTGGTTGCGGCGAGATTCACGAGCCTTCTGAGCGGTCTCGTACTTGAACTTGCCGTAGTCCATGAGCTTGCAGACCGGAGGTCGAGCCTGCGCGGCGACCTCGACGAGGTCCAGATCCGCTTCCTGCGCGAGTCGGAGTGCGTCCTCGATGCGAACGATCCCGACCTGCTCGCCGTTCGGTCCGACCAGACGGACCTCGGGCACGCGGATGCGGTCGTTGATGCGCGGCTCGGTGCTCGCGGGAGCACCTCGGTTCGAGGGACTTGTCATTCACGTCCTTTGCGACTCGTTTGCGCCAAAAACAAGAGCCCCGTCGTCGATGACGACAGGGCCCGCTTCCGACCGATCGCAAACCTGAACACCTGGGCACCCGTGTGCCCTGTTGCCAGGAGGACCGGACCCGGCCACCTCTTGAGGCGGTGAACGCGGGTGGGAGCGGGGCTCCACTTGCCGCTCTCGCATCAACGAGAGCTGGTCGCGTCGGAAATAGTAGCAGACGCCGTTGTCAACCCCCGAATCGCGGGCCTGTGACGTCGGCTTGCTTGAATGGTGCCCGTGACCGAGCCTCTCGAAGACAGCATCCGCGACCTGGGCGATGTCCCGAGCATCGAGGTGATCAGCCGGGCGGCCGTGATGCTGCTGTCCGCCTCCGCCGAACGCCTCGGCCTCGCCGACCCGGACCCGGACAGCTCCCCGCGCCGCGACCTGGACGAGGCCCGCCGCCTGATCACCGCCCTGGCCGGTCTGGTCACCGCCTCGTCGGAGTACCTCGGCCCGCACGCCGCGCCGCTCAAGGACGGCCTGCAGTCCGTGCAGCGCGCGTTCCGCGAGGCCTCGGTCGTGCCGGACGAGCCGGGTCAGGGGCCTGGCGAGAAGTACACCGGTCCCGTTTACTGAGCCGCTCTCGCCGAGCCGCTCGGACGACGACGGGCTCCGGCGGCTCGGCCATGGCCTGGGGCACCGCGCTGGGCGCTCTCGCAGGTCGGCTCCGGCGACGACCGGCTCCCACGGCTCGGCCCTGACCTGGCACACCGCGCTGGCCCGTGCTCACTGAGCCGCTCTCACCGAGCCGCACTCACTGGTCCGCCCGCACGACGACCGGCTCCCACGGCTCGGCCCTGACCTGGAACACCGCGCTGGCCCGCTGCCCGGTCGCCGCCCGGAAGGTGATGGCCGAACCGTTGTAGAGCGGTCCGACGTCCAGGTGCTCGGCCGGGGGCTCGTTGTGCTGGGACAGGCCCAGCACCCGGCTGCCCGGCACCACCGACACCGTGAGCTGCTCGATGACCGCGGGCCCGCCGAAGTAGCTCAGCCGGAACTCGTCGGGCGCGCCGGGCGTGATGGCGAACGTCGGCATGCCTCTCCTCATGCGTTCCGCGGCGACGGTCTCCGTCAGCTCGTTGACCTGCTGGGTCGCCTGCTGGGCGGTGAACTGCGCCTCGTCCGCGAGCATCCGGGACGCCTCCGCCGCCTCCTGGGCCAGCGCGGCCGCCTTCCTGGACTCCTCCAGCGCCTTCTTGGACTCGTCCAGCGCCGTCCTGGCCTGCAACGCGCTCGTCGCGGCCTGCTCGACGGCCCTGCGCGCGGCCTGCGCCTCCTCCTGGGCCTGCCTCGCGGCCTCCTGGGCGTTCTGCGCGGCGTCCTGCGCGTGCTTCGCCTCCTTCGCCTGCCACAGCGAGACGGCCACGGCGCACATCGCGACGACGGCGGCGATCACCGCGAGCGCGATCATGCCCGCACCCCCAGTGCCGCGAGCTGCCTCTTGGCCAGCTCGTCGATGACGTCGGTGTCCCCGGTCCGCCAGCCGACCGCGGGATCGCCGGGGAACTTCGCGAGCTCTCTCGGCTTCAGGCCGGTAAGCGCTCTCAACGCGAGCAGGTCGGGCTTGTCGCGGAGCTTCGCCGTGGTGCCGGCCCGCAACGCGTACCGCAGCCGCAGCGGCAGCCAGGTGATCAGCAGGAACAGCACGGGAATCGCGATGAGGGCCACGGCGAGCCAGAACGCGGTGTCCTGCACCACCCCGATCTGGGTGTTGCCGACCCCGATGAGCGTCTCGCCCGCCTTGGTGCCGTTGCCCAGCGCCCCCGCCAGGTCGTTGCCCACGAACGGCACGCCCTTGGCCTTGCTCGCGGCGTTGGTGAAGGCGTCGCGGATGTCGCCGCCCGCGTTGACCAGGCCGTCGCCGGGCGCTCTCAGTTCGAGCACCCAGTCGTGGGCGGTGGTGGCCACCCAGATCCAGACCGCCACCCACGCCACGGCGAGGAGATCGGCGATCAGCTGACGCGTGAGCCTGCCCGGTCTGTCCGCGTACCACTTCATACGCGGGATGTTGCCATGCGAAGCATCTGCCGCCGAGTGACCGGGTCACTACGCCGTGGTGATGAGCCGGGCCCAGTGCTCACCCGGCTGCCGCTCGATCCAGCCGCCATACAGCAACGACCAGCGCCGGTTCGGTTCGCCCCAGAACTCGTTGACCCTGCGCAGCGCCTCCTCGCGGGACAGGCCCCGGCGTTGCAGCGCCGAAGCGGTGTCGGCCATGACCGTCTCCTGCTCACCGGTGGACGCGTACAGGAAGTCGGTCTCCTCGATGCTCAGCAGCATCAACGGCCGCTCGTCGTCCTCGAACCCGGTCAGATCCGGCGCAACCGCCCACAAAGAGACGCTCGTGGTGACCGGAACGACGTCGTCGTACGGCTCGGAGATGGCGAACAGCGCGGTGGCAGGCCGGTCAGCGGCGCACAGGCATGCGCGCGCGTACGCCATCGAGATGGCGAACAGGTCGGTCAGCTCGTCCTGGCGGGGGATCTCCAGGCTGGTGATCTCCCCCTTCGCCGCCGTGTCGGCCAGGGAGGCCGGCAGGAGCGCGTCGCCGGGCCTGATCGCGTGCAGCGCCGCCCGCATGCGGACGTTGGCCTTCTCCGATATCAACCGCGGCCTCCAACCGGCGATGGCGTGCCTCCGCGGTGGAGACACGCCATCAAGCAAACACCCGTCAGTCGACGACGGCCAGCGCGTCGATCTCCACCAGCAGACCCGCCGGCAGTCCGACGTAGACGGTCGTGCGGGCGGGCGCGGGCTCGGTCACGAACTCGCCGTAGACCTCGTTCAGCTCCGCGAAGTGCGCGGTGTCGGTGAGGTAGACGCGGATCATCACCACGTCGTCGATGGACGCGCCACCGGCGGCCAGCACGGCGTTGAGGTTCGCGAACGTCTGGCGCGTCTGCTCGGCGACGGTCGTGCCGACGATCTCGCCCGACTTCGGGTCGAACGCGACCTGACCGGCCACCTGCAGGATGTTGCCCTTGCGCACACCCTGCGAGAACTTCGCCACCGGCTGCGGCGCGTCGGCGGTCTTGATCTCAACCTTGGACAACGGACTTCCCCTTATCTCGGAACGTAACCGCACTCGACGGAGGCAGCTTCTGCAGTGGCCAGCAGGTCTGGTAGGTGGGACAGGAGCCCGTCGAAGTCGAGCAGCACCTTGGGCACCGACATCGACACGGCGGCGAGCACCTCGCCCCGCGCACCCCTGATCGGGGCGGCGATGCAGTGGATGAAGTCCTCGTGCTCGGCGTTGTCGATCGCGTACCCGTTGGCGCGCACGCGTTCGAGCTCCGCGAGGTACGCCGCCGGGCCGGTGATGGTGTTCGCGGTCAGCCGCGGGAACTCCATCGTGGACAGCACCTTCTGCAGCGCGGCGGCGGGCAGGTCGGCCAGCAGGATCTTCGCCACCGCCGTGCAGTGCAACGGTGCGCGACGGCCGATTCGGGAGTACATCCGCATCTGATGTCTCGACTCGTACTTGTCGATGTAGATCACCTCACCGTCCTCGTAGGACGCGAGGTGGACGGTGTGACCCAGCCGGGAGTTGAGGTCGCGCAACGCGGACTCGGCCGCGCGCCGGACGTCGCGTTCCTCCAGAGCGCGGTTGGCGAGGTCGAACAACGCCGTGCCCAGACGGTAGTGGTGCACGCCGTCGCGCTGCACGAACCGGTGCGACTCCAGCGTGCGCAACAACCGCAGCGTCGTCGACTTGTGCACGCCGATCACGCCGGACAGCTCGTCCAGCGTCTTCGGGCCCGTCGCGAGCTGGCTCACCAGCGTGAGCGCGCGGTCGAGGCTCTGGCTCATCTACACCTCCAGGCGGGCGGACGCCCAGGTCTGCGGATCGGCGTGCAGCAGCGGATCCGTCACGTCGTCCGGCAAAGGATCTCCGACGTCCTCCGCGGTGAGCAACGCGGTGGCCGCCTGCAGGTGCCCGGCCCGCAGCCGCACCGACGGGGTCTGCCCCGCGAGCGTCGCCGCGAGGAACCCGGCGGCGAACGCGTCACCGGCCCCGACCGGTTCCACGACCTCGACCTTCAGCGCCGGTTCGAAGTGCGACGACCCGCCTTCCAGCAGCGTCGCGCCCTCCGCGCCCTGCTTCACCACCAGCGCCGCCGGGCCGGGCAGCAGCGTCCGCAGCCGGGCGGGATCACCGGTCCCCCACACCAGTTCGGCCTCGTCGGAGCCCGCGAGCACGATGTCGGCGAGGTCCGCGAGCTCGCGCAGCACGCGCGGGTCGCGGTCGGCCCACAGCGCGGGCCGCCAGTTCAGGTCGAACGAGATCCGGAACCCGTGGCGCGGCCGCCGCAGCAGCTCGCGCAGCATCGCGAGGCACGAGTCGGACAGGGCGGCGGTGATCCCGCTGAGGTGCACCAGCCGCACGTCGCCGAGACCGAGCCGGTCGATCATCTCCAGGCCCATGCCGGACGCCGCCGAACCACGCCGGTAGTAGCGCACCGGGCTGCCGTGCGGCGAGGCCTCCTTGACGTAGAGGCCGGTCGGGCGGGTCGAGTCGACCCGCACCCGCGAGATGTCGACGCCGAAGCCACCGACCGCGTCGAGCACCGCGAGCCCGAACGAGTCGTCACCGACCGCGCTGACCCACGACGACCGCACGCCGAGGCGTGTCAGGTGGATGGCGACGTTGGACTCGGCGCCCCCGACGGCGCGGTGCCACGTGCGCACCAGATGCACGGGACCGGGCTCAGCCGGAACCATCATCACCATGGTCTCGCCGAGACACACGACACCGCCGACGTGTTCGAACCGCATGCGTGCTCCAGAGGTGTTCGTTGACGGCGGCGCACCCGAATGCTACACACTCCAGCATCACATCGCGCAATGGGAGTTGCAAAATATGCAACAACTGATGGAGATGGACCTCTCGGCCGTCGCCGACATCCGTTCCGAACGGGTCAGCTGGCGGTTCAAGGGCCTGCCGTCGAGCACGTTCGGTTCGACCATCGGCGAGGTCGCCGACCGGCGGCTGGACCTCTTCGCCGACGAGTTCGTCGGACCGCTGGTCGTGCTGGACGCGGACGCGTTGACGCACAACCTCACGACGATGGCCAAGTGGTGTGACAACCACGGCGTGAAGCTCGCGCCGCACGGCAAGACGACGATGGCGCCACAACTCTTCCAGCGGCAGGTCGAGCACGGCGTCTGGGGCATCACCGCGGCCAACGCCTCGCAGCTGCGGGTGTACCGGGCGTTCGGGGTCTCGCGCGTGCTGCTGGCCAACCAGCTGCTCGACCCGGCCGCACTGCGCTGGCTGGTCGGCGAGCTGGACCACGACCCGCGCTTCGAGTTCAGCTGCTGGGCCGACTCCGAGGCCGGGGTCGCGCTGATGAGCGAGACGCTGCAGGAGCTGCAGCCGTCCCGCCCGGTCGACGTGCTGGTCGAGCTCGGCGCGCCCGGCGGGCGAACCGGTGCGCGCGACCTCGACACGGCACTGGCGGTCGCGCGGGCGGTGGACCAGAGCCCGGTGCTGCGGCTGGTGGGCGTCGGCGGCTACGAAGGCGCGCTGGCGCACGACGCCTCCGACTCCTCTCAGTCCATTGTGGACCGCTATCTCGCCGACCTGCGCACGCTGGTGCTGCGGCTGGCCGACGCGGGGCTGCTCGACGAGCTGGACGAGGTGATCGTCACCGCCGGCGGCAGCGCCTACTTCGACCAGGTGGCGGCGACGCTGGCGCAGCCGTGGCCGGTGCCGGTGAACCCGGTGCTGCGCAGCGGCGCGTACATCACGCACGACGACGGCTTCTACCGCGGGATCTCGCCGTTCTCGCGCATCGACGGCGTGGAGCCGTTCAGGAGTGCTTTGCGCGCCTGGGCTCAGGTGACGTCACGGCCGCAGCGCGACCTGGCGCTGCTGACGATCGGCAAGCGCGACGCGTCGTTCGACGAGGGCCTGCCGGAACCGCAGCTGGTGCGCCGCCACGACGGTGCGATCGCGCCGTTGACCCAGGCGAAGGTCACTGCGCTGAACGACCAGCACGCGTTCCTCTCGATCGGCGCGGAGGCCACGGTCCGGGTCGGCGACTGGGTCGGGCTCGGGCTCTCCCACCCCTGCACGGTGTTCGACAAGTGGCAGCTGATCCCGGTCGTCGAGGGCACGACCGTGGTCGACCTGATTCGCACCTACTTCTGATTAGGAGCACACCGATGGACGACGTCGTCCTGCGCGGACCGCTGATCGCGGACGGCACGGGCACGCCCGCGTACCGCGCGGATGTGGCGATCAAGGACGGCGTCATCTCGTCCATCGGCCACGGGCTCACCGGCAGGAGGTCGATCGACGCGGACGGGCTGGTGCTCGCGCCGGGGTTCATCGACATGCACTCGCACTCCGACCTGCGGGTCCTCGCGGAACCGGACCACCTGGCGAAGGTCTCGCAGGGCGTCACGACCGAGGTGCTCGGCCAGGACGGCCTGTCGTACGCGCCGGTGAACGACGAGGTCCTCGGCACGCTCAGAGGCCAGCTCGCCGGGTGGAACGACGACCCGCCCGGCTTCGACTGGAACTGGCGCTCGGTCGGCGAGTACCTCGACCGGCTCGACCGGGGCATCGCGGTGAACGCCGCCTACCTGGTGCCCCAGGGAACGTTGCGGATGCTCGTCGTCGGCTGGGAGGACCGGCCGCCGACGGAGTCCGAAATGGACACCATGAAGTCCGTTCTCGCGCAGTCATTGACCGAGGGCGCGATGGGCATGTCGTCCGGGCTCACCTACACGCCGGGCATGTACGCGGACACGTCCGAGCTCGTGCAGCTGTGCGAGGTCGTCGGGCGGCACGGCGGGTTCTACAGCCCGCACCACCGCAGCTACGGCGCGGGCGCGTTGGAGGCCTACGCCGAGATGGTGGACGTCTCCCAACGGTCCGGCTGCCCGCTGCACCTCGCGCACGCCACGATGAACTTCCCGGTGAACAAGGGCAAGGCGCCCGAGCTGCTCCGGCTGCTCGACGACGCCATGGCCCGCGGTGCGGACATCTCGCTGGACACCTACCCGTACCTGCCGGGCGCGACCTACCTGAGCGCACTGCTGCCGTCGTGGGCGACCGAAGGCGGGCCGGAGCGGACGCTGGCGCGCTTGTCCGATGTGGACGTCCGTGAGCGCATCCGCGCCGAGATCGAGGAGACCGGCTCGGACGGCTGCCACGGCGTGCCGGTCGACTGGGACTCCATCGAGATCAACGGTGTGCGCCACGAACGCAACGCGCACCTGGTCGGCGCCAGCGTCCACGCGTCGGCGTTGCGGCTGGGCAGAGCGCCGGCCGAGCTGTACTTCGACGTGTTGGTCGACGAACGCATGGGTACCTCGTGCCTCATGCACGTCGGCCACGAGGAGAACGTGCAGGCGATCATGAAGCATCCGGCGCACACGGGCGGCAGCGACGGCCTGCTCGTGGGCGACCGGCCGCACCCGCGCGCGTGGGGCACGTTCCCCCGCTACTTCGCGCGCTACGTCCGCGAGCTGGGCGTGCTGAGCCTGGAGGAGTGCGTCGAGCACCTCACCGGCCGTGCCGCCAAGCGTTTGCGGCTCACCGACCGGGGTCTGGTCCGCGAAGGCTGCGCGGCCGACCTGGTGCTGTTCGACGCCTCGACGATCGCCGACACGGCGACGTTCGACCAGCCTCGGCAGCAGGCCGCCGGCATCCCGTACGTGTTCTGCAACGGGGTGACGGTGATCGACGACGGAACCGCCACCGGCGCACTGCCAGGCCACTCACTCAGGAGCCGCCCGTGATCAACTGGTTGCAACACTCAACAGGGGGTCTGCTGACCCTCGCGGTAGTCAGCATCGCGGTGCTGCTGCTCCTCATCATCAGGTTCAAGGTCGAGCCGTTCATCGCGCTGATCGTCGTCGCGCTGGGCGTGGCGCTGGCCGCGGGCGTGCCGACCGAGACGCTGGTCGGATCGGCGCAGAAGGCCTCGGACTCGTTGCTGGAGAAGGGCTTCGGCGGCATCCTCGGCCACATCACCGCGATCATCGGTCTCGGCACGCTGCTGGGCGCGATCCTGGAGGCGTCCGGCGGCGCGCAGGTGCTGATGGACAAGCTGATGCACGCGTTCGGCGAGAAGCGCGCGCCGGTCGCGATCGGCCTCGCCGGGCTGATCTTCGGTGTGCCGGTCTTCTTCGACATCGGCATCTTCGTGCTGGCACCGCTGGTCTACGTGGCGGCCAAGCGCAGCGGCAAGTCGATCGTGCTGTTCAGCATGCCGCTGCTGGCGGGTCTTTCGGTCATGCACGCGTTCATGCCGCCGCACCCGGGACCGGTGGCGGCGGCCGGCCTGCTGAAGGTGTCGCTCGGCTGGATCATCATCATGGGCCTGGCGGTGGCGATCCCCTCGTGGTTCGTCGGCGGTGTCCTCTACTCGTACTGGATCGGCAAGCGCATCGACGTGCCGGTGCCCGAGGAGATGCTGGTCGCGGCCGAGCAGGCGAAGGCGGAGAACGGTGACCGCGAGCCGCCGTCGCTCGGGCTGGTGCTGTCGATCATCGGCCTGCCGCTGGTGCTGATCCTGGCCGGCACGTTCGGCTCGATCCTGCTGCAGAAGGGCTCGCGGCCGTACTCGGTCGCCACGTTCTTCGGCACGCCGGCCGTGGCGCTGACGATCGCGGTGCTGCTCGCGTTCTGGCTGCTCGGTTTCCGGCGCGGCATGACGCGGGACAAGATCGCGGAGATGGCCGGCGCCTCGCTGCGCCCGGTCGCCATGATCCTGCTCGTGGTCGGTGCCGGTGGCTTCTTCGGCGCCGTGCTGGCCGCGACCGGCATCGGCAAGACGCTCGCCGGCGAACTTTCGGACCTCGGCCTGCCGGTGATCGCACTGGCGTACGTGATCAGCTGCGTCATCCGGATCGCGCAGGGCTCGGCGACGGTCGCGATCGTGACGACCGCTGGCATCGTGGCGCCGGTGGTCTCAGACCTGCACTACTCGCAACCGCAGCTCGCGCTGGTGGTCATGGCCATCGCGTCCGGTTCGATCATCGCCTCGCACGTCAACGACGGCGGGTTCTGGATCGTGTCCCGGTACTTCGGCCTTTCGGTGAAGGAAACACTGCAGTCGTGGACGGTGCTGGAGACCATCCTGTCCGTGGTCGGCTTCGTGGTCGCCGGACTGCTCAGCCTGGTCGTCTAATCGGACACAACCCAACAAGTTCGAACGCTTGACATCGTGAGCCCTGCATCACAGGATCGGCGCATTGTTCATTTGTGTTCGATGTGGACGGGGCCCGCATGAGCAACAGGGAGGTCGTGCACCTGCACGACGACACCTCCAGCGTGGTGATCGACGTCAGGGGCACCGGGTTGCCCGTCGTCACGCACTGGGGGCGATCGCTCGGCGACGTCGGCCAGGACGCCCTGCGCGTCCTGGCCGACGTCGTGACGGGCGTCGTCCCCAACAGCTCACCCGATCACGCGGTCGAGCTCACGCTGCTGCCCGACGCGAGCGCCGGGCACTCCGGCCGTCCCGGCCTGCGCGGCCATCGCGGCGGTGAGCACTTCGCGCCGTCGCTGACGGTGACGTCGCACTCGGTCGAGAACTCGGCCTTCCGTTACACGGCCGAGGATCCGGCGGCCGAGCTGACCGTGACCGGTGTGCTGGAACTGGCGTCGTCGGGGATGCTCCGGCTGCGGCACACCGTGCGCAACGACGGGTCGACCCCGTACTCGCTGGAAGCACTGGAGACCGCGCTTCCGACGCCCGCCCACGCCACCGAGCTGCTCGACTTCACCGGCCGCTGGGCGCGCGAACGCTCGCCGCAGCGGCACCCGTTCTCCTACGGCACCTGGTTGCGGGAGAACCGGCGTGGCCGCACCGGACCCGACGCGACCATCGGGCTGCTCGCCGGTACGGCGGGGTTCTCGTTCCGCTCCGGTGAGGTGTGGGCGCTGCACGTCGCGTGGAGCGGCAACCACGTCACGTACGCGGAGAACATCCCCGACTCGACGCCCTTCCTCGCCGGTGGCGAGCTGTTGCTGCCGGGCGAGATCGTCCTGGCGCCGGGTGAGACGTACGAGTCGCCGTGGCTGTACGCGGCCTACTCCTCGGAAGGCATCGACGGCATCAGCGCGGCCTTCCACCGCCAGCTGCGCGAGCGGACGCTGCGTCCGCGCCCCGTCGTGCTCAACACGTGGGAAGCCGTCTACTTCGACCACGACCTCGCGCGGCTGACGTCGCTCGCCGACACCGCCGCGGCCATCGGCGTCGAGCGGTTCGTGCTGGACGACGGCTGGTTCCGGCACCGCCGCGACGACACCGCGGGCCTGGGCGACTGGTACGTCGACGAGACCGTGTGGCCCGACGGCCTCACCCCGCTGATCAAGCACGTCCGTTCGCTGGGCATGGAGTTCGGGCTGTGGTTCGAGCCCGAGATGATCAACACGGACTCGGACCTGTACCGCGCCCACCCGGACTGGGTGCTCGGCCCGCGTCCCGGCGTGCTGCCACCGTCGTGGCGCAACCAGCAGGTGCTCAACATCGCGCACCCCGAGGCCTACGCGTACATCCTCGACCGCGTGTCGTCGGTGTTGGCGGACAACGACATCGCGTTCGTGAAGTGGGACCACAACCGCGATCTGATCGCCTCGCGGGTGCACGACCAGACCGAGGCGTACTACCGGCTGCTGGACGAACTGCGGCTGCGGCATCCGCACGTGGAGATCGAGAGCTGCTCGTCCGGCGGCTCCCGGATCGACCTCGGCGTGCTCTCGCGCACCGACCGGGTGTGGACCTCCGACTGCAACGACGCCCTGGAACGCCAGCTGATCCAGCGGTGGACCGGGGTGTTCCTCCCGCCGGAGCTGATGGGCGCGCACGTCGGACCGACCCACTCGCACACCACCGGCCGGGTGCACGACCTGTCGTTCCGGGTGGCGACGGCGATGTTCGGGCACTTCGGCATCGAGTGGGACATCAACTCGGCGACGGACGCCGAGCGCGCGGGCCTGCAGGCGGCCATCGAGTACTACAAGGACGTGCGCTCGCTGGTGCACAGCGGCGTCTCGGTGCACGCCGACCATCCGGACCCGGCCGCGTGGGTGCACGGCGTGGTCGCTTCGGACCGGTCCGAGGCGCTGTTCTGCTACGCGCAGATCGCGACCTCGGTGCAGCACAAGCCGGTGCGGGTGCGCTTCCCCGGCCTCGATCGCACGCGGACCTACCGGCTGTCGTTCGACGCGCCCGCCGGTCTGCCGAAGCTGATCGGGCGGGAGGGCAAGTGGGAACCCATCTCGTTGCCCGGCTCCGCGCTCGCCGACGTCGGGATCCAGCTCCCGGTGCTCGAACCGGAGCAGGCGATCCTGCTGCGGTTGCGCTGACACGTGATGAAGGGAACCTTCATCCACCTGACGTGGAGGAAGGTTCCCTTCATCGTTTTTCCTATCGGCCGGCGCGACTTCCGTCGGCCCTGGTGGCCCACCACTTGCCGCCAACGCCCTGTCCGTTGGCATCGCCGCAGACCTTGTCACCTGAGAAGAGGTACTGCGGCGATCCTGCGATGGTGAGCTGTTTCCTCCCGTCCCGCTCGATCGTCCCCACGAGAGCGGAATCCACGCCCTGCACCTGGAAACCCTCGTTGACGTAAGCGGGCGGCCATTGCTGCGCGCACGCGCCGGAGCAGTTGCTCGTCGGCGGGTTCGCGGAGTCGTCGTCGAACCGGTAGAGCGTCATGCCGCCGGAGTCGGTGGCGACGACGCCGAGGTCCTTCACGGTCGCGCTGGTGAGCGCGATCGCCTTGTTCTGCTGGGCCTTCTTGCCGTCGGTGGCGGTGGCGAACCACTTCGGCACCGTCACGCCCTTGGCCTCACCCGGCTTGGCGTCGCCGGAGAACGTGTACTGCGGCCAGTTCGCGACCGTGAGCTGCTTCTTGCCGTCCTTGCGGGTGATCGTGCCGAGCAGCTTCGGGTCGACGCCCTTCACCCGCGGCTTCTCGCCCTCCACGGTCACCGGCGGCCAGGTCGCGGCGCAGCCACCGTCGCAAGTGGACTCGCCGGGCTTGTCGCCGTCGAAGCGGTAGAGCGTGAGGCCCGCGTTGTTGGTCAGCACCGCGCCGAGTCCCGCGATGACACCCGTCCGAGCCGTCAGCTGGGTGCGCTCACCGCTCCTGCCGGTGGCGAACCACTTGCCCTGCAGGCCCTGCCCCTTGGTCTCGCCGGGCTTGGCGTCCTTGGAGAACCGGTACTGCGGCATCCCGCCGACGGTGAGCTGGCGGCTGCCGTCCTTGCGGACGAAGCTGCCGACCAGCGCCCGGTCTACGCCGGTCACCGTGAAGTTCTCGTCGGCGACCGTGGCGGGCGGCCAGGTCGCGGCGCACTCACCGTCGCAAGTGGACTCGTTCGGCCGGTCGCCGTCGAACCGGTAGAGCGTGAAACCCTTGGTGTCGGTGACCACCGGCCCGAGGTCGTCGATCTCGGCGACGTTCAGCGCCACCGCACTGTCCCGCTGCTGCGCCACCGGCCTGCTCTGCGGCGTGGTGGTGCAGGCGGTCAGCGAGACCAACCCCAGCGCGACGACCGCAACACCGCTGCGGATCATCTTCTTCTTCCTGGTCACGCTTCTCACACGTACGGCACGCCAGATCGGTTCGACCGAATTTCTCAGAACATCGCACGCTTCAGCGCGGGCACGGCGCTCGCGGTCCGCAGCACGGTCTTGAAGATCGTCCGCGCCACCGGGCCGCCGTCCGCGAACTGCTTCGCGGCCCGCAGCGAGTCCCGGACCGCCCCGAACCCGTAGTCGTACATCTCCTGCTCGTACCGGGCGATGGCGTCACCACCTTCGGTGATGCACCGCGCCAGCAGTTGCGCGTCCCTCAGTGCGGTGTTCGCGCCGATACCTCGCATCGGCGTCATCGCGTGGATGGCGTCGCCGAGCAACGTGACGTTCGTGGGCTGCCACCGCTCGATGAGCTTGGACGACCGGATGCGCCACTGGCTGATCGTCTCGGCCGGGGACGCCGCCACGATCCGGCTCAGCTCCGGGCTCCACCGCGAGATCCGGCCCAGCACCTCCCGTTGCAGATCCTGTCCATCGTGGACGGTCAGGTCCGCGGCCGCGTAGGCCCACATCAGGTAGGGACGCACGTTGTCGAACAACGGGTCGTCCGGGTTGTCGGTCACGCCCAGGCCGTCGTGCGCGACGAGGAACATCCCCGCGCGGCTCGTCGGGATGATCGAGTTGGCCCGCACCACCAGCTCCCGCGGCACCCAGTCGTGCTCGTCGAGCATCAGCTTGCCCGCGATCGCCGTGACGCCGACGTCCTCGGTGCCGGCGTGCGGCAGGTACTGCTGACGCACCCGCGACCGGATCCCGTCCGCGCCGACCAGCACGTCGCACCGCGCCGTCGTGCCGTCCTCGAAGTGCAGCGTGATGTCGTCGTCCTGCTCGTACCGCACGAACCGCTTGCCGAACTGGACGTCCAGGCCGTCCAGCAGCACCTGCCGGAGCGTGATCCGGCTCGCCGAGTAGTGCTGCTCCCCATCGGGTTCGAGCACCAGCAACGGCTTGAGCTGTTCGGTCAGGAAGCCAAATCCGTTGCCACCACTGCCCGCACTGCGCTCGAATTGTTCCCAGTTCGCCGCGGGCAGGCACTCCCGCAGCGCAGCAGCACCGTGCGGGTTGATGTGCACCCGATAGCCCTGCAGGCGGTCCGTGCGCGAGAGATCGCGCTCGTACACCGCCACGTCCACGCCCGCCTTGCGCAACCCGTGCGCCAGGCACAGCCCGCCGATTCCCCCGCCGACCACTGCGATTCTCATGTCACCCAGTTTCAACCGTACGGTTGATTAAGTCAACCCGTTGGTTGAAAACAACCCGTCGGCTACCGTGTGGCCGTGGATCAACGCCGCTCTCCCACCTCTTCGGAACGCAAGCGCGACCCGGAACGCACGCGGGCCCGCATCCTCGAGGCGGCCGCGGCGGAGTTCGGCGCGAAGGGCTACGCGGCCACCCGCACGACGGACATCGCGGCCCGCGCGGGCGTGAACAAGCAGCTCATCTCGTACTACTTCGGCGGCAAGGAAGGCCTGTACAAGGAGCTCGCGACCAGCTGGCACACCACGGCGGCCGAGATGGCTCACGAGGCGCAGCCGTTGGACGTGGTGCTGGCTAGCTTCGTGGCGACCGCGCTCACCGACCAAGGCCGCCTGTGGGCGTGGTCGAACCTGGCCGGCGACAGCCCGCCTACCGACGAGGCCTTCCTGCGCGCCCAGGTCGACCAGCTGCGCGCCCGGCAAGCCAAGGGCGAGCTGCCCGCCGACCTGGATCCGGGCATGCTGCTGCTGGCCCTCATGGCGGCCGCCGCCGCTCCGCTGACCCTGCGGCAGACCGCGAGCCAGATCACCGGCGAGGACCCGGCCACGCCGGAGTTCGCGCAGAAGTACGCGGAACAGCTGTCGTTGCTGGTGCGCCACCTGTCCGGCCGAACCTGACCTCTTTCGCACCCGAACTCGCTACCCTGCGGTTCATGGACGAGATCAGGCTTTCCGCGTCGACCGCGGGAGACGAGCTGTCGCCGTCGACGTCCGCGGCGATCAGGAAGGCGCGGGAGAAGCTCGACGACAAGCCGGTCACGCACAACCTGTCGGGCGCGCAGGGCGTCATCATCGGCGACAACGCGCAGCAGACCAACAACTTCGGCTGACGCGTGGACCTGCGTGGCGCCCAAGGCGTGATCATCGGGGACAACGCGCGCCAGTGGAACACGTTCTGGATCGAGCTGCCGAAGAGCGTGCGCCGGCTGCTGATCGTCCTGCTCGTCGGCGTGCTGGTGGTGGGCACCGGGTTCGTGAGCGTGCGCTGGGTCATCCCGATGTTCGCGCCCATCTACAAGACGACGTTCCTGATCGACGCGGCCGAGGGCGACCTGGCCAGCGTCACGAACGCGTTGACCACGGTCGTGGGCAACTCCGGTGAGCACGACTCCCAGTCGCTGCGCAGTTTCGGCGGCGAGTGCGGCACCGACGACAACACCACGCAGCTCGTCGGGTTCGGCACCGGCAACCGGCAGGAGATCGCGCAGGCCGCCCGGACGGTGCACCAGGGAGCGAAAGCCACGCTGCAGCGCGGAATCGTCGAGGCGGTCAACGACTTCACGCCGCCGTTGTCGCTGAAGGCCAAGCAGGTCAACAGGATCATCGTGGTCACCAGGCACGGCACGGACGCGTGCGACCCGGACGAGGAGTTCGTCCAGGCCCAGATCCGGGAACGGGTCGCGGCCGCCGGGCTGACCATCGAGTTCCGGTTCATCGGCTACCAGGTCCGCGACGACAAGCGGCTGACGGAGCTGACCACACAGCTCAAGACGCAGGCGCCGACGTTCACGAACTCGCCGGACGAGTTGAAGCGCGTACTCGCCTGGTTCACCACCATCGAGCCGGTGCTGCGGTCGTCGCAGTCGGTCGTGAACGTGCTGAACCCGACCGTCGACAAGCTCAACTCCGCGACCTCGGCGCTGAAGGACGGCCGGTTCGACCTGGCCGAGAGCGCGTTGAGCGAGGCGCGCAACGCCGTCGTCGACATCGAGATCAAGGACCTCGACGGCCGCACCGGCTCCGCGGACGCGGTGCGGTTGCGCGACATGGCGGTGCGGCTGCGGACCCTGCAGGCAGCGGTGATCAAGGCCGCCGACGCGTTGCTCGACCAGGCTCGTTCGGGGCGGAACCTGACGGAGCCGCTCGCCGTCTACACCAAGGCCGCCGAGGCGTACAACGCCGAGGCGCGGGAGATGACGGACGCGCTGACCTCGTTGCGCGCGAAGGGCCCAGGGGGAACGGGATGAAACGCTGGTGGCTGGTGGCGGGCGCCGTGGTCGTGGTGCTGGGACTGGTCGCCGGTGGCCTGTGGGTGTTCCTGCCGCCGGACCACCGCACCACGTTCCTCGTCGACGCCTCGGAGTCGCCGGACTTCGGCGAGGTCGCGGACGCCGTCGGTTCGGCCGCGTCGAACATGTCGAGCGAGGACTCGCTGGCGCTGCGCCGGTTCGGCGGCACGTGCGCCACACCGGACACCGCCGAGCTGGTGCCGCCCGGCACCGGCCAGGCCGCGAAGATCGGCGCGGCGGCCCGGTCGATCACCCCGAACGGCCGGGCGACGCTGCTCAACGGCATCCTCTCGGCGATCGACGACTTCGCGCACGCCTACCCGTTCCGGGGGTCCAAGACCAACCGGATCGTGGTGGTCGCGCGCGGCGGCGCCGACGCGTGCGGCAAGAGCGCCGACGAGGTCCGCGCGATCATCGACCAGCACACCGCCCAGGCCGGCGTGAAGATCGACTTCCGGTTCGTCGGGCACCGGCTGACCCCCGAGCAGATCAAGGTCCTGAACGAGATCGCGGCGGCGACCGACGCGCAGAAACCACGCCTCACCAAGACTTCCGACGAGCTCGTCACCACGATGAAGGAGGTCTCGGTCCCCACGGAGCTGGCGGTCAAGGAGGTCAAGACCTCACCGTGCGACCTCGTGACACCCGATCAGCTGAAATCCGTGTACCTGCCGGAGCCCGGCCTGGTCTACATCGGCACCAAGTGCTCGCAGGACCGCTACGCCCTCGGCAAGCTGCACTCGACGAAGGTCGTGAGCGACGACATGCCCGTCCTCTTCGAGTACAAGGACAACGCCTGGCGGTACGTGACCGCGCAGACCGACATGGAGTGCGGCGACGTGCCGATCGACGTGTGGAAGCAGCTGGACTTCCGCTGCATCGGCGCCAAGCCGGTGGTCTGCCGACCGGGCACGCCGGGCAAGCTGACGGTGACCGACCTCAGCGGCGGCTGGCTCGACTGCCAGGAGGCCATCCGGATCGCGGACCTGTACAAGGCCACCATCGACGCCGGAAAGATCGACGGGCAGGGTCTGTTCTGGGAGTCCGGCGGCTGGTCCTGCTCCTGGCCGTACGAGGACGGCTACGCGCACTCCCAGGTGCCGCTCAAGTGCGAGAACCTGGCCGACGGCACGCTGCGCGTGCAGATCGGCGACTACCAATGAGGTCAGGACTCGCTGGCCGCGCGCTCGGCCAGCACCTGCTTCAGCCCCTTGAGGCCGCCGCGCATCATCAGGTCGTGGTTGCCCCGGAAGAACGGCTTGGCGATCAGCACCAGCCGTCGCAACAGGGCCTTGTTGACCACGACCTCCTGGTCGAACACTAGGTCGGTCCCGCCGTCGCGGCCGATGATCTCCCAGCTGGCGAAGCCTTCGAGATCACCGGACAGCTGGGCGCGCAGCAGCCCGGCCTGCTGGTTGGCGATGCTGTGCCGCACCTGCACGACGATGTCGAACGGCAGGAACGACCGGCATCTGAGGATGCCGGACTCCTCGTCGATCTTGGTGGCGGACCGCACCTCGGGCCACCACTTCGGGTAGTTCGCGATGTCGGACAGCACGTCGTACACGGCTGCCGGAGACGCGCAGACGTGCCACACGCTGCGGAACCGGTAGTGGTTGAGTGGCACGGGCGCCATCATTCCTGATCGCTCGTTCAGGTGACAGGTTCTCGACAAAACTCACACCGGCCGGGAATTCCTCACGGCATGTCATCAGGCACTAGTGCATCTTGAGCGTCTCACTAGGCCGGTCGAGTCGACTTTCGTCACCCTGCGACCGACACCTCCTCGTTCTCGAGCACCTGCAGCAGGAACTGCCCCGTGTAGCTCTGTTCGACCTCGGAGACCTGCTCGGGCGTGCCCTCCGCCACGACCATGCCGCCGCCGGAGCCGCCCTCGGGACCCATGTCGACGATCCAGTCGGAGGTCTTGATGACGTCCAGGTTGTGCTCGATGACGATGACGGTGTTCCCCTTGTCCACCAAGCCGTTGATCACGCCGAGGAGCTTGCGGATGTCCTCGAAGTGCAGGCCGGTCGTGGGCTCGTCGAGGATGTAGACCGTCTTGCCGGTCGACCGCTTCTGCAGCTCCGACGCGAGCTTCACGCGCTGCGCCTCACCACCGGACAGCGTCGGCGCCGGCTGACCGAGCCGCACGTAGCCCAGGCCCACGTCGACCAGCGTGCGCAGGTGGCGGTGGATCGCGTTGATCGGCTCGAAGAACGTGGCCGCCTCCTCGATCGGCATGTCGAGGACCTCGGAGATCGTCTTGCCCTTGTAGTGCACTTCGAGCGTCTCGCGGTTGTACCGCGCGCCCTTGCACACCTCGCAGGGGACGTAGACGTCCGGGAGGAAGTTCATCTCGATCTTGATCGTGCCGTCGCCCGCGCACGCCTCGCAGCGGCCGCCCTTGACGTTGAACGAGAAGCGGCCCGGTTGGTAGCCGCGGACCTTCGCCTCGGTGGTGGCCGCGAAGAGCTTGCGGATGTGGTCGAACACGCCGGTGTAGGTGGCCGGGTTCGACCGCGGGGTGCGGCCGATCGGCGACTGGTCGACTTGCACCAGCTTGTCGACCTGGTCCAGGCCCTTGATCCGGGTGTGCCGGCCGGGGACCTGGCGCGCGCCGTTGAGCTTGTTCGCGAGCACGGTGGCGAGGATGTCGTTCACCAGCGTCGACTTGCCCGAGCCGGACACGCCCGTGACGGACGTGAGCGTGCCGAGCGGGAACGACACGTCGATGCCGCGCAGGTTGTGCTCACGCGCGCCGACGACCGTCAGCTGGCGCTTCTTGTCGACCTTGCGGCGCGTCGCCGGCATCGGGATCTGCTTGCGCCCGGACAGGTACGCGCCGGTGATCGAGTCCTTGTTCGTCAGCAGCTTCTTGTACGGGCCGCTGTGCACGACCTTGCCGCCGTGCTCACCGGCGCCGGGGCCGATGTCGACGACCCAGTCCGACGTGCGGATGGTGTCCTCGTCGTGCTCGACGACGATCAGCGTGTTGCCGAGGTCGCGCAGCCTGGTCAGCGTCTCGATCAACCGGTGGTTGTCGCGCTGGTGCAGGCCGATCGACGGCTCGTCCAGCACGTACAGCACGCCCACCAGACCCGAACCGATCTGGGTGGCGAGCCGGATGCGCTGCGCCTCACCGCCCGACAGCGTGCCGGACGCGCGGTCGAGCGACAGGTAGTCGAGGCCGACGTCGAGCAGGAAGTGCAGGCGCGCCTGGATCTCCTTGAGCACCGCGCCCGCGATCATCGACTCGCGCTTGCCGAGCTTGAGGCCGTCGAGGAAGTCGGAGCACTCCGCGACGCTCATCGCGCAGACCTCGGCGATGGACTTGTCGCCCTTCTTGCCATGGTGCAGCGTGACGGCGAGGATCTCCGGCTTAAGCCGTGTGCCCGCACACGCGGGGCACGGGACCTCGCGCATGTAGCCCTCGTACTTCTCCCGCATGTACTCGGACTCGGTCTGCTCCTGCCGCCGTTCCAGGAACGGGATCACGCCCTCGTAGTTGGCGTAGTAGGAGCGCTCGCGGCCGTAGCGGTTGCGGTAGCGGACGTGCACCTGCTCGTCGATGCCGTGCAGGATCGCCTTCTGCGCCCTGGCGGGCAGCAGCCGCCACTGCTGGTCCATGCGGAAGCCGATGGTCTCGCCGAGCGACTGCAGCAGGCGGGTGAAGTACTCGGCGGTCTGCCCACCGGCCCACGGCGCGATGGCGCCCTCTTCGAGGCTCAGCTCGTCGTCCGGGACCACGAGCTCCGGGTCGACCTCCTTGCGCACACCGATGCCCGTGCAGACCGTGCACGCGCCGTACGGCGAGTTGAAGGAGAACGACCGCGGCTCCAGGTCCTCGATCGCGAGCGGGTGACCGTTGGGGCAGGCCAGGTTCTCGGAGAAGCCCCTGATCCGCTTCGGGTCGGTCTCCGGCAGGTCGACGAACTCCAGCTCCACGAGCCCGTCCGCGAGCCGCAGCGCGGTCTCGACCGAGTCGGTGAGCCGCTGCTTCGACGAGGCCTTGACGCTCAGCCGGTCGATGACGACCGCGATGTGGTGCTTCTCCTGCTTCTTGAGCTTGGGCACCTCGGCGAGCGCGTACACGACGCCGTCGACCTTCGCGCGCGAGTAGCCCTGCGTCTGCAGGTTCTGGAAGAGGTCGAGGTACTCGCCCTTGCGCCCGCGGATGACCGGCGCGAGCACCTGGAACTTGGTGCCCTGCTCCATCGCGAGCACCTGGTCGACGATCTCCTGCGGCGTCTGCTTGCCGATCGCCTCACCGCACTGCGGGCAGTGCGGCTTGCCGGCACGCGCGTAGAGCAGGCGCAGGTAGTCGTAGACCTCGGTGATGGTGCCGACGGTCGACCGCGGGTTGCGGCTGGTCGACTTCTGGTCGATCGACACCGCGGGCGACAGGCCCTCGATGAAGTCGACGTCGGGCTTGTCCATCTGCCCGAGGAACTGGCGCGCGTACGCCGACAGCGACTCGACGTACCGGCGCTGGCCTTCGGCGAAGATCGTGTCGAACGCGAGGCTCGACTTGCCGGAGCCGGACAGCCCGGTGAAGACGATGAGGCTGTCCCGCGGCAGGTCGAGATCCACGCTGCGCAGGTTGTGCTCGCGGGCGCCGCGAACGACAAGACGGTCTGCCACTGGGGTCCCTTCGGCTGCGATCGGCGGGTCACTCACGCCACACTCTTCCGAACAAGCGTTCGAAGCGTACTAGCATCATTCCGGCGGCTGCGACCGACCCGCCGACCATGCTAGGGCGCACCCCTGACAAAAACGGTTCCGACCGCGGCCGCATTCCCCTGAGCTGCATTTACTCATAGGCTGGTCACTTCGATCTCAAGCCTCAACGTCGGGGAGAGGCAGCACATGACCTACACGCCGTCCACGCAGCACACCTCCGTACCCGCACCACGCGGAGTGCCCGACCGGCACATCAACGCGGTGCGTCAGGCGACGGACGTGCTGTACGAGGCCGTCGAGGAGCTGGACCAGGCCGCCGTGCGCGGTCCCAGCCTGCTCCCCGGCTGGACCCGCGGACACGTCGTCACCCACCTCGCGCGCAACGCGGACGCGCTGGTGAACCTGCTCACCTGGGCGCGCACCGGGGTCGAGCACGAAGCCTACGCGTCGCGTGCCGATCGGGACGCGGACATCGAGGAAGGCGCGCGCCGCATCCTGCAGGTGATCAAGGCCGACCTGGACTCCGCCTGCGTCCGGTTCGAGCACGCCTGCCGCGACATGCCCGCGCACTCGTGGCGCTCGGAGGTCACTGCGCCCAAGGGCGCCACGATCCCGGCGTCCCAGGTGCCGTTGTTCCGGCTGCGCGAGGTCTGGATCCACCTCATCGACCTGAACTGCGGGATCGGGTTCGACGACCTGCCCGCCGACTTCGTGGAGGAGTTCCTCGACGACGCCGTGAAGCAGTTCGAGGGCAGGGTCGAGCCGTTCCGGATCGAGGTCGGCCTGCCCGACGGCACTCAACGCATCTGGACGGTCAACGGTCCGGCGAGCCGCAGCTCCGTGAGCGGGTCCGCCAGCACCGTGCTGGGCTGGCTGACCGGCAGGACCGGCGGCGCAGGCCTGCGCGGCGAACTGCCGGACCTGCCCGACTGGATCTGAGTCAGCAACCGGTACGCGGGCCGTTCGACGAACTTCGTCAGCAGCCAGCCGAGCACCAGCGCCGAGGTGAGGAAGCCGACGAGCAGCCACCCGGACCGCAGCCCAACGGCGTGCATGCGGTCCATCACCACGGTGCCGATCTGCTCGTGCACCAGGTAGACCCCGTAGGAGATGCCGGCGAGCCAGGTGATCGGCCTGGCGATCGGTTTGAAGAACATCCAATCGGGTCCAGCCGCCGCAGTGCACACCAGGAGCAGCAGAACAGCGAACCCGAGCGTCGAACCGTACTCGGTCGTGTGAATCGCCTGTGCCACCAACGTGGCCACGAGGAGCGCGACCAAGTGCGGGGTGCTCATCCGGTGCTTGTGCCACAACCAGATCGCGATGCCCGCGGCGAACAGCTGCGCCCGGTGCAGCGCGAAACCGTTGTAGACCATGAAGAGCGTGTGCGAGTGGTCCAGCAACGGCCGTAGCAGCAGCGGCGTGATGATGAGCGCCCACAGGAAGAACCGGAGCTTCTTGCCTCTCAGGTGCTTCACGAGGACGGCGCCGGCGATGAACGCCGCGATCTGCACCGGCACGGTCCAGTAGGCGAAGTCGACGATGTTGACGTCCGGGAACCACTGGTTGATCAGCAGCAGGTTGTAGACGACATCCCGGCCGTCGAGCTGACTCCACCCCTCTGGCGCGATCCACCGCTGCACGGCATATGTGAGCAGCACGGCCGCCATGTACGCCGGCAGCAGGCGCGCGAGTCTTCTCCACAGGAACTGCCCCGGCTTGCCGCTGTTGAGAGAGGCGCAGACGAAGAAGGCCGAGACGACCATCAGCATGCTGGCACCCATCGACATCGGGAACGTGAACGGCAGCGGCCCGAGGTCCGGGTGACTGCTGACGCTCGTGAGCGTGGCGTGGTGGAGCAACACGCACCCGATGGCGACGACGCGAAGAACATCCCAGCTGACCCTGCGGGCCGTCCGGGGCTTTTGTCGTTGCGCTGGAATCACGAGAGGTGGGGACCCGTTCGTTGATGCTTTCGGCGTACTCGGCGACGGAATGTTGACCTTTACTTACCCTATGAGTGCAACCTGTATGCAACCTGAAGGTGTGCGTTGCACCGCTTCGAGCGACTACCGTCTGCCACCGTGGACGTACTCGAGAACTACACCGGTCACGTCGATCCAGGGGGCCCCGCCGCCCGCCGCACGCTGGACGCGCTGACCATCACGAAGATCTCCGTCGGACCGATGGACAACAACGCCTACCTGCTCGTTTGCCGGTCCACGAACGAGGCGTTGCTCATCGACGCGGCCAACGACTACGAGCGCCTGTCCGACCTGCTCGGCCACATCCCGAACCGCCCGCGCCTGCGCACGATCGTGACAACGCACCAGCACGCCGATCACTGGCAGGCGCTGGGAGCCCTGGCCGGCGCCCACGGCTCGAACACCGTCGCGCACGAGCTCGACGCCGCCGTCCTCCCCGTCCCGCCGGACGTCCTGGTGGACCACGGCGACACCATCAACGTGGGCGAAGTCCCGTTGTCGATCATCCACCTGCGCGGCCACACCCCGGGCTCGATCGCGGTCCTCTACGACGACCCGACCGGCCACCCGCACCTCTTCACCGGAGATTCACTCTTTCCGGGGGGTGTGGGAAAGACCACGTCGACCGACAACTTCGCATCCCTGATCAACGACGTGGAGGACCGCCTGTTCGCCGTCCTGCCCGACGACACGTGGTTCTACCCCGGCCACGGCGACGACTCGACGCTGGGCAAGGAACGCCCGGCCTTGGCCGAGTGGCGCGCTCGCGGCTGGTGAGTCCGCTGAGGGTGGCCGGCCCGGCCGCCCTCAGCCGAGCGCGTCCAGCAGGTCGAGGTACCCGGTGGTCGTCCGCCACAGGGCGTCCGAGTGCGGGGTGAGCTTGCCGGGCGCCCAGCGGTGCTCGGTGTAGGCCTGGTTGGCCGTGCGCAACGCCGCCAGGCTGACCGCCAGCTCGTCCTCGACCCGCTTCCTGAGCTCCTCCGGCGTCGGCGCGGCGGTTCTGACCAGCTCAGCGGTGCCGTCGCTGACGGCCACCAGCGCCTCCTCGCTGATGCCGTCCGCCGCGCTCCAGATCAGCGCGGGCCGTTCGACGCGGTGGTTCCACACCGGCGCGTCCGCGGAACGCCAGAACGGCGAGAACGGGTTGCGCGACAACCGGGTCGAGTTCGCCCAGTGCTCGGCCCCGACCGGCTCGGACAGCCACGGCACCTCGTCCACCGGCAGGTCCGTGACCAGCGCGACCTCGATGGTGTCGACCTCGCGCGGCACGTCGAGCAGATCACCGAACACCCACAGCTCGACCACCTGGAAGCGGAAGAACGAGGTCGGCGGCTCCGCGCACTTCTCCGCGAGCTCAGCCAGGTGGTGCACGGCGCGAGTCCATTTCACGAGGTGGATCATGCCCGACCAGGTCGCCGAGGCGTTGGCCCGGCTGGATCGCGTGGAACCGGTGCTGCACGCCTTCCACGAGGTCTTCCGCACGTTCGCGCCGGTCGACCCGACGCTGCCGCTCGCCGGCCTGCCCATCGCGGTCAAGCGCGGTGAGCGTCGCAGCCACCGGGAAGCGCTCATGGCCCTCGGTTGCGTTCCCATCGGTCTGACCACCACGCCCGATGGCACCACCCCGTGGCAGACGTGGGGCCGCAACTCTCGTGGCCTCACACGAAACCCATGGAACCTGGACCGCACCCCTGGCGGCTCGTCGGCCGGTTCCGCGGTGGCGGTGGCCTCGGGCGTCGTACCGCTGGCGACCGGTGTCGACGGTGCGGGCTCGATCCGGATCCCCGCCGCGTGGTGCGGTGTTCTCGGCCTGAAGACGACGTCGTCCGAACGCGCCGCCGTCGGCGTCTTCACCCGCGATCCCTCGCTGCTCGCGAGCTACCTCGGCACGTCGGAGGTCAGTTCTCCCACCGCGGTCTGGTCCGCGGACCTGGGCTTCGCCGAGGTGGACGAGGAGCAGGCCGAGATCGCCCACCGGGCCGCGCGGGCGTTGCGGCCGCGGCCCTTCGACCTGGTGCTCCCCGACCCCGCCGAGGACTGGTACGCGAACCGTTGCGGCCCGAACCCGGTGCTGGACGAGCTGTTCGAGACCGCGGACCTGCTGCTCACCCCGGCCACCCCCGGCCCGCCGCACGGCCACGACGGTCCGGGTTCGCGCGTCAACACGTCGCTGACCTGGGCGTTCAACCTGAGCGGACATCCGGCGATCAGCATTCCGGCCGGCTTCGACTCCGCCGGCCTGCCGGTCGGCCTGCAGGCCGTCGCCCGCCACGGCCGGGAGGCGGACCTGGTCGCCGCCGCCCGCGCGGTTCTCGCCTGCCGAACTGACCCGATCGGGTGGTTTGATCCCAATCCACCTCATTGATCACGTCCCGCCCGGTCTCCTCGCCACTCGAGGAGGTCGCAGATGGGACGACGAATCGGTGGCGCGGGTGGCGGCTCGGATCCCGGCGCGGGCAAGGCGGGCGCCGTGGTGGCGGCGGGCGTGCTGGCGGTGTCGGTCGCGGCCGGCGGCGGAGGTCTGTCGCTCGGCGGAGCGTCGACGACCTCGATCGACTCCGCCGGGACCGGCCTCACGAAGGCCAGGTCCGAAGGCAGGAAGTCCGCTCGGAAGGGGGCGCGGACGGTGCGTGGCGCCAGGTGAACATGCGGACCCTGAAGCGCGTGGCCAAACCGGCGCTGGAATGCCTGTCGCACTCGTTCGGCCAGGTGCGGGACCACTTCGCGCGGCATCCGTGCAGATCGCTCGACCGGACGCTGTTCGCGATCGGCGACGACCGGGGCGATGTCGCGGTGGTGTCCGTGGCGTGGGTCGGCTTCCGCAACCGCCAGGACGCGGGCGAGTTCAAGAAGCTGATCGACGTGCACGGCACGGGCGACATCACCCCGCTCGCCACGCCCCTGCTCGACCTGGCGGACGTCCGCTTCACCGGCCTGCACTACGCGTCGAGGACGGACGGCAGCACGATCGTGATCGCGGAGACCGAGACCGCGTCCGGGCGGGTCAGCGGTGAGGTGCTGGACGCGGTGGCCGACGTGGCGAGCTGGCTGCCGCGCTAGACCGCCACCGCTCGCCAGGTCGATGAGCTCGAACGACGCGTCGCTTCCTCCGCGCTGGCCTGGATGACGTGGAGGAACCGAATCGCAGTGATCTTGGGGAGCACGCCGGCCGTCGTTCCGAGTCGGTGGCGCAGTGGGTCCTGAACATCGCCAACACCCGGACCAGCTCGCGCTCGTCGAGCGGCACTTCCACCGGATCACGGGCCTGCAGGAGGATCTGACGGCATTCGGCAGGGCCATGGCCGCCCAGCAGGGCCACGCCGAGCTCACCCACATCCCCGCCGACGCGATCGAGGCGTGGCAGGAAACGGGGCCGCGGCGGGTGCGGCAGAGCTCGAGAAGCTCGGCTTCAAGAACCCGCGGCACACGTCCGGATGACGACGACATCGCAGCGGGTGTCCGCGTCTTCCTGCACGGGCACGATGTCGAGAAACGGCGAGAGGCTGCGACATAGGGCTATGCACACCGACACGCGCGTTGACGACTACATCGCCGGGCTGCCCGAGTGGCAGCAGGACATCTGCCGCGAGGTCCGCAGGCTCGTGCACGAGGCCGACCCGGACGTCGAGGAGACGATCAAGCGCACGAACCGGCCGTACTTCGTGCTGGACGGCAACATCTGCGCGTTGCTCGGCACCAAGGACCACGTGAACGTGATGCTCTACGACAAGGCGATCGTGCCGGACCCGCAGCACATCATCACGAGCGGCCACGGCAACAAGACCGCGCGCATGATCTCCGTGTACCGCGACCAGCCCATCAACGCGCCGGCGCTGGTCGAGATGTTCCGGCACATCATCGCCGACAACCGCCAGCGCAGGAGTGTCGGACCCCGTCGGTAGCCTCATGTCGCATGGAGGTCGAGATCTACACCGACGGCGCCTGCAGCCCCAATCCCGGTCCGGGCGGCTGGGGTGCGGTGCTGCGCTACGGCGAGCATGAGAAGGACATGTACGGCGGTGACATCGGCCCCACGACGAACAACCGCATGGAACTGATGGCGCCCATCGTGGCGTTGGAGAGCCTCACGCGACCGTCCACCGTGAAGCTCTACACGGACAGCACCTACGTCCGCAACGGCATCACCTCGTGGGTCCACGGGTGGAAGGCGAACGGCTGGCTCACGAAGGCCCGTGAGCCGGTCAAGAACGCCGACCTGTGGCGCCGCCTGGAAGAAGCCGCCACCAGGCACGAGGTGGAGTGGCACTGGGTCAAGGGCCATGCGGGCCACCCGGAGAACGAGCGCGCCGACCGGCTGGCCGTGCGCGGAGTGGAGGAGGTGACGGGGCGGGAGATCACGCAGCCTCAGGCAAAACCGAAGAAGGCCAAGCCGAAGCAACCGCGTGAGCTGACCGGCGAACCGTGCGGCGCGCCCACGAAGAAGGGCACGCCCTGCCCGATCACCGCCGGGGCGAGCGGGCTGTGTCACGTGCACGACCCGGCGTTGCAGTGCGGCGCCCTCACGAAGAAGGGCACACCCTGCACGATCGCGACCGGCGGCGGCCGGTGCGAGTACCACCAGGACGCGCTGGAGCTGTTCACGTGACGGCTCGCTGACCGACGGCCGCACCGCCAGGCATGCCACGCGAACCACGTGACGGGCTCGGCAACCGGTAGACGCTGCGGCGATGCCTCCAGCCGCCCTACGTGACGGCGAAGCGACCTGCGGCCGTGACGCACCACCACAAGCATCACCGGCCCGCGGCGGCGAGCGTCACCCGCACACCAGCATCGCCGGCGACGTGACCGCCAACGTCACCCGCCCACGCGACCACCAGCGTCACCGGCGAGCGTCACCCGCCCACGCGACCACCAGCGCCACCAGCGAGCGTCACCCGCCCACGCGACCACCAGCGCCACCGGCAGACCCCCACGGCGGCGTGTCCAGCGGCCGCAACGCCCCTCCGCAGCCCCCACCCCGGCTAGGTGACGGCGAGCGAGGCCAGCAGCCGCAGGGCTTCCTCCGACGGGCTGCCGGGCGCGGCCACGTAGGTCACCAGCACCTGCCCCGCGTCCGACCTCAGCGGTTCGGCGGCCAGCTCCAGCGGCCCGAGCTGCGGGTGGTTCATGCGCTTGAACCTGGGTTCCCGCTCGCGCACCGGATGCTCCGCCCACAGCGTGCGGAACAACGGCGACGCCGCGGACAGCTCGTCGACCAGCGCGAGCAGCGCCGGGTCGTCCGGGTGCACGCCGTAGTCCGCGCGCAGGTAGCCGACGTTCTCCCGGGCGCAGTCCATCCAGCCGACGAACAGCTCCTGCGCGGCCGGGTCGGTGAACATGTACCGCACCATGTTCGGCTGCTCGCGGAAGTCCGTGACGAGTGCGGCGGCCAGCGGGTTCCACGCCAGCACGTCGAGCCGCCGGCCGAGCACCATGGCAGGTACGCCGTGCAGCGCGTCGAGCAGCCACCGCAGAGCCGGGCGCACCTCCTCCGACGGCGCGGCCACCCGTGCGGGTCGCGCCAGCCGGTAGAGGTGCGTGCGTTCCGCGCCGTCGAGGCCCAGGGCCTGGGCCAGCGCGTCCAGGATCGAGTCGGACGCGTTGGCGGCGCGTCCCTGTTCCATGCGCGTGTAGTAGTCGACGCTGATCCCGGCCAGCTGCGCCAGCTCCTCTCGGCGCAGGCCGGGAACGCGCCGCCGGGACGCGCGTTCCGGCGGATCCAGTGCCGCGCGGCGGGCGCGCAGGAACTCCCCCAATTCGTTCACGGACCCCATCATGCCGGGATCGCCCCGACCAGGCCGCCGTCGACCACGAAGTCCTGGCCCGTCACGTACCCCGCGCGGTCGGACAGCAGGAACGCCACCACGTGTGCGACGTCCTCCGGCTCGCCCAGCCGCCCCATCGGCACCTGGCGGCGGAACGGTTCGGCGTCGTCGACGTTCGACCGGAACATGTCCGTCGCGATGTAGCCGGGGCTCACCGTGTTGACGCGAACACCGTCACTCAGCTCCGCGGCGAGTGTGCGCGCCAGGCTGTGCACGGCCGCCTTGCTCGCCGTGTAGAGCGAGGCTCCGGGGAACCCGCGGTGGACCGTCCACGACGCGTTGATCACCACCGACGCGCCGGGCTTCAACCGCGCCCGTTGCACGGTGAAGTAGACGCCCTTGAAGTTC
This sequence comes from Lentzea sp. NPDC004789, assembly GCF_053601075.1. NCBI lineage: Bacteria > Bacillati > Actinomycetota > Actinomycetes > Pseudonocardiales > Pseudonocardiaceae > Lentzea > Lentzea sp. NPDC004789. The sequence goes on along the minus strand of NZ_JBSGBE010000007.1, from coordinate 395,440 downwards.
GTGGCCAGCACCCGGTCCACGTCCTCCTCGGTGACCGTCCCGAACTCGGTGAACACCCCGACGCCCGCGTTCGCGAAGATCCCGTCGACCTCGCCGACCTGCTCCATCAGCGCCTCGACGTCGGCGAGCTTCGACACGTCCGCCACCACCGTCTCGACGCCGAGCTCCTTGCGCGCCAACGCCAACCGCTCCTCGGACCGCCCGGTCACCACGACCCGCGCGCCCTCCTCGACCAGCACCCGCGCCGTCGCCAGCCCGATACCGCTACCGCCACCCGTGATCAGAAACGTCTTCATGGCCCAAAGCCTGCGGTGCCCGCCGCACCCCAACCAGACCCGCTGTTTCCTGGGTCTGCCAAGACCAGGCTGAACCCCGCGAACCGGCGTAGCGTCACGGTCATGCTTCCCGAATCCGCCAGGGCAGTGCTGGAGTCGAACGCGCTGGCCCACCTCGTGACGCTCGGCAGCGACGGCGCGCCCCAGGTGACCATCGTCTGGGTGGGCCTCGACGGCGACGAGATCGTCTCCGGCCACCTCGCCGAGCACAAGAAGGTCCGCAACATCCGCAACGACGGCCGCGTGGTGCTGTCCCTGGAAACGCCGAACATCAACGAGCACGGCCTGCAGGAGTACCTGGTCGTGCACGGCACCGCGCGCGTCACCGAGGGCGGCGCGCCGGAGCTGCTGCAGCGCCTCGCGCACACCTACCTCGGCCCGGACGTGAAGTTCCCGCCCATGGACAACCCGCCGCCCGGCTTCGTCACCCGCATCAAGGTCGACCGCGTGACCGGTGTCGGCCCCTGGGCCTCCTAGTCCGCGTAGCAGGAGTGGACGGCGGGCTGGCCCGTGTAGTTGGGGCCGGCCCGGTCGTCCGCGCCCAGGTAGGTGAACGGCAGCCGCGGCTGTCCCGCACCGGTGCAGCCGATGCGCCGCCTGCGGTTGTCGTAGGTGAAACCCGCCTCGCGCAGGGCTTTGGTCAGCGCGCGGCCGAACGGGGTGCCGTCGGCGCGGCGCACGCTCGCGACGTCGAAGCTCGCCACGAACCGCCCGCCGGGCGCGAGCCACGACGCGGCGCGCGCCAGCAGGCCGAGCTTGTCGCCCACGTAGTGCAGGCCGTGCACGCAGGTCACCAGGTCGACCGGCGCGTCCGGTTCCCACTCCTCCACCGGTGCGACGACGAACCTCAGGCCCGGCGGGGCGGCGATGTGGTGGTCGACGAGGTCCACCCCGACGATCGTCAGGTCCTCCCGCGCCGCCTCGGCCAGCGCCCTGCCCGAACCGCAGCAGAGGTCCACCCACCGCGTGCCCGGAGGCAGCACGAGATCGAGGCCCAGCTCGTGGCGATAGCCCGCCAGCCCCCGTTCGCGGTTCATGTCGCAGTTCGCGACGACCGACGACCGCCACAGCGACTCGTCGTCGAGCAGGTTCACCGGAGCACTTTCGCCAGACGTGCCATGCCTTCCACGATCTCCGCGGGTGTGTTGGTGGTGAAGGACATCCGGAACGTCGCCCGGTCGGGCGTCGTCGCGAAGAACGGCGCACCGGGGACGAACGCGACGTCGTGGGCCAACGCCGACTTCAGCAGCTCGGCGCTGTCCACGTCACCGGGCAGGCGCAGCCACACGAACATGCCGCCGTCCGGATCCGTCCACGTGGTGCCGTCGGGCACGGTGCCGGGCAGCGCCGCGATCATCGCGTCACGGCGCGCCCCGTACTCGACGCACAGGCGGGCGACGTGCGCGTCGAGGTCGTTGTGCGCCAGGTAGGCCGCGACGGCGGCCTGGTCCACAGTGGACGTGTGCAGGTCGGCCGCCTGCTTCACGATCACCAGCGTGCGCAGCAGGTCCTCCGGCGCCCGCAGCCAGCCGAGCCGCATGCCGGGAGCGCCGATCTTCGAGAAGCTGCCGAGGTAAACGGTTCTGTCGCTGATCGATGCGAGCGGCACGACCTCGGCGCCCCGGTAGCGGAGCTCGCCGTAGGGGTCGTCCTCGACGACCCAGAACTCGTGCTCGGCGGCCAGCGCGGCGATCTCGGCGCGGCGCGCGGCCGACAGGGTTCGCCCGGTCGGGTTGGCGAACGTCGGCACCAGGTACAGCATCGTCGGGCGTGAGGTGGTCACGACGGACCGCAGCGACTCGATGTCCAGGCCGTCGGCGTCGCTCGCGACGGGCACGATCCTGGCTCCCGCCATCTGGAAGCACTGCAGTGCGGCCAGGTACGTCGGTTCCTCCACGGCCACGACGGCACCCGGCTCCAGCAGAGCCGTGGCCACCAGGGTCAGGGCCTGCTGTGAGCCCGTGGTGACCAGGACGTCCGAAGTGGGCAGTCCGCGGCCGGTCAGCCGGTCGCAGATCAGCGACCGCAGCGCCGGATTCCCTTCCGTGGGCGCGTATTGCAGCACCGAGCGGTCCCGCAGGGCGAGGTCGTAGGCGGCGCGCAGACCGTCCTGGTCGAACAGTTCGGGGGCGGGGAGCCCGCCCGCGAAGGAGATCACCTCCGGACGGGAGGTCAGCGCGAGCAGGTCGCGCACCGGAGAGCTGGCCACGGAGAGGGTGCGGTGCATGAACTTCACGTTAACCGGCACGCGTTCCAGCCGGACGCGGATTTTCTGTCGGGGGTCGTCACTAGCGTGGTCGGCATGGACATCGAGACACGTGAAGACCAGCCGTACGCCGCCGTCAGGGCCACGGTCACGCTGGAGACGTTCCCCAAGATCGCCGACCGTTTTCCCGAGGTCATGCAATGGCTGGCCGATCGCGAGTTACCCATCGCCGGCGCGCCCTTCTTCCGGTATCTGCGCGTGAACGGCGAAGAGTTCGAGGTGGAGGCCGCCATCCCCACCATCGCCGAGGTGCCCGCGGCGGGCGACGTGTTCACGGCGACGCTGCCCGGCGGCCGGTACGCGGTCGAGGTGCACGAAGGGCATCCGGAAGGGCTGGCCGCCGTCACCGAGCGCGTCCTGGCCGAGAAGAGCCTGACGTTCGACCGCGACGGCGACCGGTGGGGCGCGCGGCTGGAGACGTACTTCACCGACCCGGCGGTCCAGCCGGACCCAGCCAAGTGGACGACGGAGGTGGCCATCAGGCTCGCGGACTGAGTTCGACCTTATATGCCGAGTGGGCTATATTGCCGGTATGGCATCCACCTTCGCCGTGCTGGCCGATCAGAGTCGCCGGGAGATCCTCGACCTGCTGCGTGAACGCGAGCGGCCGGTCGGTGACCTCGTCGACCGGCTGACGCTCACCCAGCCGACCGTCTCGAAGCACCTCAAGGTGCTGCGCGAGGCCGGTCTGGTCGAGGTGCGCACCGACGCCCAACGGCGCTGGTACCGGCTGTCCCCCGGTCCGCTGGCGGAGATCGACGCCTGGCTCGCGCCCTACCGCGGGATGTGGGAGAAGAGCCTGGACGCGCTCGAACGACGACTCGACGAGATCGAAGGGGACTGACCAGTGGACGCCGAACTGCGGATGATCGAGGGCAAGCCCGTCCTGCGCTTCGAACGCAGGCTGCGGCACTCGCCGGAGAAGGTCTGGCGGGTGGTCACCGAGCCCGCCGAGATGAAGCACTGGTTCCCCGCCGAGGTCACGATCGACGGCCGCCGGATGCGCTTCACGTTCCCGGACGAGGCACCGGTCGACACCGACGGCGGCGAGGGCGAGCTGCTGGAGTCCGACCCGCCGCGGGTCTTCGCGTTCCGCTGGATCAACGACGTGCTGCGGTTCGAGATCCTGCCGCGCGAGGACGGCTGCCTGCTGGTCTTCACCGCCGTGGTCACGAACCGGCTGTCCGTCGGCCGCGACGCGCCCGGCTGGGCCACCTGCCTCGACGCGCTGGCCGCCCACGCCGACGGCACGAAGTTCGAGCCGCCGACGGAGTGGTTGTCGCGCATCGAGCACTACGTCGCCGAGTTCGGCCTCGACGAGGGCACCGACGAGCCCGAGGGCGTCAAGTTCGTCCGCGACCTCGTCTGGAAGCCGCTCGACGAGGTCTGGCAGCTGCTCACCGAGGGCACCGAGGACGCCGTTCCCGTCCGCGCCGCCCACCCCGGTCTCACCCCGGGCCGGCTCACGAAGGTCGAGGCACCGCGCCTGCTGGAGTACGAGTGGCTCCAGGACGGCGAACCGAAGGGCGTCGTGCGCTGGGAGTTCGACCACGTGCCGTTGCAGGGCACCACGGTCACGTTGTTCCAGGAGAACGCTCACGACCCCGAGGCGCTCGCCGCGTGGCACGTGCACATGGAGCTGTTCTTCGCCGCCACCCAGGGCGAGATCCGTTGCCCGTGGCCGAAAGAGCGAGAGGAGGAACTCACGAAGCGCTATGCCGAACGCTGACCTCAGAGTGTGGCGAGCCGGTCCACGCCCACGCCGCTGATCAGCAACCGCTCCTTGCGGTTGCCCGTCAGCCGTTGCGTCCAGTCGGTGAACCCGCCGTCACCGATCTCCTCGCCGTGCAGGTAGACCTTGTAGCACAGGCCCTGGTAGTACCCGGTCCGCCGCGACGGGTCCGCGGGGAGCTCACCGCGCACCACCTCGAACCGGGGATCCAGCACGGTCACGCGCACCTCGACGTCCCCGCACGCCTCGCGCAGGAACGCCACGTGCTCGGCGAAGTGCCGGCGTTCGAAGGCGAGCGAGCCGCGATCGCGTCCGGCCGACACGGCGGCGAACAACGTGAAGTGCGCGAAGCGGCCGGCGCCCTCGAAGAGCTGGGACCGCACCACGCGCTGGACGGCGGCGAGCCGCACGTCCTCGGTGGAAGCCTGCCTGCGCACCGCGGCCTCCAGCGCCAGCGCATTGGTGGCGTCCGCCGCGACCTCGGTGCCGCGAATCGTGGACAGCACGTTGTTCTGGTCCATCTCGGCCACCGCGGAACACGTTCCCAGGGGTGCGACCGGCGCCAGGCCCACCACGTCGAACGAAGGCGGCAGCGCGGCCAGCAGCCGGTCCTCCGCCGCACGAAGCACCGGGAACGGCACCGAGGAGGGAGCCACGAAGCGGTCGGAACGGTACTGGCGCAACACATCCGGCCCCGACAAGGCAGAAGCACGGCGACGCGTCAAAGCCAGCAGCAGCGTGGTGAGGTCGCTGCCGGGCAGGCGGGCGAGTCGGTCCAGCACGTCGGAACCGCCCAACGCGCGCAGGACTCGGGTCAGCGCACTCATGCCCACCATGGTCCGTGTGCCGGCCAGTGGTTTTCCACGAGCGGACGGACCGATCACTACGCTCGGAAGCATGACCGACGCGATGCGGGTGGGCGAACTGTGGGGGCGCCGGGCCGCGCAACGGGCCGCTCACGGCGCGAAGATGTCCGTACCCGCGTGGAAGACCGCGATCGAGCGCACGAACATCAAGCCCGGCAGCACCGTGCTCGACCTCGGGTGCGGGAGTGGCGAGTTCTGCGCGCTGGCAACGGAAGCGGGTGCGCACGCCACTGGCATCGACGCGTCGCACAAGATGATCGAACTCGCCCGAGAGCAAGCGCCCGCGGCCGAGTTCCACGTGCGCGCACTTGACCAACTGCCTTGGCAGGACGGCACGTTCGACGTCGTCACGGCGTTCAACGCGCTGTTCTTCGCGGCAGATCCCGAAAAAGCGTTCGCGGAGGCGGTCAGGGTCAGCAACGACTACGTGGTCGTGTGCGACTGGCATCCGGACGAGCCGAGCGACACCATCACCGTCGGGTGGACGATCAAAGGGCCCAGTGGGAGGCGGCGGGCGCGGACGCCGGAGCCGGACGAGAAAATCACGATCGACATTCCCCAGCACTTCGCCGACGAGGACACGATGCTGCGCGCCTTCCTGAGCACAGGCGGCTACCAGCCGATCATCGAGGACGAAGGCGAAGAAAATGTCGCCGAGAAGATCAGGGCCGCGACCGAACAGTTCAGAACCGCGGACGGCGGTTATCGGTTCGCGAACAAGTACCTGATGTCGATCTTCCGCAAGAATCAGGCGGCGGCGAGCAGCGCGTAGCCGGCCGTGGTGAGGGCGGCGGGGCCCGGACGGGTGCTGATCAGGCCCGCAGTCCTCAGGCGCAGGCCGGCGAACTGGTCGGCGCAGCACAGGCCGTCGACGAGCAGGGTGCTTCCGGTGATCTCGCAACGGCCGTCGGCGACGGCTTTGAGAACTGCGCGGTCGCGGTGGGTGAGCGATGAGACTGTCATCTTCTTCTCCTAGCGGTGAAGCTTGTACTTACTGATACGTCGAAGAAGAAGGCTTCGGTTCGACATCATCGGCAGAGAATTCTGCGCGTACCCCCAAAAGACGTACCGCGCGGCCGTGTTCGAACCGGTCCAGCACCGTCAGCGCGGCCTCGGCCAGGTCGTCGGCGGACGACGTCGGCGCAGGCAGCTTCATCAACCGCACCTTCGTGAAGAAGGGCACGAACTGCACCTTCACGCCCACGCGCACGACCGGGCGGCCCTCGGCGACCACGTCCTCGGCGACCTGGTGGGCCAGCGCCACGACCTCACGCCGGATGTCCTCCGACGACACCAGGTCCTGCTGGAACGTCTTCTCGTGCGACCTGGACTTCACCACCCACGGCGTCGCGCTCACGACCGTGTCGCCCGCGCCCAGCGCGACGGTCCGGTAATAGGGGCCCATCCGCGGGCCGAACCGGGCGGCGAGCACGTCCGCGGACGCCGACGCCAGGTCCGTCACGGTCGAGATGCCGAGCTCGGCCAGCTTGCGCTCGGTCTTCGCGCCGATGCCCCACAGCGCGGAGGTCGGCCGGTGTCCCATCACCTCGACCCAGTTCTCACGGGTGAGCCGGAACGTCCCGGCGGGCTTGCCGAACTCGGTCGCGATCTTGGCGCGCAGCTTGTTGTCGCCGATGCCCACCGAGCAGTGCAGACCGGTCCGCGCCAGCACCGCCGCCTGCAGTGACCGGGCGAGAGCCAGCGGGTCGTCGACGGACGCCCCGACGAACGCCTCGTCCCAGCCCATCACCTCGACGACGACCGGGAACGACCGCAGCACGGCCATCACGTCGGAGGACGCCGCCTCGTACAACGCGTGATCGGCGGGCAGGAACACCGCGTCCGGCAGCTTCTTGAACGCGGTCCGCAACGGCATCCCCGAGTGCACGCCGAACTCGCGCGCCTCGTAGGACGCCGTGGCCACGACCGCGCGCTCCGTCGGATCGCCGTTGCCGCCCACCACCACGGCCTTGCCACGCAACGACGGGTCGCGGAGGACCTCCACGGCCGCGATGAACTGGTCGAGGTCCACGTGCAGGACCCAGTCCGCCATGCTGGACAGTATGAAACGCAGCGCCGGAATCCTGCTGTTCAGACGAACCACCCAGCTCGAAGTGCTGCTGGGGCACATGGGCGGCCCGTTCTGGGCCCGCAAGGACGCGGGTGCGTGGTCCGTGCCCAAGGGCGAGTACACCGACGACGAGACGCCCGAGGTGGCCGCGCGGCGCGAGTTCACCGAGGAGCTCGGGCTGCCGGTGCCCGACGGCGAGCTGATCCCGCTGGGCGAGGCCAAGGGCTCGGGCAAGGTCATCACGGTGTGGGCGCTCGAAGGCGACCTCGACCCCGAGACGGTCACGCCCGGCACGTTCGAGCTGGAGTGGCCGCCAAAGTCGGGGCAGAAGAAGACGTTCCCCGAGGTCGACCGCGTGCAGTGGTTCGGCGTGGAAGAGGCGAGCGCGAAGATCGTCTCCGCGCAACGCCCCTTCCTCGAACGACTCACGGCCAGATGGAGCTGACCCATTCCGGGTGGTCGATGAACGGGTTGCGGTTGTGCTGGTAGCTCTTGTAGATCACGTCGTTGCGCCGCTTCTCGAACGCGTCCGGCGGGTCCTGCAGGCTCCACTGCTTGAGCACTGACAGCTTGCCCATGTACGGCGCGGTGCCGTTGTTCACCACGTTGTCGAGCTCCAGGTTCGGGAAGCCGTCAGTGCCCTCGTAGCGCACGGCCATGTAGAAGATCATGCGCGCGACGTCGCCCTTCACGGCGTCGCGCGGCTCGAACGAGTCGCTGTCGCACTTGCTGCCCGGCGCCTCGGGAACGTCTGAACCACCCATGTCGAAGTCCAGGTTGCCGCGCTTCGCGTTGACGTTCACGTCCTCCGGCCGCAGGTGGTGCAGATCGGTACCGGGACCCGTGGCGGTGCCGAAGTCACCGTGCGACTTGGCCCAGACGTGCTCGCGGTTCCAGTCGTCGTTGCCACCGCCGTTCGCCGACTTCGCCCGCGACATGCCGCTGTACACCAGGATCACGTTGTTCGAGTTGTTCGGGTCCTCGTCGGTGTCCTTCAGCGCGTCCCAGACCGCGTCGTAGCTGATCTTGGTCTGGTTGCTGATGATGGTGTTCAACGCCGACTTCAACGCCGCACCGGACTTGCCGCAGGCAGCCGTGTAGTAGGTATCGCAGGTCGGCGGCGGTGTCGAGGTGGGCGGCGGTGTCGAACCGGCGAACGCGAAGGCCGTCGGCGAGATCAGACCGGGGTGCGAGAAGTACGCGCTCAACGTGCCCGTGACGTCGATCTGCTTGCCCAGCAACGACGGGTTCGACTGCATGCCCCACGAAGCGCGGAACGCCGACGGGATCTGCACGTAGAGCATGCTCGACGTGCTCGTCTGGGAGGCCGAGTCAGCCAGTGCCAGTGCGTAGTCGTTCGGGTAGTTCGAACGTATGACGGTGTTCGTGGCGGTGGGCTGACCGACGACGTAGCCGCGAACGGTCGCCGACGCCCCGGACTGCTGACTGATCGCCTGGGCCACGGTGAGCGGACCTGCTGCAACAGCGGCGGTCGACCCGTACAGGCCGACCGCCGCCAACAAACCGATGACTAACGCCAGTGGACTCCACCGCGCCATGTGCCCTCCCCGATCGTGTGAATGTTGCGCACACGATCGATGGACATGGTCAACGCGCGGTTAACGATCGATCACGGCACCAGGACGACCTTGCCCGTGGTCCTCCTCGACTCGACGAGCTCGTGCGCCTTCGCGACGTCCGCGAGCGGCACGATGTGGTCGAGCTGCACCCTGAGCTGCGGCAATGCCGCGAGGTCTGGCCCGGAGGCGGCGACGCTGCCGAAGAGCTCGAACCGGACGCCGAGGTCCACAGCTCGGTCAACGTCAAAACCCGGATTGCCCGGGATGATCGACACGAGCACGCCACCGGGCTTCAGCACCTTGGCGGAGCGCTCGGCGTACTCGCCGCCGATCAGGTCGAACACGACGTCGACCGGGTCGATCTCGGTGAAGTCCTGGTGCCGGTAGTCGATGACCTCGTCCGCGCCGAGGGAGCGCACGAAGTCGTGCTTGGCCGCCGACGCGGTGCCGATCACGTACGCACCGCGCGCCTTGGCGATCTGCACCGCGACGTGCCCGACGCCACCGGCCGCCGCGTGGATCAGCACGCGCTGACCAGCGGAGACACCGCCGCGCCCGACGAGCGCCTGCCACGCCGTCAGCGCCACCATCGGCACCGCGCCCGCCTCCTCGACGGTCAGGTGCTCCGGCCGCGCCGCCAGGTCGGCGGCGTTCGCGACGACGTACTCGGCGTAGGCACCGCCCGTGCCGGGGAACGGGAGCAGCCCGTACACCTCGTCACCGACCGCGAACCCCGCGCCCTCACCGGCCTGCTCGACCGTGCCCGCGACGTCCCAGCCCAGCGTGAACGGCGGCTCGCCGAGCGCGGGGAAGCCACCGGCGCGGATGTAGGTGTCGACCGGGTTCACACCCGCCGCACCCACCTTGACCAGCACCTGGCCTGGTCCGGGCACGGGCTTCGCGGCCTGGGCGACCTCCAGCACGGACGCGGCCCCGACGGTCTTCTGCGTGATGACTCGCATGATGGTGATCCCCTCCGATGTTCTCAATGGACACCATCTTGCAGTTAGCGCCAACTTCTGGAAAGTAGGCACTTGTTGGTAACTAACTCTCCCTCAGATACAGGTCGCGCAGCAGCGAGATCTCCGCACCGTGGTGGATGACCTCGCGGTTGATGTGCAGCACGAGGGTGGCCATCGGTTCTTCGGCGAACGGACCCTCCGCCGGACCGACCGCAAGAGAGAGGTCAGCCTTGCGCACACCCTCCATCCACGCCGCGTAGGCGTCGTCCAGCTGTTTCAACGCCTCGTCCGCAGTCACCGCGTACGGCCACGTCGTGTAGTCGGCCGGCGGTCCGCCGAAGTGCGAGGCCACCCGCATGCTCAGCACGCCCACGATGACGTGCGCCATCCGCCACGCGATCGTGGTGACCGGAGCCGGGACCGGCTGCGGGTACTCCCAGTCGATCGAGCCGTCCCGGCGCACGTTCCAAGCGCCGGGCACGGGCTCCCAGAAGTACTCGTCGTCGGTCATCCCCTCCAGCCGCGGCCGCAACTGCGCGTTCCAGTGGAAGTCGAGCTGGTCGGTCAACTGCTTGTTCCAGTCCATGCCCACGACGGTAAAACCCTTTGCGGACAACCACTGCCCTGGAAACACTCGGCCGGTGGAGATTCGCACCTCGCGGCCGGAGGACCTCGACCAGATCGAGAAGCTCGTCGTCTCACGCATGGACCCCAGCGACGGCGTCGACGCGCGCCTGCTGATGACGGACCCGGACGCGGGCTGCGAGTGGGTCGCGGTGGCGGCCGACGGTGACCGGATCGTCTCCACGGTCACGTTGATGGACGAGACCGTGACGCTGGCCGGCCTCGACATCCCGGCAGGCCAGGTCGAACAGGTCGCCACCGACGTCGAGTACGAGGGCCGCGGCCTGGTGCGGCAGCTGATGGGCTGGGCGCACGACCGGTCCGCCGACCGCGGTCACCTGGTCCAGGTGATGATCGGCATCCCGTACTTCTACCGGCAGTTCGGCTACACCTACTCGATCCCGGTCAAGCAGACCCGGCGGCTGGTCGCGAAGCCGGAACCCGTTGCGGGGCACGCGATCCGGCGCGCGACCGAGGCCGACGTCCCGGCGCTCGCCCGCCTTCAGGACGAGGCACAGCGGGGCGCCGAACTGCGCATGGGCCACTCCGCGCCGTGCTGGCGGTGGCTGATCAACCGCACCGGTTCGACCACGTGGGTCGTCGAACGCGACGGTGTCCCGGTCGCCACCGGCCGCAGCACGCCGCCCGAGGAGGGCGACGTCGTGCTGGGCGAGATCGCGGGCGACGACGACGCCGTCAAAGCGCTGGTGCACCTGGTGAACCCGGATCACGTCGTCGAGCGCCCGCCGGTGCTGGAGGAGCACCTGCAGCCGCGGCGCCCCGGCCTGGAGCAGTACCTGGTGCGGATCCCGGACGTGCCGAAGCTGTTCGAGCACCTCCGCCCGGTCTTCACGCAACGGCTGCGGGGCCAGGAACCCGCGGATGTGCTGCTCGGCTTCTTCCGCACCCACGTCCGCTTCCACTGGGACGGCACCGGGATCGGACCGTACCGGTGGGGCGGCACGATCAACCCGGCCGAGGAGGGCGGAGCGGGCATCGCCCCGGACCTCCTCGCACCGCTGCTGTTCGGCCCGCACGGGATCGACGGGCTGCGCCGCTGGTACACCGACGTCTTCCCCGGCCGGAACTTCGACCTGATGAACGCGTTGTTCCCGCCGGTGACCAGCGACCTGCTGACGTTCTACCTCCCTTAGGGCAGACCCCAGAACCGTTTCGCGTTCACCCCGGACGGCGCGATCACCAGCTCCGGCGACGTGCCGCGCGTCGTGATCACCACGTCGTCGTTGCGCGCCAACGTGATCGTCAGCGTCCCGTCGGCGTTGGCCTGGAACGGCACCGCGGTGCCGTCGAACCGGCGCACGTCGAACGGTCCGGCGAGGTTGCCGGGATGCAGCCGCAACGGCTCCCCCGCCAGCGACTTCACCCGCACGAACTGCAGGCGACCGGCCTTGCGCACCGCGCTGACCAGGAACGCGCCCTCGGTGCGGACGTTGTGCACGGTCACGCTCGCCCACGCCGCGGGTACCGCGGGGAAGACCCGCACGACGCCGCCCCAGCTCTGCACCAGCATGTCGTGCACGGTCTGCGCGCCGGACAACGGTGTCTCGATGACCGGGCCGGACTCCTTGTACATCGTGTTGGGCTGCACGTACTTGTCGAGCAACGTCACGAGCTGCCCGCGTGCCTTGTCGCCGTCGCCGAGCAACGCGTACATGGACCCGGAACCCGTGAAGGTGTAGCCCTGCAAGGCTCCCGTGAAGCTCAGCCAGTGCTGCAACGACTTCTGCAACGCGTCGCGGTTGGCCGGCACGGCCGGATCCAGCGTGTACAGCGGGTAGAACCACAGCAGGTGCGAGTAGTGGCGGTGCGACTTGGTGAGCTTCAGGTCGGCGCCGATCCAGAAGCCCTGCGTGGCGTCCTGCGGCGGTTTCACCAGGTTGTCCAGCACGTCACGCCACTTGGCCAGCAGCGGGTCGTCCAGTCCCAGCCGTGCCTGAGCCCAGATCAACGTCCGGCAGCCCCAGTGCAGCAGCGCGAGGTCGTAGTTGCAGTCCTTCGTGGACCCGTACTCCGGCGAGAACGTCTTCGGCAGGTGGTAGACGCCCTTCGCGTCCTTGGTGAGGAAGTGCAGGTGGTAGTTGACGGCCCGGCGCAGCAACGGGAACACCAGATCGCGCAGCACGGTGTCGTCCATCTGGTGGCGGTAGGTCAGGAACGCGTTGTGCAAGGCCCACAACAGGTTTCCGCACTCCGGATCACCGTCGGCGCCGGGCTGGGCGACCCCTCCGCGAAGATCCTCCTGCGTCGTGCGGGCGATGCCCGCCGAGTCGGACCGGTACTGCGACGGCGTGTTCTGCACCAGCGCGTCCTGGCCGCGGTCCAGCGACGCCGTCAGCGAGTCCAGCTCCCAGTGGCTCGTGGCGTTGAGGATCCAGTACTCCAGCTGCACGTTGAGGTTCCACCACGTGCCCGGCCACGGCGTCGGCTCCAGCCACGGTCCGCACGTGCCGAGCACCGGGCGGTCGCGGCGGGTCGCGCAGGCCAGTTTGTAGAGCTGGATCCAGTAGAAGCTCTCCAGGCGGGTGTCGGCCACCGACACGAAGCTCTTGGGGTAGAAGGAGTTCCACCACGAGCGGTGCTCCGCGCGGAGCTGGTCGTCAGTCAGCGCTGAAGCGTTCGTGAGCGTCGCGGACGACATCGAGTCGGCGTTGCGCGCCGGAAAGCTGTGCGCGACCGTGACGAGCAGCGTGCCGGACCTGCTCTGCCACCGGGTCGCGGTCTGCCCGCCCGCCGCCAGGTCCTGGATGCAGGCGGTGCCGCTGACCTGCGGATCCGGGTTGGTCTTCAGCCCGGACGGCGCGGGCTTGAAGTCCAGCCGCGGGCTGCGCGCCTTGGCCGGCACGAACGTCCACCGCACCCGTTCCGCACCCGAACGGACCGACGCCGAGACGAGCAGGACGTCGCGCGTGGCGTGCACGAACGCCTGGATGTCCAGCACGCCCGCGGAAGTCGTCACGGTGCCGGTGAGTTCCGCGTTCCACAACGAAAGACGCAGGTCCACGCCTGTTATGTCGCCGGCCGTGTCGAAGAGGAAGTGGCCGACGGGCAGCCGCGCGTTGCCGAAGTTCGTGCCGCCGGTGCCCTGGTGGTCGCGCACGCGCGTGTCGCCGATCTTGAACGCCAACCGCTTGCCGATCCGGTACACGGCGGCGCCCAGACCTCCGTTGCCGAGGAACGGGCCCTCGTAGAAGGTCGTCGGCACGGACGCCCACACCGGGTCGAGCCCGCCCAGGTACGACGGCCAATCGACCCGATCTTCCAACCCCGCCGCGGCTGAAGCGGCGGGAACTCTCGACAACGCGACGGCACCGGCGGTGCCCGCGAAGAGGGTGCGACGGGAGAACAGCACGACGACTCCATCCCTCGACATCGGAGGCGGCGGCCGATTCATCGGATGTCTAGTCCTCCACAGCGTTTCCTGTCAACAAACCGGACGGTTGATCCTTTCGCGGCTCACGGGTGCTCAAGCACCATGAGGTCATGGCTTACGACGTCGCAGCGGTCCGCGCCCACTTCCCCGCGTTGCGCGAGGGTGCCGCGCACTTCGACGGACCGGGCGGCTCGCAGACGCCGGACGTCGTCGGCGAGGCCGTTCGCGAGGCCCTGACCTCGGCGATCTCGAACCGTGGCAGCGTGACGGCGTCGGAGCGGCGGGCGGAGGAGATCGTCCGGACCGCGCGCCGCACGATGGGCGAGTTCCTCAACGCCGGCAGCATCGTGTTCGGCCGCAGCATGACCCAGCTGACCTACGACTTCTCCCGCACGCTGGCGAAGAACTGGCGGCCGGGCGACGAGATCGTCGTGACCCGGATCGACCACGACGCGAACATCCGGCCGTGGGTGCAGGCGGCCGAGGCGGCACGGGCCACGGTGCGATGGGCGCCGTTCGACCGCGCGACCGGCGAACTGCCCGTGGAGGCCGTCACGAACCTGCTGTCCGACCGCACCAGGGTCGTCGCGATCACGGCGGCGTCGAACCTGCTGGGCACGCGTCCGGACGTGGCGACGATCGCGGCGGCGGCGCACGAGATGGCGGCGTTCGTGTACGTCGACGGCGTGCACTACACACCGCACGCACCAGTCGACGTCGAGGCGTTGGACGCGGACTTCTTCGTCTGCTCGCCGTACAAGTTCCTCGGCCCGCACCTCGGCGTGCTGGCGGCCGCGCCGGAGCTGCTGGAGACGTTGCGGCCGGACAAGCTGCTGCCGTCGACGAACGCGGTGCCGGAACGGTTCGAGCTGGGCACGCTGCCGTACGAGCTGCTGGCCGGAACGACCGCGGCGGTGGAGTTCATGCGCGGGCTGGAGGGGCTGGAGGAGCACGAGCTGGGCCTGCGCGACCGGCTGGAGGCCGGGTTGCGCGAGCTCGGCGTGCGGATCCACAGCAAGGCGTCCCTGCGCACGCCGACCGTCCTGTTCTCGGTCGACGGGCTGGACCCGGCCGAGGTGTACCGCCGGCTCGGCGCCGAGGGCGTCAACGCTCCCGCCGGCCACTTCTACGCGATCGAGTGCTCGCGGTGGCTCGGCCTGGGCGACAAGGGCGCCGTGCGCGCGGGCATCGGGCCGTACACCGACGAGTCCGACGTGGACCGTTTGCTCAAGGCCGTCGCGAAGCTCAGATGAGCAGCAGGAGCACGACGTAGGCGAGCCCGACGAACACGCTGACGTTGAACTTGCGGCTGACGTGCTCGCCGGGGTGGTCGGCGATCAACGACCGGGCGCGCGCCCACATCAGCTTCTCGCCCGCCTGCCGGTCCGGCAGCTGCGGTGTCGTGATCACGTCGCCGTGCGGGCCGAACGCGAGCATGAGCTGCGGTCCGGCGCGACGGACCCCGTGCAGCTCCGCCCACGGCACGCGGTAGGTCCAGATGCCGGTGTAGAGCACGACCGACCGGTGGTCGAGGCGCAGCAACGGCTGGAACCGCGTCACCGCCGACAGCACGCACTGCACGCCGATCAGGCCGAGGATGATCAGGTCCGGGTAGTACTTCAACGCGACCAGCGCACCGGCCGCGCCGAGCAGCAGCAACACGCCCTCGCTGCGCCGCCGGTCGCCCGGCCAGATCGCGTGCGGCAGCTCGACCGGCGTGCCCGCGGTGACCGGTTCGCCCGGCAGATGTGCACTGTGGACGGTGTGCCGGGGCCGCACCCTGGACAGCGTGCTGGTGGCCACGACCTCGCCCTCCACCAGCAGCGCGACCTGGCCGCCGTGGTGCCACTCACCGGCCACGAGGATCTCGGCGGGGTCGAGCTGCACCGGTGGGTCCTCCTCGCCGCGCCACACCCGGCCGAACTGCTCGGTGTCGTGGTAGAGCGGCTCCTCCAGCCCGAGGTCGGCGAGCGTGGCGACCGTCGCGATGTCGTTCTTGTTGTGCCGCAAGAGGATCCGCCGTGGTCCGACGGGATGCGCCTGGAGCCTGATGGCCTTGACCGGACCGGTCCACAACGCGCGCCGGCGACGTTCGCGGACCGCCAGCATGATCGCGAGGAACACCGCCGCGCCGCCGAGCGTCAGCCACCACGTGACGTCCTCCGGCTCGTTGACCATCTGCACCCACGAGCCGTCCGTCAGCACCGGCACCTTGTCGCCGACCCGGTACGTCTCCGGCGCGAGCGGCTGGAACGAGGCGCGCTGCCGGTCCGGCAGCTGCACCCACACGTCGTAGGTGTCCTTGACGTCGACGACCTCGGCCTCGACCCGGCTGGCCTTCGCGACGTGCTGCTCGATCTCGCCGTTGGTGAGGTCGTACTGCACGAACGTCAGGAAACCGAAGAGGACGAGCAACACCGCGATGATGCGCAGCACGCCGCGTGGCGGCGGCATGTCCGGCAACGAGACGATGGTGGCGCCCGCCGCCGAGTGCTGGTCCGCACGTGACCTCATGGTCCACAACGCCACGATGGCGCATGCCGCACCGTGCAGCCCGAACGCGAGGTTGGCGGTCGCCGAGCCGTCGAGCACGATGTCCAGCACGCCGAACAGCACACCCATCGCGCAGCCGGTGAGCACACGACCGAACACCAACAGCAGCGGCGTGGCCAGCAACGGCACGACGGCGATCGAGAACAACGGGTCCGGCTCGCACGGCTGTGCGGCCGTGCAAGGCACCTCGTTCGCGCTCGCGGCGAAGTAGAAGGCGATGATCCAGCCTCCGACGAGCCCGACCTTGGTCACCCACCACGGAACCGCGGCCGCTTGCCACCGCTGGACGTCCATGACGCGGATCATGGCACGACCATTGCTCCGAACGGTGCGGTTCCCCGCTAACGAAGTGGGTATCCGCAGGTCATCGACTACGGAGGTGGAGAATGCTGGCCCTCATCGCCGCAGTGGCGTTCGGCCTCGCCCTGATCCTCGACCTGGCGAAGACCGCGCTCGGTGACGTGATCACCGCCAACACGCTCGTGGTGCTCGGGCTGCTGCTGATCGCCCTGCACCTCGCCGGCATCGGTTCGAGCGCGCGTTCGTGGAGCTGGCGCCGTGCCCGCAGGTGACAACAACAACACCGTGGATCGCCCCACCGAGCTGCCCCGGCAGGCCTGGTGGGGCGTTCTCAAACGGACGGTCAAGGAGTTCAACGACGACAACCTGACCGACTGGGCCGGTGCGCTCACCTACTACGCGGTGCTGTCGTTGTTCCCCGGCCTCATCGTGCTGACGTCCGTTCTCGCGCTGTTGGGCGACTCGACGACGCAGGAGCTGCTGAAGTACGTCGACCAGGTCGCCCCCGGTCAGGCCGGTGACCTGGTCAAGTCGTCGATCGAGGACCTGCGGAAGGGCCAGGGCGCGGCCGGGCTGCTCGGCATCATCGGCCTGCTGACGGCGTTCTGGACCGCATCGGGCTACCTCGGCGCGTTCATGCGCGCGTGCAACGCCGTGTACGACGTCGAGGAGGGCAGGCCGTTCTGGAAGACCGTGCCGCTGCGGCTGCTGCTGACGCTCGGCTCGGTGGTGCTCGTGTCGCTCACGCTCGGTGCCCTGGTGCTGACCGGCGGGATCGCGGACACCGTCGGCGACTGGATCGGGCTCGGCGACACCGTCGTGACCGTCTGGGACATCGCCAAGTGGCCGATCATCCTGCTGCTCGTGAGCCTCGCGTTCGCGGTCCTGTACTGGGCGGCGCCGAACGTGCGGCAGCCCGGCTTCCGCTGGGTCACCCCCGGCAGCCTGCTCGCGATCGTGCTGTGGGCGCTCGCCACCGTCGGCTTCGCGGTCTACGTGGCGAACTTCGCCTCCTACAACAAGACCTACGGCTCGCTCGGCGGCGTCATCGTCTTCCTGGTGTGGCTGTGGATCTCGAACATCGCCGTCCTGCTCGGCGCCGAGTTCGACGCGGAGCTGGAGCGCGGCCGCCGTCTCGCGGAGGGCGAGCCCGAGGAGAAGGCCTCAGCCGAGCCGCGTGATCTCCCCCGGTAGCTCGGCCTCGGCCGCCTGCCACACCCCGTCCGGGCCGGCCTCGACGCGCTCGCTCCTGCGGTCACCGGGGACGAGCACCCACAGCTGGTCCTCGGTGGACAGCCACACCACACCGATGCCGTCGTTGCGGTAGCTGGTCGCGTACTCGTAGGACTTCCGGAACACCTCACCGCCGTTGCGATCGGTCACCTTCACCTCGCTCGCGCTCTCGGCGTGCGCGACGAACTTCCCGCTGGGCGACGCCTTGGGCGCCCCGGGCCGGGCGAACCGGTCCTCGCGGTCGCCGCCGCAGCCGGTGAGGACGAGGAGCAGGGCGACCAGGGCCGCCAGGACCCTCACGACAGCACGAAGACGGGGTAGTCACCGGCCCGCGCCAGCAGCTTCTCGTGCGGCGTCGAGGCGTCGAGACCGGGGAAGAACCGCTTCACCTGACCGTGCCAGCGCTGCAGGTAGGCCTGGATGATCACCGGCTTGGCCTCGTCCGGCAGCTCGACGGCGGTGAACGTCTCGACGGACCGGCCGCGGCGCAGCTCACCGGTGCCGGCCACGCGCAGGTTGCGGACCCACCCGGTGACGCCGCGCGGCGCGAGCAGGTAGCGGGTGCCGTCGAGCTCCAGCAGGTTGACCGGCGCGCTGTAGAGCTTGCCGCTCTTGCGGCCGCGCACGGCCAGGGTGCGCATGCTCCTGGGTCCGGCCCCGAGCTTCACCAGCACGCCCACGAGGCGGTTGACGACCTGTTCGAACCCGGTGGGACGGGAATTGCCGTGCGTCATGCCGCACAAGGTAGCTAGCGTGCTCGTCCGTGTGGGACGTTCTTGAAGAGTTTTACGACTCCGTGCCCCGAGCGGGAGCTCGCGTCGAGGAGCACGGCGAACTGGTGCTGTTCCTCCAGGCCGGCGACGGCTATCCGTACTACGCGCGGCCGCGGTTCCCCGGCGGCCGGCCGACGGTGGCCGACGTGCTGAAGATGCGGGCACGGCAGCGCGAGCTCGACGTGCCGGAAGCGCTGGAGTGGGTGCACGAGACCACGCCGGAGCTGCTCGACGCGGCCGTCGCGGCGGGCATGGAGGTGCTCCAGGCGCCGCTGATGGTCCTCGACCCCGAGAAGCTGCCGGAGCCTCATCCGCACGTGCGCGTGCTCGACACCCGGCCGGTGGAGGTGTCGGTGGTGGCACAGCTGGCGTTCTCGTCGCCGGGCACCGCCGCGGGCGACGTCGGTGTCGCCGAACGGGACGCGGCACTGGCCGGTGCGACCCCGATGAGCACCCGGCACCGTCACGCGGTGGCCGACCCGCCAGGCGAGGGCGTGCTGGCGGTGGGAACAGCGCAACGGGCGGGCGACGTCGTCGAGATAGCGGGGATCGGCACGTTGCCGGCGGCACGGCGACGTGGCCTCGGTGGTGCGGTCACTGCGGCGCTCGCGCGAGACGCCGTGGAAAGGGGCGCGGAGCTGGTGTTCCTGTCGGCCGGAAGCCTCGACATCGCGCGGGTCTACGAACGGGTCGGGTTCCGGCGCGTCGGCACGGCCTGCATCGCCTCACCAGTCGTGGGCGTTTAGCCCTCCGCCGCGCGGCATCGGCACTCTGAAGAGACAGCCGACGCACGGCATTCCGGACGGCTGGGTGAGCAGCTCGGCCTCACCGCGGTGGATGAGCTCGCCGCAGTAGGCGGTCAACGCGAGCGGCGTGCGGCCGTCGTCTTCTGGCATGGGTACGAGGTGACACGTGCGTTGTGTCTCTCCTACGACACCCGCACGCTTGCGGACCAGCAACACGGGCATGCGCGCTTCCGTTTCCTGAATGCTCATGCCTTCACCTCTGCGTCGTCGACCACGCACACGACGGCGTGCGTGGTCGCGTAGAACTTGAGCCGGTAGGGGCCCGCGTTCCGCTCTGCCACTGCCGCGCAGAACCTGTCGGCGCTGACCTCTTCCGATCGCGGCGTTCGTTCGGCTAGGTCGATCACACCTAGATCGTGCGTGGTGCGACGCGGAATGGGGAGGGTTACATACGATTTACAGGCCGCGTATGCGGAACTCGCATACGTGCTCAGCGCAGCTGGGTCACCTCGGCCGCGAGCTCCGCGATCGCCGGCGTCCCGTGCCACGGGTCGAGCCGGTCCAGCTCGTTCACGATCAGCTGCGAACCGGTCGCACGGGCCAGCTCCAGCGCCGCGAACCCCAGGTCGACGGCCTGCTCGACGTCACCGCTGGCGGCGTGCGCGTAGGCGAGTCTGGCCGTGTGGACGCCCTGCTCCCATTGGCAGATGCCACCCCATCTGGGCATGAGGTCCGTGTACGCGTTGATGGCCCGCTGGTGGTCGGCGAGGTCGACCATGCTCGCGGCACGCTGCATCTGCACGTGCAGCTCGGTGAAGCAGTAGCCGATGGAGTACTCGTCGGACTGCGGCCGTTCCGCGTTCACCACCAGCGACTGCGCGAGGTCGAACCGCGGCATGCACGCGTCCTGACCCGCACGCGCGAGACCACGGGCTTCCTGCCGCAACGCCATCGCGCGCACGATCGGGCTCACACCGGTCTCGCGCTGGGCCGCGCGTGCCAGGCCGATGACGCGGTCGTCGTCGCCGTCGACCTCGGCCAGCTGGCTCATCCGCACGTAGCAGTACGCGACCACGTCCCGGTCGTCCGCGGCCTGCCCCTGCTCCAGCGCCCGGGACGTCCACACCCCGGCGCCGCGCATGTCGCCGATCTCCTCGTGCAGCCAGCCGTAGAACTCCGCGTACATCGCGCCCGTACCGAGCAAACGGCGACGGACGTCGCCACGCGCGTTGCGGCGCAGCACGTCGATGAAGTCGTACATGTTGCGGACGGCGGGCATCAGCGCACCGGTGCCGCGCCAGTTGTGCGCGTCGTTGACGATCCGGCGCAGCACGAGCAGCTGGCTCACGGCGTCACTGGCCAGCACGCCGTTGCCGTTCGCCGAGCCGAAGACCGCGGAGGCGCACAACGCCATCAGCGCCTTGCCCTCCATGCCCACGACCAGGTCTTTCGCGATGCCGTCCAGCCCGGCGAACGCCGGCGCCCCGGCGGCGAGGCGGCGTGCCTCGCCCGAGCGCATCGGCACCGTGCGGTCGGTCAGGCCGAGCAGGTGGGCGGGGATGCCGAGCAACCGCTGCAGCGTCCTGAGCACGCGCATGTCGTAGGCGATGTTGCTGCCAGCCTCCAGGCGCGAGATCGCCGACTGGGAGAACCCGGCCAGCGTGCCGAGCTCGTCCTGGCGCAGGCCGTGCGCCTTGCGCGCGATCGCGACCACGGCACCGGGCGAGTCCGCGGCCACCGCGTCCCGCACTTCCTTCGACTCCCAGATCGCGGGCGGCAGCATGGGCAGCGGCCCGTCCGGGACGACGACGGCGTTCTCAGCCGGTGTGCTCACCCTCAACGCCTCCCGCAGTCAGCTCGCATGGTCGCAGCGGCTTCACGTGCACAACGACCGCCATCCGGGCTAGTGGTGTGGCTCGGAACGTTGCCGGGGGATTCGCGGTCAGACGGGTGCATCGTGGTGCCTGCTGAGCGTGGATCACCTCGCCAACGTTCCGAGACGCACCACCAGCTGCCCGATCATGCCCGCCCGAACGAGCTCGTGCTCGCCCGTATCTCATATGGGCCGCGTGCGAAACGACTATCCTGCGCGCGTGATCAAGGACTTCGGGGCCGGTGTCGCACTGCTGCTGCGCGGGTTCAGGCTGGTGTTCAGCTCGCCCAAGCGCGTGCTCGTCGGAGCGCTGCCCGCGGTCATCACCGCCGTGCTGATGATCACCGGCTGGATGCTGCTGTTCGTCCACATCGACTCGGTCGCCGAGTGGCTCACCGGGTTCGCGGACTCGTGGAGCGAGACCTCGCACAAGATCGTCGAGGTCGCCGTCGGCATCTCGGTGATCGCCGCGACGCTCGGCCTGAGCGTGCTGCTGTTCACCGCCATCACGCTGATGATCGGCGGGCCGTTCTACGAGTACATCGCCGAGGAGGTCGAGGACGAGCTCGGCGGCGTCCACGAGGCCGAGCAGGTCGGCTGGTGGCGCGGGTTCGTGGTCGGGCTGCGCAGCACGATCCTGCTGGTCGGCATCTCGGTGCTGTTCGCGGTTCCGCTGTTCTTCTGCGGGTTCATCCCCGTCGTCGGGCAGACCGTGGTGCCCGTGCTGGCCGCGTGCGTCAACGGGTACCTGCTCGGCATCGAGCTGACCGGCATCCCGTTCACCCGTCGCGGCAGGTCGTTCCAGGAGCGCAGGAAGCTGCTCGCGACGCGGCGGTCGATGGTGCTCGGGTTCGCCGTGCCCGCGTACCTGCTGTGCCTGATCCCGCTGGCCGCGCTGATCGTGATCCCGGCCGCGATGGCAGGCGGCACGGTGCTCGCGCACCGCCTGCTCACCGCTGAGCGTGCCCAGGCCTAGAAGGGCAGCCAGGCCTGCTGCGCCAGGCCGTTGCGCGCGTTGACCTGCACCCCGGCCTGCGAGATCGACCACAGCTGGTCGCCGATCACCATCGTGCGCCTGGCGCCGCCGTAGTTCTGGCTCGACGGTTCGACGATCTTGCCGGTCTCGCGGATCTGGTTGCCCTCTACGCGCAGCACCAGCGACGAGACCTCGTAGTTCGTCTTGTACTGCGCCACTGGGATGACGAGCGTGCCGTCGGGTGGCCAGAACAGGAACGCGTGCGGGTCGAACTGGGCCTCCGAGTTGGAGTCCGGCAGGTGGTACTGCGCGAGCCGGTGCGGTGCCGCGGGGTTGCTCACGTCGAACAGCGACACCTGGGTTCCCGTGACGCGGCCCTGATCCGTCGCCTCCTGACCGACGCCGATCAGCCTGCCGTCGCCCGCGGGGTGCAGGTAGGCGGAGAAACCGTTGATCTTCAGCTCGCCGGTCACCCTGGGCTGCTTGGGATCGCTCAGGTCCAGCGTGTAGAGCGGGTCGGTCTGCCGGAACGTGACGACGTAACCCATCTTGCCGATGAACCGCACGCTGTAGATGCGCTCGCCCTTGCCGAGCCCGCCGATCTGGCCTTCTTTGGTCAGCTCGTTCCCGTTGCGGCGCAACGTGGTGACAAGGCTTTCCGACGGTGGTGGTTGTTGCTGCTGCGGCACGACGTCGCTGGGCATGCGCCAGCAACAGGGCGCGACCGTGCCCGTCGTGGTGGCGACGCGCAGGACACCGTCGTGTTCGGACAGCGAGTACTGGTTCAGCAGCGACCCGTTGACCTCACCGGACGCGACGTGCTTCGGCGGGCCGGCCTGGCTGATGTCGAACTGGTGGATCGCCGTCGTGACCGGAAGCGCAACCGTTGGCCTGCCGGGAAGTTCGGGCCGGAGGTGGTGGTCGTCGGCGATGTAGAGGCTGCGGTCGGTGCCGTAGACGGTGTCGCCGTCGGCCATGATCGAGACCGCCTGGCCCGTGCCGAGCTGACCGGACAGCTCGAACGTGAGCACGGTCAGCATCGACGTCGCCGAGTGCGCCGCGGGGTGGCTGACGTTCGCGCAGTCGACCAGGCTTCCGCTGCTCTTCGCGCCGTTCTGGTCCAGCTCGTAGCGCGGCAGCCACGAGGTGATCGGCTCGCTCTGCAGGATCTCCCTGTTGCGGCGCAAGGATCCTGCTTCGTTGGTCGTCATGTCCGGGTAGACCCACGGCAGGCGCGGCTGCGAGCGGACGACGACGCGGGCGGTGCCGCCGACCTGGCGGGCGTCGAGGTAGAACCCGTCGGTGCGGAGGCTGCCGATCTGCTTGAGCGCCTTGAGGTCCACGAGGATCAGCTCGGTGCCGAACTCGGGGGCGAACTGGCGGTCGGGCACCACCTTCTCCATGATCGCGCCGGAGTTCTGCGCGACCACCAGCGCGCGGTCACCGGAGACCAGCAGCTGGTTGGCGTAGCGCTGACCGAGGTCGACCGTGCCGGTGACGCTCCGGCTCGCGACGTCGATCACCCGCAGCTTGCCGTCCGCGACGGAGACGACGCGTTTTCCGTCCGTCTTCACGATGTCCGGCTCGTCGATGCCCTGCTCGTGGACGTTCGTCGTCGAGTGGTCCTGCTGCTGCGCGGGCGGCGTGGCGGCGCTCGTCGCGTCGGGCACGGCCTTCGGTGCGACGCCCGCGCTGTTGTTGGCGTCCTCCATGGCGAAGATCCGCGGCCGACCTCCAAGGCCGTACGCGGTGACGTACGGGGCGATGGCGTTGCGCAGTTCGGTCAGCGCGTGGTCGCACGAGTCGAACGCGACGAGACGCACCGGCCCGTAGTCCACGATCGGTGGTAGCGCGGGGGTTTCGTCCCGCACCGCGGAGCTCACACACACTCCGGCGACGGCCAGCACGGCGGCGCTGGCCAACAGCTTTCTGCCGTTCATGCCACCAGGACGTAAACAGGGCCGGGAAGGGTTGCGCGCAACCTTCCCGGCCCTGACACCACTTACAGCTGGGCCTGGATCTGCGCCGCGTAGGTGGCGACGCGGGTGTAGACGCCGGGGACACCGGCGTCGGCGCAGCCGTCACCCCACGAGGTGATGCCGATCAGCTTGCCGCCGGCCACGAGCGGTCCGCCGGAGTCGCCCTGACAGGTGTCGGTGCCGCCCTGGGAGTAGCCGGCGCACACCATGGCCGTGGCGATGAAGCGGCTGCCGTACGCGCTGGCGCAGCTGGAGTTGCTGGTCAGCGGCACGGTGGCCTTGAGCAGGTAGCGCGAGTCCGGACCGCCCGCGGCGGTGTCGCCCCAGCCGAGGATGGTCGAGCTGGTGCCCGCCGCGTACAGCGCGCTGTCCGCGCTCGTCGCGAACTTGAGCGGGGTCTGCGACAGGTTGCGGTCGAGCGTGAGCACCGAGACGTCGTAGCCGCGGGTCACGTCGGTGTAGCTCGGATGGATCCAGATCTTCGTGACACGGGCGACGGTGCCCGCGGTGGAGTTCTTGTCGTCCCGGCCGGCCACGACGCGGACCGCGGACGCCGAGTCGCCCACGGTGCAGTGCGCCGCGGTGACGACCTTGTTGGCAGCCACGAGCGTGCCGCCGCAGTACTGGAACCCGCTGCTGGTCGCCAGGTAGACGACCCACGGGTAGGTGGCCGTGCTCGCACGCGTGCCGCCGACGACCTGAGTGCCGAACTCGCCGTCGGTGGTGGGGGTCGGAGCTGCTTCGGCCACGCTGACGCACGCCATTGACAGCGTCGCTGCTGCCAATGCCGCGCCGAGCCATGACCGGAGGCGGTGCAGGGTTGCCGCCATGATCATCTCCTTCTTCTGTTGTGTACTCCCGGTGCAGGGTCGGGAGCCCTTACAGATCAACACGGCATTTCGAGACCGGCAAGGGCTGGTCCGCGTAGGCCATTCGGCCGCGCCGGGCCGCACGTGATTGGATCGAGCACGAACAATCCCGTTCCGAGAGGAAGTTGTGATGGCCCCCACGAAGCCCGAGGTCGACCCGCACGACGGTCCGGCGCCCGCCGACCTGGTGATCGAGGACATCACCGTCGGCGACGGCCCGGAGGCCACGGCAGGCCAGTTCGTGTCCGTGCACTACGTCGGCGTCTCCCACTCGACGGGCGAGCAGTTCGACGCGTCCTGGGACCGCGGCGAGGCCTTCCAGTTCCCGCTCGGCGGTGGCCGGGTCATCGCAGGCTGGGACCAGGGCGTCCAGGGCATGAAGGTCGGCGGCCGCCGCAAGCTGGTCATCCCGCCGCACCTGGGCTACGGCGCGCGCGGCGCCGGTGGCGTGATCAAGCCCAACGAGACGCTGATCTTCGTCGTCGACCTGCTGGGCGTGAACTGAACCGTCAGCACTGACCTCGCGGCGTTCCACTGGTCCGTTCAGTGGAACGCCGCTGGTCTGCGCGGCCGATTTGCTCCATTGGTGGAACTGGATCACCACCGGCTGCGTCATCCTTTGAGTCCGCTGCCGCTGTGGGAGGGAATTTTTCGGTGCCCGAGGACATCGCCGGGTCGGAGCAGATGCTCGCGAACTGGAACCAGAACATCCAGGAACGCGCCGCTCGCTACCAGGAGATGGCGACGCGCGTGCAGGGCATGACGATCTCCGAGCGGTCCTCCGACGGTTCCGTCGAGCTGACCATCGGCTCCAACGGCATCCTGCAGAACCTCGTGATCAACGAGTCGGCCGCCGGCCGGCGCATGGCCGAGATCAGCGGCGAGATCATGAAGCTGTTGCAGCGCGCGCAGTCGAAGATCCCCGCGCTGCTGCAGGAGGCGATGGCCGAGACCATCGGCACGCAGGACGAGACGGCCAACGTGCTCTTCAACGAGGCCAAGAAGAACTTCCCGGCGCCGCCCGCGGACGACCCGCCCGCGCGTTCGCCGTACGACAACAACGAGATGAACTTCCGCGTGGACGACGACACCCCGCCCCCGCCGCCGCCTCCTCCCGTGCGCCGCCGCCGATCGTCGGATGACGACGACGACTTCGGCGGGCAGTCGGTGCTCCGCTGATCTTCTGTCCGTTGCTCGAACTTGAGGGGGTTCGATGACCGCCGGTGGTTTCAACGTCACCTCGGACGTGCTGGAAGCGCCCGCCAAGGCCCTGGAGGGCCTGCACGGACGGTTGCAGGCGGCCGTGGACGCGGCCAACACCGTGTCGATGCCCACTGACGCGTACGGGATCATCTGCCAGCCGTTCCGCATGCTGCTCGACCCGGTCGAGAACTGGGGCCTGAACGCGCTGAAGGGCGTGGCCGAGGCGATGGACTCCACCTCCAAGCGCGTCACCGAGACCGCCAAGCACTACCAGGCCGTCGAGGACCAGATCGCCACCACGCTGAAGGGCTTCTGATGTCCACACCGAACCCGTTGGTGGCTCAGGAGCCCAAGGAACCGTCCGGTTTCTTCAACGCCGGTACCGGTGACAACGGCTGGGCGACGGGTTTCTCGATCGCCGACTCCGCGGTCGACGCCTACAAGGGCATCTCCGAGGGCAGCTGGATCGAGGGCGGCCTCGGCGTGGTCGGTCTCGTCGCCGACGCCGCCTCGATGGCCATCGACCCGTTCGGCACGCTGCTGTCCTCCGCCGCCTCGTTCCTGATGGAACACATGCAGCCGTTGAAGGACGCCCTCGACTGGCTGGCCGGCGACCCGCCGGTGATCCAGTCGTACTCCACGACGTGGGGCAACGTCTCGCAGGAGCTCGGCAAGGTCGCGGCCGACTACAAAGCCGCCGTCGACGCCACCGCCTCGTGGACCGGCGCCGCCGGTGACGCCTACCGCAAGGCCGCGGGCGAGCAACTGGACGCGTTGTCCGGCGCGGCGTCCACCGCGGGTTCGGTCGGCACCGTCGTCGGCGTCATGGGCATGGTCGTCGGCTTCGTGCGCGAGATGGTGCGCGACCTGATCGCCGACCTGGTGGCCAAACTCATCACGTGGGTCCTGGAAGCCGTGTTCTCACTGGGCTTCGGCACCCCGGTGATCGTCGCTCAGGCCGTCACCGCGATCTCCAAGTGGGCCACCCGCATCGGTGAGCTGATCCAGAAGCTCATCAAGACCATCAAGAAGGTCTCGCCGCTGCTCGGCCGCCTGACCGAGATCTTCACCAAGATCATGAAGGTCGTCGGGAAGCTCGCCGGCAAGGCGACCGGCCTCGACGTGATCTCCACGAAGTCCATCAAGCCGGGCGGCCTCTTCCACCGCACCGACACCCCGGACCTCTCGCCTTCCGGCGGCCACGGCACCCATTCGTCCACACCGGACTCTTCACCGTCCACTCCGGACGGACCGTCCCGCACCCCGGACAGCTCTTCACAGACCCCCGACAGCTCGCCCGACGGACCGTCGCGAACGCCGGACAGCTCATCTCCGTCGTCCTCGCACACGCCCGACACCTCGGCACCGTCGCGCACGCCTGACAGCTCGGCACCGTCGCGCACGCCTGACAGCTCGTCGCCGTGGCGCACTCCCGACAGCTCGTCGCCATCGCACGCGCCCGACAGTTCGGCACCGCCGTCGGCGCCGTCTCCCTCACGAACCCCCGACAGTCCGCCGACCCCGACGCGCACGCCGGACAGCTCGTCCCCCGACGCACCGACCCCGTCGCGGGCCCCGGACAACACCCCGCACACCGCCTCCACCCCGGACACCCCGCCCCCGCCGCGCAACACGGGCCAGACCGTCTCGTCCTCGGTGGCACCCCCGGTCGAGGCCCCGACCCGGCCCGACGCCCCACACGCCCAGTCCCGCACCCCGGACACAGCGTCGACGCCACCCCAGGCGGCCCCGATGGGCGGCGGTGCCCCGAACGCCGGCGGCAACACGCCGTCCACCCCACCCGCAGGCCGCCCCGCACCCGGAGGCCAGGGCTGGACCGGCACTCCGGGCAGCCGAGGCGACCTGGGCTCCAGCACACCCGCACCACGCTCCCCCGACCTGTCGACGTCCGCCTCCCGCGCCGACGCCCCGTCCCGCCCGACCTCAGCGCCATCGGCACCCGCGGCCCCGTCCTCGATGCCTTCGCCCCCGAGCGCTCCCGCCGCAGGCACACCACACGCCCCGTCCACCCCGAACGCACCCCGCAGCGACGCTCCGATGCGTCCGCAGCCGTCGACACCAGGGGCCCCGCACACCAACGGTCCGACCGCCCCCTCCCGACCCAATGCGCTTCAGGGCGGCCCGAACGCCCCTTCGCGCCCCGACACGCTGTCTCGCCCCAATGCGCCGAACAGCGGCACCACGGCCCCGTCGTCACGACCAGACGCACCGCACGCCCCGTCGCGCCCCGACGCTCCGGGTCCCAACGCACCACACGGCGGCCCCCAGGCACCGTTCCGTCCTGACGCACCGCAGGGCGGCCCCAACACGCCATCGCGACCAGACGCACCACACGGCCCGAACACACCGTCACGACCCGATGCACCGCAGGGCGGCCGCACCGCCCCGTCACGGTCCGACGCACCACACGGCCCCAACGCGCCGTCACGTCCAGACGCACCACACGGCCCCAACACGCCATCGCGCCCCAACGCGCCACAAGGCGGCCCCAACGCGCCGTCGCGACCCGACGCACCACACGGCCCCAACACGCCATCGCGCCCCAACGCGCCACAGGGCGGCCCCAACGCACCGTCACGTCCAGACGCACCACACGGCGGCCCAGCCTCCCCCTCCCGCCCCGATGCACCGCACCGCCCAGACGGCCCGTCCCGCCCCGACGGCCGCGGCCCCGCCAACCGTCCCGACGGCTCAAGGCCGCACAGCCCGGACGGCACCCGCCCCCGCGCCCCCGAAACACCCCTGCCCGCGCACCGAGGCCCGAACACCGACGCACCCCACCGCGACCCAGGCGCCGACACACCTCACCGCGGCCCCGACGCACCCCACCGGAACCCGGACACCGAAGCACCCCACCACGGCCCGAACGACAAGCACGACGGCACCCCGGACAAGCCGCACGACCCCGACAAGCCCCACGACGGCGACCCGAACGACCCGAACGGCGCGCACGACCCCGATGCCCCGCCCGCGGACCGCCCCTCCCCCGAGGAGGCGCACGCCCGCCACGCGGAGAGCACCCCGGCCGGCGTCTCCCACCACGGCGGCGACACCGACATGGGCGACCTGCCGCACCGGGTGCCCAACGACCCTCGCTACTTCACCGCCGACGTCCACATCACCCCGGACGGCCGCGCGCGCATCGGTGGCCACGACTACACGGCCGCCGAGTACGCGGACATGTTGCGGCGCAGCGGTTACGACGGCAGCCGGCCGGTCAGGTTGATCGGGTGCGACGCGGGCAGCAACGACTTCGCGCAGCAGTTGTCCCGGCACCTCGACGCGCCGGTGCTGGCGCCCACCAAGCCCGCTTGGACCGACGCCCACGGCCGGGTGTTCACCAGTGACGTGGAGGTCCACCCGGACGGCACCCGTCAGCCGCGGATCCCACCGGACGGCCAGTGGGAGACGCACCACCCGGACGGCACCAGGACCCGTGCCGGCGAGGACGGTTACGCGCCCGGCAGCGAGCACCACGACGGCACCGACGCCGACGGTGCGCAGGACCGCGCCGCGCGGCCGGGCGACCGGGAAGTTCCGACGCACCAGGACATCGACTGGCGCGAGCCGGAGTACGACCACTCCCGCCCGCGCACGGTCAACCCCGGTGAGCCGTTCTTCGACCCGCCGCGGCACACGCCCGACCTCGAACCGCGCACGAGGTACGAGGTCACGGACGCGAACGGGCGGCAGACGCACGTCTACACCGACGGGTCCAACCCGCCGCGCGTCATCGCCATCGACGCCCACACCAGCAACACCCGCACCGGGTACGACGGTCGCATCGACAACCCGGACGCCAGCTACACGCAGCCGGACGTCGACTACCGGGTGCACGCGGGCGGCGAGCCGTTCACGTTCCACACCGACGCCAACGGCAACCCGCAGTTCGACATCGACAACTTCAACGCACCGGACGGCCCCGACTGGCAACCCGGCGGCGCGCACTACCGCACCGACACGTGGGATCCGAACGGCCCGCCGTTCAGCCGGCGCACGGACCTCGAACCCGACCGCGTCTACCACGTCACCAACTCGGAGACCGGCGACTGGCACGGCGACTTCTACACCGCACCGGAGCTCACCCCGGACGGCAGGTCGCAGTTCACGCACATCGACACGTGGACCGACAAGAACCCGGAGCTGGGCGACGCCAGCACCAGGCGGGCGGTCGACGTGCGGCCCACGGACGGTCTTCCGCTCCCGGAGACCCGCTACCAGGTCGACGACCGCTCGTTCCACACCAACTCCTACGGTGCCGGCACGGTCTCGTACCCACCGGACTACTCCCCGCAGAACCACCCGCCGCGTTACGGCGGCGTGCAGACCCCCGTGGGCAAGATGGGCGAGTACGACGTGCCCACCGGCGGCGGGTACCGCGGCGGACACACCCAGGCACACGCCGAGGGCGGTATCAACGAGGCGCTCGGCGTGGTCCCGCAGAAGTGGAACGAGAACAACATCAGGCTGCCGGAGAAGGACCCGACGAGCCCCTACGAGAACAGCTGGGCACGGGCGGAGAAAGACCGCCTGGAGGCCCACACGAAGCACAACGAGGACGTCACGCGCGTCCGGGTGTTCCCGTCGCAGCAGTCGACGGGCCTCACGCCGCATCGTGTTTACTGGATTGATCAACGGGTGCACCCGGTGACCGGACAGCCAGTCGTCCACTACAGGAGCCACGACAATGTCTGACCCCCGGCCGTCCCAGGCCGAGCGCTACGAGATCGCCGGCCAGATCCTCAACTGGGTCGGCGGCAAGCTGCTCGAGGACATCGGTCCGGACTGGGCACGCGTCGACCTCAAGGTGTCGATGGCGGCGAACGTGGACGACTACCAGTTCGCCACGCTGAACCAGGACGGGTCGGTGCGGGAGCGGGAGCTTCCCGTCGACCAGTTGCGCCGGCCGTTCTCCGACCTCCGGGAAGTGCTGTGGGAGGAGGAGAAAGGCACCTGGTTCTCCATCCGGTACACGATCGACCCACCCGGCAACTCCCAGACCGAGTACAACTTCGAGGTCGACCCGGTGTGGGATCCGCCGATCTCACCGGACGTGTGGGCGAAGGACCTGGAGATCTTCCCGCGCGCGGAGAACTGGCGGCCGCGCTGGCTGCTGCGGGAGCTCAACCCCGGACTGGAGCTGCCGAGGGTGGAATCGGGGGATGTGCCGGTCAACGTCATGTACTCCAGGCACGTCGGGCAACAGGTCAAGCAGACCGCGCCGACCGGGTGGACGTACGCCCAGGTGCAGTTCCGCGAGATCGGGGACCACGCCGAGTGCACCGCGCTGGTGCGCGACCTCACGGGCCGGATGTTCCAGTGGGCGCCGCCGCAGGCCGTGACCGAGCGGTTCCGGGAGTTCCGCGCCTCGATGGAAGGCCCGCAGACCACCTGGTGCACCGCGCGACTCGACGTCGAGTACACCGGCCGGGAGAACCTGAAGTTCGACCGCAC
This sequence comes from Lentzea sp. NPDC004789, assembly GCF_053601075.1. NCBI lineage: Bacteria > Bacillati > Actinomycetota > Actinomycetes > Pseudonocardiales > Pseudonocardiaceae > Lentzea > Lentzea sp. NPDC004789. The sequence goes on along the minus strand of NZ_JBSGBE010000007.1, from coordinate 363,633 downwards.
CGCGGAGCCGCAGTGGATCACCCCGCCGCCACCCGAGGCGTACCTGGAGGAACTGCGCCGGGCCGGCTCGGCCGACGTCCTGCCCGACTGGCTGCGCGCGCGGCTGGACGAACTGGGCCTCTGAGTTCCGGTCCACCCACGCGAACATCGGCCGCCCGATAAGATCAGCGGGGTTTGCACGGGGAAGAGGGGCGAGGACCACATGAGCCAGCCGGCGACACCGCTGAGCGAGCAGGACCAGCAGCAGTTGGTGCGGCAGATCGGCCGTGCCATGCTCCCTGCCGTACCGCAGGGCTGGCAGCGCATCCGGGCCGAGTACCGCGCCGCGGGCAGGCACATCGAGGTCGACCTGGCGTTCTCCGGTCCCGACGGCCAGCTGCGGCCGGTGCGCCCGCCGATGGACGTGGTGCAGATGTTCGGCCAGCTGCGCGGTGGCATGTACCACCCCGAGCGCGGCACGTGGCTCAGCGCGACGTACGAGATCGAGGCGCCCGCGGCGTTCACGGTCGACTTCAACGCCGAGGACGAGCCGCGCTGGCGCAACGTGCCGCCACCCATCGGTTTCCGCGACGAGCTGCAGACGTTCCCCCGTCCCGACCGGCTGATCCCGGACTGGTGGCGCCAGCGCGTCGGCCTGCCGCCGCTGCCCGCGCCGGAGCCGGAACCCCAGCCGCAGCAGGAGTACCAGGTCCCGCCGCCGAGCCAGGCACCGCAGCCGGACCAGCCGCAGACGGGCGAGCTGCGGACCGCGCGCGTGTACGACGGCAAGAGCGACGACGGCCGGATCGTGGTCAACCGCCAGCCGATCGACCCGCAGCTGGTCGACGGGCTGCTCGCCTACCTGGAGTCGGCGCCGGTCGTGCTGGCCGCGCGCAGCTACGACCTCGACGAGTTCTCGCAGAGCGGTGAGCAGGACGTGCCGCTCAACTTCCGCACCGACGGCACCTGGATCTGGGCCGGCGCCGTGCCGCACTACCTGCGCAAGTACGGCCTGCCGCCGGAGCCGGAGCTGGTCGCGCACGTGGTGGCGCGCGGTTTCCAGGTCGGCGAGGTCAGCGACCAGACGCAGGACCGCGCGGTGTCGATCATCACTGGGCAGTCCTGAACGGATCAGCCCTGAACAGATCAGCACCGGACGAGGGGTTCGGGTTGCCGACCCCACCGGCAGCCGAGACGATCCAGCCATGCAACGGTGGTGGCTCTTCACGGTGCGCGGAGTGTTCGCTGTCCTGTTCGGCCTGGCGGCCCTGATCTGGCCCGGCCTCACCCTGCTCGTGCTGATCATCCTGTGGGGCGCCTACGCGTTCGTCGACGGCGCGATGATGCTGTACCTGACGCTGACCCACAAGGAGTGGCCCGCCCGCTGGGCGCTCGGCCTGATCGGCCTGCTGGGCCTGGTCACGGGTCTGGTCGCGTTGTTCTGGCCGGGCATCACCGCGACCGCGCTGCTGCTGCTGATCGCGGCGTGGGCGCTGGTCACCGGCGTGCTGCAGATCGTCGACGCCATCCGTCTGCGCAAGGTGATGACGAACGAGTGGTTCTACGTCGTCACCGGTGTGCTGACGGTGCTGCTCGGCATCATCCTGGTCGTGAACCCGGCCGCGGGCGCGCTCGCGTTCGTGATCACCATCGGCGTGTTCGCGATCCTGTGGGGCGTGGTGCTGGTGCTGTTCAGCCTGCGGTTGAAGCAGCTCGACGGCGGTCTCGCACAACCCGCACCGCGAGTGTGACCAGCACGGCGACCCCGACGAACACGTAGAGGTTGCCGATCACCTGCTGCCACCACGCCCAGCGCTGCTCGACGTCGTTGTCGCGCGGGAACAGCCAGTGCGGCCCGATCGCGAACACCGCCACGACCGCCCACGGCGCCCAGTGGCGGCGCAGCGGCGCGCGCGACAGCAGCACGAGCGCGGGCGCGATCCAGATCCAGTGGTGCCCCCACGACACCGGTGAGATCAGCAGCCCGCCGATCGCCACGACGAAGAACGCCTCGACGTCACCGAGCTTCGAGGCGAGCCACCACACCGTCAGCACGACCACCAGCGACAGCACGGCCCACACCGCGACCTGCGTGCCGTTCTCCAGCCCGAAGCGCGCCAGCGTGCCGCGCAACGCCTGGTTCGACGCGTAGGTCAGGCGCCCGACGCGGCTGGGGTCGAGCAGCGCGTGCGTCCAGTACTCCTTCGCGTCGCCGAACGCGATCACGAACCCGAGCACCCCGAAGACCAGGAACGACGCGATCGACACGAGCACGGGCCGCCACTGCCGGCGCGCCACGAAGTACAACGCGAAGAACGCCGGCGTCAGCTTGATCGCGGCCGCCAGCCCGATGAGCGCGCCGCGCGGCCACCACCGGGCCCGTTCCAGCAGGCAGTCGGCCATCACGAGCACGCCCAGCAGCAGGTTGATCTGCCCGAACCAGAGCGTCTCGCGCAGCGGGTCGAAGAACGACGCCACCGCCGCCGCGCCCAGCCCCCACTTCACGGCCTCCGGCCCCCAGCCGAGCACGCGCTGGGCTGCGATCAGGCACAACGCGGTGAGCATCGCCAGGTTCGCCGCCGCCACCACGAAGATCGCGACGACCAGCGGCACGAGCGCCAGCAGGCTGAACAGGGCCGCGGCCGTCGGCGGGTAGGTGAACGGCAGGTCAGGACCACCGAGCGGCTTCGCGAAGCCCTCGACGTAAAGGGGCAGGCCCTGCAGCAGCGCGGCCCCGCCGTTGCGGTAGACGCGCAGGTCGAGCGACCACCCCGGCGGGCGAACCATCACGTACGCGAGCGTGGCGACCATGACGGCGGCCCACGCGAAGACGACCCGCTTGGCGCCCCGGTCCAGCTGCATCGGGAAATGGTAGCGATGTGCCAGATGAGGCCCACGTCACCGTTCTGGACCGCAAAAACCCACGTAGCGTCATTGCGTGACCGCGCACCGTCGAACGTTCAGGGTCAATGCGCTCGCAAGGCGCACAAATGCGCACGCGCGAGATATTCTGTGCGCATGAGTCCCGCGCTGGAGACAGTGCTGGCCAAGGCCGGCCTGCAGGTGAGCCCTGACGAGTTCCTGGCCCTCGTGACCGACGCGGCGCGCAGGCTCGCTCCACCACACCCGGAACCGGCCACCTACTTCACGCCGGACCAGCAGGCGGCACTCGCCGACGTGGGCCTCGACCTGTCCCCGGCCGACCAGTCCGACGCCCGCCCGCGCACCCGGACCGTCGTGGCGCACGCCGTGCTGCGCGACTCGGCGCTGACCGTCAACGAGGCGGCGCGCCAGCTGCAGGTCGACACGAGCCGCATCCGGCACCGTCTCGGCGTCGGCAGGCTCGTGGGCTGGAAGGACAGGGGCAGCTGGCGGCTGCCCGCGTGGCAGTTCGCGGGCACCGGAGTCCTGCCGGGCCTGGAAACCGTGCTGGCGGCGATCCCGTCAGACCAACCGGCACTGGTCGTCGCCGCGTTCATGACCACCCTCCAGGAGGACCTGCCCGTCGACGGCGAGCCCGCGACCCCGCGCGACTGGCTCCTCGCCGGAGGAGACCCGCGCCGCGTCGCCGACCTGGCCTCCGTGCTCGGCACCCCCGCCTGAGCGCTCCCGAACACCCGACAGGACCCGAATGTCACGGCTTCCGCAGCCGCCTGCCCCTGCCGTGCTGCAAGCGCACCTGCGCCGCACCGAGGACGTGGTGGCCGTCCACCGCGCCACCCGTCTGGTCCGCGTCTTCACGGCCAAGGGCTCCCACCCCCAGCGCTGGAACACGTTCCGCTACACAGGCCCGCTCCCCCACGCCCGCTTCGACGCGCAACAACCGGCCGAAGACGGCAGCCCGGTCCAGGACCACGAAAACGGCGTCCTCTACTTCGGACTGTCCGTGCGCACCTCGATCGCCGAGGTCTTCCAGGCCACGTCGATCGTGGACCGCCGCACCCGCAGTCCCTTCCTGGTGGTGCTGCGTCCCCGGCGCACTCTCCGGTTGCTGGACCTGGGCGGCCTGTGGCCCACGCGGGTCGGTGCGTCGCAGGAGATCTCCACCGGGCCGAAGCTGGTGACCCAGGCCTGGTCGCGCGCCATCCGGGCGGCTTATCCGGAGCTGGACGGGCTCTGGTACCGGTCGTCGATGGACTCCGGTGACCCGGCCATCTGCCTGTGGGACCCGCCTGGCGCCTCCGGGCTGCCGGCCGCGCCGGACGTGCTGCTGCCGTTGGACCATCCTGGGCTCGACCTGCCGCTGGCGCGGGTGTGCGAGGAGCTCAACTACACGCTGCTGGGGTGATCACGTGAAGATGCCGGAGAACACGGCGCGAGCACACCGGCTCGAAGCGTGGACCACCGCAGGCGACCTGCTCGGCACCTGGGAAGGCGCCTCGGCGACCGCGACTCTGGAACTGGTGGCGTCCTTCCCTCCGGGAGAAGGCATGCGGTGCTTCAACCCCGGCTACGCGATCTGGGCCTGCACGGCGGACGACGAGCTGCTGTTCGACCTCGAGTTCTGCTACCGGTGCAACTGGGTGGGCGTGCGGGAGCCCGGCCAACGGCAGCACCTCCTGCCGTTCGACCCGAACTCCGTGCCGGCGAAGGAGCTGCTGGCCCGCTTTCAGGCTTTCGAGCTGTCCACTCGGGACTGAAGGCCCTGGTACTCCGATCGGCCGCATACCTAGCCTGAGCGGATGCGGTTCGCGATCGCCGGGGGTGGTGTGGCCGGGCTGGCCGCCGGCCTGGCGGTGGCGCGCGCCGGGCATCGGGCGGTCGTGGTGGAACGCGACCACGTGACCGCGCAGGACGGGCCGGAGGACGCGTTCGACGTCGTGCGCAAGGGCATCCCGCACTTCCAGCAGCCGCACACGTTCCTGCCGCGCGGGCGCAAGGTGTTGCGCGAGCTCGCGCCGGACGTCATCGACACGCTGCTCGACGCGGGCGCCGAGGAGCAGGACCTGGCCGCGCGGCTGTCCGGTCCGCGGCGGTCCGGTGACGAGGACCTGGTCTACCTCTGGGTGCGCAGGCCGATGGTCGAGTGGGCGCTGCGGCGCGCCGCCGCGGCCGAACCCGGCGTGCAGCTGGTCTCGGGCAGGCAGATCACCCACCTGGTGCCCGGCGCGAGCGGGTTCCACCTCGACGACGGCGAGGAGATCTGCGCGGACGTCGTGGTCGACGCGCTGGGCCGGTACCGGTGCCCGGCCGGCTGGCCGCGCGCCCAGGCCGAACCGACCGAGTGCGGCTCGATCTACTACTGCCGCTACTTCGAGCTCGTGCCCGGCGCCGAGCACCTCGCGGGGCCGTGGCTGCTCAACCCGCGCGGCGACCTCGGGTACATGGGGTTCAACACCTTCCGCGGCGACAACCGGACCTTCGCGGTGATCTTCATCGTGCCCACCGCGGACCACGAGCTGCGGGTGCTGAAGGACAACCGCGCGTGGGAGGCCGCCGCCAGAGCGTGTTCGCCGCTGGACGTGATGACGTCACCGGACCACGCGCGGCCCATCACCGACGTCATGCCGATGGGCGGCCTCGCCAACATCGACCGCACGAGAGGTTCCGGCGTGCCGGGGCTCGTGCCCGTTGGTGATGCGCTGTGCCACACCAATCCCATGTTCGCGTACGGGCTGTCGTTCTCGTTGGTGCACGCGCAGGCGCTCGCCAAAGCCAGCGCGCACACCACACCGCGGGACGTCTCGGAGGCCTACCTCGCCGACGTCGGTCCGGAAGCCCGTGAACGCCACGCCTTCTCGCTGGAGTTCGACGCGGCGCGCAACGCGGCCTGGAGCGGCACGCCGGTCGACGTCAGCCGCCGCGACGGCTGCTATCCCCTGTTCTCCTTCGCCGCGGCGCTGGCCGCGGCACCGCACGACGACCACGTGCTGCGCCGGACCGTCGGCCGCATCGGGCTGCTCGACCGGCTCTCGGTCTTCGACACCGACAGCGACCTGCACGACCGCATCGAACGGATCTGGCCGCGGCTCACCCGCACGCCGGCCGGGCCGCCGCGCGAGGAGCTGCTCCGCCTCGTCAGCGCGGACCTGGTCAGTCCTTGAGGTGGCGGTCCCACCACTCCAGCACGGCGTCGAAGCGCTGCTTGCGGTGCCGCGGCTGGCCGGAACGGGTCAGCTCGTGGCCTTCGCCGGGGAAGATCAGCATCTCGGCCTCGACGCCGCGCCGCCGCAACGCCACGAACATGCGCTGCGCCTGCTCCAGGGGGCAGCGCCAGTCCTGTTCGGAGTGGACGACCGCGAACGGCAGGTTGATCTTCTCGGCGTAGGTCAGCGGCGACATCGCGCGCTGGACCTCGGGATCGGGGCCGCAGTAGGCGTCGGCGAAGAAGTAGCCGATGTCCGAGGAACCCGAGAAGGAGTCCCAGGCGTTGACGGCGCGCTCGCTCCAGGCCGCGCGGAACCGTTCGCCGTGGTGCGCGGACAGCCACGACGTCATGAAGCCGCCGTACGAGCCGCCCATCACGCCGACGCGCTCGGAGTCGCAGTCGGGACGGGCCAGTGCGACGTCCAGAAGGGACAGGACGTCGTCGACGTCGACCGTGCCGAACCTGCCGATCACCGCCTGGCCGTGGGACTGCCCGTACCCGGCCGAGCCGCGCGGGTTCGGCAGCACGACGGCGTAGCCGGCAGAGGCGTAGACCTGGGCCTCGTCGAAGAAACCCCAGCTGTGGTACATGAACGGACCGCCGTGCACGGCCAGCACGACCGGGTGCGGGCCGTCGCCGTCGGGCAGCACGAGCCAGCCGTGCACCGGGTAGCCGTCGGAGGCCGAACCGGACAGCTCGACGACCCGGCGCGCGGCGACCGACGGAAACGCCGTGCGCACACCGGTTCCGACGAACTCGACCTGACCAGGACTGTCCGGGGTGGACACGACGGCGATCACAGTGGACCCGTCGGTCGCGAAGGACTTCACCGCGGCCGAGGCACCGGCCAGCACCTCGCCGGGACCGCCGTCGAACGGAATCCGCCGCAGCTCCAACGCGCCACGGTTGCGCACGACGAGCAGCACACCGGAGGCGTCGGCCACGGGCTGACCGGAAAGCCGTTCCACGTCAACGGTTTCGGCATCGGTGAGGCGGACGGGAGAAGAGCCGTCCAGCTCCGACCGCCACAGCCCCTGGTTGCGCGCCACCGCGTCGATCCCGGTGAACTCGGTGCCCAGCCAGTACAGCGAGGACCCGGCGACGAACGGCATCGAGACCTCGCCGGGGCCGCGCACGAGCAGCGAGACCTCGCCACCGGCAGCGGGAACGGTGTACAGGTCGCCGTGCAGGGTCTCGACCGCGCCGAGGTCGCGCGGCGCCACGAACACCAGCGTCGACTCGTCGATCCAGGCCGGGTCGGAGACGTCGAACGACCCGTCGGTCAGCTCGGACACCGCGCCGTCCAGGTCCACGACGTGCAGGCGGGTGCGGCGGTCGGCGAGGAAACCGACGTCGTCGACGCGGTAGTCCAGGCGCGTGATGCGGCGCGGCGCCTCGGCCTCCGGGCCGTCGTCGGTCGTGCCGTAACGACCGGCCTCTGGCACGCGCGCCACGAACGCGATCCGCGACGAGTCCGGCGACCACACGGGAGCACCGGCGCCGAGCGGCAGATCGGTCAGGCGGCGGGGTTCGCCGCCGTCCACCGGGGCGACGTACAGCTGCGGCTTGGACTTTCCGCTGACGCGCAGGAACGCGACCGAACGACCGTCCGGCGAAATGCGCTGCGCATTGTCGCGATCACCGTGTGTCCACGGCGTCGTGGTGCCGTCCGGGAACACCCGGTGCAGGCCGCCCCGGTAGGTGTTCGAGTCGAGGTCGGGCGTGGCGATGCTGACCAGCACCAGGTCCCCGGACACGGCGAGGGTGCCGGGTGTGGTGAGCAGCGACAGGTCTTCGGGGCGCACGACCAGGACGCTAACAGAGCTTGTTAGCAAAGCTCAGCACCGGTTGTTGACCGATCACAAAAATTGACTCGCCGCATAGATTTCCGCGTATGACGCGCATCGTGTTCTCCGGGGGCAGGGTCTTCACCGGCCGGGCGAGCGAGCCCGGCGACGTGGTGGTCGAGGGCGACCGGATCGTCGACGTGGGCATCGGGCTCGACGGCGACACCGTGGTCGACGCGACCGGCCACACCGTGCTGCCCGGGCTGTTCGACTGCCACGTGCACTTCATGTTCAGCGGCGCCGATCTGGTGCGGTCGCTGAACACGCCGTTCTCGCTGCCGTTCTACGAGGCGATCGGGAACATGAAGGCCACGCTGCGGTGCGGCATCACCACGGTCCGCGACGCGCTCGGCGCCGACCTCGGTGTCGCGGAGGCGGTCCGGCGCGGCCTGGTGCAGGGACCACGCATGCAGATCGCGGTCAACATGGTGTCGCAGACCGGCGGCCACAACGACGACTGGATGCAGTGCGGCGCGCACATCTCACCGCCGCTGCACCCCGGCCTGCCGAACACGGTCGCCGACGGTCCCGAGGAGCTGCGCAAGGTCGTCCGCACGCTCGTCCGGCACGGCGCGGACATCATCAAGATCGCGTCGAGCGGCGGCGTGATGTCACCGCGCAGCAACCCTCGCCACGCGCACTTCCGCGACGAGGAGATCGCGATGATCGTGCAGGAGGCGAACGCCGCGGGCATCGCGGTCATGTCGCACGCCATGAGCGGCGACGGCATCCTCACCGCGGTGCGCAACGGCGTCCGGTCGATCGAGCACGGCGTGTTCCTCACCGACGAGGGCGTCGAAGAGATGATCAAGAACGGCACGTGGCTGGTGCCGACGCTGATGGCACCGCGCATGGTGCTCGACCAGGCCGCGGCGGGCGTGGCGATCTCGGACGTCATCCTGGACAAGGCTAAGTCCGTTGTCGCGCAGCACTTCCAGGCGTTCCAGAAGGCCCACCAGGCCGGTGTGAAGATCGCGATGGGCACCGACTCCGGCGTCGGGCCGCACGGCGACAACCTCAACGAGCTGACGCTGATGGTCGAGTACGGCATGTCGCCGGCCGAAGCGCTCTACGCGACCACCACGTCGGCCGCCGAGCTGATGCGCCTCGGAAACGAGCTCGGCGAGCTCGCACCGGGCAAGCTCGCCGATCTCGTTCTCGTGGAGGGTGACGCCGAGCAGCACGTGAAGGCCGGCACGCTGAAGCAGGCGATCCGCGCCGTCTACCAGAACGGCGTCAACGTGCTCGGTTAGTTGTTTGCGCCCACGTGCTTCGCGGCCTCCGGGTCGCGCTTCACCTTGAGGAGGCTGGCGATCGTCGTGATCGCCAGCACGCCGACGATCACCGACAGCGAGACCTCGATGCCGATCGTCGGCACGTGGAAGGGCTCGCCGCCGTTGAGGAACGGCAGGGTGTTGGTGTGCAACGCTTCCAGGATCAGCTTCACGCCGATGAAGCCCAGGATCACCGACAGGCCGATCGAGAGGTAGACGAGCTTCGACAGCAGGCCGCCGAGCAGGAAGTACAGCTGGCGCAAGCCCATCAGCGCGAACGCGTTGGCCGTGAACACCAGGAACGGCTCCTTGGTGAGGCCGAAGATCGCGGGGATCGAGTCGAGCGCGAAGAGCAGGTCGGTGGAGCCGATCGCGACCATCACGATGAACATCGGGGTCACGAAGCGCTTGCCGTCGATCTTGATGAACGACTTGGCGTCGTGGAAGTCGGGCGTCACCGGGAAAACCTTGCGCACGATGCGCAGCATCAGGTTCTCCTTGAACTCCTCGTCCTCGTCGTCGTGGTTCTCCCGCGCCAGCTGCCAGCCGGTGTAGATCAGGAACGCGCCGAAGATGAAGAACACCCAGCTGAACTTGCTGATGAGCGCCGCACCGGCCGCGATGAAGATGCCGCGCATGACGAGCGCCAGCAGGATGCCGACCAGCAGCACCTTGTGCTGGTGGATCGCGGGCACCTTGAACGTCGTCATGATGATCAAGAAGATGAACAGGTTGTCGACGCTCAGCGAGTACTCGGTGATGTACCCGGCGAAGAACTCCGTGGCGTACTGGCCACCGGAGAAGTACCAGATGCCGAGACCGAAGAGGGCGGCCACCGCCACGTAGAAGACGACCCAGCGGGCGGCTTCACCGATCGTCACCTCATGGGGCTTTCGATCGACGATGACGAGGTCCACAGCCAGCAGAACGAGCAGACCTGCGATCGTCGCGATCCACATCCATGCGGGGACGTTCACAACCCAACCTCCGGGATTCTCGGGCGCACGCCAAATAAACCCGGAGGTCTCCTCCGCCGCCGAGACGATCTCGCTGAGACCCTCTCGCACGACCGACGGCACCGGAAGCTCCACGCCGAGCTCCGTACTGACGACACCGCCGCTTAGGGAGTACTCCCCTCCATGCTGCGTCAACATTGTGCTCCACGGACACCGGTTAGCGCCACACAGGGTGAGCAGACCCACGCAAGCAGGACGAATGGGAATACGGAGCGTGTCGTTCGGGTTGGAACCGCCGCTACCTGAAGGCCCGCTGAAGATCGACTCATGCTGAGACCGGGAGCGGATCCCGACAGGCCGTTCTCAGCAAAACTCGCATATCGTCAGCGCTGTGTCCCGCCTCTCCCGCCTTCGCGGCAGGTGGACGATCCCCGCATTGATCGTGGTCCTCGCCCTCGTCGCAGGTGGCGTGTACTTCACTCGATCCGGGGACGACCCCGTGGCCGTTCCCTACAAAGAAGCGAACATCGACGCACCTGAGAGCCCCGACAGCACTCAGACGGTGACGATCGAGACGCGTCTCTACCTCCCCCAGCACACGCCCGCGCCCGCGATCATGCTCGCGCACGGTTTCGGCGGCAGCCTGCGCAGCGTGCACACCCAGGCCGAGGAGTTCGCCCGGCGCGGCTTCGTCGTCCTGACGTGGTCCGCGCGCGGTTTCGGCCGCAGCACCGGCCAGATCGCGCTGAACTCGCTCGACCGCGAGGTCCGCGACGCCCAGAAGCTCCTCGACTTCCTCGGCACCCGTGACGAGGTGCAGAAGGACAGCGCCGGCGACCCCCGCGTCGGCGTGACCGGCGCGTCCTACGGCGGCGCGCTGTCGTTGCTGCTCGCCGGTGTCGACAAGCGCGTCGACACGCTCGTGCCCGTCATCACCTACAACGACCTGGCCCAGGCGCTGCTGCCGAACTCCGCGTCGGCGTCGGACCGTTCGGACACCACCCCGGCCACCACCGCGTTCGGCGAGGACGGTGTCTTCAAGCGCTCGTGGGCCGGCATCTTCTTCTCGGCGGGCATGACGTCGATCGACCTCTCGTCCCCCACGGGTGAGGCACCGGAGACGGGCCAGACGGAGTCCCAGCAGCCCGCCGGGCAGCCGGGCGGCTCAGGCGCCGCGGGTCAGCCGCCCACGCCGTCGTTGGGCGCGTGCGGCCGCTTCACCCCCGAGGTGTGCCGCGCGTACACGGAGGTCGCCACGACGGGCCGCGCGTCGCAGCAGACGCTGGAGCTGCTGCGCAGGTCGTCCCCGGTCGCCGTGACCGACCAGATCAAGCAGCCGACGATGCTGGTGCAGGGCGAGCAGGACACGCTGTTCGGCCTCGACCAGTCCGACGCGACCGCGCGCCAGATCAACGCGGCCGGCGGCAAGGTGAAGATGGTCTGGTACGCGGGCGGCCACGACGGCGGCAACCCCGGTGCCTCGCTGCGCGGTGAGATCGCCGACTGGATGGCGTTCCACCTGCAGGGCAAGGGGAACGACCCCGGCACCGGCTTCGAGTACACGGTGCAGGGCGCGTTCCGCTCGTCCGGCGCCCCCTCGTTGCGCACGGTCGTCGCGCCTTCCTACCCAGGTCTCTCCGGCGGTTCCACCGAGCGCAGGACCGTGCAGCTCAGCGGCCGCGAGCAGGTGGCGGTGAACCCGGCAGGCGGCAACCCGGCCGCGATCAGCAACCTGCCGGGCCTGGGTTCGGCGCTGTCGCGCTCGGCGGCGATCTCGTCGCGGTTGTCGCTCGACCTGCCGGGTCAGGCGGCGGTGTTCACGTCGGACGCGCTCGACTCGCAGCTGCTGCTGACCGGTTCGTCCACGGCCAAGCTGCGCGTCGCGCGCGGTGACCAGGCGTCCGGCGAAGCGATCCTGTTCGCGAAGCTCTACGACGTCTCGGCCGACGGCACGCGCGTCCTGCCGGGTTCGGCGGTCGCGCCGTTCCGCGTGGCGCTGCCGCCGGACGGGTCCGCCGCCGAGGTGACCGTGACGCTGCCGCCCGCGGTGCGCCCGGTGGAGAGCGGGCACAAGCTCGCGCTGGTCGTGTCGACCACGGACCAGGCGTTCGCGAACGCCGCACAACCCGCCGCGTACCGGATCTCGCTGGCGTCCGACTCGCTGTCGGTGCCGGTCGTGCCGGGCCGCAACGTGACGACCGGCTTCCCGGTGGGTGCCCTGTGGGGCATCTTGATCGCGCTGCTGGTGCTGATCGGCGCCGGTGTCATCGCGATGTTCCGCCGCCGGCTCGCCCAGGACTCGGACCCCGAGCTGTCGTCGGTGCCGCTCGTGATCTCCGGTCTGACCAAGTCGTACCCCGGTGGTCTCACCGCGGTCCGCGACCTGTCGTTCCGCGTGGAGCACGGTCAGGTGCTGGGGCTGCTGGGTCCCAACGGTGCCGGCAAGACCACGACCCTGCGCATGGTGATGGGCCTGATCCATCCCACCGAGGGCAACATCCGCGTCTTCGGCCACAAGGTGACGCCGGGCGCGCCCGTGCTGTCGCGCATCGGTTCGTTCGTCGAGGGTTCCGGCTTCCTGCCGCACCTCTCCGGCGCGGCGAATCTCCGGCTCTACTGGGCGGCGACGGGCCGGCCGCTCGAAGAGGCGCACGTCGAGGAGGCGCTGGAGATCGCGGGCCTCGGCGACGCCGTGCACCGCCGCGTGCGCACGTACAGCCAGGGCATGCGGCAACGGCTCGCGATCGCCCAGGCGATGCTCGGTCTCCCGGACCTGCTGATCCTGGACGAACCGACCAACGGCCTCGACCCGCCCCAGATCCACCAGATGCGCGAGGTCCTGCGCCGCTACGCCGCGGCGGGCCGCACGGTGCTGGTGTCGTCGCACCTGCTGGCCGAGGTGGAGCAGACCTGTTCGCACGTGGTCGTGATGCACAAGGGCAAGCTCGTCGCCGCGGGCGAGGTGGCCGACATCGCGGCGGGAGGCGGCGAGGCGACGTTCCGCGTCGACTCCCCCTCGAAGGCGGCCGACGTCCTGCGGGGCCTCGAAGGCGTGCACGACGTGCACGAGGACGAGGGTGCCGTGCACGCGTCGATGAACGGCGTCCCGCGCGCCGCAGCACTTTCGGCGTTGGTCGCCGCGGGTGTGGCGGTGGACCAGGCGGGTCCGCGACGCAGGCTGGAAGACGCTTTCTTGGAGCTGGTCGGTGAATGACTTCCTGATGGCAGCGGCGTCCGCCACGGCGGGCGCCCAGGCCGAGGCAGAGGTCCCCTCGTCGAGCGCGCAGACGTTGCTCGCCGGCGAAGGGGGTCCCCTTGACTCAATTATCCCAGCCGGCACCGACAATTTCGGAGCGGAGGTGAACCGGTGACCGAGCACGCTCCCGCAGGCGTCCCCTCCGAACCGGCGCAAACGCCGCCCACTCGGCAAGGGGGACCCCTGGTTCCATTCTCCCAGACGACACCGACAGTTCCGGGCGGCAAGCGTCGCGAACGGACCGTTGACGCCGGCGTCCCGCACCCGGCGAAAGCGACCCTCACCGCGAACCCCAACCGCACGAAGGCACCGGCGCGGCAGGAGGTGACCAGGTGAACGAGCACGACGTCCACACCGACCCCGGCGCGATCACCGAGCTCACCGACGCCGCCGCCCACCAGCACACCGAGGTGGCCCCGGACGGCTCGGCGGTCGGCTACAAGGCCGGCCGGACGCTGCGAATCCGTGTGGAGCTGCAGCGGCAGATCCGCCGTCGCAGGACCCAGTTCGTGCTGGGCTTCCTGGTGCTGCTGCCGTTCATCCTCGCCCTGAGCTTCGAGATCGGCCAGTCCGACCCGAACCGGCGAAGCGGCGGATTCGTCGACCTCGCCACGGCCAGCGGCATCAACTTCGTGGTGCTCACGCTGTTCGTGAGCGGCAGCTTCCTGCTGCCGATGATCGTGGCGCTGTTCTTCGGCGACACGATCGCGTCAGAAGCGTCCTGGTCGAGCCTCAAGTACCTGCTGGCCGCACCGATCCCACGGCACCGGCTGCTGCGCCAGAAGGCGATCGCGTCCGGCATCCTCAGCTTCTTCGCCCTCGCACTCCTGCCGGCGGTCGCCCTCGCGGTGGGCGTCATGTGGTACGGCGCGGGCGAAGTGGTCAGCCCGACGGGCGAGGCGGCACCGTTCGCCGACGGCGTGGTCGGCATGGGGCTCGCGGTCTGCTACATCGCGATCAACCTGTTCTGGGTCGCGGGGCTGGCGCTGTTCCTGTCCGTGTCCACCGACGCGCCGCTCGGCGCGGTCGGCGGCACGGTGCTGGTGTCGATCGTGTCGCAGATCCTCGACCAGATCCAACCGCTCGAGGACCTGCGCAACTACCTGCCGACGCACTACGCGATGGCGTGGGCCGACCTGCTCTCGACCGATGTGGACTGGTCGGAGATGGCGCGCGGAACGTTCTCCGCGCTCGTCTACGGCGGCATCTTCACGTTGCTCGCGGCACGTCAGTTCAAGACGAAGGACATCACGAGCTAGCTGACGCAGAACTCGTTGCCCTCCGGGTCGAGCATCACGACCCAGTGGCCCGTCTGGCCCTTGTGCTCACGCACGCGTGTGGCGCCCAACGCGACCAGGCGGTCCACTGAGTCGAGCCCGGCCCGGACGTCCAGGTGCACGCGGTTCTTCGCGGTCTTGCCCTCGGGCACGCGCTGGAACAACAACCGCGGCCCCTGGCCGTCCGGGTCGATCAACGCCGCGTAGTCGTCGGCGGAGTCGAACGGGATGTTGTTCTTGGTCGCCCACTCCTCCCACGTGGCGAAGCCGGGAGGCGGCGGCTGCGTCACGTAACCGAGTGCCTGCGCCCAGAAGTCGGCGAGCTTCGGCGGGTTGTTCGCGTCGAAGGAGACCTGGAATTCAGTAGCCATGCGGCGACCGTAGAGACCAATGCGGACAACGAGTGTCCGGAGTAGCGTGCCGTCTCATGTCACGTCCTGTGCACTTCGAGATCCACGCCGCAGATCCCGAGCGAGCGCGGAACTTCTACTCCTCCGTCTTCGGCTGGAAGATCGAGCAGTGGGGCGACGCGCCCTACTGGATCATCACCACCGGCGACGACGACCAGCCCGGCGTGAACGGCGGACTGCTGCCGCGCCAGGGACCCGACCCAGCACCCGACGCACCCGTGCACGGTTTCGTCATGACGATCAGCGTGATCGACATCGACGCGACCATCGCGGCCATCGAGGTCAACGGCGGCACGGTGGCGCTGCCCAAGGACAAGATGCCCGGCGTCGGCCTGCTCGCCTACTACAAGGACACCGAGGGCAACATCTTCGGCATCCTGCAGCCGGAAGAGCGTTAAGCCGGTCTCTTCCGCTTCGGCAACCGCGCGACGACGGCCTCGTAGGAGGCGTCGACCAGCTCCAGCAGGTCGTCGTCGGGCACCGATCCCTTGAGCGCGATGGTGTTCCAGCCGTAGCGCCCGACGTACCCGCTGACCGTGATGTCATCGGGGAAGCGCTCTCGCCACGGCGCGGCGGCCTCGGCGTCGGCCCCGCACTTCAGCCCGACGGTGTGCACGTCGAGGCCGATGAACGCGAACGCCTTGCCTCCCACCTTGCACACCAGTTCGGCGTCGCCCCACGGATACGTCTCCTCCGCGCCCGGTTTGCCGGCGCAGTAGGCGATCAGCTCGTCCAGTGTCACAAGGGGATTATCGCGCGCCGAACACCGAGACGAAACGTGTGAGCAGCTCCGCGAACGTCACCCGTTCCTCGTCGGTCCAGTCCGCCATCGCCGTCGCGCACGCCGCCTGCCGCGCCCGGTGCAGCTCAGCCGAGGTCGCCCGGCCACGCGGCGTGCGGACGAGCAGCACCCGCCGCCCGTCCGCCTTGTCCGCGACCCGCGACACCAGCCCGGCGTCGACCGCGCTCGTGACGAGCTTGCTGGCCCGCGGCTGGTCGACGTGCAACGCCGAAGCCACACTGGACACCGTCGCCTGGGCACCGGTCCGCTCAGCCGTCTCCACGACGTCGAGCACGTCGAAAGCCGGTACGGCCAGCTCAGCGAGCGCTCGTCGGGACTGACTGCGCCGCATCGCGATCAGCGCCTGCTCCACCGCGGCGAGGTGGGTTTCCACGTCCACCGAGAGATCATGGCCGTTCTGCGTCCTGACGAAAGCTGTCAGCCGACATCTCACCCCAGAGGGCGATTTACGCCGTAGGCGCGGATCGTCTTCTGCTCAACGGAGTTACCCGCCGCATCCACCGCCTTCACGTTGAGCGACACGAACTCCACCCCGTCCGGATGCGGCACGAGCGCCTTCCAGCGCGCCCTGGCACCCACCACCGGCACGCTCCGCCACGTGGCGCCGTCGTCCACCGACGCCTGCACCGTGACGCTCCTGACCTCCGCCGCCCCGGCCGGTGCCCGGTTCAGGTCGTCGAACGCCCCGGAGATCCGCAGCGTCGGCACCGGCAGGTAGACGTTCCCTTCGGTCCTGCCCGACACGAACTCGAACCGCGCCGCCATCTTCGGCGCGAACGGCGTCCGCTTGGGGCTCCGCGCGGCCTCGACGTCCAGCACGTACCGCGCTTCCGCCTCCGGCAGCCCGGAGAAGCTCAGGAACACCCCCGTCGTTCTCCGCGAGCACCTTACCGTCCACAATGGACAATCGAGTCCGCGCCTGCACGTAGGGCGCCCCGAACACGAACTCGTCCGACGCGCCCGGCTCCCCCGGTGCGAACGGCCAGTGCTGGACGTACCCGTTGTTCCCGGACCGCATGAGCCCGTGGAACCCGCGCAGATTCAGATCCGTGGACGCCACCACGCTGTTCCACGACCGCACCCCGCTCCTCCCACCGGTGAACACCGGCCGTCCGGCGCTGATGTGCCCGAGGTCCAGCGGCGTCCCGAAGGTGACCGACTGCCCCTTGACGTAGAACGGCGAGGACGACCGCGACCCGTCCGCGGCGACACCCCGGTCTGCACCCGCACACCCCCGGCCGGGTACACCGCGTCGATCCCGACGAACTCCCGCACCACCGCCCGATCGAACCACGCGCCGACCTCTTCACCTTGCCGCGCATCGATCGTGATGGCCGTTGGCCGGTCGAGCACGATCTTCCCGGTGCTGGCCCACGTGTGCTCGCCGTCCCCGTGCACCAGCGCGTCGACCGAGTAGACGCCCTTCGGCAGCCGCAACGTCGTCACCGTCAGCTCGTACATCTCGGCCTCGGCGGTGAACCCCACCGCGACCGCGATGCCACCCACCACAACCCGTCCCCCGCCGGGAACCACGATCTCCTCGGCGCTCACCGTGATCGCCGCCTGGTCAACCGAAACCGGCAACGTCACCGCCGCCTCCGACGAGTTCCGAAACGACAGCTTCCTGGTGATCGGCGGCAGCTGCCGATGCGGGAACCGCAACACCCCGAAACTGAGACTCGATGCCGACGCCACAACGGGATTCGCCACCGCCGCCGCAACGTCGAGCCGCCCACTCCCCTCCTCGTACACGCTCCGCCCAACGGATCGCGCCGCCCCGGTGAGCGCAGCCTTCAGCTCCCACCCGGACCGCCCCGGATGAGCCTGCTCACCAACGCGGCCGCCCCCGCGACGTGCGGCGCGGCCATCGACGTCCCATCGGCCCGCGTGTGCAGGTCGTCAATCGGCTCACCCATGCTCGTGCCAGCGGCCCGCGCCGCCCCGATCCTTTCCCTGGGCGCCACCACATCGGGTTTGACCGCGAAATCCCCGACCCGCGGCCCCCGACCGGAGAACCGGCTCAACCGATCACTCTCGCCGACACTCCCCACAGCGAGTGCGGCATCAGCCGCCGCAGGAGAACTGACCCCGTCCTCCCCTCCGTTCCCGGCGGCGACCACGAACAGGGTGCCGTGCTGCTCGGAAAGGCGGTCGACGGCAAGGGACAGGGGATCCGCGCCGTCAGTCGCCCCACCGCCAAGACTGAGGTTGACCACCTCAGCCCGCGGCGCAGCCCACTCCATACCCGCCAGAACCGCAGACTCGTCACAGGTGTCCTCCACACACACCTTCCCGACGAGCAACCGCGCGTCCTTGGCGACACCCCCGAACACCCCGTCCCCGGCAACGGTCGACGCCACGTGCGTCCCGTGCCCGAAGGTGTCCCGCATCCCGCTGCCGGTGAAGTCGTCGGCCTCCAACACCTTCCCCTGCAAGTCCGGATGTCCGGGGTCGTACCCGCCGTCCAGCACCGCAACGGTGACCCCACGCCCGGTGAACCCACCCCGCCAAGCCGCAGGCGCCCCGACCTGCGCAAAACTCTCCGCGTCCAACAAACGAACGCGCCCGTCCAACCACAGCTTCCGATCGTCCGAGCCGCTCTTGATGCCCTCCTGAGCAACCCCGAGCGCACTCTTGGCGGGCGCCACCGCCCTCCGATCGAAGATCAGGGGCAACGTGTCCCGGCTACCGTCATCCCGCCCCTGCTCAACGAGCCCGGTGACGTCGAACAACCGCTTGTCGACCTTGCCACCGCGGATCAACGGCACAGCATCCTGCGGCACCACCAGAACATGCCCTCTGGCCGTACGCCGCTGGTGAAACAGCACGCCATCCCGCCCGGCTCCAGGCATGACGGTGACCCGATCCCCTTGCACAGCAACACGATCACCAGTGACAAGGGTGACCACCTTGGCAGCCGCAAGGACCGACGGAACGCGGGAAGGCAGCCGCTCAGTGCCCGCCGGAGGAACCACCACGCCCCCGGCAACCACAACGAAGACAGCACCCACCGCCACCCCGCGCAGCATGAAAGCCTCCCGCCCGCAACCGAACCCGGCAGCGCAGCGGCGAGTGCGCGAGATCGACAGTGGCCGGGAATGGGTTTTCCGTCAAGCGCCACCCGGCGTACACCCGCGCCGCCACGGGGGCGGAGGCCCGAGGGGGAACACGCAGAGCGCGACCGGATGCGGCAGGGCCGAGCGCGGCAGAGTGCAACAGATCCGGCGAAGGCGGAGGTCGACCGAGAGGAGCCGGCCGACCGCGGCCAGCGGCAATCTCAGATCATCCGCGAAGGCGAAGCCGAGCCGTGTTTTCCACAGGGGCCCGGTGGGGTGGTCCCGTCACGAGTCGTGCCACAGCTCTTGCCGCGCCCGAGGGGTCAGGTCAAGCCGACACGCTTTTCGTCGGCTTGACCTGACCCCTCGGGTGTGGCTCGCTCCTGGCGCGACTCGTGACGGGACCACCCCACACCGCTAGCACCAACGCAACCGGCAGCCGCCGTAAGCAACCGGCGTGCCATCAACCCGCGTAAGGCGCTGGCCGGTCCTTGATCAGATTGGCGGGGTCCGGGGCGGAGCCCCGAAAGCCAGAAAACCGAGCCAACGGTGCCAACGCACCCACCTACGGACGCGGAACGCGACCCGCCCAACGCGAGCCGACCACCCGCAAACCCGCGTCACGCAAGCCGACCACCCGCCCGGTCGCCTCTCGCAAGGCAACCGCCCACGGTGCCGCGTACAGCAAGGCAACCGCCCACGGTGCCGCGTACAGCAAGGCAACCGCCCGCGGTGCCGGCACGCTCACTTGACCCCGGCCGCGTCCATCCCCCGCAGCTCCTTCTTCAGGTCCTGGATCTCGTCCCGCAGCCGAGCCGCCAGCTCGAACTGCAGGTCCCGGGCAGCGTTCATCATCTGATCGGTCAACGACTGCACCAGGTCCGCGAGCTCCGACCGAGCCATCCCGGCCCGCTCGTGCGAGGCGACCACGCCGGAGGAGCGGCCGCCCTCGCCGGTGGCGCGCTTGCCGCGCGACTGGTTTCGGCCGGAGCCGCCTACCGGGACCTCGTCCTCGGCCTCGGAGTACACGGCTTCCAGGATGTCGGTGATCTTCTTGCGGAGCGGCTGCGGGTCGATGCCACGCTCCTCGTTGTACGCGACCTGCTTGGCGCGGCGGCGGTTCGTCTCGTCGATGGCGTGTTGCATCGAGTCGGTGACGCGGTCCGCGTACATGTGGACCTCGCCGGAGACGTTGCGGGCCGCGCGGCCGATCGTCTGGACCAGTGAGGTGCCGGAGCGGAGGAAGCCCTCCTTGTCGGCGTCGAGGATCGCCACCAGGGAGACCTCGGGGAGGTCGAGGCCCTCGCGCAGCAGGTTGATGCCGATCAGGACGTCGAAGTCGCCCAGTCGCAGCTGGCGGAGCAGCTCTACGCGGCGGAGGGTGTCGACCTCGGAGTGCAGGTAGCGGACGCGGATGCCCAGTTCGAGCAGGTAGTCGGTGAGGTCCTCGGCCATCTTCTTGGTCAGGGTGGTGACCAGGACGCGCTCGTCGCGTTCGGCTCGTTCGCGGATCGAGTGGACCAGGTCGTCGATCTGGCCCTCGGTCGGCTTCACGACGATCTCGGGGTCGACCAGGCCGGTCGGGCGGATGACCTGCTCGACGAACTCGCCACCGGACTGACCCAGCTCGTACGGGCCCGGCGTGGCCGACAGGTAGACGACCTGGCCGATGCGGTCGGCGAACTCCTCCCACGTCAGCGGGCGGTTGTCCAGGGCGGAGGGCAGGCGGAAGCCGTGCTCGACCAGGTTGCGCTTGCGGGACGCGTCGCCCTCGTACATGCCGCCGATCTGCGGGACCGTCACGTGCGACTCGTCGATGACCAGCAGGAAGTCGTCCGGGAAGTAGTCGAGCAGCGTGGCCGGCGCGGTGCCGGGGCCGCGGCCGTCGATGTGGCGCGAGTAGTTCTCGATGCCGTTGCAGAAGCCGACCTGGCGCATCATCTCGATGTCGTAGGACGTGCGCATGCGCAGGCGCTGGGCCTCCAGCAGCTTGCCCTGCCGCTCCATCTGGGCGAGCGTCGTCTCCAGCTCGGCCTCGATGTCGCGGATCGCGCGCTCCATGCGCTCCGGGCCCGCGACGTAGTGGGTGGCCGGGAAGATCCGGAGATCGGACACCTCGCGGACGACGTCACCGGTCAGCGGGTGGAGGTAGTAGAGCTTGTCGATCTCGTCGCCGAAGAACTCGACGCGGATGGCGAGCTCCTCGTAGGACGGGATGATCTCGACCGTGTCGCCGCGCACCCGGAACGTGCCGCGGGTGAACGACATGTCGTTGCGGGTGTACTGGACGTCGACCAGCAGGCGCAGGAACGCGTCGCGGTCGACCTCCACGCCCACCTCGAGCGGGATCGAGCGGTCGAGGTACGACTGGGGCGTGCCCAGGCCGTAGATGCACGACACCGAGGCGACCACGATGACGTCGCGCCGGGTCAGCAGCGACATGGTGGCCGAGTGCCTCAACCGCTCGACGTCCTCGTTGATCGAGGAGTCCTTCTCGATGTACGTGTCCGTCTGCGGGATGTACGCCTCTGGCTGGTAGTAGTCGTAGTAGCTGACGAAGTACTCCACCGCGTTGTGCGGGAAGAGCTCCTTCAGCTCGTTCGCCAGCTGCGCGGCCAGGGTCTTGTTCGGCGCCATCACCAGGGTGGGGCGCTGCAGCCGTTCGACCAGCCAGGCCGTGGTCGCCGACTTGCCGGTACCGGTGGCGCCGAGCAGCACGACGTCGCGCTCGCCCGCGCGCACGCGGCGTTCCAGCTCGTCGATGGCCGCGGGCTGGTCACCGGCCGGCTGGTACTCGCTGACCACGCGGAACTGCCCGCCGGTGCGGACGATGTCGCCGACGGGACGGTGCTCGGAGTGCGCCTTGACGGTGCTCTCCTCTGGCGGGAGCTCGGTTGCGAAAGCCACGGGAAGCACGTTACGCCGGGGGTCTGACAATTTCAGATCGGCCCTGGTCAGAGCACTAATCACACGGGCAACAGCCGCAGTCGCAGTCGCAGCAGTCACAGCAGCCGCTGTCGCACCCGTCGCAGTCGAACAGGTTCTCGCGGCGCTTGTCGCTCCACGGGCCGGGGAACGGGTCGCGACAGCAGAACTGGCACGTGCCGCACATGTAGAGGAACGCCCCGCAGCCCGTGAAGCACCCGCGCGGCTGCGGCTGCCAGTTCAGCCTCGGGTACGCCCACAGCCCGCTGCCCGGATCCGACCACCTCGGTTCGTCGGACGTCCGCTTCCCGAACACCCGGATGATCGACTCCTCCAGCTCGTGCACCAGCAGCTTGTGCACGAGCCGCGCGTCGGTGAACTCGGCCTCGTCCAGCGCCAGCCGGATGCCCGTCACGGCGTCCAGGCACAGCCGGTGCGCCTCGGCCACCGGCGTCCCCGTGGCCAGCAATGGGTTCCACGCCCCGGACGCGCGGTCCTCCTCAAGGTCCTCCGCGGCATCGATCAGGTGCGCCACCCGCCCGAACAGCCGCCCCACCTCGCGCAACGGCTCTACGTTGCCGGGCCGCCCGGCGATCACCGCGGTCTGCGCGACGGCGAACCCGGTCGCGGTCTCCGTCGGCTCGGTCACCACGAGCACCGAGCTGCC
Organism: Lentzea sp. NPDC004789; assembly: GCF_053601075.1. Classification (NCBI taxonomy): domain Bacteria; kingdom Bacillati; phylum Actinomycetota; class Actinomycetes; order Pseudonocardiales; family Pseudonocardiaceae; genus Lentzea; species Lentzea sp. NPDC004789. The sequence continues at coordinate 341,096 of NZ_JBSGBE010000007.1, read as the reverse complement.
CAGCCCGGCCGCCGCCTCGACGACTGACTGCCGCCGCACCGAGTCGATCATCACCGAGGCGTCGAACCCGAGGTCGGACGCCGTCCCGACGCCCTTGGCTGCCCACCGCCGCGCCACCGCGCGCCCCGCCGGGCGGAACCGGCCGGCGAGCCCGTCCCCGTCGTCCACGTGGTCGTGGATCTTCAACGACGCCAGCACCAGCGACACCGACGCCGCCAGCCGCGCCCCGGCCCCCACGGCCACGTCCGCGGACTTCATCCCGCGCAACGCACACGGCCCCGCGGACCGCCGCGAGAGCCCGCTCTGCGCCTCCACCACCGCCGAGATCAACAGCCCGTCGTAGTTGGTCACGAGCCGCGCGAGATGACCGTGCTCGTCGCGCAACGACAGGCACATCCCGCACAGGTGCGCGAGCCACGCGGACCGCAGCTCAGCGCCCATTCTGTTGCGGCAGGGGCGGATGATCCCGAACATGCGCGGCATCCTAAGTGGCCGGACGCGCCGGTGATGGCAGTATCGGCGACGTGGCACACATCCATCCGCCGAAGATCGAGTACTTCGACCTGGACGCCAAGAGCAACACCGATCCCAAGGGGCAGTTGAGGAGCGTCGACGAGTACCGCCTCACCCCGACGGGCCTCTACATGTTCCGGCCGCTCGCGGGGCACCCGAAGATCAGCCACTTCGAGAGCTGGTTCATGCCCAAGCTCAACCTCCGCGTCACGCGCCAGTCCTGGCATCCCGGCCACCGGCTCGACTTCGACTTCTACGTCGACGTCGTGGAGATCAACGCGATCGGGAGCGTCTGGAAAACAACCGATCTGTACCTCGATCTGATCGTCCGAACGGGTCACAGCGTCACCGTTCTGGACACGGACGAGTTGATCACCGCAGTTCAGCACAACCTGATCACGCCAGAACGCGCGCAATGGGCGCTCGAAACCACCTACTCAGCGGTGTCGGGAATTTCAGCGCACGGTCACGATGTGGTCAGGTGGCTCACCTCTTCGGGTTGTCCCACCACCTGGCGTTGATACACAGAGTGTGGTCGTCATCTGACCGTGACGTAACGAATCGACCCGGCGTGTAACTGGGCGCACTTATTTGACTACCCTCAGCGGCGTGGGAGCGGTCACTACACCTCAGCTGGTCGACGTCATCGACACTATTTCGGGCGTGCGCACTTATTCGTCCGGTGGCACGCGGACCCTCAGTTCGTGCGACGTCGAACGGTGGGGTTTGCGGATCGAACATCCCACCCCGGAAGACCCGTTCTCCGACGCCGAGGTCACCTGGCTGCTGCCCGAACTGGGCCTGCGCCTCACGACCTACCGCGCCCGCTCCCGCCACGCCCGCAGCGGCCCGAGCGTGCTCTCCGCCGTGCGCGTCGAGCGCGACCACCGCCACTGGCAGACCACGGACCTGTTGCTGGGCCTGGCAGTTCCCGGCGGCACCACCGCCCGCATCGTCCGCAGCGAGGAGTTCGCCGCCGCCGTGGCGGGCCGGGTCCTGCGCCCAGGCGACGCCGACCAGGCCCTGCGCACGGTCCACCGCACCCTCGAAGAGCTCAGCAACGTCAACCACAACCTCACGAGCTGGCTGACGTGGCAGGGCATCTACGACGCCTGGCCACCCCTGTAAGCCGCAATGCGCGCGACGGCCGCCTCCATCCACGGCTCCTTCGCCTCGCTGTAGGCGAACCCGTTGCCGTCGGCCGCGAACCGCTGTGACAGCTCCAGCTTGAGCCCCGCGTACTCCTCACGCGCCGCGGCGTCGTGCCGCAACCAGTCGCGGAAGTCCACCGCCCACCGCCAGTTGGCAGCACCTTCGACCCGCAGGTGCAGGTTCACCCGCCGCCCCGGATCGGCGCCGGCGTGCAACCGCTTGCTCCAGTCACCCTCACCGCGCGGCGTGTCGACGTACGGCCCCACGTACGGAAACCCGGCCTGCCCCAACGTCTCCCGCAACGAGTCAGCGGTGGCCATGTCCTCGACGGCGAGCTGGAAGTCCAGCACGTCCTTGGCCGCAAGCCCCGGCACGGACGTCGACCCGATGTGCTCGACCCGCCGCCCACCGGCCGCCACGCTGATCCGCCGCGCGACCCGCCGAGCCTGAACGGGCCAGCGCTCGTCGTACGGCACCACGATCGGCGACCCGGCCGCGTACGACTGAGTCCGCACGTTCTTCTCGAACCCGACCAGCCGATCCCACAACCCGGTGACGTCCGGAACCTCACCGCTGTTGTCGAGCCACACGTCCGCAACGGCCCGCCGCTGCTCGTCCGTGGCCTGCGCGGCGATCCGGTTCTCGGCATCCCGCCGATCCATCCCACGACTGCCGACCAACCGCCGCAGCCGCGTCTCCACGTCCGCGTACACCACGATCACCAGGTGGTAGGCCGCCGCGATGTCCCGCTCCACCAGCAACGGGATGTCGTGGACGACGATCGCGTCCTCCGGCGCCTCGGCCATCCGCTGCCCGGTCAACGCCCCGATCCTCGGATGCGTGATCGAGTTGAGCGTCTGCCGAGCCTCGTCACTGACGAACGCCTTGGCCGCCAACGCCGCCCGGTTCAACGTGCCGTCACCGTTCAGCACGTCGTCCCCGAACGCCTTGACGACCTCCCGAAGCCCCTCGGTCCCCGGCTCCAGCACCTCACGCGCAAGCTTGTCCGCGTCGATCACGACCGCACCCTTGTCGGCGAGCAGCTTCGCGACCGTCGACTTGCCGGACCCGATTCCCCCGGTCAACCCCACCCTGAGCATGCCGCACAGGCTAGACCGGCGGCGTCATGGCCTGCTGAGCGAGTACCGGCAGCACCGCCATGAGCCGAGCCTGCGGCACGAAGTTGTTCCGGTTCCGCACCACGAACGTCGACTTCCCGAGCGACCCGATGAGCAACTGCTCGTCCTTGCCCTCGATCAACGTCCCCTTCTGCTTCCCGACGTCGACCTCGGTGATCTTCGCCCCGTCCTGCCGCTCGGCCTCAACGCTCTCAGTGACCCGAGTACGAGCCGTCAACTCGTCCACGTACGTCGACAACCCAATGATGATCTTGGCGTCGTCGAGCCCGCGCTTCTCGGGAATCCCGTAGTAACAGTCGATCTTCCCGGTCTTCCCGATCGACGGCTCCTTGATCCCGACGATGATCCGCGGCTCCCCGGGCAACTCCTGCCCGAGCGTCGCGTTCATGACCTCAACGGGCACCACGAGCTCGCAGTCGTCCGGCAGCGGCCGATCCACCATCACCGGCACCCGCGACGGCTTGGTGGGCGGGGTGATCTTCGGGATCTGCGGCGGCGGCGCCTGAGTCTGCGGCGCCGCAGACGAGCAGGCCACGCAGCCCGACAGCACAACCGCGCCAAGCACCACGACGAACTTGTTCCCACGCATAGGTTTGCCAACCTACACAACGAGGTTCGGCCTCCACCACAGAGTGAACGGGTGGCCTCCACCAACGGGACGAGCCAGATCATCCGCGAAGGCGGAGCCGAGCAGTCTTTCCAGAACAACCCGGTGGGGTGGTCCCGTCACGAGTCGTAGGCCCACACACCGCAACCCAACAACGCGACCCGCCCAAGCCGCGAACGGACAAAGGCCCCCGCACCGCGAGGGTGCAGGGGCCTGAGTCAGATCAAGCTAGGCAAGCACTCACATGCCGCCGGACAGCTTCTCCCGAAGCGCAGCGAGCTGCTCGTCCGAAGCCAGCGTGCCACCGGACTGAGCCGGCGCACCCACCGAGGTGGTGCCGGAAACGTCGCCACCCGAGGTGTAGTTGCCCGCACCCTCGGCGGACGCCTCCTCCTCGGCCTCGGCGGCCTTGCGGATCTGCTTCATGTGGGCCTCGTAACGAGTGTGGGCCTCAGCGTACTGACGCTCCCACTCCTCACGCTGCTTGTCGAAGCCGTCCTGCCACTCCTGGGTCTCCGGGTCGAAGCCCTCGGGGTAGATGTAGTTGCCCTGGTCGTCGTACTCGGCGGCCATGCCGTACTGGGTCGGGTCGAACTCGGTGTCGACCGTGAAGCCCTCGTTGGCCTGCTTGAGCGACAGCGAGATGCGGCGACGGTCGAGGTCGATGTCGATGACCTTGACCATGACGTCGTCGCCGACCTGGACGACCTGCTCCGGGATCTCGACGTGGCGCTCGGCCAGCTCGGAGATGTGGACCAGGCCCTCGATGCCCTCGTCCACGCGGACGAACGCACCGAACGGAACCAGCTTGGTGACCTTGCCCGGCACGATCTGGCCGATCGCGTGGGTGCGGGCGAACTGACGCCACGGGTCTTCCTGGGTCGCCTTCAGCGACAGGGAGACGCGCTCGCGCTCCATGTCGACGTCCAGGACCTCGACCGTGACCTCCTGGCCGACCTCGACGACCTCGGACGGGTGGTCGATGTGCTTCCAGGACAGCTCCGAGACGTGGACGAGACCGTCGACGCCACCCAGGTCCACGAAGGCACCGAAGTTGACGATCGAGGACACGACGCCCTTGCGGACCTGGCCCTTCTGCAGCTGGTTGAGGAACTCGCTGCGGACCTCGGACTGGGTCTGCTCCAGCCACGCGCGGCGGGACAGGACCACGTTGTTGCGGTTCTTGTCCAGCTCGATGATCTTCGCCTCGAGCTCGCGGCCGACGTACGGCTGGAGGTCGCGGACGCGACGCATCTCGACGAGCGAGGCGGGGAGGAAGCCGCGGAGGCCGATGTCGAGGATGAGACCACCCTTGACGACCTCGATGACCGTGCCGCGGACCGGCTCGTCCTTCTCCTTGAGGGCCTCGATGGTGCCCCAGGCGCGCTCGTACTGGGCGCGCTTCTTGGAGAGGATCAGGCGGCCTTCCTTGTCCTCCTTCTGGAGAACAAGAGCCTCGACCTCGTCACCGACGGAGACAACCTCGGCGGGATCGACGTCGTGCTTGATCGACAGTTCGCGCGAGGGGATGACGCCCTCGGTCTTGTAGCCGATGTCGAGCAGGACCTCGTCCCGGTCGACCTTGACGATCGTGCCCTCAACGATGTCGCCGTCGTTGAAGTACTTGATCGTCTTGTCGATAGCAGCGAGGAAGTCCTCCTCCGTCCCGATGTCGTTGATCGCGACCTGCTTCGGCGCAGCGGCAACGGGGGCGGTGGTGGTGTCGGTGGACATTAGGTAGGTGGCTCCGGTACGGATTGGCATTAATGAGTGGTAGTGGTGCGCGCGCAGCGTCGCAGCGACCTGGAATCCCGACCGTTCTGGATCATGGGCAGCACTAACCCACTACGCACGCGATATCGTACGCGGCCGCCAGACGCGCAAGCAAACCAGCCCCCATGTGAAGGAGCAGTGTGTCCAACCAGCACGCGAGCGCGGAGCACGCGCTCGGCACCGCCGGCATCGTCAAGCGCGGGGCGGACGCCGCCGAGTCACGCGCGGCGAACCGCGTCTGGTGGGACGCCGACGCCGACGACTACCACGAGACGCACGGCGACTTCCTCGGCGCGGCCGACTTCGTCTGGTGCCCGGAGGGCCTGCGCGAGGAGGAGACCGGCTTCCTGGGCGAAGTCGCTGGTCAGCGCATCCTGGAGATCGGCTGCGGCAGCGCCCCGTGCGCGCGCTGGCTCAAGGCCAACGGGGCGGACGTCACCGCGCTCGACATCTCCGAGGGCATGCTCCGGCACGCCCGCGAGAACAACGCGGCGACCGGCATCGAGGTCCTGCTCGTGCAGGCCAGCGCCGACCAGCTGCCGTTCCGCGGCGGCACCTTCGACGCCGCCTGCTCGGCGTTCGGCGCCGTGCCGTTCGTGGCCGACGTCGAGGAGGTCTTCGGCGAGGTCGGCCGCGTCCTCAAGCCGGGCGCGAGGTGGGTGTTCGCCGTGAACCACCCGATGAGGTGGATCTTCCCGGACGACCCGGGCCCGCTCGGCCTCACCGTCACGCAGTCGTACTTCGACCGCACCCCCTACGTGGAGGTCGACGCCGAGGGCCACGCCACCTACGTCGAGCACCACCGCACGCTCGGCGACTACGTGAAGGCCCTCACGAACACCGGCTTCGTCCTGGAGGACCTCGTCGAGCCCGAGTGGCCGAAGGGGCACACCCGCGTGTGGGGCCAGTGGAGCCCGCTGCGGGGCAGGCTGTTCCCCGGCACCGCGATCTTCCGCACACGCCTGACGTCGTAATCTCAACGCCCATGACCTCGGCGCGCGGACTAGTGGCGGCCCAGTCGGCCCGTTTCACCTCACTGGACCCGCTGCTCCCGGCCGCCGCCGAACCTCCGGCGGACGGGCACGTCATCACGGCGGCGCTCGCGGACGGCACGCGGGTGGCCGGGGTCATCAGCCACCGGACGTTCGACGAGCACTCCACCACCCGGCTGTGGTCGACGGCGCAGGTGTGGGAGCTGGTGCCGCTGGTCGGCACCTCGCAGGGCATGGACGCACTGCTCACGCGCTTCCGCCGGCACCTCGACGCGCACGAGCCGGGTGACCACGACAGCGCGTGCGTGGTCCATTGGCCGAGCCGCGACACCAGGGCCGCACGCGCGTTCCTCGACCACGGCATGGTGCCGCTGTCCGTGCTGGCGGTGCGCCTGCGGACTCCTCCGGCCCGCGTCCAGCGCACGCTGACGATCCGCCGCGCCACCCCGCACGACCTGGACAGCGTGCTGGAGCTGTCGCTCGCGGAACTGGAGTACTCGTCGTTCGTCGGCTCCACGATCGTCCGGCCGGAAGCGCGGGCCATCAAGCAGCGGGCCCTGGCCGAGCGCCTGGCCAACGCGAGCCCGATCTGGCTCGCCGAGCGCGACGGCATCGCGGTCGCGCTGGCCGAGTGCGCGATCGTGTCGTCCGAGCCCGGCTCGATGGCCGCGACGAGGCTGCCGCGCGGCCGCTGGGGCTATGTGAACTGCCTCTCCGTGCTGCCCGGCGCCCGCGGCACGGGCATCGGCCAGCAGCTCGTCGCCCACGCCCACCAGGAGCTGCACCGGATGGGCGCGGTCGGCACGTACCTCTACTACAACCCGCCGAACCCGTTGAGCAGCGTCTTCTGGCCGCGCCAGGGCTACCGGCCGTTGTGGACCGTGTGGGAAGTACGCCCGGCATCCGCCCTTAGGTGACCTATGTCCGACTTGCCAGCGGACCCGTCCTGCGCCAGAATTTGTACTGACCGGTCAGTTTAAACGGAAGGTGAACCCGTGGAGATCCGCGCAGAACGCGCAGGCGTCAACGGAGCACATGGTCCACTGCTCCGGCCGACCTCGCTGGTCGTGAAGCCGGGCGAGCTGACGCTGGTCGCGGGCGAGCCCGGGACCGGTCACACGGCGCTCGGCCTGCTGCTCTCCGGCCGCATGAAGCCCTCGACCGGCACCGTGTCACCGGACGCGAAGTCGCTGCGCAAGCAGGTCGTGCTGGTCGACGCCCCCGAGGTGAACGAGCCGGAGGAGGCGCTGACGCTGGCCGCCGTCGTCGGCGAGGAGCTCTCGATGAACCGCATGCCCTCCGGCAAGAAGGCGGTGCACGACTGGTTGGTCGAGCACGGCGCCGAAGAGCACGCCGCCAAGCGCTTCGAGCACGTGCCGGCGCACACGCGGTGCGCGGTGATGCTCGACCTGGCCGCCGCACGCCCCGGCGTCACGACGCTCGTCCTCGACTGCCCGGACCGCTACCACCCCGACCCGCGCGAGTGGTTCGCCCTGGCGCAGACCTACGTGACCCCCGAACGGTCCGTGGTCGCCCTGTGCTCGAACACCTCCGCCCACATCCTCGACATCCCGCACGCGCGCCTTGGTGAGGACAACGACGACACCAAGATGGAGATCACCGCATGAGCGCCCTTCGCATGGCCTTCAACGAACTCCGCCGGATCACGTCCGGCACCCTGCCCAAGCTCGCAGTCGTCGCGCTCTCCCTCGTGCCGCTGCTCTACGCGTCGCTCTACCTGTACGCCAACAAGGACCCGTACTCGAACCTCCACAACGTCCCGGCCGCGCTGGTCGTGAAGGACAAGGGCACCAAGGACCTCAACGCCGGCAAGAGCGTCGCGGACGAGTTGCTGAAGGGCAACAAGTTCAACTGGCACGTCGTCGACACCCTCGACGAGGCCGACGAGGGCGTGCGCAAGGGCAAGTACATCTTCGCCCTGACGCTGCCGGAGGACTTCTCCGAGGCGCTCACGTCCGCCGAGCAGAACAAGCCGCGCCAGGGCGTGCTGACGCTGACCACCAACGACGCCAACAACTACCTGGGCAGCACGATCGCGAACCAGGTCGTGGCGGAGGTCCGCCGCGCCGTGACCGCGAAGGTCTCCACCGAGGCCGCGGACAAGTTCCTGCTCGGTTTCTCGACGATCCGCGAGGAGACCACCAAGGCCGCGGACGGCGCGACGAAGCTCGCCGACGGCGCCGCCCAGCTGCGCGACGGCGTGAACGAGCTCGACAAGGGCCAGCACCAGCTGCTCGACGGCGCCACGCAGGCCGCGAGCGGTGCCGCGCAGCTGCGCGACGGCACGCACCAGCTGCGTTCGCAGACCGCGCCGCTGCCCGACAGCACCCGTCAGCTCGCGAACGGCGCGCGCCAGGTCGCGAACGGCAACGAGACCGCGGCACGTCAGGCCGAGGAGTACGCGCAGAAGGCACAGGCCCTGGTCGGCGTCCTCGACCAGGCGAACGGCGACATCGCGAACCGCTTGCGGGCACTGGGTTTCACCGAGGACCAGGTGCAGCGCGTGATGTCCACGATCGGCCAGGTCCGCAAGCCGGTCGACGACGCCAACGGCAAGGTCCAGGGCGCGTCGAGTGATCTGCGCAAGCTCGCGAACGGCGCGGACCAGGTGGCCGACGGCGCCGAGCTGCTCGCGTCGAAGATGCCCGCGCTGGTCGACGGCATCGGCAAGCTCGACGACGGTGCCACGAAGCTCGCGGACGGAACCGCGCAGCTGCGCGACGGCGAGCAGAAGGCCGTGGACGGCACCACCAAGCTCAAGGACGGCGCGAACCAGCTCGCCGACGGCGCAGCCCAGCTGCGCGACGGCCTCAACGGCGGCGTGAACAAGATCCCGAACGCCGACGACCCGACCCGCGCGGCGATCGCGCAGGCCATCGGTGACCCGGTGGCCGTGAAGGGCCTGTCCCAGACGAAGGCCGCGACGTACGGAGCGGGCCTGGCGCCGTTCTTCCTCGGCCTCGCCACGTGGATCGGCGCGTTCGTGCTCTTCCTGCTGCTGCGTCCGTTGTCACGCCGTGCGCTCGCCGCCGGTCAGACCTCGCTGCGAGTCGCGTTGGGCGGATGGCTGCCGGGTGCGTTGCTGGGCATCGTGCAGGTGCTCGTGATGTTCACGGTGGTGCGCTTCGTGGTCGACATCGAACCGTCGAACCCCCTCGGCACGTTCGGTTTCCTCGTGCTGATGTCGCTGACGTTCGTCGCGATCCTGCACGCCCTGAACGCCGCATTCGGTGCCGTGGGCAAGTTCCTCGGCCTGATCCTGTTGATCCTGCAGCTGGTCAGCGCCGGCGGCACGTTCCCGTGGCAGACGATCCCGGTGCCGCTGTACCCGCTGCACTACGGCCTGCCGATGGGCTACGCGGTCGACGGTCTGCGTCACCTGATGTACGGCGGCGACCTCGGCAGCGTCGGGCACGACGCGCTGATCCTTCTCGCCTGGCTGGTGGGAGCCCTAGCCTTGTCTTCCGTGGCGGCCTACAAGCAGAGGGTGTGGACACCGTCGAAGCTGAAGCCGGAGCTCGTCCTGTGAGCGCGCGGACGACGGCGACCAAGCAGAAGCTCTTCGACGCGGCGTTGAAGCTGGTCGGCGAACGGGGTGCCGCCTCGGTGACGGTCGACGAGATCGCCGCGGAGGCGGGCGTCGCCAAGGGCACGATCTACTACAACTTCGCGTCGAAGGACGCGTTGGTCGAAGCCCTGCTGCGGCACGGTGTCGAGATCCTCGCGGGCCGGCTGCGGTCCGCGGAGACCGCCGACGACTCGCTGGAGGCGCTGGTCGACGAGATGCTCGGCTTCTGGGCCGAGTACCCGGCGTTCGGCCAGCTGCTGGTCTCCGAACTGTGGCGCACGCCGGGCCAGTGGCACGGCACTCTCTCGTTGCTGCGCGACGACATCGTGTCGATCGTGAAGAGTCAGATGAAGCGCCTGGCCGACGCGGGCCGGCTCCCCGACGGGGTCGAGGTCGGCACCGCGTCGGCGGCGTTGTTCGGCACCCTGCTCGTGATCGCTCTCGACTGGCAGGTGTTCCAGCCGGAGCGGTCACGGGCGGAGGTGCGCGAGTCGGTCATGCACCTGGTACGTGGACTTGGACCGGGCCGCTGAGCTCCTGCGGCCGGGTCCGGTCCTGCAGGTCGTTGAGCCGCCGGACGAGCACGATCGCGAACGCGGCGGCGACGACCGAGAGGATCGCCCACGCCCACACCACCATGACGGCCGCGGCCAGTCTCATCAGCAGGTACGCCACCCACCAGGCGACGAGGAAGCCGCTCTGGTCGCGGGCCTGCAGCGGACGGTCCTGCTGGGCCGGGTCGAAGGCGCGCCAGAGGTCCTGGACGATCTGCAACGGGTACCAGAAGCTCACGATGGGCACGACCCACGACCAGATCACCCACCCGCGCGCGTGCCGGTGTTCATCGCCGTAGGTCAACCGCTCGGCGTTGCGCCGTGACCGGTAGAGCCACACGATGAAGGTGACAGCCGCCGCAAGCGGTACGGCCACGGTGATCGTCAGCGTCAGTGCCCCGGGCAGGCCCGCCGTGGCGTCGCTGCCGGTGAAGAGTTGCACGGCGATCGCGAGCACGACGGTGAAGACGGCTTCGAGCCCCATGAGGACGGCCGCGGCCATGCCGATGCCGCGCACCGGTCTGAACGGTTCAGTGGTCAAGTCTTCCCCCAGGAAATGTGCACGTCCCCCGACGTCGGCGCGGAGCGTACAGCCTCAACGCCCGATCGAGCGATGTGTTTGGTCGTGCGGGGCTAAAAGGCCGCCGGTACGAACGAAGGCATGTCGAAACCGCTACGCATCCTCGCCGCGCTGCTCGCGTGCGCCGCGCTCACGACGTCCCCCGCGCTCGCCGCGGAACCCGCGAAGGCCAGTGCCGCCTTCGAGGAGAAGCTGTTCTCCCCCGTCGACGGCGTCCTCGACTTCGAGGAGACGACCGACGGCATCAAGGTCAGCGGCCAGTTCAGGAAGGGCTTCTCGTCCGACCGGCCGGACGACTACCAGCTGCAGGTCCTCGACAACGCGGCGGTGGTCGTGGACTTCACCAAGGAGTTCCGGGCGGTCGCGGAGATCAGCTCGCCGAAGGTCGAGAAGTTCGAGTTCACCACCAAGACCAAGCAGAAGATCGCCGACATCCGCAACGAGGACGTGGTGGTCCGTCAGCTCGTGGACGTGGCCGCGGGCATCAAGGTGCAGGCCGAGATCGGCCGCGCGAAGGTCGTCAAGTAGCGGTCAGCGGGCGTCCTCGTGGTGCAGCGAGGGCGCCCGCCCCTCCAACGCCCGTTCGACGGCCTCCAGCACCGCACGGCTCGTGCGCAGGGCGGCGTCGTGGGCGAAGTGGCCCAGCAGCACCTGCTGCGTGGGATGAGGCAGCACCGGGTCCGGCACCGGCGCGTGCGTGTGCACCTCCACCACCGGCGCGTTCTCGGCGAGAAGGTGCTGCACGGCCCGCAGCACACCCACGCGGTAGCTGTCGTGCACCCACGCGACCAGCAGGTTCACCGGTCGTCCGGCCAGCTCGTACTCGACCTCGGACGCCAGCTCGTGCGGCTTGGTCCAGTCGGCTCTGACCCACGTCGGACGGTGGCCGCGCGAGATCGACGCGCGCGCCGCACGTCCCGGGCCGTCGTCGGCCATCAGGGGCTGGGTCCGCGACGGCAGCACGACCTGCCAGCCGCGTTCCACCAGCCGTGCCGCACATCCGGCCAACATCCCGGTCCCGCCGAGCACCAGCGCCGTTCTCACCGAGCACGCTCCCGTCCGACCGAGGCCAGCGGCCCTGCCAGCCACCGCTCCACCTGCCCCTGCCCGCGCAACCGCACGACCACGACCTGGTCGACCAGGGCGAGCACCCTGGCCCGGTTGCGCCGGTAGGTCTTCGGGCCCCACCGCAGAATGTGCTCGGAGTCGGTGAACGCCGACCACAACGACGGTTCCTGGTTACCGTTCCACAACTCCACCCGGCGCGCGCGACGTCTGATCGTGCGACGGACGAGCCGTGCCATCACCATCGCGAACGGGTGATCGAGCCACACCAACGTGTCCGCACGGGCGAGCAGCTCGCGCCGCACCTCGTTGTACTGGAACTCGGTGATCCAGTGGGCGGTGTCCGCGAACGCCGCGACCTCGGCCCGGAACTCCGGGCGGGGCGTCCACTGTGGACCCCAGTAGAGGCTGTCGAGCTCGACCCGCCGCAGGCCGCGCTGCGCGGCGATGCGCAGGCAGAGCGTCGACTTGCCGGAACCGGTGTTGCCGGCGACGAGGATGCGCCGGGGCACGTGCGGCAGCGGATCAGCTGGTCCGAGCAACGGCATCGGGCCAGGGTAGTACCACGCGGACAGCAGAACAGGGCCCCCGGAAACCCGGAGGCCCTGCTCAGCGAAACAACGTCAGAGAGCGGTGACGTTCGTCGCCTGCGGGCCCTTCTGGCCCTGCGTGACGTCGAACGAGACCTTCTGGTTCTCCTCGAGGCTGCGGTAGCCGCCGCCGTTGAGGGCCGAGTAGTGGACGAAGACGTCAGCGCCGCCGTCCTCGGGGGCGATGAAGCCGAAGCCCTTTTCGGCGTTGAACCACTTGACGGTGCCGTTAGCCATGTACTGCTCCTTCAATGCTGAAGAGCGAGCCGCACTTTACGGCCGCTCCGTGGTTGGTCGAGAGCCGACCCGCCCCCACTGCGAAAGAAGGAGAAGCGCTCGCAACTGAAGTTTGGCGAGCGTGAAATGACACGAACACAAAACCACAACCAGGAGACAGTCTACCCCACGGAGGGCTATCGGCGCTTGCGGACAGGTACCGCGAAACGCTGCTGCATGAGCGACACACGCCACACCAGGAAGCACGCGAGAGCGGCCGCGGCGAGCGCGCACAGCGTCGACAGAGTGGAAAACACCACGTAAACCGGGGTGTCGAGCATCAGCGACTCGAGGATGTCGCACGACACCATCGCGAGGAACGCGTACTGCCACGGTTTGATCAACGGGCTGGCCACCCGCTGGTCGAACGGCACCTCGCGCTGCGCCGGGTCGGAGGCCCTCCACACGTCCGGCATCATCCGCACGCCGTGCAGGGCGATGGCCTCGGCGTTGTGGGTCGCGTTGCGGAACCACAGCACGAACGCCACACCCGCGGGGATGAGGAGCATGATGGCGAGGAAGCTCCACGAGGACGAGCCGCCCCGCCAGTCGTTGATCGTGCCCCACACGGAGGCGACGGCGACGAGCGCGATCAGGCCCTGGCTGACGTACCCCGTCAGCCGGACGTCCCTCAAGTCGATGTACGTGTCCAACGCAACTCCCCGGACGAGCGGACCCGGCCGGAGACTACCGCCCGAAACCGCAGCCCAGCTCGGTGAACGTCGCGACCTTCTCGGCGGCGCGCACGACGACCTCGTCGATGCCGTCCAGCACGTACCGGTCGACGACGCGGCGGGCGGGCACCAGCGGCACCTCCGCCTTGGCGCAGGCCTCGACGACCGACGTGAACGCCCGCGTGGCCGCCAGGGGCGCGACGAGCGGCTCGCCGGTCTGGCGGTGCCGGATGAGGTTCTCCAGGAGGTCGACCCGAGGCGACACGGCCATGCGGTGGTCGTTGACCGTCAGCCGGTCTTCGTCGTACCACCACACGGCCTGTCCCAACGAGCCGTGCACGAGCACGACCGGTGGCAACGATGTCGACGCACAGAGCGTCGTCGCCACCACGACCGGTGGCGCGCCATTGGCCGTGACGCGCACGCAGGCCGTGTCGTCGGCGGTGATCGTGTCGCGGCACCGGAACAGCTCCAGCTCGATGCCGATGTCCGTGCGTTCCTCGACGTCGGCCAGCAGCAGCGCGTTCTGCAGGGCGTGCGCGAACGGGTTCACCAGCGTGCCGTCCTCGCCCTGCCGTCCCGCCCACGCGGCTCGGTCGTAATAGGTGTCCGTGCGCACCCAACGGCCGGCGGCGCCAATGCCCGCGATGTCGCCCAACGCACCGGACCCGATCAACGAGCAGAGCCGCCGGTACGACCCGGTCCCCTGCGCCTGGAACCCGACCTGGCAGACCAGCCCGCGCTCGGCGGCGGCCGCGGAGATCTCGTCGAAGTCCGCCACCGTCAGCAGCGCCGGCTTCTCCACCAGCACGTCGCACCCCAGCGCGAACGCGCTCAGCACCAGGTCGCGGTGGGTCGCGGGAGGCGAGGAGATCACCACGACCTCGGGGTGCAGTTCGGCGGCCAGTGACGGCAGGTCGGGGTAGGACGGCACCGGCACGTCGACGTCCGCGACGTCGACGACGCCCACGAAGGTCGCGACCCCGTCGTGCCCGAGCCGGAGCAGGTTCTCCACGTGCCGCGCCCCATGCCCACGTGCACCGACCAGCGCAACGCGCATCGTCCCTCACCCTTCTCGGGTGGACTCCGCCGCCAGCGCGAGCGGTCCGGCGATCACCAGCGCCAGCGGAGGCAGGGCCCACACCAGCACACCGGCGACCACCAACGCGGCCATCAGCATCGGCCGCGGTGCCTCGAATTTCAATGCGCCGCGCCATCCGAGACGTGCTTGATCAAGCAGGAGTGCACCGAAGGCCGCCGAAGCGAGCAACACCCCGCCGCGAACGAACCACGGCGCCGGCAACACGGTGACCACGAGCAGCACGTCCACCACCAGCACCGCCCACAGCAGTGCGAACACCAGCCCCTGCACCCACCGCACCCGCAGCAGCGACCAGAACCGACCCGGCGGAAGACCGCCCCGCAGGACCGCGCATCCCGTCCCGAACGCCGAGTACGCGGTCACGAGCGGAAGCGAGGCCACGAACACGAACAGTCCGACCAGCAACGTGTCGGCGAGTGCTTCGAGACGTTCGCGAGTCATCCCTTCAGCCCCGTCGTGGCCACCCCGGCGACCAGGAACCGCTGGAACGCCAGGAAGAACAACCCGATCGGCACCAGCGACAGCACCGACATGGCGAACATCGGCCCGTACGAGGACGACGACGTCTGGTCGATGAACAACCGCAACCCCATCGGGATCGTGTAGTTCTCCGTCGACGACAGGTAGATCAGCTGTCCGAAGAAGTCGTTCCAGGTCCAGATGAACGTGAAGATCGCCGTGGTCACCATCGCCGGCCGCGACAACGGCAGCACCACGTACCGGTAGTTGCGGACCGGCCCGCAGCCGTCGATCTTCGCCGCCTCGTCCAGCTCGTGCGGGATGCCGCGCATGAACTGCACCATCAGGAACACGAAGAACGCGTCGGTCGCCAGCAGCTTCGGCAGGATCAGCGGCACGAACGTGTCGATCAGGCCGAGCCGCTGGAACACCACGTACTGCGGGATCAGCGTGACGTGCGCCGGCAGCATGATCGTGACCAGCGCGAACGCGAACAGCGGGCCGCTGAGCCGAAACCGCAGCCGGGCGAAGGCGTAGGCCGCGAGCGAGCACGACACCACGTTGCCGATCACCGCGCCGGAAGCGACGATCGTGGAGTTGCCGAGGAACGTCCAGAACGACTCCCCGCCCGCGCCCTCCAGGGCACCTCGGTACCCGTCCGCGGTGACGCGTCCGGGGAACAGCGAGCGCAGGTTGCCCACCAGGTCCTCGACCGGGGTCAGCGACGCCGAGATCAACCACACGATCGGGTACAGCACCAGCGCCAGTGCGGCCAGGCACAGCACCACGACTCCGGCGCGCCTCATCGCTCGTCTCCGTAGAACACCCAGTACCGCGAGGTCCGGAACAGCACCGCGGTGATCACCGCGATCGCCACCAGCAGCACCCACGCCATCGCCGACGCGTAACCCATTCGGAACTCCGTGAACCCGCGCTCGTACAGGTAGAGCGTGTAGAACAAGGTCGAGTCGGCGGGCCCGCCCCGCCCGCCGCTCACCACGAACGCCTGGGTGAACGCCTGGAACGCGTGGATCGTCTCCAGCACCAGGTTGAAGAACAGCACCGGCGACAGCATCGGCAGCGTGATCGACCACAGCCGCCGCCACCGACCGGCGCCGTCGACCGCGGCGGCGTCGAACAGGTCGCGCGGGATCTGCTGCAACCCGGCCAGGAAGATGACCATCGGCGCACCGAACTGCCACGCCGACAGCAGCACGATGGTGACCAACGCGTAGTCCGGCGTGTCGACCCAGGTGTCGAAGATCGCCCGCCACGCGAGCGCCAGCCCGACCGACGCGCCCAGCAGCGAGGGCGCGTAGAAGGCCGAGCGGAAGAACGCCTGTCCCTTGCCGCGCAACGAGTTCAGCAGCAACGCGACGGCCAGCGCGAGCACGAGCTTCACCGGCACCGACCACGCCACGTACCGCAGCGTCACGCCCACCGAGTGCAGGTAGCGCGGGTCGTCGCCGAAGAGCTTGGCGTAGTTGCCGAGGCCGACCCAGCGCGGTTCGTTGAACAGGTCGTAGTCGGTGAACGACAGGTACAGCGACACGACCATCGGTGCGACGGTGAGTCCGATCGCGCCGAGCAGCCACGGCCCGAGGAACAGGTACGCGACGCCCTGCGACCGACTCGGCCGCCGAGGGGGCGCGCCCTCGGCGGCCGGTTTCACCGGTGCGGGCGACACCCGCTCGGCGAGCACCACGGCGTCAGCTCAACGCCTGTTCGGCGTCTTTGAAGAACTCGTCTATCGCCTGGTCGATCGTCTTCTTGCCGAACACGATCTCCTCGTGCTTGCGCTGCATCAGCTTGTAGATCGCACCGTCGCCCTTCGGCGGGGCGGGTGGCGCGTCGCCGAGCTTCGCGTCCACCGCCTTCTCGTAGTCGAAGATCACCTTGTTGGCACCGCTGAGGTTCTGCGCCACGGCCTCGCGGATCTTGAGGTTCGCCGGCAGGCCGCGGTTGGCACCGAGGATCTTGCCCGCGTCCGGGTCGTTGAGCAGGAAGTCGATCAGCTTGACCGCCGCGTCCTTGTTCTTGGTGCGGGCGGAGGCGCTGATCAGCTGTGACGGCTTGCGGTACGAACCGAGCGTCTCCTTGCTGTCGCTCGGGTACGGGCCGAGCTTGAGCTCGTCCGGGCGCACGGTGTTGTAGCCGCCGTAGAGGCTGTCGTAGGTGTGCTCGGACGCGGACAGCCTCTTGCCCATCGGCGTCTGCTCGGCACCGGCGTTCAGCGTGGTCACGAGCTCCGGCGGCGTGGTGGCGTGGCCGTCGCGGAAGTCCTTGGAGAGCTGCCAGAACGCCTTCAGGTCGTCCTTCGAGTACCCGAGCCCGCCGTCCTCGGCGTAGAGCTTCCTGCCGTGCTGGCGCAACCAGGTCTCGAAGACGTCCTCGGTGCCGCCGAAGTCCGTCGAGCCCGCGATCTTGCCGCCGGTGCTCGCCTGGATCTTCGCCGCACGCTCCTCGTAGTCGGCCCAGGTCCAGCCGAGCTCGGGCGCCTCGGCCCCGGCCGCGTCGAAGAGCTTCGGGTCGTACACGATCGCGGTGGCGTTCTGCGCCAACGGCATCGCGACCTGCCTGCCGTTCAGCCTGCCGCTGCCGATGAAGCCGGAGTTCCAGTCCGCCGTTCGAATTTCCTTGCCCACGTACGGGGTGAGGTCGAGCAGCACGTTGCGGCCCGCGTACTCGTTGAGGTAGCGGTAGTCCATCTGGATCACGTCCGGCGCGTTGCCGCCCGCGATCTCGGTGGAGAGCTTCTCGAAGTAGTTCTGGAAGTTCTGGAACGAGGTCGAGACCTTGATGTTCGCGTTGCGGCTCTCGAACAGCCGCACCGCCTCGTTGGTCACCTTGGCGCGGTCGTCGTTGCCCCACCAGATGAAGCGGATCTCGGCCTGGCCGCTGCTGCTTCCCGAACCGCATGCGCTCGCCGCCAGCGCGGTGCACAACAACAAGCCCACGACCCGGTGGGGGCGGGAGACCCCCTTTTGGGGGTCGGAAATGGCACAGCGCGCTTTCACGGGTCTCCTCTCATCGGAGATCGATGACGTCGACGACGCGGACCGGTTCTCCGGTCTCGAAGCTGCGGTTGGCGGCGAAACCGGTCAGCAGCGAGAGGGTGCCGTCGTAGTGCGTTGCCTTGCGTCCCAACGGGTCTTCCTGCCCGGCCGGCCCGTACAGCGCGTCGACCATGCGCTGGTCGGCACCGCCGTGACCGTCCCGGTCGTACTCCACCGGGATCTCTTCCCGTTCCTCGAACAGGCGTTGCACGGAGAGCTTCGCCCACCCGTCTTCCGGGTTGGCGTCGACGCCGTGCACGGCCGGGTGCTGGCTCGACACCCAGGAGTTCTCGACGACTTCCAGTTCGAGACGCCCCTTGCTGCCGTTGACCATCAACCGGTAGCCCTCCCACGGCGAGTAGGCCGTGAGGTGGTAGGTCAGGTTCGCGCCGCCGGCGTAGCGCACGATCACCGACATGTCGTCCTCAATGGACACACCGGGCTCGAACGGGTTCTGGTCGCGGCGGTACCCGTCCTCGTGCTGCGCGTCGAGGTAGAGCTTCTTCAACCAGTCGTTCTGCTCCAGCTTCAACGCGAACCGCTCGTCGTCGGTGTAGCCGTGGCGCTTGCCGTTCTCGTCGCCGTAGAAGAACAACCGGCCGTGCGCGTAGACCGTCTCCGGGATCGCGCCGACCCACCAGTTGAGCAGGTCGAAGTGGTGCGTCGCCTTGTGCACCATGAGCCCGCCGGAGTTGGCCTTGTCGCGGTGCCAGCGGCGGAAGTAGTCGGCGCCGTGCCGGGTGTCGAGCAGCCACTCGAAGTGCACCGACCCGATCTCGCCGACCGCGCCTCCCGCGAGCAGCTCGCGCACCTTCTCGTGGATCGGGTTGTAGCGGTAGTTGAACGTGACGGTGACGTTGCCGTCGTTGCGGTGCACCGCGTCCAGGATCTTGCGCGCCGACGGCACGTCCGTCGTCATCGGCTTCTCCGTCACGACGTCACGACCGGCGTCGAGCGCTTCCACGACGTAGGTGACGTGGTGGCGGTCGACGGTCGTCACCACGACCGCGTCGACCTGCTGCTCGTCGAGCATCCTGAGGAAGTCACCCGCGTCGTACGTGGGGACCGGCTCGACCCCCTGCGCAACGAGCCGGTCGTTGTGGACGTCCATCCGGGTGCGGTTCACGTCGGCGAACGCGACCAGCTGACAGGTGGCCGCGTGCTCGACCGCGATGGCGTGGACGTGCCGCTCGGCCCGTGCTCCCGTGCCGACCACGGCGTAGCGCCTGCGGGCCATCGCAAACCTCCCCGGTAAACGGTTTCCACACGCTAGCCGCACCGGCCCTGACCTCGTCAAGGGTTCGCGAAAACGTTTTCGGGTGTTTCATGGACGTGAACCCCGATGATGGCCTCATGCCCATCCCAGTAGTGCTCGACTGCGACCCCGGCCACGACGACGCCATCGCGATTCTGCTGGCCGCCGGAGCGCCTGAGATCGATCTTCGCGCGATCACGACCGTGGCCGCGAACCAGACTTTGGACAAGGTCACGCTGAACGCTCGGCGGATCTGTTCGGCGGCCGGAATTCCGGTGCCGATCGCGCGCGGGTGCGCCCGCCCGTTGGTGCGGCCGCTGCACGTGGCGGAGGACATCCACGGCGAGTCCGGAATGGACGGACCGGCGTTCGGCTCGGTTTCCGCCGGCGTGGTTGAGGACCACGCGATCGACGTGATGCGCGCGGCGATGCCGGCAACTCTGGTCGCGACAGGTGCGTTGACGAACGTGGCTTTGTACTTGCAGCGCTACGGAACGGCCGCGGTGCGCGAGATCGTGCTCATGGGCGGGTCGACCGAGCGGGGCAACACGACGCCGTACGCGGAGTTCAACATCTACGTCGACCCCGAGGCCGCGGAGATCGTCTTCACCAGCGGTGTGCCGGTCACCATGATCGGGTTGAACGTGACGCACCAGGCGCTGGTCACGCCCGCGGTTGTGGCGCGGTTGAACGCTTTGGGACCGCTCGGGCGGATCTGCGGGGACCTGATGACGTTCTTCGCGGCCACCTACCGCGAGGTGTTCGGGTTCGCGGCACCACCGCTGCACGACCCGGTGGCGGTCGCACGGGTGATCGATCCGACGCTGGTGACGTGCGTCGAGGCGTTCGTGGGCATCGAGACCGCGGGGACGTTCACGCGCGGCGCGACCGTCGTCGACCTGCACGGGCGGCTCGGCCGGGAACCCAACGCGCGAGTCGCCGTCGGGCTCGACGTGGACCGGTTCTTCGACCTGGTCGTCGACGCTGTGGGACGCCTCACGTAACGGCGTTGACGGCGCGGCGATGATAGGCGCAAGGGGGCACTTTCTTTGGGGGAAATCATGACCGATCCTGTTCACGACGCGCAGCAGCCGGCGGTCGAGCCGGAGGCACCGGCCGCGCAGCCGCCGCTGGAGTTCGACGTCTACACGCCCGCGTTCCCACCGCAGCAGCCCACGCCAGAGCCTGTCGCACAGGTGGCGCCGCCGAAGCCGCGGAAGACCGGCGTCATCGTGCTGACGGTGCTCGTCGTGCTGCTGTTCGGCGCGGCCGGGATCTGCGGCGTGCTGCTCGTTCAGGAGAAGGACCACACCGCCGGCCTGTCCAAGCAGATCGAGGGCAAGGACCGCGAGATCTCAGACCTCACCAGGAAGGTCAAGGAGAGCAAGGAAGACGCGACGCGCGCCGCCGACCTGCAGAAGCTGGCGGAGGCCGCGCAGAAGAAGGCCGAGGCCGACGCGGCGTCGTCGCAGAAGTGCCGGGACGCGGCACGCGCGCTGCGGGCGGCGGCCATCGCGGGTGACCAGGCCAGCGGCCTTCCCGCGGCCAAGGACGTCTTCGCGAACTGCTGACCTGAACGAACAAGGCCGCGACTCCCTGCGGAGTCGCGGCCTTGTTCGCGGTCAGGTCAGCTGATCGCCCGGTCGCTCAGCAGCGCCCACTGGCTCCAGCCCGCCTTCTCCTTGTAGAAGCGGCGGATCAGCTTGCCGTCGTCCGTGCGCGCGAACACCTCGATGGTCTTGGTCTGCGCGTGGTACATCGCGGTCGGCGCCTCGGCGACCTTGGTGGTGCCGAGCTTGGCCCACGCGGTGAAGCCGCCCGCGGTCGCGCGGGAGTGCTCCACGATGCCGCCCTCGCCGAGCTGCACGACGTCAATGGAGCCGGTCGTCGTGTTGAACACCGCCGACGGCGCGCCGGTGCCCTTGCCGCCCAGCGACTTCCAGACGCCCGCCGCGTACTGCTCGACGCTGCCGGACGCGGTGCGCACGAAGACCTGGTCGACGGCGACGCTCGGGTCGCTCACGATCTTCGTGTCGCCCTGGTCCTGCCACTTCTCGCCGTCGAACTTGACCAGCCGGTCGTCGGCGGAACGCGCGTAGACGTCCTTGTCGGCGACGGCCGGGTTGCCCTGGATCTTGCGGTCGCCGACCGGCGCCCACTTGTCGGTGAAGCGCAGCAGGGCACCGTCCGTGCCGCGGGCCAGGACCTCGACGGCCTTGGTCTTCTCGTTCCACCACAGCACGGGCTCGCCCGCCACGGCCGTGTCGCCGAGCGCGGCCCACTTGCCGTCGACGCGGCGGTAGACCTTGCCGTCCGTGCCGCGCGCGAACACCTCGACGATCTTCGTCTCCGGGTTCATCAGCGCGACCGGGTCACCGGCGAAGACCTCGGGGCCGAGCTGCTGCCAGCCGTTCCAGCGGCTCGTCTTGTGGAAGTTGGTGATGATCGTGCCGTCCGCGGCGCGCGCGTAGATCTCCAGCTGCTGCTGCGCGGTGTTGGAGATCTGCGGGCCGGAGCTCACGACCGGCTTGTCCGTGACCGGGGTGTCGCTGGGCGTCTCGCTGCTGCCGCCGGCGTCGACCACGCCGTTGTAGCGCAGCGGCACGTACCGCTTGGCCGTGCTCGCGCTCCACACGCGCTGCACCGGGAGCGCACCGTCCGGACCGGCCTGCTCGCGCACGATCGGCCGCGTCTTGGCCGCGTCGGCCCAGCCGATGAACAGCGCGACGTGGTTCTCGCGGTCGTTGAGCGCGTCGCCGGGGCGGAGGTCCTCCCAGTCGATGCGGTGCGCGACCTGCTCGAGGATGTGGGTCGTGTAGGAGATGCGCAGGCCCCAGGCCATCGACACGTAGCCCGAGCAGTCGGTGCGGTAGGCGCCGTACCTGTTGCCGAAGCAGTCGCTCTGGCTGTAGGGCACGCGGGCGCTGATCCACGTGCGCGAACGCGCCAGGATCTCGCTCCGGGTGATCTTGGAGTTGGCCTCGTACGTACCGCAGACCACCCCACCCTCGGCAGCAGCGACCGCGACGTCCGGCATGGCCAGCGTCGAGCCGAACGTGATGGCCGCCGCGGCGACCGCCAACATCCCCCACGACTTCATGCGGGCCACCGTAGCAAGACGATGTGAAGTTTTGGTCCAGTCGAACGGCCCGAATTCCGACTCACCGCCCTGTCGGGTGACGATCTTGAACACCCGGTTGCGGACCGGTTGCCGGTGGTGAGAGGGCAACGAGCCGGTCAACGGTGAACGGCCAGCCGAACCCGCGGGCAGCGAACTCCGCCCGCGCGGCCGCCGTGATCTCGCCCGCGCGGGCGAGATCACCTTCCTGCGCGGCCAGTGCCGCGGCCACCGGTTGCACGGCGAGCCACGTGAGGTCCTGCTCGTCGCTCACCGACGCGGCCTGCGCCAGTTCGGCGGCGGCCTCGGCGACATCACCCCGAAGGACCAACGCGTGCGCGAGGTCCACCCGCAGCAGACCCGTGTCCGCCCCCGCCTCGGCGTCGCCCAGGACGGTGCGCAGCCGGTCGACCGCCTCGTCCACCCGGCCGGCGAGCAGGGCGGCCCTGGCCCTGATCATGCCCACGTGCGTGGCGCCGAGCACGTCGCCGAGACGGTCCGAGAGGGCCTCGGCCTCGTCGGCACGTGCCAGCGCACCCTCGATGTCGCCGCCGCTCAACAGCGTCATGGCCTCGTTCACCAGGCCGCGCGCGAGGCCGTGTTCGTCGCCCAGAGAACGGTCGATGGCGTTCGCGGCGAGGTGGTTGCGCAACGACGCGTCGAGGTCGCCCGCGTACATCTGCGCGATGGCGAGCACACAGCCCAACGCGGAGACGTAGGTGACGTGCTCGATGCGTTCGGCTGCGGCATGGCCGCGTTCGGCCCAGGAGATGGCCTGCGCCGGGTAGCCGCGCTGGATCTCGGTGATGGCGCGGTAGTAGAAGACGCGGATGGTCACGAGGTCGTCCGTGACGAGCGGCGCGGCGCGGTCGAGCAACGACGTGGCGAGCGTCAGCCGGCCGATCTGCGTGCAGAAGAAGCCGTAGTTGCACAGGGCGAGGGCGCGGACGTCGTCGGGCACGTCGGCGTCGATGAGGTCCTCGTAGACGCGGGCGGCCTGCACGACCAGTCCCCGGACCATCCACGCGTCCTGCATCGCGACGGCCAGCCGCAGGCCCTCACCCGCGCGCGGCGTTCCCGCGGCGGACTCCATCGCCGACAGCAGGTTCGGCCACTCCTCGTACAGCTCGCCCATGACGGCCGCCGCGTCGCCCCGCACGTCGCGCGCCGCCAGGAACCCGGCGCACCAGGCGAGGTGCCGGGCGCGCACGGCCTCGTCCTCGGCGCGCAGCTTGTCGAGGGCGTAGTGGCGGACGGTCTCCAGCATCCGGAACCGCGGCCCCTCGGACACCGCCACCAGGTTGCGGTCGGCCAGCTCGGTCAGCGTGGCGGCGACGTCGGCGACGTCCACCCCGTCGAACGCGAGGACCTCCTCGGCGGCTTCGAGCGTCCAGCCGCCCAGGAACACGGCCGCACGACGCAGCACGGCCTGCTGCACGTCGTCCAGCAGCTCGTGGCTCCAGTCCAGGGCCGCGCGCAGGCTGCTGTGCCGCTGACGGCTGTCCCGCAGGCCGCCGACGAGCAACCGCAGCCGGTCGTCGAGGCGCCTGGCCAGCTGCGGGACCGACAGCGTGCGGGTGAGACCGGCGGCCAGCTCGACGCCCAGCGGCAGGTGGTCGACGGCGGCGCAGATGGCGTCGACGTCGGCGGACGGTTCGGCGCCACTGCGGTCGCAGAAGAGCATCGCGGCGGCCGAGGCAGGCAACGCTCCGACGTGCCGGACCTCCTCGCCGGCCACGAGCAACGGCCGCTGCGAGGTGGCGAGCACCGACAGCTTCCCGGTGTGCGACAACAGGTCCGCGACCACCGAGGACGCCGCCGGCAGGACGTGCTCGGCGTTGTCGACGACGAGCACCGCGCCTTCGAGCTCCGCCAGGTAGTCGTCGCCGGCCGCGGCGACCAGCGCGGGCAGGATCTCGTCCTCGGCCCGCACCGCCGTGAGGTCGAGCCACACCACCGGCCGCTCGACCACGCGCGCCACTTCCAGTGCCAGCCGGGTCTTGCCGCTGCCCGCGACCCCGGTCAGCGTCACGAGCCGCGTCACCGACAACCGTTCGGCGACCGCGGCCCGGTCCGCGTCCCGGCCCAGGAACGTCGTCCCGGCCGCGGGCAACCGTCGTCTCGGTGTCCCACCAGGAGCTTCCTGGCGCAGGATCTGCAGTTCCATCGACACGGTCTCCGGCGCCGGATCCACGCCCAGCTCGTCGGAAAGACGGGTGCGCAACCGGGACAGCACCGCGAGCGCGTCGGCCTGCCGCCCGCCCCGGTACAGCGCGAGCGCGAGCATGCAGCTCAACCGCTCGTGCAACGGGTGCTCGGCGACCAGCTCCTCCAGCTCGGCCCGCAGCTCGCCGCCCGCGCCGGACTCCTGGTCGACGGCCAGCCGCGCGACCCGCAGATCGACGCGCAGAGCGTCGAGGCGCTCCCCCTCGGCGAACCCGAACGGCACCGCGCGCAAGTCGGCCAACGAGTCGCCGCGCCACAACGCCAGTGCCGCGACGATCGCCTCCCTGCTGCCGTCGGACAACGCCCGTTCGGCAGCGACCACATCGGACGGTTCGGCGTTGAGCAGGTAGCCGGCGCCGGTCCGCGACAACGCGCTCGCGGCGTCCCCGAGGTTCGCCCGCAGCCGTGACGCCAGCACCCGCAGACGTTCGCGCGGCCGGGCCAGGTCGACGTCGCCCCAGAGGTCGCGGGCGAGGCGCTCGTCCGGCACGGCGGCACCGCGCGCCAGCGAGAGCCGGGCGGCCAACGCCCG
Source organism: Lentzea sp. NPDC004789 (assembly GCF_053601075.1). Lineage (NCBI taxonomy): Bacteria > Bacillati > Actinomycetota > Actinomycetes > Pseudonocardiales > Pseudonocardiaceae > Lentzea > Lentzea sp. NPDC004789. The sequence continues at coordinate 315,844 of NZ_JBSGBE010000007.1, read as the reverse complement.
TTCCAGCGGCCGGTCCAGCGTGATCGTCACGTCGGAAAACCGCAGCTCAACGGGCCCGAGAAGCCGTACCGAGAGGAGAGGCACAAGGTCAGCATCTCACGTGAGACGTCCGTGAAACGCCGGGTCGCCAGGCTTTGCCGCATGGACATCACGACGTTGTGCACGGCGGTCAGGGGAACCGTGCGAACGCCGGACCGCGGGGGGAGCGCCGCGCTCGCCGAGGTGCGTGCGGCCACACCGCACGACGTCTCGGCGGCCGTGCGGTTCGCGGCGCGGCAACGGATCCGGGTCACGACGAGCCGGCGGCCGCGCCCGGACGAGCTGGCGCTGGACCTGACCGCGTTGAAGGGGATCACGATCTCCGGCGGCACGGCCGAGGTGCAGGCGGGGGCGACGTGGGCGGAGCTGGACGCGGCGACGCAGGCGCACGGGCTGGCCACGCCCGGCCCGCGGCTGTCGCGCGCCTCGGTGGTCGGCGCCGTGCTGGGGAGGGCACGGGGCTGGCTGACGCCGTTGCACGGGACGACCAGGGACAACCTGGTCCGCGCCGAGTGCATCGCGGCGGACGGCCGGCTGGTCACCACCGAGGAGCCGGAGGGCGTGGTCACCAGCGTCACGCTGCGGCTGCACCCGTTGGACCACAAGGTCTACGGCGGCGTGCTGCTGTACCGGCTGGCGGACGCGCCCACCGCGCTGGGGGTGCTCGGCGAGCTCGCGCGGAGGGGACGCGAGTTCGCCGGGCTGGCCGCCTACGTCACCGCCCCGCCGGAACGGTTCGTGCCGGGCGATCTGGTGGGACGGCGGGTGCTGGCGGTCGTGCCGGCGTTCCTGGGCGATCCGGTGATCGGGGCGTCCCTTGCCAGACCTCTGCGGGTCAAGGCAAGGCCTTTGGTCGATCAGGCCCGGCCACTGCCCTATGTGGAACAACAGTCGCTCTTCGACGACCACGTACCGCACGATCTGCGCTGCGCGACCAGCGAGGTCTCCGCGTTGCCGCCGGAGCTGCTGCGCCACTTCGAGGACACGAGCACCGCACTGAGGGTCCTGGTCCCGCACCAGTCGGGCTGGACCGTGCACGAGGGAGAACAGTGAGAACCACCATCATCGCCGGGCTCGTCGCAGTCCTCGCGGGATGCGGCACAGCGGCAACGTCCACCACGACGAAGACACCCGAACCGCAGGGCGTGCAGCAGAAGACCACGGGTGACGTCGAGGACGGCGACAGCCGCGCCGGTGACATCGCGAGCGCCGACGAGCAGGACACCTACGACATCGACCTCGGTGCCGCCACGGAGTTCGAGCTCGTCGACGTCCAGGGCGAGATCGACTTCAGGATCGCGACCGCGGAGGAGAGCGGTGCGAACCAGAAGGGCAACGGCCTGCCCGGCCCGAACCAGTTCGGCGTCACCGCGCCCGGCAGGCACAAGCTCGTCGTCTCCGGGCACGAGGGCACACCGGGCAGGTACGCCTTCCGGCTGGTGACGCTGAAGAAGCGCGCGTTCCGGACCGAGCTGGGCGAGGTCAAGGGCGAGCTCGACGTGCCGGGCCGGGTCGACGTCCACACGTTCGACGCGGCGAGCGTGGCGATCGAGGACGGCAAGCCCTGCGAGGACATCCAGCTGGGCTTCTCCTCCGAGACCGCGGACGACGAGGCGAAGACCTACACACCGCACTACGTCTGCTGGAACCCCAAGCACGAGGGCGAGAACGGCAGGACTCAGCTCCTGATCTGGTCGGAGAACGGCAGGACGGGCGACTACTCGTTCACGGTTCGCGGACGCTGAGGTAGCGGCGCGGCGCGTACAGCTCGGCCGCCGTCTCGTACGGGTAGATGACGCAACGCAGGCGGGTGCGGTGACCACCCGCCTGCTCGTACGCCCAGTACCGGCCGGGTTCCTCCGCCCACGCCGCGAAGATCACGACGTGTCTGGTCTGGCTGGTGCCGTCCGCGCGGATGATCACGTCACCGGCCTTCAGGTCCTCCGGTGCGATCAGGGCGCTCACCTCGACCAGGGCCGGCGTGTCGAGCCCGCCGTGCCGGTCCTCCGGCTTGCCGGGCAGCCCCCACGCCATCGACACGAACCCCGAGCAGTCGGCGCGGTAGATGCCGTGCTCGTTCTGGTGGAACTTCGCCTGGCCGTACGGGACCGAGTCGCGCAGCCACGAACAGGCGCGCTCCACGATCTCGGAGCGGCTGATCAGCGGGCCGGCGGCACGTGCGGTGGTCACGCGGCCATGGTCGAAGATCGACCTCTAAATCACCTGCAAGCTGTCTATAAGGTCGGCGTCGGTGATCTCCGCGGTCACCCACGCGAGCGGGTAGCGCAGCACGATCGTGTCGATCTCCCTGGTCAGCCGCACGCCGGGCAGGACCTTGCGCGCCAGGGCGAGCATGGCCTCGTTGTCCGGCAGCACGTCGCCGTGCAGTTCCGCGACCCCCATCCGCGCCGCCACCGCGGTGAGCTCCTCCAGCAGACGCCTGCCGACCCCTCGGCGTTGCCACAGGTCGACGACCGCCACCGCGATCTCCGCGGTGCGCTCACCGGTCCTGATCACCCTGGCGATGCCGACCGGGTCGCCGCCGATCCGGGCGCACACGGCGGCGTGCCGTTGCCCGTCCACGTCGACCAGCACCCGGCGGGCGGACGCGGTCATTCGGGGCGTCGGAGCGTGAAACCGCAGGTAACGGCTTCGCGCGGACAGTCCTGCGAACACGGCGTCGACAGCTTCCGGCGCGGTGTCGCGGTTGAGCTCGGTGACGCGCATGAGGATCGTCTCCCTGGGTTCGGAATCCGAACTGTAGCTGAGTTCGAAAAACGAACGCAAGGAGTATTCTGGGTTCATGCCGTACGCGAGTTTCGCCAGCATGCCCTGCGCACTGGGCCGTCCCGCCGCGCTGCTGGGCGAGCGCTGGACGTTGCTGCTGCTCCGCCAGATCTTCCTGGGCACCCGCCGCTTCGAGGACTTCCAGACGACGATGGAGATCTCCCGCAGCGTGCTGACGGACCGCCTGAACGCGCTGCTGCAGGAAGGTGTGCTGAAGCGCGTGCCGTATCAGGACGAGGGCCGCACACGGCACGAATACCGGCTCACCGAGAAGGGCCGGGACCTCTACCCGGTGATGATGGCGCTGCGGACGTGGGGCGAGAAGTGGATGGTCCCGGAGGAAGAGGAGTCGTTCCACCTGCACCACCGCGACTGCGGTGGCGGTGTGCGGGCGAAGGTCGAGTGCACCGACTGCGGCGCCGAGCTGACCGCGCGCGACGTCCAGGTGACGCCGCGCGCGTGAACGACCGCTAACGAGCTGAGCGCCACCCGGCGGCGCCCAGCCCTTCCAGTTCTGTGGCCTCCCGCGCACCGAGCTGCGCGAACAACTCCTTGGCCCGCAACCACATCTCGTCGTCCTCAGTGGCCGCGGCGAGATCGCGCATCGTGCGGGCCTGCCAGATCGGCAGTCCCAGCGCGGTCCACTGCCCCAGCGCGTCCTCCAGCAGCGCCGCCGCCTCGTCGACACGCCCCTGCGCCAACGCGACCTCACCGAGCGTCCGGGTCATCAACGCGACGCCGAACCGGTCGTGCTGACGCGTGCAGACCTCCAGGCACTCGGCCAGGAGGTCGTCGACGCCCTCCAGCTCGCCCGCCCGCAGCAACGCCTTCGCGAGCGACTGGGCCGCGTACGTGGCACCGAGCTCGTCGCCCGCCTCGCGCAGGATCTGCTCGGCCTCCCGGCTCAGCGCCACGGCGTCCGCGAACGCCCCGGCCGCGCGGTGGCACAGGCTCAGGCCGCGCAACGCCAGCCCTTCCCCGCGCTGGTCGTCCTGCATCCGGTACAGCTCCACGCACCGCTCGAACGCCCGCGTGGCCTCGGCCAGGTCGCCGTGGTCGCGGTGGATCGCGCCGACGCCGTAGCTGGCCGCCGCGACGACCCCGTTGTCCCCCAACGAGATCGCCCGGTCGAGCAGCTCGCGCGCCCGACCGAACTCGGCCAGGTCGCGGTAGACCGTGCCCATGCCGACGCACGCGACGGCGAGCGTCTCCGGTTCGTCGATCTCGGTCGCGATCTCCGCGGCCTGCTGGAAGCTCGTCAGCGCCGCCGCGAAGTCGTCCTGCTCGTAGCGCAACTGCCCGAGCCCGGCCAGCAGCACCGCCTCCGCCCGCCGGTTGCCGCGTTCCCGTGCCGACCGCAGCGCCACCTCGTGGGTGCGCTGCCAGTTGCCGAACTCGTTGCGCGCCGCGAAGGGCGACGACAGCAGCGACGTGATCACGGTCGTGGTCAGCTCGTCGACGCCGAGGTCGTGGGCGCGTTCGACGGCCCGCACCACCGCGTCGGTCTCGGAGTGCAGCCAGCCGGTCGGGTCCTCCTCGACGTCGTCGGCGAGCCGCGGATCCAGCTCGATCTCGGTGTGCAGCTGGGGACGCAGTCCCAGCGTCACCCGCGGCAGCTTCCTCACCCCGGTCTCGACGAGCGCGAGCCACGTCTCCAGCAGGCGCGTCACGGCCTGGGTCGCGGGCTCGTGAGCGGCCTGCTCGGCACCGAAGAGCTGCACCAGGTCGTGGAACCGGTAGCGCACCCGGCCGATCTGGTCGACCCCGGCGACGTCCACCAGCCGCAGGTCCACGAGGTGCTCGACGACGTCCTCCGCGTCGTACGGCGAGATGTCCAGCAACGGTGCCGCGACCCACGCGCCGAAGTCCGGCAGGTCGAGCAGCGACAGCAGGTGGAAGGCCTTGCGGTGCGGGGCGTCCAGCTCGGAGTAGTTGAGCTTCAGCGACGACCGGATGGCGAGGTCGCCCGTCTCCAGCTCGTCCAGGCGCCTGCGCTCGTCCGACAACCGCTTGGCGAGCGTCTTCAACGGCCAGTGCGGCCGCGCCAGCAGCTTCGCCCCCGCCGCCCGCAACGCGAGCGGCACCCCGCCGCACAGTTCCGCGATCCGGTGCGCCGCTTCGGGTTCCGCGCGAACCCGGTCGACCCCGACGATCCGGCTGAGCATCTCCTCGCTGACCGCGGAGTTGAAGAATCCGAGCTCGATCGGCTCGGCACCTTCCAGTCCGGTGAGCCTGCTGCGGCTCGTGATGATCACGAAGCAGTTCGCGTTGCCCGGCAGCAGCGGCCGGACCTGGGCCTCGCTGCGGGCGTTGTCGAGCACGATCACCAGCCGCCGGTCCGACAGCGTGCGCCGGTACAGCTCGACGCGCTCGTCCGGTGCGGCCGGCTGGTCCTGGCCCGCGATGCCGAGCAGCCCGAGGAACCGCCCGATCACCTCCTGCGGTTCCAGATCGCGTCCCGCGCCGCGCAGGTCCGCGAACAGCTGACCGTCCGGATAGGACCTGCGCAGCAGGTGGGCGGCGTGCACGGCGAGCGCGGACTTGCCGGCGCCACCGAACCCGGACACGACCACGGTGGGCGTCGCGGTGCGGTCCTCCCGGCCCTCGGTGAGGCCGAGGACCTGCTTCAGCGCCTCCTCGCGGCCGGTGAAGTCGCTGATGTCGGGCGGCAGGTGGTGCGGGACGACCTGCTGCGTCGTCACGACCGGCGCCGCCACCACGGCGGTCCTGGGCGGCGCGGCCTCCAGCGTGCCGTTGAGGATCGCCGTCTGCAGCTCGCGCAACCGCTCGCCCGGCTCGATGCCGAGCTCGTCGAGCAGGTACTCGCGGGCGTCCCGGTAGACGGTGAGCGCGTCCGCCTGCCGTCCGGCGCGGTGGAAGGCCCGCATGAGCAGCTCACGGGTCTCCTCGCGCGCCGGGTGCGCGTTGGCCAGCGCCGACAGCCGAGCGATGGCGTCCTCGACCCGGTTCTGCGCGAGCTCGCACCGGCCGAGGCCCTCCTCGGCACTCAGCCTGGACTCCTCCAGCGTCAACGCGTGCCCGCGGGCGAACGCCGACTCGACGCCGTGCAGGGCCGGACCGCGCCACAACGCGAGCCCGTGCTGGTAGTGCGTGATGGCGGTGGCCGGGTCGTCGGCCCGTTCCGCCTGCCGTGCCGTGGTCAGGTGCCGGTTGAACTGCTCGACGTCGCTGTCCAGGTCCAGCAGGTAGCCCGGTGCCCTGGTGACCAGGGCCTTGCCGACCGCGCGGCGCAGTGACGACACGTAGGTGTGCACCAGCGCGCCCGCCGTCTGCGGCGGCGACTCGTCCCAGATCAGGTCGATCAGCCGCTCCACCGGCACGACCTGGCGCGGTTGCAGCAGCAAGGCGGCCAGCAGCGTTCTCGGCTTCGGCCCGCCGAGACTCACCTGCCTGTCGCCGACCCATACCTCGACGGGTCCTAGTACGAGCGCTCGCACGCTCACACCTCCATCCCCCAGATGACCTTCAGGTGCGGTACGAGGATGCCTCATCCTCGCTCAGAGCGACACGTTTGAGCGTGCGGAGCACCGGCGCGGTCTCCGATTCGCGCACACCGTCGAGGCTCCCGATGCGCTCGGTCAGATACCGGTACAGGTCTCCACCGCTCCGGCACGTGACACTGGCCACCAGGTTCGCCGGTCCTGTCGTGGCGGCCGCGAAGTACACCTCCGAGTGGGTGGCGAGGGTTGCCCCGACTTCGGCCAGATTTCGCGGTTCCACCCGCATCCACAGCCTGGCCTGGGTCGCGAAACCGAATCGTGATGGATCGGCGTCGAGTTGCAACTCCAGCACCCCGGTTCTCCTGAGGTGCTCGACGCGCCTGCGGGCGGTCGACTCGGAGGTCCTCGTGGCCGTCGCGAGGTCCGCGTAGCTGACGCGTCCGTCCACTTCGAGCGTTCTGAGCAACGCCTCGTCCAGGGGTGTCAGCTCGGTGGGCGGTTCCGGCTCGAACTCCGGGCGCAGGGCCGCGACCTCGTCCGGTTCGAGACAGGCGAGACCGCGCCACGTGCCGGGCGACACGAAGCCCCGCAGGACGTTGTGCGCGCTCACGTCGACCAGGCGCCGCGGCAGCCGGTCGAGCAGCAGCTCGTCCGGGTCCCGCACCTGTTGCAGGCACGAGATCTCGGTGCCGCCGGACATCAGGTGCACCCAGAACGTGTCGTCGCGGCGCGCCAGCGCCTGGGCCAGCGCGGGACCCGCGTCCGGCGTGCAGCGCAGTCGCAACGTCCAGGCGTGGTGGCCCAGCCGGAACCGGTTGAGCGCGCCCCGCACCCTGATGCCGCGCTCCTTGAGCCGCTGGTGGCGACGAGCGGCGGTGTGCTCGGAGATGCCCAGCACGTCGGCGATCTTCGCGAACGGGGCGCGGCCGTCGATCTGGAGCGCGTGGACCAGTCTTCGGTCGATGGATTCCACCTTTTCAAGGCTAGTTTGTGGCGGATTCCGCCGCATCTGCGCTTACAGCCGACAGTTCGCTTCTCAGCTCGTCAAGCTGGTCGCATGGTTGATTTCGAGGGGTTCTACCGCGGCGGGGAGCTGGTCGAGGGCGTGCCGCACACCGGCGTGCCGTGGGACATCGGGGCGCCGCAGCCGGTCGTCGTGGCCTGGGAAGCGGCCGGGCGGTTCCGCGGGCACGTGCTGGACGCGGGCTGCGGCACCGGCGACAACGCCCTCTTCCTGGCTTCGCGCGGCCATCGGGTCACCGGGGTCGACATCGCACCGACCGCGATCGAGACGGCCCGGTCCCGCGGTGACGGCGTCGAGTGGGTCGTCGGCGACGCGGCGCGGTTCACCGGCCGGTTCGACACGGTGCTGGCGAGCGCGTTGTTCCACTGCCTGCCACCGGAGCAACGACCTGGGCTGATGATGGCGTTGCGCAACGCCGCTGTGGACGGAGCTTTGCTGAACCTGACGTCACTCACGTTCGAGGACGGTCCGTTCCAGGTGAGCGAGCCCGAGCTGCGCACCGCGGTGGAGCGGGCCGGGTGGGAGATCACCCGGTTCTCGCCGGGGGTGATTCCCGTGGCCGGCGTCGACGGCCTGCCGGAGCTCCCGGTGTGGGTCGTGGAGGCTACCGCAACGAGTCGAGGTGCCGGCGCAGCAACGACATCGTGAGCTCCGGCGTCATCCGGTCCGGCTGCAGCACGCCGTCCACGGTGAGTCCGTTCAACAGCGACGCCAGCCGTTCGGTCTCCAGCGCGAGGTCGAGGCCCGCCGCCACCGAGCCGGACGCGTGCATCGCGGTCAGGGCGCGGCGGCAGAGCTCCCGCAACCCGTCGTGGAGCCGTTCGGCGTGCGGCACCAGCGAAGGCCTGGTCCGCGCGGCGGTCGCGAAAGCCAGCCACAGCACGGCCTCGTCGCGCCGGCGGTCGTCGAGCGGCAGCACCTCGGCCAGCACCCGTTCACCGGGACGACGGACGTCCGAACGGTCACCGAGCGACCGCACGTGCGCCATCACGCGCTGGTCGATCGACTGGACCAGCGCCTCGACGGCGAAGATGATCATGTCGTCGTGGCTGTCGAAGTAGTGGCGGATCGAGCCGATCGCGAGCCCCGCCTCCAGCGCGACGTTGCGCAGCGACGCCTGTTCGACGCCGTCCCGCACCACCACGCGGAACACCGCCTCGGCGACAGCGCGGCGGCGGGCGACGGGATCGACGACTCTCGGTGACACCTCCCTTTTGTAGCATGACCCTGCTAGTTTAAGTAGCAGGGTCATGCTACTAAGGGGGACGCAATGACATATGTGCTGATAGCGGCCGGTGTGCTGTACGTGCTCGTGCGCCGGTTCACGGGGGAACCGCTCAACGCCAGGGACCTGCTGGCACCGCCCGCGTTCCTGTTGTTCTTCGGCATCCGCGCGGTGCACTACTTCCACCTGGCCTATCTGCTCCCGCTGGCCGCGGGGTTCGCGTTCGGCGCGTTGCGGGGCATGACGATCAGGTTGTTCGAACGCGACGGGCACCTGTGGCAGCGGTACACGCCGTGGACGTTGCTCGTGTGGGTGACGTCGATCGGCGCGTCGCTGGGGTTCGCGCTGCTGTTCGACCAGCACGCGCCCACGCAGCTGTCGATCGGCGTGAGCATGCTCGGTGAGCTGTGCACGGTCGGCGCCAAGGCGCTCAACACCGGGGTTCCGTTCGCGCCCGAGGCGCGAAAGCTCTAGATGTGCGGCAGTACAGCCGTTCCCGGTGGCGCCAGCTGAACGCTGGTCGTCTCCACCGCCGGCCGGTTCATGACCTCGTGGGCGGCCCACCCTCCCACGACGATCAGCGCCACGAGTGCGACCGCGATGAACGGCGTGGCCGGAATCCGTTGCGCGGCCTGCGTTTCCTCGCGCGGCACCGGCAGGTGGGCCACCGGTGCCGCGGAGGGTTCGGGTTCCAGCTGAGCGGCTTCGAGGAACGCTCCCATGGCGGCCGCACCGTCCGGTGCCCGCATCACCGGCAGGTGCAGACGCGCCGAGATCTCGTTGGCCACCAACGGAATCCGTGCCGACCCACCGACGAGCAGGACGACGTCGGGCTCGCACAGCGCGGCCGCCCGTTCGAGGGCGTCGACGGCCAGCTCGACGGACGGCCGGATGATCGCCTCGAACTCCAGCCTGCTGAGCCTGACCTCGCGGACCTCGTTGCCCGCCAGCACCGGAATCCGGACCTCCGGATAGCTGCCGAGCAGCTCCTTGGCCTCCACGCAGCTCCGCACCAGTTCCGGGCTGTGCGTCCGGATCTTCGCGACGACGTGCTCCACGACGAGGTCGTCGAGGTCGAACCCGCCGATGTCGACCCGCTCCGGTCGCCCGGTCACCAGGAACACGCCTTGCTTGCGCAGCAGGGTGATGTCGGCCGCGGTGGCCCCGAAGTCGAACACGGCGATCGTGCCGTGGTCCGGCATCGGCGCGTTGTCCTCGAACGCGATCGCGGCGGCGTGCGGCGCGGGCACGAACAACACGTCCGCACGTCCCGCGTCGATCAGGTCCTGCCGCAGCTGTTCGAGGTGCTCGTGCGGCCACGACAGCGGGTGCGTCAGGGCGACCCGGCTCGGCGCCTCCCCGTACCTCGCCGCGAGGTCGTCGAGGACCTGCGTGATCTCCCCGGCCGGGTCGCGCCACCTGCGGCCGGTGGTCGTGACGCCCCAGGCGGTGGCGACGGCGGTACCTGCGGATCCGAGATCGAGCCCAACCTGGTACGACATGTGCGGGTCACCCCTTACGCGCGGACACCCACAACACGTACGTCTCAGTTGGGCCGGTTCACCTTCATCAGCCGTTCCGCGGCGACCGTCGCGCCGTCCGTGCGGACCTGCGCGCCCACCTCGGCCGCCTTGCCCGCCAGTTCGAGCACACCGGCGAGGACCTCGGTGGTGACGGCCTTCGCGGACCGCCCGATGCCGAGCCGCTCGACCTGCTCACCCCAGTAGTACTGGTCGTACATGTGGGGCAGCACGATCTGCGGCCTGCCCGACGCCGCGGCCGTCGTGGTGGTGCCCGCGCCGCCGTGGTGGGCGATCGCGGCGACACGGCGGAACAACGCCTGCTGGTTCACCTCGCCGACGGCGATGCAGTCCCCGGCGTCGTCGGGGAGTTCCAATCCGGCCCACCCCTGTTGCAGCACAACGCGTTTGCCGAGTTCGCGGGCCGACGCGATCGCCTGGTGCGCCGTGTCCTGAGCCCCTCGCATGCTGCCCAGCCCGAAGTAGACGGGCGGTTCGCCGACGGCCAGGAACTCCTCCAGCTCGGGGCTGAGCGGGCGCTGGTCGTCGGTGAGCCAGGCACCGGTCGTGAAGAGCTCGCCGGGACCGGGCCACGGGCCGAGCACCGGGTCCGCCGCGAGCCACGGGTCGTCGCCGAAGACGTGGTCGCGGACGTCGTCGACCGGGTCCAGGCCGAGCTTCGCGCGTTCGGCGTTGAGGCTGGGCCGCGAGTTCGCGAAAAGGAGGCGGTGCTGCTCCCATTGCGCGAGATTTTCCTCGGCCGTTCCGCTCACCGGAACACGACCCAGCATCGCCGGTGGTGCGTGATGCGGTGAAGGCAGTGTGTTCGCGCAGAAGCTCGCGTACACGTAATGCGCTCCGATGCTTTCCGCCACCGAACGCGTGGCGTGCTGCAGCGCACCACCCGCCACCAGGACGTCCGCTTTCTCCGCCGCCCGGCCGACGACCCGGAACTGCTCCCGCACCGACTCCTCGGCCAGTCGTCCCAGGTCCTCGCGCTTCAGCTGCCCCGGCGAGAACGTGCGCAGGTGCGGGCCGACCGGTGTGAAGCCGATTCCGTTGCCGGTCACGAGCTCTTCGAAGTCGGGCGGCGCGACGACTTCCACGTCGTTGCCCAGTTCTTTCAGCCGCACGGCCAGCGCGGTGACCGGCTGCGCCTCTCCCCGCGACCCGATCGTGGACACCAGAAATCGCATTTCGGATTCCCCCTTCGCTCAGGAGCACGAATTGTGGGGGAATACCGGGGTCTTGCGGCAAGTCCCCCGGTCGGTTATAAGTTTCAGTGGGGGGATCAACCGGCGAGGCGCGACCGCAGCTCCGCGATCAGCTCGGCCCGGCTCGACACCGCGAGCTTCTGCCGGATCCGCGCCACGTGTTGCTCCACGGTCTTCGGCGAGATGTACAACCGTGCCCCGATCTCCTTCTGCGTCAAGCCGTCCAGCAGCAACTCGCCCACGGACCGCTCGCGCTTGGACAGCCCGTCAGCGGGTTCCTCGGTGGCGAACCTCGCCCGCAACGCCCGCCCGGTGCTCAGCAGCTCCCGCGCCTCGGCCGGATCACTCAGCTTCGCCGCAGCGGCACCGCACAACGCCATGGCCTCCCACGCGTCGTCCAACCCCGCCGCCACCGCCGCAACCTCACGTCCGTCCACGGCGCCACACACCACGGAGGCCCACGCGCGCGCGGCCGGCCCTCGTTCCGTGCCCTGCAACGCCGCAGCGGCCTGCGCAGCCGCCTCGGCGTCTCCGGCGGCAACGGCGCGATGCAGCTTCCACCAGTGGTTGACCCGCAACGCCCACTGCGGCACGCCGGCCTGGGCGATGGCACAGGTCATCGCCTCGACCACGGTCTCGCCCTCGAACCGCGACACCGCCGCCGCACCAACGGAAAGCTCACCCCACGCGTCGAGCAGCAGCACCTCGACATCCGCACCGGCCACCACCGGCGCGACGCGACGCCAGGTCGCCCGCAACGCCTCCGCGTCACCGGCACGCCGCGCGAGACCGATCGTCACGGCCGCCGCGAGCACCGCGTCCCGGCGCAGCACCGGCGCGTCACCGGCGGAGGCGATCGCGGCCCGTGCCTCGGCGAGCCGTCCCGCCCGCAGGTGCAGCCAGGCGGCGAGCAGCCGTCGCCGCGCGGTCGGTGGACGATCCTCGTGCGCCGCCAGGACTTCCCGGGCGGTCCGGTCGTCACCCCCGGCGATCAGCACGGTCACGGCCAGGTCGTCCCACTGCTCGGCCGCCAGCCCGTCGACCGGCACCGTGGCGACCGCCAGCCCGGCCAGCCTCCGTGCCGCGCGCCCGAACCCGCCCCGCACCGCCTCGATCGCGGCGTCCACACCGTCGAGGAACACGGTCAGCCCGCGCGGTGCCGCACCCGACAACCGCTCGCGCGCCCCGGCCAGGTCCCGATCGGCGGCCTCGACGTCACCGCCGAGGCAGGCCGCCAGCGCCGCCCGTCCCTGCGCGGCGACGGCGGGTGCGCCGGTCAGCACGGTCGCGATCACCCGCCACCGAGCCGCCGCGTCGAGCAGCGAACCGTCCGCCGCGGCGGCCGCGGCGGCCACCCCCGCGGCGAGGCAGTGCTCGTCCGCCCCCGCGGCGAGGATCCGGTCCGCGGCCTCGATCGCCGCGGCCGCGTCCCCCGCTCTCCACGCCTGGTCGACCTCAGGTGCCCTCATCGCTGCTCTCCCCCTCCGAACCACACCCGTGCCGCCGGCAGGAACGAGACGACCACCGCGACCACGGCGATCGCGCCCGCCACCACCAGGCCCACGAGGAACACCGACCGCAGTCCCCCGACCGCGATCACCGCGTGCACCACCACGGCACCGGCCAGCAGCACCAACACGACTCGCGCCCACCGCTGCCCCCGGTGCAGCGCGATCGCACATCCCAGCTCCAGCAACGCCAGCAGCACCCCGGCACCGATCAGCAGCGCCAGCACGGCGACGGCCACCCGTTCCCGCGTGACCGCGGCTTCGGCCGGAAACCCCTGCGCCACCTGGGCGGTCAGGTCGGCCACGAGCTCCCGTGCCTCGGTCAGCGCCAGCACCGAACTGGTCAGCTGGACCACGGCGACGGTGATCCACAACCACACGGCGGTTCTCACCACCCGCGGTCTGACCCGTTCGACGGGCCGGAAACGTGGCAGGGGAGGTCTCTCAGGTCTGGTCACGGGGCACCGGCTTTCGTCGTGCCGCTCGTGGTCGTGACCGTGGTCGTCGAAGTCGGCGGCGCAGTGGTCTTCGTCGTGGTGACGGTCGTCGACGGACGCGTGGTGGTGGTGGTGGGCTTGGGTTTCGGCGGCTGCGTCGTCGTCGGGCGCGGCACCGCGGCCGGGGCCTGCTGCTGGTTCGGCACGTAGTCGACGACCGCGGGCTGCTCAGTCGTCTGCGTCGTCGTGGTCGGAACCGTCGTGGTGATGGTCGTCGTCTTCGCGCCGGCCTTGTTGGTCAGCACGTTGTTCGTGAGCAACGCACTGGAGACGGCCACGGCGAGCACAGCGGCCGTCACGAACGGTGCCAGCCTCTTCCGCTTGCGCCGCAACGACTTCGGTGCTTCCGGCAGTGGCCGCCGGGTCCACGTCGCGGTGGCGACGGCGGCGGGTTCCGATTCGAGACCGCGTGCCTCCAGTGCGGCACCGATGGCGGCCAGGCCGTCCGGCGCCGGCGACACGGCCCGGCCGAGCTGCGCGGAGACCTCCTGCGTCACCAGGGGAATCCGCGACGAGCCACCGACCAGGAGCACCGCGGCGAGCTCACGCGGTGGCGTTCCGGCTGCCCGCAGCACACGGTCGAGCGTGGCCACGGTCTCCTCGACCGCGGGCCGGATCATCGACTCGAACTCGGGCCGTCCCAGCCGCACCTCGCGCGTCGCGATCCCTGGCACCGCAACGGGAACCAGCACCTCGGTGTCGGCGGACAGCCGCTCCTTGGCCGCGGTGCAGGCGCGCCGCAGCTCGGCGACCGCCCTCAGCACCGCGGGATCCGTCGAGTCCAGGGCGTCCCAATCCGGCCGCAGCGCCTCGACGACGTGCCCGAACACGACCTCGTCGAAGTCGAGCCCGCCGATCTCCAGCTCCTCCGGCGGCCCGGCCAGCACGAACCGGTCGGCGGCGAGTTTGCGCACCACGGCCGCGCCGAAAGTCTTGCCACCAAGGTCATAAACGGCGACGGCCGCGCCGTCCTCCAGGCGCGCGCGGGCGTCGTGCGCGCGGACCGCGGCCTGCGGTTCCGGCACGAACAGCACGTCGGCCAGACCGGTCGCGGCCAGGGCCGACCGCAACGACTCCAGCCGGTAGTGGCCCCACCCCGCCGGGTAGGTCACGGCCACCCGCGCCGGCTTCCCGCCGGGCAGGGAACCGAGCAACCGCACCAGAAACCGCGCGGTGACCACCTCCGCGGTCAACGCGGCGTCACCGACCCGCAACGGAGTGGGATCGCCGATGCGGCTCTTGAACTGCCGCGCAACGCGACCGGGATCGGTCGGCGCGCGCAGTTCGGCGTCCTCTCCCACGAGGAACGTCCCATCAGGACATTGGAAAACCACGGACGGCACAAGCACTTCAGGCCTCGCGGCCTGTTCCCGTCTCCAGGTCGACACGCATGTGAAGGTCGATCCCAGATCCAGCCCAACCTGGTACGACATCGGACTCTCCCCTTGGGCAGCTCGCGGCGGACGTACCTACACGTGCGTCTCAGTTGGCTGGTTCACCGCGGTTGACGAAACAGGGGCCAATCCCCTATTGGCGGCATCGCTCCCTGTGTTCGCGACGACGGCGAACCGGGTTCGGTCCCGATGGCAGCGGCCTCGCGGAAACCTAACTTCGTTGGTGTCAGCCGGTCGGAACCGCCGCCGGCGACCGACACCAAGGAGCAGGACATGAGCAAGCCCATCGACCTCAACGCGTTCCTCGCCGACCTGACCGCCGACCTGGACCTGGACGGCACCAACGCCGCCGAGCAGCAGCTGCAGACGGCCCAGGTCAACCCGCAGTCCGCGGAGCAGGCGGCCGAGCAGGCCCAGGACACCACCACGGTCACGAACACCGTGGGCGGCGACGGCGGCGACGGCGGGACTGCCGTCGGCGGCGACAGCGGCAGTGCCGACGGGGGCAACGGCCTCGGCATCGGCGGCGCCGGTGGCGACATCGACCAGGACGGCCTGGTCAACGTCAACTTCGGTTCCACGTCGGGTGGCAACGGGTTCGGCTTCGGCGGCAACGGCGGCGTGACCGGTGACGGTGGCGACGCGGACGCGTCCGGTGGCAACGGCGGCGCGGCGCAGTCCGACGTCGACGTGGACGCCGACCAGGACCTGGACCAGCACGTCGACCAGGTCTCCGACCAGGACACCGACCTGACCGCCGTGTCGGACCAGGCGAACGACTTCGACCTCGACACCCAGATCGACAACATCGTCGACGACCTGGACCTGACCGCTTTCTGATCCCGGGCCGGCCCCGTCCGCGAGGGGTGGGCGGGGCCGGTCCGTCCCACGTTAGGAGCCGGACATGCTGTCCTCTCTGATCGACTTCCTGATGCACCTGCTCAGGGACGACGACGCGAAGAAGGCGTTCGACGCCGACCCGCACGCCGAGCTGAAGAAGGCGGGTCTGAACGGCGTCACCGGACAGGACGTCCGGGACGCGCGGCTGATCATGGCCGACTCCGGCGGGCTGCGCGCCCGCGGTGCGGAGAGATCGTCCTCGCACGACGACCCGGTCCGGGAGATCCACCACACCACGCACGAGTACGTGGTGGAGAAGCCGGTGACGAACATCGAGCAGCACATCAGCATCGACGACCGGGACGTCACGATCATCGACGACTCGTTCAACTCCGACGACGACACCGACGTCCACTCCGTCGCCGTGCAGGACAACGACACGAACGTCGTGCAGGTGAAGGACTCCTTCAACGATCCGGTCCACCGGCACGAACCGGCCGCACCCGAACCCGTTGCGCACGAGGACCCGCCGGTCGAGCCGGAACCCGTGGAGGACCACCACGAGATCGTGCTGGACGACCCGGTGCTGCTGCCCGAGCCGGAGCCGCACCCGGTGGACCTGGAACCGGACCACGTCGCCGAACCACACCTCGACCACGACCCAGTGATTGCGTGAGCTCACCATGACGACCACACCGATCGAGGCCGTCGACCGCGCGCTCGCCGCCATCGCGCGCTACGACCGGCCTGACCTGGAAGCACGGCTGCGGCAGGCAAGGGCACGACTGCGGGACGACCGCGTCCGGCTGCTGGTCGTCGGCGAGTTCAAGCAGGGCAAGAGCATGCTGGTCAACAGCCTGCTCGGGGCACCGGTGTGCCCGGTGTTCGACGACATCGCGACGTCGGTCCCGACCGTCGTCCGGTACGCCGACCAGCCCGTCGTCACCTTGGTGCGCGGTGACTCGCGCATCGAGGTGCCGGTGGACCAGCTGCCGGCGCACGCGTCCGAGGCCGGCAACCCCGGCAACGCCGAACGCCTGGACCACATCGAGGTGGGCATCCCGCGCCCGATCCTCGGTGAGGGGCTGGAGCTCGTCGACACTCCCGGTGTCGGCGGGCTCGGCTCGGTCCACGGCGCGGCCACGACGTCCGCGCTGCCGACGGCCGACGCGGTGCTGCTGGTGTCCGACGCGTCCCAGGAGTACACGGCCCCGGAGCTGGAGTTCCTGCGCAACGCCGTATCCGTGTGCCCGAACGTGGCGTGCGTCGTGACGAAGACCGACCTCTACCCGGACTGGCGTTTCGTGACCTCGCAGAACCAGGCCCACCTGGAAGAGATCGGCCTGACGCCGCCGTTCTTCACGGTGTCGTCGACCCTGCGCTGGCACGCGCTGCAGACGGGCGACCAGGACGTCAACCGCGAGTCCGGTTACCCGCCCCTGGTCACCTATCTCCGCAAGAAGGTGCTGGGCGAGGCCGAGTCGCTGGCCCGCCGCTCGACCGCGCACGACGTGCACGCCGTCATCGACCAGATCACCTCCTCCCTGCGCGCCGAGGCCTCCGCCCAGTCCGATCCCGCGTCCGCGCAGGCGTTGATCGACAGGCTGTCCGCGGCCGAGCAACGCGCGGCAGGCCTGAAGGAACGCTCAGCGCGTTGGCAGCAAACGCTGTCCGACGGCGTGGCGGACCTCAACGCCGACGTGGACTACGACCTGCGCGACCGCATGCGCGAGATCGTCCGCGAGGCCGAGGAGTCCATCATGGACGGTGACCCGACGAAGATCTGGGACCAGTTCGCGAAATGGGTTCAGGACACCGCCGCGTCGGCCGTCTCCGCGAACTCGGTGTGGGCGACCCAGCGGGCCCGGTGGCTCGCCCGCCGCGTGGCCGAGCACTTCGACTCCGACCGCGAGCAGACGCTGCCGTCGTTGCAGACGCCGTCCGGCGACCCGCTGCGCTCGGTGCGCGCGATGGAGATCCGTCCGGACGAGAAGTTCGGTGTGGGCGGGCGTTTCCTGAGCGGTCTGCGCGGCGGCTACTCGGGCATGCTCATGTTCGGGATGATCGGCTCCGCGATCGGGCTGTCGCTCATCAACCCGCTGTCGATCGGCGCGGCGGTGCTGCTGGGCGGCAAGACCATCGGCGACGAACGCAAGCGCATCGTCCAGCGCCGCCAGAACGACGCGAAGGCCGCCCTGCGCCGCTACATCGACGACGTGACGTTCCACGCGGGCAAGGAGTCCCGCGACGTGCTCCGCGTGCTGCAACGCGACCTGCGCGACCACTTCACCGCGCTGGCCGACCAGCTCAAGCGCTCACTGCAGGAGTCGATCCTCTCGGCCCAGAAGTCGGTGAAGGCCTCGTCGGAGGACCGCTCGGCCCGGTTGAAGGAGATCGCCGCGGAGCTCGCGGCGCTGGAGAAGGTCCGTGCGGAGGTGACGCCATGATCACCGACGAGGTCCGCCGCGTGCTGTCCCTCGCCGTCGACGCCTGTCGCGACCAGCCGCGCGCCGCGGCGTTCCTGCGCGGCCAGCTGGACCGCCTGGACGCACCCCTGCGCGTCGCGATCGCCGGCCGGGTGAAGGCGGGGAAGTCCACCCTGCTGAACGCCCTGGTCGGCGACTCGCTGGCACCCACCGACGCGGGCGAGTGCACGCGGGTCGTCACCTGGTACCAGGACGGCCGTTCACCACGTGTCGTGCTGCACCCCGTGGCCGGCAGCCCGGTGTCGCTCCCGGTGGTGCGCCGCGACGGAGCCCTGTCGATGAACCTCGGCACAGCCGCCGTCTCCCGCCTGGTCGTGGACTGGCCGTCGCAGAGCCTGCGGCACACCACGCTGATCGACACGCCGGGCATCGCCTCCCTGACGACCCAGAACTCGGCGCGGGCGGTGCGGTTCCTGACCCCGGACGACGAGACGCCGACCGAGGCCGACGCCGTCGTGTACCTGATGAAGCACCTGCACTCGGCCGACGCGTCGTTCCTGGAGTCGTTCCGCGACCAGGGCGTCGCCCGCGCGGCCGCCGTCAACACCGTCGCCGTGATCTCCCGGGCCGACGAGATCGCCGGCGGCCGCGTCGACGCCATGATCTCCGCCCGCTCCATCGCGGCCCGCTACCGCGCCGCCCCGGAACTGCACGGCCTGGCGCAGAACGTGGTCGCCGTGGCCGGCCTGGTCGCCGTGGCAGGACGGACGCTCACCCAGGCCGAGTTCGTGGCCCTGTCCGCACTGGCCGCCGAACCGCGCGAGTCGCTGGAGTCAGCGCTGCTCTCCGCGGACCGCTTCGCCTCGGGTTCCGCGCAGAGAGCCGCTCTGTTGCGCCGGTTCGGCGTCTTCGGCATCCGGTTGTCCGTGACGCTGATCCGCCAGGGCGTTCGATCGCAGGCGGCGCTGGCGGACGAACTGGTGGCACGCAGCGGACTGCGGGACCTGCAGCGGGTGCTGCAGGTCCAGTTCAGCGAGCGCCGCGACCTGCTGAAGGCACGGTCCGCGCTGCTCGCGCTGGACCGGGTCGTGCGCGCCTCCGGCGGCGGCCGCCTGGCCGGCGAGGTGGAACGGATCTTCGCGGCCACCCACGAGTTCACCGAACTGCGCCTGCTGTCGGCCCTGCGATCCGGCGTCGTGTCCCTGCCCACGCCGATGGTGGCCGAGGCGGAACGCCTGCTGGGCGATTCCGGAATCGCCGCGGCCGTGCGGCTCGGCCTGCCTCCGGACGCGGCGGCGGGCGAGGTGCGGCAGAGCGCGTTCGCGGCTTTGCGGCGGTGGCAGGCGCACGCGGAGAACCCGATGCTGGGCCGCAAGTCGGCCGACGCCTGCCGCGTGCTGGTGCGGACGTGCGAGGGCCTGCTGGCCGGTCACGTGGCAAAGCGGTGATGCAGTGACGTCACCGAAGCCGAGCGCCTGCTGACCGATCACGCGCAAAGCCACCGAAACCGAAGGCCCGCCCGGCACGACCGCCGAACGCGCCCCCGGTACCTGCAACCCGGCAACTCCGACCTGGCGGCAGCCGGTCCCGTCCAGTTCGGACGGGACCGGCTCGGCCCGGTCAGTGCGCCGCGTCGTCCCAGGAGCGGCCCACGCCCACCGAGACCTCCAGCGGCACCCGCAGCGGGTAGGCGTTGCCCATCTGGTCGCGGACCAGGGCCTCCACGGCCTCGCGCTCGCCGTCCGCGATCTCCAGCACCAGTTCGTCGTGCACCTGCAGCAGCATGCGGGAGCGCAGGCCCGAGGACTCCAGCGCGCGGTAGACGCCCAGCATGGCGACCTTGATGATGTCGGCCGCGCTGCCCTGGATCGGGGCGTTGAGGGCCATGCGTTCGGCCATCTCGCGGCGCTGGCGGTTGTCCGACGTCAGGTCCGGCAGGTAGCGGCGGCGGCCCAGGACGGTTTCGGTGTAGCCGTCCTTGCGGGCCTTCTCGACGATCTCGTTGAGGTAGTCGCGGACGCCGCCGAAGCGGGAGAAGTAGGCCTCCATCTGCTCGCGGGCCTCTTCGGTCGGGATGCGCAGCTGCTGCGACAGACCGAAGACCGACAGGCCGTAGGCGAGGCCGTAGGACATGGCCTTGATGCGGCGGCGCATCTCGCCCGTCACCTCGGAGGTGGGGATCGAGAACGCCTGCGACGCCACGTAGGTGTGCAGGTCCTCGCCGCTGTTGAAGGCCGCGATCAGGCCCTCGTCGCCGGACAGCGTGGCCATGATGCGCATCTCGATCTGGCTGTAGTCCGCGGTCATCAGCTCCGCGTAGCCGTCGCCGACGACGAAGGCCTGGCGGATGCGGCGGCCCTCGTCGGTGCGGATCGGGATGTTCTGCAGGTTCGGGTCCGTCGAGGACAACCGGCCGGTGGCGGCGATGGTCTGGTGGAACGTCGTGTGGATGCGGCCGTCGTCGGCAACGGACTTGAGCAGGCCGTCCACAGTGGACTTCAGGCGCGTGACGTCGCGGTGCGCGAGCAGGTGCTGCAGGAACGGGTGCTCGGTCTGCTCGAACAGGTTCTGCAGCGCGTCGGCGTCGGTGGTGTAGCCGGTCTTGGTCTTCTTCGTCTTCGGCATCTTCAGCTCGTCGAAGAGGACCGTCTGCAGCTGCTTCGGGCTGCCGAGGTTGATCTCCTTGCCGATCACCGAGTACGCGTCCTGCGCCGCCTGCTTCACGCCCGCCGCGAAGTGCGCCTCCAGTTCGGACAGGTGCTCGACGTCGATCGCGATGCCGACGGCCTCCACCTCGTCGAGGACGTTCATCAGCGGCAGCTCGAGGTTGGCCAGCAGGTCCGCGCCGCCGATGGTGACGAGCTCGGAGTCGAGGCGGTCGGCGAGCTCCGCCACGGCACGTGCGCGCAGGATCGCGCCGGTCGCGACCTTCTGCGCCTCCTCGGACTCGTCGGTCAGCAGCGACAGCTGGCCGTCACCCGACTCCTCGGCGCGCAGCTCCCGCTTGAGGTAGCGCAGCGCCAGGTCGTCGAGGGCGAACGACCGCTGGCCGGGACGCACCAGGTACGCGGCCAGCGCCGTGTCCGAGGTGAGGCCGCGCAGCTTCCACCCGCGGGCGCGCACCTGCCGCAACGGCAGCTTCAGGTCGTGGCCCGCCTTCGCCACGCTCTCGTCGGCCAGCCACGCGGCCAGCGCGTTCTCGTCGGCCTGGGTCAGCTCCGCGACGTCGACGTAGCCACCCTCACCGGTGGCCGTGCACAACGCCACGCCCTCCAGCTCCTTGCCGATGCGCAACGCCACGCCGACCCGCGTCTTGCGCGCGTTCGCGTCGAGCCACTTGCCGAGCGTGCCCGCGGGGATCGCGCCGCCGGACACCTCGAAGCCCTCCTCGGCCTCGGGCTCCGCGGTGCTGAGCGTCTGGAACAGCCGGTCGCGCAGCACCCGGAACTCCAGCTCGTCGAACAGCCGGTGCACGGCGTCGCGGTCCCACGGCTGCGCTTCGAGACCGTCGATCGTGTACGGCAGCTCGACGTCCTTGATGAGCTCGGTGAGCTGGCGGTTCATGATGATGTTGGCCAGGTTGCCGCGCAGCGCCTCGCCGACCTTGCCCGGCACCTCGTCGATGCGGTCGACCAGCTCGTTCAGCCCGCCGAACTGGTTGAGCAGCTTGATGATCGTCTTCGGGCCGACGCCCGGCGTGTTCGGCAGGTTGTCCGACGAGTCGCCGCGCACCGCCGCGTAGTCCGCGTACTGGTCGGGCCGCACGCCGTGCTTCTCCTCGACGTACGCGGGGTTGAAGCGGCCCATCTCCGAGACGCCCTTGACCGGGTACAACACCGTGACCTGGTCGTTGACCAGCTGGAACGCGTCGCGGTCGCCGGTGACGATCTGCACCTGGAAGCCCTGGGCAACCGCCTGCGTGGTCAGGGTGGCGATGATGTCGTCCGCCTCGTAGTTCTCCTTCTCCATCGTGGGGATCCGGAGCGTGGCCAGCACGTCCTGGATCAGGGAGACCTGGCTGCGGAACTCGTCCGGCGTCTTGGAGCGACCGGCCTTGTACTCGGGGTACTGCTCGGAGCGGAACGTCTTGCGCGAGACGTCGAACGCCACCGCCACGTGCGTCGGCTTCTCGTCCCGGAGGATGTTGATCAACATGGACGTGAACCCGTACACGGCGTTCGTGACCTGGCCCGTCTTCGTCACGAAGTTCTCGGCGGGCAGGGCGTAGAACGCTCGGTAGGCCATCGAGTGACCGTCGATGAGCAGGAGCCGCTTCACGTCTGAGTGAGTCACGAGCCCGAGTCTAGGGTGGGGGTCTGACAGTTTCGCTTGAGCCCTTGGAGCCTGTGTGATCCCCGACCTGCCAGTGGAGTTCGCCGACGAGCAGTTGCACGTCCGCATGGGCATCGAAATCACCCAATGGGATGTCAACGAGATGATCGGGACGATGCCGGTCAAGGGCAACCGCCAGCCGTTCGGGCTGCTGCACGGCGGCGCGAACGCGGTGCTCGCCGAACAGCTGGGCTCCCTCGGCTCCGCGCTGCACGGGGCGCAGTACGGCTCCATCGCGGTAGGACTCGAACTCTCCTGCACCCACCACCGCGCCGCGCGCGAGGGCCTCGTCACCGGCGTGGCCCGCCCGATCCACCTGGGCCGCAGCACCACGACGTACGAGATCGTCGTGACCGACGAGGACGGCAAGCGCACCTGCACCGCCCGCCTCACGTGCCTCCTGCGCCCCAAGGCTCCCGGAGCCTGAAACGATGAAGGGCTCCTTCCTCCGCGCCAGGTGGAGGAAGGAGCCCTTCATCGGTCTAGCGGGAGGCTAGTGCGCCTCGCCCAGGTACGCGTCCCGCACCCGCTGGTCGGCGAGCAGCGCGTGCCCCGGACCGTCCAAAGTGGTGCGGCCGAGGTCGATCACGTAGCCGTGGTCGGACAACGCGAGCGCCGCCAGCGCGTTCTGCTCCACCAGGAGAATGGTGGTGCCCAGCGACTGCAGCTCCTTGATGGTGTCGAAGATCCGCTGCGTCATGATCGGCGAGAGACCCATCGAGGGCTCGTCGAGCATCAGCAGGCGGGGCTTGGACATCATCGCGCGGCCGATGGCGAGCATCTGCTGCTCACCACCGGAGAAGAGCCCGGCCTTGTTGTGCCGCCGCTCCCCCAGCACGGGGAAGAGGTCGTACACGCGCTGCATGTCGGCCGTGACCCCGTCGTCCTTGCGGACGTACGCGCCGAGCTGGAGGTTCTCCTCCACGGTCATCCGCGGGAAGAGCCGCCTGCCCTCGGGGCAGTGGGCGATGCCCTCACCGAGGATGGCGTGCGCCGGGTCGTTGTGGATCGGCTTGCCCTGGAACAGGATCTCGCCGGACGTCGGACGCAGCAGACCCGAGATGGTGCGCAGGGTGGTGGTCTTGCCCGCACCGTTCGAGCCGATCAGCGACACGATCTGGCCGGCCTCGACGGTGAACGAGATGTCGCGGACGGCCTCGATCGCACCGTAGGAGACCGAGAGGTTGCGAACTTCGAGCAGCGCGGTCATGCCTGCTCCTCCTCAGCAGAAGCAGCGGCGGCCTCGACCTCGTGCTGGACTTCCTCCGGCGGCTTGCCGAGGTAGGCCTCGACGACCCGCGGGTCCGCCCGCACGACCTCGGGGCTGCCTTCGACGAGCAGCTCGCCCTGCACGAGAACGGAAACCGAGTCGCACAGCCCGAAGATGAACTTGATGTCGTGCTCGATGACGACGACGGACACACCCGTCTCGCGGATGCGGAAGATCAGCTGCTGCGTAGCTTCCGTCTCCTGCGGGTTCATACCCGCCGTGGGCTCGTCCAGCAGCAGCACCGCCGGATCCGTCGCCAACGCGCGCGCGATCTCCAGACGGCGCTGGTCGCCGTACGGGAGGTTGCGCGAGAGCTCGTCGTCGAGGTTGTTCAGACCGACGAACGACAGCAGCTCCCGCGACCGCTCGCGCGCCGCCTTCTCACCCCGCTGGTAGGCGGGGCCGTGGAACAGCGAGGCCAGCGGGCCCTGCTTCATCCGGACGTGGCGGCCCACCATGACGTTCTCCAGCACGGTCATGCTGGGGAACAGGCGGATGTTCTGGAACGTGCGGGCGACGCCCGCGTCCGTCACCTGCGCCGGGTCGCCCGGCAGGACGTTGCCCTTGAGCAGCACCTGGCCGGTCGTCGGCGTGTACAGACCCGTCAGGCAGTTGAAGAACGTGGTCTTCCCCGCGCCGTTCGGGCCGATCAGGCCGACGATCTTGCCTTCGTCGAGCGTCAGCGAAACGCCCTTCAACGCCTTGAGGCCACCGAAGACCATCGAGACGTCACGCGCTTCCAAAACCGGCGTGCTCATGCCTTCTTCGCCTCCACGTGCGCCTCTTCGGCGTTCTCATCGGCGCGCTCGATCATCTCAGCGCGCCTGTGCGCATCGGGGATCAGGCCGACCGGCCGGAACCGCATGATCAGGATCAGCGCGAGGCCGAAGATCATGAGGCGGTAGTCCTCGAAGTCGCGCAGCTTCTCGGGCAGCACGAACAGCAGCGCCGCACCGAGCACGGCACCCGGGATGGAGCCCATGCCGCCGAGGATGACGGCCGCGAGGAGCGTGACCGACTCGAGGAACTTGAACGACTCGTAGGACACGGTGCCGTTCTTGTGCGCGAACACCGCACCCGCGAGACCCGCGAGCATGGCGCCGATGAGGAACGCGAGGATCTTCATCTTGCCGGTGCGGATGCCCATCGCGCGGGCGGCGTCCTCGTCCTCGCGGATCGCGATCCAGGCCCGGCCGATGCGGCTGAACTTGAGGTTCGCGAACACCGTCATGACCGCGGCCACGAGCAGCACGATCAGGACGTAGTAGAGGACACCGGCGGGCAGCTTCACCGCGCCGAGCGAGAACGACTTGTTGAACTCCGCGCCGAACAGCGACAGCGGCGGGATGCCGGGGATCGCGTTGGAGCCGTTGGTCAGGCCACCGATGTTGTTCTGCGCGGAACGGGTGAAGATCTCACCGAACGCCAGCGTCACGATCGCCAGGTAGTCACCGCGGACCCGCAGCGTCGGCGAACCGACCACCGCGCCGAAGAGGCCGGCGACTACCGCCGAGATCACCGCGGCGACCGGGAACGGCAGCGTGATGCCGAAGTTCGCGGCGGCCGCACCGGAGAAGTTCGCCGCCACGAGGGCGCCGATGCCCATGAACGCCACGTACCCGAGGTCGAGCAGACCCGCGAGACCGACGACGATGTTCAGGCCGATGGCGGTGGCGGCGTAGATGCCGATGTTCGCCGCGACCGTCATCCAGTACTCGTTGCCCGCGTCGGTGAACGGCAGGGCCAGCGCGCACACCAGCAGCACGATCACGCTGAACACGCGGTGCTGCTCGGACAGCGCCGAGATCCAGCGCACGTACCCGACACCGCTCAGCGCGCCGAGCAGACCGCCGGCGAACCCGAGGAACGACAGGAAGATCGCGCCCGCGTAGGGGTTCGAGGAACCGACACCGCCGGTCGTGAGCAGCGCCGCGACCGCGTAGAGCACAGCCGCGAACGACGCCAGCAGCACCACGTACGCGACCGGGGTCGAGACCTTGAACTTCCACACGCCGACCGGCTCGATGCCGATGCCGTAGCCCGCGAGGATCGCCAGTACACCGCCGACGAGACCGACGATGCTGCCGAACGCGATCTCGCCGTCGAGCGCGGTGATGGCGGCGAGGCCACCACCCTTGACCGTGATGTAGATGCCGTTGATGAGCGACACGGCGGTGAGACCCCAGCCGAGCGCGCGGACGACGCGTCCCTTGGACGGGGTCGGCGCGAACGCGGCGACGAGGATGAGGACGCCGAGCAGCAGCGCGTGCCAGCGGAAGCCGGTGACGGCGAACGGAGCGTCGAAGAACTGCAGCGTCGACTTGTCCGGCCAGTTGCCGTCGTTGAGCTTGAACGTGACCCACGGCAGCAGGGCCGCCACGATGCCGAGCACACCACCGAGAGCGGCGAACGGCCTGCCCAGGGGTGCGAGTGCGGAAGGCTTTCGGTCGCTCATGCGCGCACCCTTTCCGGCTCACCGAACAGACCCTGCGGGCGGAAGACGAGCACGAGGATCAGCACCACGAAGATCCACACGTAGTCGTACTGGGTACCGCCCGGCATGTACTGGCCGGCCAGGGTCTTGATCAGACCGATGATGAACGCGCCGATGACCGCACCGCGGATGCTGCCGACGCCGCCCAGCACGGCCGCCGTGAAGGCGAAGATGCCGGTCTGGAACCCCATGTCGATGTTGATGTTGTTCAGGTAGCCGCCGAACATGATGCCGGCGACACCGGCGAGCGCGGCACCGATGATGAACGTCAGCACGATCACGCGGTCGGGGTTGACGCCCATCAGCTTCGCGGTGTCGGGGTCCTGCGCGGTGGCGCGCATCGCCCGTCCCATCCGGGACTTGTTGATGTAGGTCTGCAGGATGATCGAAAGGCTGACCGACAGCACGACGAGCAGCACACCGGTCCACTGCACGCTGATCGGGCCGAGCGTGAAGTTGCCCTCCGGGAAGACCTTCGGGTACGGCAGGTTCGCGGTGGCGTTGGGGTACCACACGCGGACGGCCTCCTGCAGGAACACGGAGACGCCGAGCGCCGTGATCAGCGGTGCCAGCCGGGGCGCGTTGCGCAGCGGCCGGTAGGCGAACCGCTCCATGATCACGGCGACCACGATCGCCACCAGAATGCCGCCCAGGAACATCAGCGGCAGGGCCACGGCAGGCGTCTTCTTGATGTCGTCAGGAAGAAGCGTGAACGTGGCGAGGCCCCCGTACGAGGACACCATGAAAACCTCGCCGTGGGCGAAGTTGATCAGCTGGATGATGCCGTACACCATCGTGTACCCCAGGGCGATCAGGGCGATCAGGGCGCCCTGCACAAGCCCGTTGGCCAGCTGTTGAAGCAGGACTGACACGACTACCTCCGTAAACAGCGGGGGCGAGCAAACAACGCCCGCCCCCGCCGTGGCTTCAATCAGTAATTAGGTAGTCGTCAGCCGGTGAACGTGCCGGTCTGAACGTCCTTCCACTTGCCAGAGGTCACCGAGTAGACGGTCAGGACCTTGTTGGTGCTGTCGCCGTACTGGTCGAACTTGACCTCACCGGTGGCGCCGGAACCGCTGTACGAGCCGACGTTGGTCAGCATCGCGTCACGCTTCGACTCGTCCCAGGCAGCGCCGTCGACGGTCTTGGCCAGCGCGCCGATCAGGGCGTTCGTGGCGTCGTAGGAGAACGCACCGTAGGCGGCGTAGTCCTCCTTGCCGTACTTCGCCTTGTACGCGTCGACGAAGGCCTTGGCCGTGGCCAGCGACTCGACCGGCGCGCCGACGGAGGTGGCGAGGTCGCCTTCCTTGCCGCCCAGGTCGATGAACTTCTGGTCGAAGATGCCGTCGCCGCCCATCAGCGGAACGTTGAGACCGGCGGACGCCATCTGCTTCGACAGCGGACCCGCGGCCGGGAACTCACCGCCGTAGTAGACGGCGTCGGGCGAGAGGGCCTTGATCTTGGAGACGACGCCGGAGAAGTCGGTGTCCTTCTCGCCGACCTTCTCGGAGCCGACGATCTTGCCGCCCTTCTTGGCGACCTGCTTCGCCAGCTCGGCGGCGAGGCCCTCACCGTAGGTCTTGCCGTCGGTGATGATCGCGATGTTCTTCTTGCCGGCCTTCTCGACGAGGTAGTTGGCCGCGTACGGGCCCTGCAGGTCGTCGGTGGCGCAGACGCGGAAGTAGTTCTCGTACTGGCGCTTCGGAGCGGTCAGGAAGTCGTTGCCCCTGGTCAGCGTCGGGTTCGTGTTGGCGGGCGACACCTGAGGGATCTTCTTCTCCTTCAGGATCGGCTGCACCGTCTGGGCGACCGACGAGTTCAGCGTGCCGACGACACCGATGACGGTCGGGTCGGTCGACAGCTTCGTGGCGGCCTGGCCACCCTTGGCGGGGTTGGCCTCGTCGTCCTGCGGGGACAGGGCCAGCTTGTAGCCCTTGACCGTGCACTTCTTGTTGGCCTCTTCCACCGCGAGATCGGCGGACTGCTTGATGCCGATACCGAGAGCGGACAGGTTCCCGGACAGCGGGGCGACAACACCGATGGTCAGAGTGCCCTTCGACGTGTCGCAGCTGCCCCCGTTGTTACCGCCTGCCTCGTTCTTGTTCGAGCTGCAGGCCGCAAGAACAAGCAGCGCTGCGCCGACAATCGCTGCGGACTTCACAGAGTGCTTACGCACGTGATGTCCCTCCTCTATCCCTGCTCCCGGCGACGCGAGTTCTCCGCGCACCGCTCCATCACCCTCTCCTGAGGGATGCCGGGAACCTAGGCGATGACTGTGACCCCAGTCATCAACGCCAATGGGCTCGTGACCATAACGCAACGCGGCGTTATGTTTGACTTGAGCAACGTCACATAACGTAACCTTCGTTCACTCTTTGGACGGCTGCCATAACGTGAACGTATGACTCCGCGTCGTCGGGTGATCGCCGGTGTCGGTGCCGCCGCCGTCCTGGTCGCGGCGGTTCTCGTCCTGCGCGAAACCGACGACCGTGGTAATGGCTCCAGCTCAGAGCCTGTTCGGCTGACACGGTACGCGGCGGATTTCGTCACCTTGCCGTCTCAACCGGCGGCGCTGCCACCGCCATCCTCCGCATGGAGCAGTGGCGGCCGGATCCAATGGGCGCCCGTGCCCGGTGCGGCCGGGTACGAGGTGTTCGGCAGGCTCGTGGCGTCGCCCGAGATCGCGGGCTCCGGACGTCCCGACGTGCGGACCGTGGACGCGTTCGGCCAGCGCTCGATCCCGGTTCGCGCCGAGGAACGCCCTGGAGACGACACGTGGCGCCGGGCGTACCCCGGATCGCTGGACGACTTCGACGACACGTTCCTGGAGCGCCGCTACCACCTGAGCGGCCGGACTGGCTGCGTGAACCCCAGCTCCGGGTCCAACGGCCGGTTGGTGATCGACATGCCGTGCGGGAACGACACGGCGGTGTTGCGCGCACGGTCGCCGCTGCGGCTGGACGAGGCGGACGAGCTGGGCCGGGTGGTCGTCGTGACGGACGCGGCCGGGCCGCACGGGAAGCTGGAGCTCGACCTCGTGCCCGGAACCCCGGACCACGTCGGGCCCGTCCCACCCGCCGACGCGATCCGAGTGGTGGTGGACGACTCCGTCGCGCCCGGCACGCGTGGTGCGGGCATTCCGCATCGATTCGAAGTAGTACTGACACGCGCTGGTGTGCGCGTTCTGCAGGATGGCGCGCAGATCGCGGCGTCGTCCGTCGTGCCGCAATGGCGTGAGGCGAGCGTGCTGATCGGGCTGACGCCGCCGCCCGCCTATCCCGGACGCGTGGTGGTCGACGCGCTCGGCCTGAGCGGGTCGAAACCGCAGGTGGACGAGGTGATCGAGACACGGCTCGTGGCAGGGACGCTGCGCGTGCTGGAGCCGGATGAGGAGGCGCCAGGCATCGGCGTGGCGCGCACACCGTTGCGTGAAGCCCCATCCGCGCGGTTACGGGCAACGATCCGGATCGGCACCGGCGGCGACGTGAACGGCCTGGTCGCGCAGCTCGGTTCGGCACTGGTGCCGTTGCGGCCGGTGGTGAGCGGCTGGTCCGGCGCTCGGGACAGCGAGCTGACCGTGGCCGGGGACGTGCCGGCGGCGTTGCTCGGGCCGGCGGGACCGGACGCGTTGACGCCGTTCGTGCTGCGGATGCCCGGCGCGTCGCAGGCCCAGGTGCTGGAGAGCTACCTGGAGGTGCCGGGCCGGTCGCCGGTGCAGCTGGAGAACGCCCCGGACGAGCAGGCTCCCGTGCTGCCGGTGATGACGGCTGAGTTCACCGCTGTGACCACGAACGAGGCGACGCTGGTGGTCACACTCGACGGCGCCGCGGCGCGATCAGTGGCGCGGACAGCGGGCTTCGAGGTGTACATCGACAGCGGTCACGTGGCGACGATGCCGATACCGGGTGGTGTCGGCGGCCGGCACGAGCTGCGGATCTCGCTGAAGGGCAGCCACAACGTCGAAGTCCGCCTGCGCCCGGAGGATCCCCTGGCGCAGACGGACTCTCGCTGGCTCGACCTCAGCCGAAGTTCTCGATGACGGCCTCGGCGACGGCCTTCATCGTCGTGCGGCGGTCCATGGCGGTGCGCTGCACCCACCGGAACGCCTCCGGCTCGCTCAGACCCTGCTTGGTCATGAGGATGCCCTTGGCCCGCTCCACGACCTTGCGCGTCTCCAGTCGCTCGGTGAGCCCGGCGACCTCCTGCTCCAGCGCCGCCAGCTCGTTGAACCGGCTGATCGCCAGCTCGATCGCGGGCACGAGGTCCCGCTTGGCGAACGGCTTGACCAGGTAGGCCATCGCACCGGCGTCGCGGGCGCGTTCGACCAGGTCGCGCTGGCTGAACGCGGTGAGGATCACGACCGGCGCGATCCGGTTGCCCGCGATGTGCTGCGCCGCCTCGATCCCGTCGACCTTGGGCATCTTCACGTCCAGGATCACCAGGTCGGGGTTGAGCTCGGTCGCGAGCTTGATGGCCTCTTCACCATCTGCGGCCTCACCCGCCACGTCGTAGCCCTCTTCGCGCAGCATCTCGACGAGGTCGAGACGGATCAGCGCCTCGTCCTCGGCGACCAGTACGCGTGGGGCCTTGCGCGTGGCTTCGGACTGGGCCTCGGCAGCCTGCTGGGTCACCGGGGTCCTCCTGACGATCGTTCCTGCGGGCGAAAGCGCAGTCTACCGGCGGGGAGGCCGCTGATCAGGCTCACCAGCCGTGACGGCAGACACGAACTCCTCGGGCCACGGATAGGTCCGCACGCCCTCCTCGACGTCCTGGGCGGGCACTTCGAGGCGGCGAAGCGCGATCTCGCGGCCGGTCCCGAAGTCCGGGTGGGCGAGTTTCTCCCTGATCTCGTTCTCCTGCGGGCCACCTGGCCACTCGACGAACCACCCGGTGCCCATCGGAAGTGCTCGCAGCCAGCTCGCGTCATGCCACAGGTGTACCCGGCGCAGTAGAGCGCTCCCAGTGGCCGCTTCGGCGATTTCCTCATCTGTACCGCCGCCATCGGTGTACTCGATGCCGCGGAACTCGTGCATCCAGCGCACGTACCGCATGCCCAGGTCCCAGGCGTGCTCGTCGACGCCGAGGAGGACCACCCCGGCGGCACCGGTGGTCAGCTCGGCCGACCGCCGGTACTGCCGGTGCTCCAGGCCCGCGACGCCCAGGCCGTAGCCGCCCTCGGTGCGCGGCAGCAGCTCGAACAGCAACGGGCCGAGTGCCCGTTCGGTCAGGTGCAGCTTGAGGGTCTCCCCCGGTTCCACCGCCCGGAACGCGTGCGCGGGCCTGACGATGCTCGCCGGCGGCATCAGCTGGAGCATGCTCGCGGCGGTGCACCCCGCGAGCAGCACCCTGGCTTCCAGTTGCCGCTGAGCCGCGGTGGCCGCGTCGGGCAGCAATCGCCCGTCGCGCACGGCGGGCACCGCCTGGGAGAGGTTCTCGCCCGTGTAGGCGCGCCGCAGATCCGCCAGCTGGTCCGTGATGGACAGACGTGCCATGACAGCAGTCCTCGTTTCCGCCGCCCGGCTCGGCACGACAAGGACGCATGTGTCACGCGTCTACGTGGTCGGTTCGCTTCGGTGAGCAGGAGTTCCTGAACACTGCGGCGGAGTGTGCCGCTCACTGCCGGGGAGCGGCTCCAGCCTCACGTCTGCTCGGACGCCGTCGACCACGTTACCGGACCAGCACAGTGTTTTTCCCGAGGCGTTTCTCGGGCGGCTGGGTCTAGTCGGCGCCCACGATCAGCTTGTATTTGACGTCGACCTCTTTGCCTCCGGCCGAACCGCGGATCACCAGCTCGTGCTCACCGGCCGCGGGCGGGCCGATCCACGCGTACAGGCCGCAGCCGACCGAGTTGATCCGGCCGACCTGGGAGCCGAAGGGGTTGCCCGCGCGTGCTTCGTAGGTGAACGGCGTGGCGGACACCCTCGTCAACGCCTGCGTCGAACCGTCCAGCAGCACCTCGCCCTGGGCACCCTTCATGAACCTCTCGCAGTCGGAGACCTCGCCCGCGAGGTTCACGACGGGGGCCAGCAGCGGCTTGGCGGCCGGGACCCGGCACTGCCGTTCCACCGGACCGTCGCCGAGCGACCCGGCGAGCAGCCAGACCTCGACGGGCTGGTCGCGCATGCAGAACCGCCCGGAGGTGTCGGACACCGGATTGCTGTTGGAGGGCTGCGACGCCCAGGTCCACCAGCGCGACTGGAACTCACCCGGCGTCAGCTTGTCCGAAGTGGACGTCTGGGGAGCTGTGGGTGGGGCCGCCAGCTGCGCGTTACCTCCGCAACCGGCTAGCAGAACAACTAAGAACAGCAGGACTTTCCTCACTGGTTCTCGCGTCCCTTGCGTCGTTGTTCCTCCGCGCGCTCACGGCAGCGGCGCAGGAACTCCTCGTCGTCGTCAGGATTGGTGGCCGCGAACCGCCCCGGCCGGTTGTACTCGGGAAAAGCAGAGGCATCGCGCTCGTACGCACCGAGGCGCGCGCGTCCGGTCCCCACCACCGGACGGCCCGCGACGAGCCACGCGATCGAGCCCACCAACGGGAACAGCAGGACCAGGAGAAGCCAGACCATCTTCGGCAGATTGCGGACCGATCCGTCGTCGGTCGTGATCACGTCCACGACGGCGAAGATCGTGAGGCACAGCGTCACCACTCCGAACAGCCCACCGAAGTACAGCATCTCCTACCCCCCAGGTCGTGCGGTCGCGCACATGGTGACACAACCGTCACGCTCTGAACATGGTTTACCCTTCAATCACCCGGCCCAATTCGCGAAGTCGTGACGCTTTCGTGAACAAATCCCTCCCTTCTTCTTCACCAGAGGGGCAGCCGGCGATGTCACAGCAGGTCGGAGCGGGAGGCGGCACCGGTTCCGACTCGGCCGACAGGTCCATCGCGGTGGTCCGAACCGGGCAACCGATTCACTCTCGCGGGTGAAGCGGTTGAGCGCGGAGCCTGAATTCCGCACACGCCGCGACGTTCCCGTCGATTGCATTTCCCGCGAATCCACATGAGATTTCACCGAGCGCTCCGCGACTTCGTCAACGCACAATGCACGCCGCTCGGACGCATGAAGGCTTCTGACGCTGAGCACCAGACCTGCTGCGCACCCGTTGCCTCGTCCGTAAGCGGGCCTTAGCGTCGGCCGCATGCCCAACGGTGCCGAGAGCTTGCTGGAAGTGCTGGCCGCCCACGACGTCGAGGTCGTGTTCGGCCTGCCAGGTGTGCACAACCTCGCCATCTGGGAGGCGCTTGAGAAGCACAAGGGCATCCGCATGATCGGCGTGCGGCACGAGCAGACAGCGGTGTACGCGGCCGACGGCTACGCACGCGCCACGGGCAGGCTTGGCGTAGCGGTCGTGACGACCGGGCCCGGCGCGGCCAACACGCTCGGTGCCACGGGCGAGGCGTGGGCGTCGGGCAGTCCGGTGCTCGTGATCGCCACGGACATCCCGAGCACGCTGCGGCAGCCCGGCGTGTACCGGGGTGTGCTGCACGAGACGCGTGACCAGAAGGCCATGTTCGGTCCGGTGACCAAGGCGTCGTTCGACGTACCCGCCCCGCACGAGCTCGGCGCGTTCGCCGACAAGGCGGTGCAGACGGCGATGCAGAGCCCGCACGGGCCCGTTTATCTGGGTGTACCAACGGACTTCCTGTCCGCTGAGGCACCCCGCCACACGCCCGCGAAGGTCGTGCCCGACCACCTGGTCCCGGACCTCACCGAGGCCGAACGGCTGATCGCGCAGGCGCGGCGGCCGCTGATCTGGGCGGGTGGCGGAGCGGCGCGGTCGGGCGCGGGTGCGGCGGTAGGGGCGTTGGCGGAGAAGCTCAACGCACCGATCGTCACCACCTACGGGGCGCGAGGGCTCACGGACAGCCCGTACGTCGTCAGGGGCCCGGTGCACGCGCCGCCGGTCGGGAAGTTGTGGGACGAGGCCGATCTGGTGATCGCCGTCGGCACCGACTTCGACGGCATGATGACGCAGAACTGGTCGCAGCCGAAGCCACCGAGGTTGCTCGCGATCAACATCGACAAGGCCGAGGCCGACAAGAACTACCCCGCGGACGTCACGCTCGAAGGTGACGCGGCGGCCGTCACCGAGGCGCTCGCGGCCCGGGTGAGTGCCAAGGACGGCACCGTCGACGTCGACGCGGTCAACGCGGAGGTCCAGGCCCTGGTCGAGGCGGACTCGCCGGAAGCCGCGAAGTTGTTGCGAGCGCTCGAAGGCGAGACCGCCACGATCGTCGCGGACATGTGCATCCCCGGCTACTGGATCGGCGGTTTCCACCACGTCACCAAGCCGCGCGGGCTGGCCTATCCGGTCGGCTGGGGAACGCTCGGGTTCGGGTTCCCGGCGGCGATCGGCGCGGCACTCGACGGCCGGACGATCGCGGTCGTCGGCGACGGCGGGTTCCTGTTCGCGTGCGGAGACCTGGCGACGCTCAAGCAGGAAGGCCTGCCGCTGACGATCGTCCTCGTCGACGACGGCGGGTACGGCATGCTCCGGTACGACCAGCAGGTCGCCGGCCACGCCATCAGCGGGGTGGACCTCACGAGGCCCGACTTCGCGAAGCTCGCGGAGAGCTTCGGCATTCCCGCGGTCACGCTCGACGGGTTCGACGGGCTGAAGGAGGCGCTGGGCAACGCCGACGGGCCCACCATGATCGTGGTCAGCGCGAGCCTCAAGCCGCCGGTCAACACCTCGCCCCGCTGGTACCGCAAAAACGCCACCTGATCATTCACCTGCTGGGTACCGTCCGAGCCCATGAGACGTGGGCTGGGGATCGTGCTCGCCGTGCAGGCGGTGGTGCTGACCGCGTTGTCGGGACGGTACGGGTTCCACCGCGACGAGCTGTACTTCATCGCGGCGGGAAAACGGCCCGACTGGGGGTACGTCGACCAGCCGCCGATCACGCCGATCCTCGCGCGTCTCGCCACGGCGGCGTTCGGCGAGACCCCGGTCGGTCTCCGGGTGATCGCCACGCTGCTCGCGCTCGCCACCACGGTCGTGGTGGCGCTGATCGCGAAGGAACTGGGCGGTGGCGCGGTCTTCGCGGCCGCCGCTTCGGCCACGTCGACGTTCGTGCTCGCGGTGAGCCACATGCTGTCCACCGCCACGGTGGACCTGTTGGTCTGGGTGCTCATCGGGTACTTCTCGGTCAGGCTGCTGAAGACGCGCGACGGACGCTGGTGGCTCGCGCTCGGCGCGGCCGCCGGGATCGGGCTCGCCAACAAGTGGTTGCTGCTCCTGCTGCTCGCCGCGCTGGCGGTCGCGTTGCTCGTGACCGGGCCGCGGGACGTGTTGCGCACGTGGTGGCTGCCGGCCGGCCTGGCGGTGTGCGCGGTGATCGCCGCGCCGGTCGTGGCGTGGCAGGCGATGCACGGCTTCCCGTTGCTCACGGTCGCGCGCGGCATCAGCGAGGACGACGGCGCCGAGAACCGGATCATGTTCGTGCCCATGCAGATCCTGATGCTGTCGCCGTTCCTGGTGCCGGTGTGGGTGATCGGTTTCCGGAACCTGTGGCGCGACAGGACGTTCCGCTCGCTCGCCCTCGCGTACCCGATCCTGTGCGTGCTGTGCCTTGTGACGGGCGGCAAGCCGTACTACGCCGTGCCGTTGCTCCTCGTGCTCGTGGCCGCGGGTGCGCGCCAGAGCCAGGAGTGGTTGGTGCGCCGCAAGGTTCTCGGCGGCGTGCTGGTGGCGCTGAGCGTTGTGCCCGCCCTCGTCGGCTCGTTGCCGATCCTGCCGGCGAGCGCCCTGGCACCGGTCATCGCGATCAACCCGGAACAGGGCGAGCAGGTCGGCTGGCCCGAGTTCGCCGGCACCGTCCAGAAGGCGTGGCAGGCGAACGGCCGTCCCATCGTGATCACCCGCAACTACGGCCAGGCCGGCGCGATCGAGGCCTACACGAAGATCCCCGTCTAT
This sequence comes from Lentzea sp. NPDC004789, assembly GCF_053601075.1. Taxonomy (NCBI): domain Bacteria; kingdom Bacillati; phylum Actinomycetota; class Actinomycetes; order Pseudonocardiales; family Pseudonocardiaceae; genus Lentzea; species Lentzea sp. NPDC004789. The sequence goes on along the minus strand of NZ_JBSGBE010000007.1, from coordinate 279,892 downwards.
TCCGGACACATGTCGTTCTACGACTGGGGACCACCCCAGACGTTGGACAAGAAGGTGCTGCTCGTCGGCTTCGACAAGCTGCCGTTCAACGGGTGCAAGCGCGTTGGGCAGCACCACAACGTCATCGAGAACGAAGAGGACGGCACGCAACTGTGGACGTGCACCGCGCCCTCCGGGACATGGGAAGAGATCTGGCCGGCGCTACGACACTTCTACTGACCGCGCTGGCAGACTCCTCCAGGTGACCAGAACCTGGCCGACCAACCACGCCACCGACGAAGGCGTCCTCGCCTGGCAGTTCCTGGACTTCCTGCGCAGGACCGCCGTGCTGAAGGTCGGCGGGCTGACCCGCGACCAGGCAGCGGCCGCCCCGATCGCCACCTCGCCGAAGCTGACCGCGCTCGGCGTGCTCAAGCACCTCGTCGCCGTCGAACGGTACTGGCTGGGCATCGCGGGCGCGGGCCTCGACCTGCCGTCGTTGTGGGAGGGCAGCCCAGACCCGTCGTGGGACCTCACCGACGACGACACACCCGAGTCGCTCATCGAGGCGTACCAAGCGGAATGGGCCAATGCCGAGGCTCTGAAGAAGTACCGCCCTGACGACAACGCGGCGAACGACAAGTTCACCGTGCGGTGGATCCTGGCCCACGTGGCCCAGGAGACGGCGCGCCACGTCGGCCATCTGGATCTGCTCCGCGAGCTCGCGGACGGGCAGACCGGCGAGTGACCGGCGACCGGCCGAGCTGGCTCAGTGCTCGCCTGGCCACAGAGGCGCCAGCGGTGCCACCACGCCGTCCAGCGCGTTGTCGACGATCGCACCGCCGAGCGGCATCAGCGTCGCCCGCGATCGCACCAGACGATCACGCAGCGCCGGCAGTGCCAACGCGGCGGCCGCCTGCTCGACGACCTCCTGGCGGTCGTGCTGCAGGCACCCGGCCAGCGCCTCGGCCGCGGCCTCCACCTGGACCCCGGACCTCGCGAGGCGCCGGACCGCCGCGGCCGCCTCGCTGCGAACCCGCCACTTCGCGTCGCGCAGGCGCCCGATGACCGGCGGAAGGGCAGCCGGGTCGGCGGTATCGCCCAGGGCGGTGACCGCGATCAGACGGCGGGTGGCGAGCCAGTGCGTCGCGTCCGACGTGATGCGCCCGACCGGGTCGGCGTTGCGCAGCCTGGTGATGCCGTAGAGCCACACCCACGGACTGCGGTAGACCTCCCGGCCGAGCCGGCGGCGAACCGGGCCGTCGGTCATCTCGTAGAAGTACCGGAGCGCGTACTGCGGATCGCGGTACGGATCGCGTTCCGCGAGCACCCGGCACAGCAGCGGGCGTGCCGGGCCCGCGTCGTCCAGGCTGTCGAGGATGATTTCCTCGACCAGCGGTTCGGTGCTGTCCATCAGAATTCTGATGTGGGCGCGCAGATCCGGCGATCCCCAGTCCCGGATCCCAGCCAGCGCCCCGTCGCTGCTGAGTTCCCCCATTTCTCCATCATGGCGGATTTATGTAGCCGCCCACAGCCGTTTGGCAAACTTCCTGCAGAGCATTTACCGCGTCACGAAGCAACGGGTTCGTATTCGCGGTGCGGTGGACGACGTGCACGTGCCGGCGCAAGGGCTTGTGCCGCAACGGCATTGCGTGCGTGCCCGGTAGCGCTTTGTAACCGAGAGCAGGCACGAGCGCGACGCCGACACCGGCTGCGACAAGGGACTGCACAACCTCGTAGTCGTTGCTTCGGAAAGCAATTTTCGGGGCGAAACCCGACGCCGCGCACAACCGCGTCAGGCAGGTGGCACCGGAAGTGCCATCGCGCGAGGCGATCCAGCGTTCGTCTTTCAGATCTTCGAGTTTGACGTTGTTCTTGGCGGCCGGATGATCGACCGGCACCATGACCAGGAGCGATTCGTTCAGCAACGGCAGCACGGTCAGCTCTTCCGGCCAGGTCTGCGGTACGAGGTCGTAGGCGTAGACCAGCGCCAGGTCGAGCTCACCGGTCAGCACGAGCGGCAGCACGTCCTCCGGCTCGGCCTCGTCCAGGCGGATCTCGGCGTCCGGCAGGTCCGCCGAGAGCTTCGCCAGCGCCCTCGGCACCACCCGTGCGCTCGCCGTGGGGAACGTGCCGATGCGCAGGCGGCCGCGCAGACCCTGCACCATCGCCTTGACCTCGTGCTCGAAGCCGTCGAACGCGGCGAGCAGCTCGCCACCGCGGTCGGCGATCAGCACGGCCGCGCTGGCCGGCCTGATCGAGTGCGCCTCACGTTCGAAGAGCGACACACCGACAGCGCGTTCGAACGCCGAGATCTGCTGCGAGACGGCCGACGACGTGTAGCCGAGCCGGCGAGCCGCCTCGGCGAACGACCCCGTCTTCACGACCTCGACGAGCGTGCGGAGATGGACCGGGTTGAGCACCAGGACAGCTTATGCTCGACGTCGCGAGGTTTCATTCTGCGACCCCTGGCGGAACCACCGGGTAACCGCCAGGGTGGGGTGCATGCCCTATGTCTCCACGAACCCGTCGAACACCTCCGACGTGGTCACCGAGATCGAGCTCGGGACCAGCCGCACCTTCGTCGACGCAGCACAGCGGGCGAAAGCGGCACAGCGCGCGTGGGCCCGCGTGCCCGCGCCCGTGCGTGGACAGGTCATCGGCAACATCGGCCGCCTCGTCGAGGCGAACTTCGAGCCGCTCGCCCAGCTGGTGACCCGCGAGATCGGCAAGCCGATCGCGGAGGCCCGCGGCGAGGTGCAGGAGATCGTGGACACCTGCAACTTCTTCGTCGGCGAGGGCAGGCGCCTCTACGGGCACACCGTGCCGTCGGAGATGACCGACAAGCAGCTCTTCACCTTCCGCAACCCGGTCGGCGTCGCGGCGATCATCACCGCCGGCAACTTCCCGGTCGCCGTGCCGTCCTGGTACATCGTGCCCGCGCTGCTGTGCGGCAACTCCGTCGTCTGGAAGCCCGCCGAGTACTCCGCCGCGTCGGCCCAGGCCTTCTACGACGTGTTCCAGGCAGCCGGCCTCCCGGACGGCGTGTTCGAGATCGTCTTCGCCGAGGGGTCCGAGACGTTCAACGGCCTGGAGCAGGCACTGCAGGACGGTCTGGTCGACAAGGTCGGCTTCACCGGGTCCAGCGAGGTCGGTGTGCGCATCGGCGAACTCTGCGGACGCCACCTCCAGACGCCGTGCCTGGAGCTCGGCGGCAAGAACCCGATGGTCGTCACCGAGGACGCGGACCTCGACCTGGCCGTGCAGGGCGCGCTGTTCGCCGGTTTCGGCTCCGCGGGCCAGCGGTGCACCTCGCTCGGCACAGCGATCGTGCACGAGTCCGTGTACGACGAGTTCCTGTCCCGCTTCGTCGAGGCCGTCACGGCCGCCGCGGTGGGCGACCCGACCGGCGATGTCCTCTACGGACCGCTGCTGGACGAGAAGTTCGCGCTGGCGTACGAGAAGTACCTCGGCTGGGTCGGCGAACACCACACGGTGCACGGTCCGACCGGCCGCATCACGGCTGCCAACCCGCGCAACGGTTTCACTGGTGACAACGGCTTCTTCTACCACCCCGCAATCGTTTCCGGTGTGCGTGCCGATGACGAGCTGTTCCTGCAGGAGACCTTCGGGCCGATCGTCGGCGTCATGAAGTACTCGGACCTGGACGAGGCGATCGAACTGGGCAACAAGCCGGGCTACGGCCTGTCGTGCTCGATCTACACCACGGATCCGAACAAGGCCTTCCGGTTCCGCGCCGGCATCTCCGCCGGCATGGTGAGCGTCAACAACTCGACGTCCGGGGCCGAAGCGCACCTGCCGTTCGGCGGGAACGGCAAGAGCGGCAACGGCTCCCGGCAGTCGGGCGTGTGGGTGCTCGATCAGTTCACCCGCTGGCAGTCCATGAACTGGGACTACTCGGGGAAGCTGCAGAAGGCGCAGATGGACACGCTCGAGATCGGGGCGAACCTTGACTTCCGCCTCCCCTGAGCTGCCTTCTCAGGCCGAGGTGGTCGTCATCGGCGGTGGGGTGATCGGCACATCCATTGCCTTTCACCTCGCCGAGGCAGGCGTCCGGGATGTCGTTGTCGTGGAGCGGGATGAGCTGGGGTCCGGCTCCACCTGCAAGGCAGCGGGTGGAGTGCGCGCCCAGTTCTCCGACGAACTGAACATCAGGCTCGGCGCCCGATCACTCGAAGCGTTCCAGCGCTTTCCGCAGCGTCCCGGGCAGGAGATCGATCTCCACCAGGTCGGCTACCTGTTCCTCCTCTCTTCTCGGGAACACGTCACGGCGTTCGAGCGCAACGTCGACCTCCAGAACTCCCTCGGCGTGCGCAGTCGAATGCTGACTGTCGAGGAAGCGCAACGGATGTCACCGCTGATCGAAACGGACGGCCTGCTCGCGGCGACCTTCTCGCCGGACGACGGACACTGCACGCCTGAGTCCGTGGTCCTCGGTTATGCCACCGCGGCCCGCCGGTTCGGTGTCCGTTTCCACACCAGAACCACCGTGAGATCGATCGTAGGGACGGGGTCTGACACTTTTCGCGTCCAGACCGACCGCGGCGAGGTCTCGACGGGGAATCTGGTCTGCGCGGCGGGCGCGTGGTCGAGGTCGATCGGCGAGATGGTGGGCGTTGACCTGCCGGTTTCTCCCCTGCGGCGGCAGGTCATGTTCACCGAGCCCATGCCCGAGCTACACGAACGGGTGACTCCGTTCACCATCGACTTCGGCAGCACCTTCTACTTCCACCGCGAGGGCCGCGGGCTGCTGTTCGGCATGTCCGACCCTGAAGAGACGCCGGGGTTCAAGCTCGACATGTCCGACGCGTGGCTGCCCAGGCTGACGGCCGCGATCGAACGGCGGGCGCCGCGGCTGCTGGACGTGGGTGTGCGCAACGGGTGGGCCGGGCTGTACGAGGTGACGCCCGACCACAACGCGCTGATCGGCTCGGCCGGCCGCTTCTTCTACGCCACGGGCTTCTCCGGGCACGGCTTCCTGCAGGGCCCCGCGGTCGGCGAGGTCGTGCGCGACCTCGTGCTGGGGCGCGAGCCCTTCGTCGACGTGTCCAGTCTGGACGCCTCCCGGTTCGCCGCCGACCAGGCGCGGCCGGAACTCAACTGCGTGTGAGGGACTGCTGATGGACGTTCTCCAGCTCATGGACGAGTGGGGGCCTGAGAAGGTCGTCTGCGTGTCCGACCGGCGCACCGGCATGAGAGGTGTGCTCGTCATCGACAACACCGCGCGCGGCATGGGCAAGGGCGGCACGCGGATGAGCCCGTCCGTCACCGTCGCGGAGATCGCCCGGCTCGCGCGCGTGATGACGTGGAAGTGGGCGGGCGTCGACCTGTTCTTCGGCGGGGCGAAGGCGGGCATCGTGTTCGATCCTTCCTCTCCCGGCAAGGAAGCGGCGCTGCGGGCCTTCGCGCGCAAGCTCTCGAACGAGGTGCCGCGCGAGTACGTGCTCGGGCTCGACATGGGCCTCACCGAACGGGACGCCGCGATCGTCCAGGACGAACTGTCGGACCGCGGCGCTATGATGGGCGCACCGGCTCAACTCGGCGGTCTTCCGTACGACGAGCTGGGCGTCACCGGGTTCGGCGTGGCCGAGGTGGCGGACGAACTAATGGTGTTGCGCGGCAAGCGCATCGCCGTTCAGGGTTTCGGTGCGGTCGGTGCCGCAGCGGTTCGGCGCTTCGCCGAACTCGGCGCGGTCGTCGTGGCGGTGTCGTCGGTGCACGGCGCGTTGGTCGATCCCAACGGCCTGGACGTGGCGCGGCTGCTGGACTTGCGGGCGTCGTTCGGTGATCTCGCGGTCAAGGAGTACGGGCCGGTTCAGGCGCTGGGTGCGGAGCTTCGCGCGTCGTGCGACGTGCTGGTGCCGGCCGCGATGCAGGACGTGATCGACGCGGATCTCGCGGGCGAGCTCGACGCCACCCTGGTGGTGGAGGGCGCGAACCTGCCGACTTCCGTTGCGGCGCAGGAGGTGCTGGCCGCTCGCGGCATCACGGTCGTGCCGGACTTCATCGCGAACGCGGGCGGCGTGGTCGCGGCGGCGTTCGGGATGGACGCGCGGTACTCGCCGTTCCCGGTGAAGCCGGAGACGGTGCTGGACGTGGTGTCGTCGAAGCTGAGGGCGAACGCGGCGCACATCGTCGTGGAAGCCCGGAACCGGTGCACCACCACGCACGTGGCCGCGCGCGAGCTGGCACAGGAACGCGTGCTGGCCGCGATGAAGCTGCGGGGACGGGTCGCATGAGCCCGCTCGACGCGGCGCGTGCGCAACAACGACGACCGAATCCGTCGCAGTCGCCCGAAAACACCCTGAACACAACAGAACACGGTGCACACCCGGCACCCTCCACAACAAGGAGGCCGGTCGCATGAGCGCCCTCGACGGCGTTGTGATCGCGGACTTCAGCCGAGTGCTGGCCGCTCCGTACGCCACGATGGTGCTGGGCGACCTCGGCGCCGAGGTGATCAAGGTCGAGCAGCCCGGTCGTGGCGACGAGACCCGCACGTGGGGTCCGCCGCACTTCGAGGGCGAGGCGACGTACTTCCTGTCCGTCAACAGGAACAAGACGTCCGTGCAGATCGACCTGTCCACCCAGGCGGGCCGGGAACGGGCGCGCGAGCTGATCGCGCGTGCGGACGTGGTGGTCGAGAACTTCAAACCGGGAACCATGAAGAAGTTCGGGCTGGACTACGAGTCGTTGGGGCGTGACGACCTCGTGTACTGCTCGATCTCGGGGTTCGGTTCGGGCAAGGGTGCGGATCTGCCCGGCTACGACCTGCTCGCGCAGGCCGTGGGCGGGTTGATGAGCGTGACCGGGCCTGGTCCGGGCACGCCGGTGAAGACCGGGGTGGCGCTGGTCGACGTGCTGACCGGGTTGCACGCGTGCGTCGGCATCCTGGCGGCGTTGCGGCACCGGGAGGCGACCGGGCAGGGACAGCTCGTCGAGCTGGACCTGTTGTCGGTGCTGCTGTCGAGCATGGTGAACCAGAGCGCGGGCTTCACGCTGGCGGGTTCCGTCCCGGAGCCGATGGGCAACCGTCATCCGTCGATCGCGCCGTACGAGGTGTTCCCGACGGCTGATCAGCCGATCGTGCTCGCGGTGGGCAACGACCGGCAGTTCCGCCGGCTGTGCTCGGTGCTGGACGTGCCGGAGCTCGCCACGGACGATCGGTTCGTGACGAACTCCGGGAGGGTCGAGCACGTCGACGAGCTGTTCGAGGTGCTGTCGGCACGGCTGCGGACGCATCCGGCGCAGCACTGGTTCGAGACCCTGACACCGCTCGGGGTTCCGTGCGGTCCGGTGAACGACATCGCGCACGCGTTCGCGCTGGCGGAGTCGCTGGACCTCAACCCGACCGCGACGATCGGCGACATGACGCTCGTCGCGAACCCCATCCGCCTGTCGCGCACGCCGGTCACCTACCGGCTGCGCCCGCCGAAGCTGGAGCCGTGAAGTGCAGGACCCGTTGCAGTTGCTGGACATCCCGTCGCTGCTGAGCGACGAGGAGCGCGACATCCAGGCCACCGTCGCGACGTACCTGTCCGACCACGTGCGGCCGCACATCGCCTCCTGGTTCGAGGAGGGGATGCTGCCGCGCGAGCTCGCGCGGGAGCTGGGCAAGCTCGGTGTGCTCGGGATGCACCTCGAAGGGTACGGGTGCGCGGGGACGTCGGCGCTGGCGTACGGGCTCGCGTGCCTGGAGCTGGAGGCCGTGGACAGCGGGATCCGGAGCTTCGTGTCGGTGCAGGGCTCGCTGTCGATGTACTCGATCTGGAAGTACGGGTCGGAGGAGCAGAAGCAGGAGTGGCTGCCGCGGCTGGCCGCCGGTGAGGCGATCGGGTGCTTCGGGCTGACCGAGCCGGACTTCGGCTCCAACCCGTCAGGGATGCGCACGCGGGCCGTCCGGAACGGGGCCGACTGGGTGCTCAACGGCACCAAGATGTGGATCACCAACGGCGGGCTGGCCGACGTGGCGACCGTGTGGGCCCAGACCGAGGAGGGAGTCCGCGGATTCCTGGTCCCGCGCGGCACGCCAGGATTCTCGACGCAGGACATCAAGCACAAGCTGTCGATGCGGGCGTCCGTCACCTCCGAACTGGTTCTGACCGACGTGCGGCTCCCGGAAAGCGCGCGACTGCCGCTCGCGACCTCCCTGCGCGCTCCTCTCTCGTGCCTGAACGAGGCGCGGTTCGGGATCGTGTTCGGCGCGGTCGGCGCCGCGCGGGACTCGTTGCAGGCGGCGCTCGGCTACTCCGGCACGCGCATCCAGTTCGACAAGCCGATCGCCGCGTTCCAGCTGACGCAGCGGAAGCTGGCGACGATGTCCGTGCAGGTCAGCAACGCGATGCTGCTCGCGTTGCACCTCGCGAGGCTCAAGGAGGCCGGTACGCTGAAGCCCGAGCAGATCAGCATGGGCAAGTACAACAACGTGGAGGCGGCCATCGCGATCGCGCGGGAGAGCCGGACGATCCTCGGCGCGAACGGCATCTCGTCGGAGTACTCCCCGCTGCGGCACGCCAACAACCTGGAATCCGTCCTCACCTACGAGGGCACGTCGGACATCCACCTGCTGTCCATCGGTCAGGCGTTGACCGGGATCTCCGCGTTCCGCTGAGGACGAGAACCGCCGGACCACCTGACGACCAGGTGATCCGGCGGTTCTCGATGCGCTCTGCAGAACGGGCTAGCACACCGTGACGCGCTTGAGCTCCGCCTTGAGGTTGGGGCGGCCGTCCTGCGGGTTGTCCCCCGCGATGCCGCCGGCCGCGATCTTGTCGAGGGTCTTCAGGCCCTCCGGCAGGATCGTGCCGAACACCGTGTAGTTCGGGCGCAGGATCGAGTCGGTCTGCACGAGGAAGAACTGGCTGCCGTTCGTGTCCGGACCGGCGTTGGCCATCGCGAGCGTGCCGCGCGGGTAGATGCGGCGCAGGCCGGTCGGGTCGTTCGGCGCGGGCTTCAGGTCCGTCGGCAGCTCGTCCTTGTACTTGTAGCCGGGGCCGCCCTCACCGGTGCCGGTCGGGTCGCCGCACTGCAGCACCTTCAGCGTCGAGTACGCGGTGAGGCGGTGGCACTCGGTCTTGTCGTAGAAGCGGTGCTCCGCCAGGTGAACGAAGCTGTGCACCGTGCACGGGGCCTTGTCGCGGTCCAGGATCATGGGGATGTCGCCCTGGTTCGTCCTGATGTGGACGAACACCTTTCCCTTGGTGCGCCTGGGGTCCTTCGGCACGGGCACCGGACGGGCGGCAGGATCATCCGGCGTCGGCGTGATGCCGCAGTCGATCCGGGCCTGCGCGTCCTGGGCTTCGACGTCCGCCGATGCGGTTCCGGTGGTGATGAATCCAACGGCCAGTGCCGCCACTGCCAGACCAGCTGCGATTCGCCTCATGCGCGATTCCTAGTGGAACCGCCGGTGTCCCGGCAAGGGTTAACGGATCACTCAGTTGTCGGTGTCCTCGGTGATCTCGTACTCGCACGTCGCGTTTTGCCCCGAGTTCGAGATCTCCTTCTCCTTCTCGACGCGCAGCCTGCAGGTGACCTGGTTGTCCGACTTGACCTTCAGTGTGATCTTGCCGAGCGCGTTGGCGAGCATCGCGCGGTTCTTCACCGGCAGGTCAACGGTTTCGGACTGCGACGCACCGCCGGGAACGGTGAGGGCGAGCTCGGCCTTGCCGCTGCCCTCGATGTCGTAGAACGCCTCGTAGGTGTAGCTCTTCTGGCCGCAGGCCGCGAGGGCCAGCACGGGAATCAGCAGGAGGAGTTTCTTCATGGCTCGAATTCTGGTGATGGGTTCGCGCCGGCACTTCTGTCCGCGGAGGGGTTGCGGGTCCTACTTTTGGCCGACCAACCGGGATTCCCAGGCCCAGGCGGCGATCTCGACGCGGTTGCGGGCGTCCAGTTTGGCCTGAACGCTGGCCAGGTGGGTTTTCACCGTGCCGATGGAGATGAACAACTCTTGCGCGATCTCCGCGTTCGTCTTGCCGATGGCGGCGAGCTTCACGACGTCGAGCTCGCGCGCGGAGAGGTTGTGCGGCTGTTGCTGTGACGGCGTGTTCATGTGCTGCAACAGCCTGACCGTGACTGACGGGCTGATGAGCGCATCGCCCGTGACGGCCGCACGGATCGCTTCGATGAGCAGGTTGGGGCCGGCGTCCTTCAGGAGGAAACCGCACGCGCCGTTCTTGAGCGCTGTGTGCACGTACTCGTCGTGATCGAACGTCGTGCACACAACTACGTTGACGTCGTTCGCGATCTGTTTGAGCGCTTCGAGACCGTCCATGCGCGGCATGCGGATGTCCATCAACGCGACATCCGGTTTGGTGCGGCGTGCCTCGGCCACTGCCTCAACACCGTCCTGAGCCTCCGCCACGACCTCGATGTCGGGCTCGGCGGCCAGAATCATGCCGAAGCCCGTACGCACCATCGCCTGGTCGTCCGCGACGAGAACCCTGATCACGCGGTCACCTTTCCGGTCGGGAGTGCGGCGTCGACGACCCAGCCGCCGTCGATGCCCGGCCCCGCCTTGATCCTCCCGCCGAGCGCCTGCACGCGTTCGGTGAGTCCGATGAGGCCGAAGCCGTTGCCCTGCCGCGCGGGCCTGCCGTCGTTGACGACCCGGACGGTCACCCAGTCCGGTGACGTCTGGATCTGGACGTCCACTTTGGTCGCTTCCCGCGCGTGTTTCCTGATGTTGGTCAACGACTCCATCACCACTCGGTGGACGGAACCGGCGATCTCCACCGGCATGGTCCGGGTGTCGCCGTGGATTTCGAGGGTGGCCCGCGGCTCGGCCTCGATGAGCGGCTCGATGTCGACGATGCCCGCGACCGGTGCGACGGGAACGTCGTCGCGGAGCATGCCGACCATGCGGCGCATGGCGGTCATGGCTTCACCACCCGCTTCCTCGATGCGTTCGAGGGCCTGCCTGGCCTGCTCGGGGTTGCGTTCGACGATCCGGCCCGCACCCTGGGCGAGCACGACCATGCCGGTGATGTGGTGGCCCACGAAGTCGTGCAGGTCCCTGGCGAACTCGGCGCGCTGCTCGGCCTGCACGGCGGCGACCTGCTTCTCGCGGGCGTTGTTCAGCAGGCGCAGGTAGCCGACGAGCGCGAGCACTCCGATGGCGACGACGAGCAGGCCCATCGCCAACGTCAGCTCGGTGGGCCCGAGCGGGAACCGCAAGGGCTGGGTGACCAGCGCGATCACGATCCCGGCGAGCAGCGGCGCGTCCCAGCGCGACCTCGCCCGGTGGGCCGTGATCGCCAGCACGCCGGTCAGCGCCAGGGTCTCGGCCAGGCCGAACTCCTTGTCCAACGGGTTGACCAGCGTGAACGTGACGGACGCGAGGACGGACGACGCGGCCAGCGCCCGGTTGGGCCGCAGCCAGGCGAACGCGGCCAGCACGATGCACCCGAACGCGGCCCAGCCGGTCCACGGGTAGAGGCCCGGCGACTTGAACAGGCCGTAGTAGGCGTCCACGAACGCGGCGGCGACCAGTGCGGCGATCGCGCCGTACTTCCAGAGCATGGCCATGACCTTATGCACTCGGGCGCGGTCCGCAGATCGGCCGAAAGACAGAGGCGAGCCCTGCCCGGGACGGAGGTTTCCGCCTCCGTGCTGCACTTTGCTGGCCATGTGAACAACTACGCTTCCGCCGCGGTCGACCTCGTGAAGGTGTACGGCTCCGGCGACACCGCGGTTCGAGCACTCGACGGGGTGACGGTCGGGTTCCGGCCCGCCGCCTTCAGCGCGATCATGGGGCCGTCCGGGTCCGGCAAGTCCACGCTGATGCACTGCCTGGCCGGGCTCGACACGGCCACGTCCGGTGCGGCGCTGCTGGGCGGCAAGGACCTGACCCGGCTCTCCGACAACGCGCTGACGAAGGTGCGGCGGGACCGGATCGGGTTCGTGTTCCAGGCGTTCAACCTGCTGCCGACGCTGACCGCGGAGCAGAACGTCCTGCTGCCGTTGAACCTGGCCGGGCGGCGCCCCGACCGTGCCTGGTTCAGGCAGCTCGTGGAGGTGCTGGGGCTGGCGTCACGGTTGGCGCACCGGCCATCGGAGATGTCCGGCGGGCAGCAGCAGCGCGTGGCGTTGGCGCGTGCGCTCGTCACGCGGCCTGACGTCATCTTCGCCGACGAGCCCACCGGGAACCTCGACTCCACGTCGTCCGCGGACGTGCTGAACCTGCTGCGGCAGGCCGTGCGCGAGTTCGGTCAGACGATCGTGATGGTCACGCACGACGACCGTGCCGCCTCGTACGCCGACACCGTCGTGCACATGGCCGACGGCCGCGTTGTGCGGGCGGTCGCGGCATGAGGAGGTTCCTGCCCGTTCTGTCGATCCTGATCGCCGCGTTCTTCGCCTACTCGACGGTGCTCGCCAAGGACATCGCCGAACGCTCGCTCGCGGTGAGGGCCGCCCGGCTGGTCGAGGTGTTCGCGCTGCTCGGCGCGTTCGTCACGGTCGCCATGATCGTGGCCGCGCTGGTCTCCACCTCGACGTTCCGGATCGTCTTCGCGCAACGGATGCGCGAACTGGCGTTGCTGCGAGCCGTCGGTGCCACCCGCGGCCGGTTGGCGCGACGACTGGTGACCGAGGGGGCCGTGGTCGGACTGCTCGCATCGATCGCGGGGGTGGCGCTGGCGGTGGGCGCGGGGCAGCTCGTGCCGCTCGCGGGCTTGGCGGCGCCTGGGCTTCCGCTGACGCCGGCGCTGGTCGTGGTCGCGGGATCGTTCGTCCTGACGACGCTGGCCGTGCTGGCGCCCGCGTGGTCCGCGGCGAAGGTCTCGCCGCTGGAGGCGCTGCGCACGTCGGCCGTCCAGGACGGCAGAAGCCGGATCGGCCGGCCGCGCTGGGTGCTCGGCGTCCTGATGGCCGCGAGTGCGGGCGTGCTCCTGGTCGACGTCGCGGTCGACGGTCTGGCCACCAAGCAACGGCCGACCGGGATGACCGATGACCTGCTGCTGCGCACCACCATCAGCGGTGCGCTGGCGTTCGGTGCGTTGATCACACTCGGTCCCGCGTTGATCTCACCGGTGCTGCGGCTGATCAGCATTCCGTTGCGGCGCAGCACGATCGGGACGCTGGCGATCAGCGGCGTGGGTGGTGCGCCACGCCGAGCCGCCTCGGTCACCGCGGTGGTGGCGCTGGGGGTCAGCCTGATCATCGCGACGCTGACGGGCGCGAACACGTTGCGGGGACTCGGAAAGGCCGAGATGGCCGGCGCCTACCCCGCCGACCTCGAGATCACCGGACCGGTGGACGCCCAGGCGCTCACCGCCGCCGGGCTCACCGACGTGCGGCCCTACCGGCGTACCGAGATCACCGTCAACGGACGGCTCACCATGCGCGGCACCGATCTCGACCTGACCAAGCTCCGCGACCTCGCGGACTTCGAGATCGACACCGGTTCGCTCGCCGGCATGGGACCGCACAAGATCATTCTCTCGACCTACACCGCCGGCAGGCTCGGGGTAGTCGCGGGATCGGAGGTCGACGTCAACGGTGTGCGGATGACCGTGGCGGCAACGGTGTTCGGCGGTGTGCCGCTCGGCAGCGCACTGCTGCATCCGTCCGATGTGGATGGAGAGCCGGTCGGTGCGCTCGCCAACGGTGCCGCGGAACGAGTCCCAGCCGGGTACTCGGTCGAGTCGCTCACCGAGCACCGGCTCGCCCAGGAGAACTGGTTCACCACATTGGTGGCAATCGCAATCGGACTGCTGTTCCTGACCATGTTGATCGCCGTGGTGGGAGTAGGATCGACCACGGCGTTGTCGGTGCTCGAACGGACCCGCGAGTCCGGACTCCTGCGTGCGATCGGCTTGACCCGCAAGGAACTCGGCCGTCTCATCACGACCGAGGCAGGCCTCTACGGAATGGTCGGCGCGCTGATCGGGCTCGCCATCGGGATCCCCTACGCGTGGCTCGCGATCATCTCGCTGGGCGTCGAATGGCCGTTGCAGGTACCGGTCGCCGCCGTCGGCGTGGTGGTGCTCGCCCTGGCCGCACTCACCGCAGGTGCGGGGCTGCTGCCTGCCCGCCGTGCGGCACGGGTGAGCCCGGTGGCGGCACTTCACTCCATCCAGTGAGCCTGCGGAACCACCACAACGACGGAACCTCCTGGGGACAGGACATACCGAGCGTGGGCATCTGAGGCTGCTTGTGCCGATGGTTCGCGTGTGAGTTATGCCGGATTGGACCAACAGTGCCTACCGGCGCACACGTCGACCGTGACCCCGCAGCCGCCGAACGCGGCATCCGTCCGGCCGGGCCTCCGAGTCACTTCCGCGATCCCGGCGACCCGGTTACCGTCGTTCGCCGGGATCGCGGAGGTGAAGGTGGATCCGAGCGGGGTGACGAGAGCTGCACGGCTGACCGCATTGGCCGCGTTGTGCCTGGTCACCGTCGTCTTGTTGCTCCCGGCGGCGATCAGCGTGAGCACTGGCGGGGCCGTTCCGGCGTTCCTGGGTGAGTTCGGCCGCTGGTTGTGGCCCGCCGTCGGGCTCATGGTGCTCGTCGCGATCGGTCTCGCGATCTGGGAACGTGTGCGCGGTCACGAGACGAGCAACCGCACCGCGGCGCTCGGCCGGGTCGAATCGCGGGTGAAGGCGTTGCTGGCCTCCTCCCTGGCCGCGCAGACCCAGATCAAACTCGGCGTGCTGCGGCAGCCCCGGCTCTCGGTCCGCACCGAGGGCGAGGAGGTCGCCTCTTCCGACCTCGAAGCCGTCTACGACCGCCTGGGCCACACCATGGTGCTCGTCGGACCGGTCGGCAGCGGACGGTCGACGCTGTTGCGCGAACTTTGCCTGGTGCTGGTCGAACGTGCGCGCAACGACCCGGAGGCGCCGATTCCCGTTGTCGTGGACCTGGCTACGTGGCGGGCGTACGGCACCCGCAAGCCGACCGAGTTCACCGCGTGGCTGTTGCGCGAGGTGAACCGCCGCTACGGCATCAGCCGCTCGGCCGGCACGATCTGGCTGCGCCGCGAGCGGCTGGCGGTGCTCATCGACGGCCTGGACGAGGTGCCGCAGATCGACCGTGCGCATTGCGAGTCCGAGCTCGCGCCGTTCGCGTCGGTGGTGTGCTCGACCACGCCGATCGAAAACCTGCCGTCCGTGTACGTCGAACCGTTGTCGCGTGGACAGGTGCTGGAGTACATCGCCTCGGTCAGCCCTCGTCTCGACAGCCTGGAATCAGCTCTCACGCCGGAGATCTGGGAGCGGCTGGACTCGCCGCTGGCGCTGAACCTGCTGGCGCTGACACATCTCGATCGCCAGGTCGACACCATCGGCACCGATTTCGTGGGCTCCTTCGTCGTGGAACGGCTTTCCGCCCAACGCGCTGCGGGCCCGACCATCCGCGCGTTGAAGTTCTTGGCGCGGTTGGGACGGCCGGACCTCGGTGCGCCCGTGCACATGCCTCACCGTCGTGCGTGGCTCCCGCTGCTGCCGACGCGCCCGTTGTGGTTGTTGTTCGTGCGCGCGGTGCCTGCTGCATATGCCGGTGGTGTTTGTGCCGTGGCATTTCTGACGGGCCTGCAGCTCGGGTTGTGGTCGGCATTGGTGTTCGTCGTCGCGGCTTCTTCGTTGCTCGCACTGGTGAACAGGGTGCCGCGCGTCTTCCACCCGCCCGGACGTGCGCACGGAATCATCACCGCCGCCTTGGGATTCCTGGCGGGCGTGTTCGCCGGATTGCTGGTCGGTCTCGCCGGATTGTGGCTCGGCGGCATTGGTGCGCCGTGGCCGTACGCGGTCGCGTATGTGTTCGTTGTGGTGGCGGCCTTCTTCCTGGCGTTGGGTTTCGTACCGGGCGACGCGCCCGTGCCGTGGTCCGTGCTGACCGCGGCCGCGCCGGGCGTGTCGATGATCTGGACCGGCCCGTACGTGGTGTTGGCCGGCATGGGAATGGGCTTCTCCGCGGGTGTGGCAGGCGGGGTGTTCGCCGCTGCCGTGGGACGTGTGTGGCGCACGGTGCGCCCGGGACAACAACAACGCATGCGATTCGGCCGGCCGTGGTGGGTGCAGCCGGCCGTCCCCGCACTCGGATTGGTCGGTGCACTGGGCGGCCTCGGGGCGTTCGGATCCTGGGGCACCGCGCTTGGCGTGGCGCTGGGGTTGCTCGTGACACCCACCGCGGCCCGCGACTACCTCTGGCCGTTCGACGCACTTGCCGAGGTGGCCGCGGAAGGCCTCACCCGTCCACTGTCGCTGGGCGAGTTGTCGTTCCGCCGCAAGGCCTTGCTGCACCTCGCCCAAGACCGGCTGCTGCTCACCCGCGTTGACGGCGAGTACCGCTTCGCGCACGTGGCCCTGCGAGATCACCTGGCGGCATGTGACCCAACCGCAATGCTCCGCGCGACGCGTCGTTGAACCTTCCCGATGTGTGGGACGTACGGCCTGAAAGAAAGGTCGGGTGTTGCACATGCGCTGGTCGAAGGGCTGGATCGCGGGCGCCGGGGTGTTCTCGGTCATCGCGGCCATCGGGGGCACGGCCTTCGCCCTCGCCGGATCTGAGACTCCCGCAGCGCAGTCGGGTGTGGCGGGCAAGGAGGTGTGCGCCGGACAACCGGTCACCCTCGTCGACAACGCCGGTACGGCCGGGGTGTTCTCGGATCAGCTTCCAGTGGGAACTTCTCTGCGGATCACGAACACCGCCAACGGGCGAGCGGCGACCGTTGCAGTTGCCGGGGTTTCCACCGGATGTGCCGCGGTCAACACCGCGGCTTTCGATTTGTTGCGGTCGCCGGATTCGGGGCAGAGCGGGAAGGAAAGCGTTCTCCGGCGGGTTCGGGTGGAGATCGTGGGGAATGCTCCCGCACCGGTCCGGACGGCCGCGCCGCGGATTCGGGCCACCGGCGTGGTGGAGCAGGTTGTTTGTGACGGGGCGACCGTCGGGATGTCGGCGGTGGGTGGAGCCCCAGGGGCTTTTTCTTCCACTTTGCCGGTGGGGACTTCGGTTCGGGTCACCAATCTGGACAACGGGAAGCAGGCCACAGTTCGGATTGTCGGGGTCGGGTCGGCATGTGTGGTGTTGAACAGTGCTGCTTTTGATTTGGTCGGGGAGTCTGGAAAGAATGTGATCAAGCGGGCTCAGATCGAGAAGGTGGTCTGAGGGCCGTCGTGCTGCCACCTTGCCCTGTGACGAGCTGGCGAGCGGCTGGTTACCAGTCCATTGGCTCGTCTGGTTCCTCTGGGGTCGGCCACTCGTCGTCGGCGGTGCCGGCGCCCCAGGCCGCGCCGCCCTGAGGTGTGGTTTTCGGCTTGGGCTTGGGCTTCGCGGTGTCCGGGGCGGCGGAAGGCGAGGCTGTGGTGGGGGCGGCGCCCGCCACCACTTCGAGGATCTGGTCGCCGTACTTGGTCAGCTTGGCCTGGCCCACGCCGCTCACCGCGCCCAAGGCCGTCAGGGTGGTGGGGCGGGTGGCTGCGATGGACTTCAGGGTGGCGTCGTGGAAGATCACGTAGGCCGGCACGCCCTGTTCGCGGGCTTGGGCGGCTCGCCATTCGCGCAGGGACTCGAAGAGGCCGGTTGCTTCGGCGGGGAGGTCCACCTTCTGCTTCGCGGCGGTGGCGGCGGTGGCGGCTCGGGTGGTCGAGCGGGCCGGGGCCGGGTCCTTGCGGAGGTGGACCTCGCGTTTGCGGGCCAGGACGTCGGCGCTCGCCTGGGTCAGGACGAGCGTCGAGTACTCGCCTTCCACGGCCAGGAGGCCCTGGGCCAGGAGCTGGCGGACCACGCCTCGCCACTCGCTTTCGTTCAGGTCCTCGCCGATGCCGAAGGTGCTGAGCTGGTCGTGGTCGAACTGGATGACCTTGGCGGTCTTGCGGCCCAGGAGGATGTCGATGGCTTGGCCCGCGCCGAACTTCTGGTTCCGCTCCTTGCGGAGGCGCCAGACGGTGGAGAGCAGTTTCTGGGCCGCCACGGTGCCGTCCCAGGACTCCGGCGGGGTCAGGCAGGTGTCGCAGTTGTTGCACGGGACGCCGGACTGGCCGAAGTAGTCCAGGAGCATGGTGCGGCGGCACGTGATGGTCTCGCAGAGGGCGAGCATCGCGTCGAGGTGGGCTTGGGAGCGGCGGCGGAAGGCCAGGTCGCCTTCTGACGACTCGATCATCTTGCGCTGCTGGACCACGTCGCTGAGACCGTAGGCCAGCCAGGCGGTGGAGGGGAGGCCGTCTCGGCCCGCTCGGCCCGTCTCCTGGTAGTAGCCCTCGACCGACTTGGGGAGGTCGAGGTGAGCCACGAAGCGGACGTCCGGCTTGTCGATGCCCATGCCGAACGCGATCGTGGCGACCATGACCAGGCCCTCCTCGCGCAGGAAGCGGGCCTGGTTGCGCTGGCGGGTCTGGGCGTCGAGGCCCGCGTGGTACGGGAGGGCCGGGATGCCGTTGGCCACCAGGAACTCGGCGGTCTTCTCGACGGAGGCGCGGGACAGGCAGTAGACGATGCCCGCGTCGCCCTGGTGTTCGCCGCGCAGCAGGTCGAGGAGCTGCTTCTTCGGTTCCTTCTTGGCGACGATGCGGTACTGGATGTTCGGGCGGTCGAAGCTGGAGACGAACTGGCGGCCTTCGGAGAGGTCGAGGCGCGTGAGGATCTCCTCGCGCGTGGCCTCGGTCGCGGTGGCGGTGAGGGCGATGCGCGGGACCTTGGGCCAGCGTTCGTGCAGCTGGGCCAGGGAGAGGTAGTCGGGGCGGAAGTCGTGGCCCCACTGGGAGACGCAGTGCGCCTCGTCGATCGCGAACAGGGCGATGTCGCCCTGGTCGAGCAGGCGCAGGGTGGCCTCGGACGTCAGGCGTTCCGGGGCCAGGTAGAGCAGGTCCAGCTCGCCCTGGACGAACTCGGCCTCGACGACGCGGCGCTCGTCCCAGGAGAGCGAGGAGTTCAGGAAGCCCGCGCGGACACCGAGGGCGCGCAGGGCGTCGACCTGGTCCTGCATCAGGGCGATCAACGGCGAGATCACCACGCCGGTGCCGGGGCGGACCAGGGCGGGGACCTGGTAGCACAACGACTTGCCGCCACCGGTCGGCATCAGCACGAGCGCGTCGCCGCCGGCGATCACGTGCTCGACGATGTCGGCCTGGTCGCCGCGGAACTCGGGGTACCCGAAGACGCGCTGCAGCACCTGCAGCGCGTCTTCGAGAACGACACCGTCGGTTGAACCCATGCCGCCGATGCTAGCGAGCTGCACCGACAGTCCTGGCCGCTAGCCCAGTTTGCTTTGCGTACCTGCGGAAACGCTGGTGGCGATGATCGGATCGGCGGACGCCGACGGCACCGAGCCGCGCAACGGGATCCGCACCGAGGTGTCCGCCAGGTCGACCGTCAGGCGGGGCAGCTGGCTCGGCCGCACGATCACGCTCGAGTCGGTGCCGCCGATCAGCAGGCCCAGCCGGTGCCCGGCGGGGATGACGTGGTCCGTTGTGGACAGTCGGAACGTCATGCGGTACTTGGTTCCCGGCGTGATCGTGCGCGGAGTGGTGAGCGACGCGTAGTTCGCGAGGTCCGCCCATCCGCGTGCGATGATCTGCGCGTCGACGTTGCCCGTCGTTGCTTCCGTGTCGCGATAACAGGCGTCATCGCCCGTACGGCTCTCGCCCCAGCACGACTCCGTGGTCAGGGTTCGGATGCCCTCACCGGTCCGCACCAGAGCCGGGCCGTAGTCGATGAGGTACGCCGTCAGGTGCGCGGTCGGCGTCGATGACGACACGCCCACCGTGATCGACGACGTGCCCGCTACGCGCAGCTCGGAGGTCAACGGTGCCGTCGAGTAGGTCACCCGGCCGGTGTTCGAGCCGGAGAGCCAGGTGGACGGCGTGGCGTTGCCGTTGTCGGTGAACGCGGCCGTGCCGGTGCCAGGCGTTGTGCCGAAGCCCGAAGAAGAAGGCCGCAACACGGTGCTGACGGTGCCGGCGGGCGGCCACGTCTGGTCGTCCGCCCACTGGTCCGGCGCGCGCTCCGCGGACACCTGGGGCTCGTTCTCGATGCCGTTCGGGACGTTCAGCAGCCAGCGGTCGAACCACCGGTGCAGCGTCGCGACCCACTCGCCGCGCCGGAAGTCGAACGGGTCGACGTGCGCGGTCTGCGAGAACCAGAGCTTCTTCGGCACCGATGCGGGCACCGCGTCCCAGAACTGGCCGAACTGCAACGTCTTCACGTTGAGGTCGTTCTGCCCGTGGACCGCGAAGATCGACGCCTTCACGCGCGAGGCGTTGCGCACGAAGTCACGTGCCTGCCACATCGCCGTGTAGTCGCCGTTGGCCGGAGAACCGTTGTTCATCTGCGTGCGCACGGCACCGCACCGCGAGCGCGCGTTGGAGTTCTCGAACTGCGATCCCAGGCCGGTCGGCGAGCTGTAGCTGGTGTACGCGACACCGTCCGAGCGGAACCAGTCGTACCACGAGCTGATGCCCGCGATCGGCACGATGGTCTTCAACCCGTCGATACCGGTGGCCGCCACGCCGTTGGCGATCGAGCCGTCCCACGACTTGCCGATCATGCCGACGGCACCGGTCGACCAGGAGGCGCTCTTGGTCGCCGTGCCCGTCATGGTGGTGTAGCCGGTGCGACGGCCGTTCAGCCAGTCGATCACGGCGGTGGCGGACGTGATCTCCGACTGACCGCCGACGTCGACGCAGCCGCGCGACCGGTTCGTGCCGAGGAAGTCGACCAGCACGACGGCGTAGCCGCGCGGCACGAAGTAGTTGTCGTAGAAGAGCGGGAACTTCACCGGCACGCCGGCGGAGTCGTAGGTCTTGACCTCGCTCTCGTTCCCGCGGCCCGCGCTCTGGTAGTACGGGCTGGCCTCCATGATCACCGGCACGCGTCCGGCCGTGGAGGGTCTGATGATGTCCGCGGTCACCCGGTCGGGACTGCCGTCACCGTCCGCGTCGAGGCCGGTGTCGACGTAGACGGTCTCGCGGACCGCGTCGGCCATCGAGTGGATCGGTGCGGACACGCCGCCGGACAGGGAGAACGCCGGTGTCGCCGCTGTGGCAGGGATTGGCGTCAGGGTCAGGGCCCCTGCTAACGCCACTACAACACGAACACGCTTCATGAAGGTTCACGCTAAGGAGTGACGATGTCACTCGTCAGAGCCGAAAGGATTGATCCTCAGCGGTTGCGGCCACTACGGCGAGTGCCGAATATTCGTCCTCCGTGGGCTTCACCTTCGAACCGGCACGCACGCGCGTCCTCTTCGGGCGCGGCACCGCCGCGTCGGTGCGCGCCGAGGCCGAGCGTCTTGGCGCGTCACGGGTTCTGCTGCTCGCCCGGCACGGCGGCGACAAGGTGGCGGCGGAGCTCGGGCCTCTGCTCGCGGCCCGGTTCACCGGCGCGACGATGCACACGCCGGTCGAGGTCACGGAGCGCGCGCTCGGGCTGTTGCGCGAGCACGGCGCGGACTGCGTGGTGTCGGTCGGCGGCGGATCGAGCACGGGACTGTCGAAGGCGCTCTCGGTGCGCGCGGGGGTGCCGCAGATCGTCCTTCCGACGACCTATGCGGGTTCCGAGGTCACTCCGGTGCTCGGCGAGACGAAGTCGGGGCGGAAGAAGACCCGGCGCGACGCCGCGATCCAGCCGGACACGGTGATCTACGACGTCGACCTGACGCTGGACCTGCCGTTGGACGTCACGGTGACAAGCGCGCTCAACGCTCTCGCGCACGCCGTCACCGCCCGAGGCAACGAGAACCCGCTGATCGACGCCATCGCGACCAAGGCGATCGACGGCATTTTGCACGCTTTGAGCGGTAATCCCTCCACCGTGGACGCACGGACCGAGCTCCTGCACTCCGCCTGGCTCGCGGGGACGTGCCTCGCCGCCGTCCCCATGGGACTGCACCACAACCTCGCGCACGTTCTGGGCGGTACGTTCGGTTTGCCCCACGCGGCCACGCACACGGCGTTGCTCTCTCACACGGCGCCCGCCGACCTGGCCAAACGGATACACGACACGGCCACCCGGTTCGGCGCGGCCACCTCACTGCGCGAACTGGGCATGACGGAGTCCGATTTGTCCCGAGCTGCCGAGATTTCAGAGCACCCCGACGCACTGCGAGTGCTGACGAACGCGTGGCGCGACGTACCAACCGGCTGATGGGTTGTCATTCCAAAGGCTGATGTTCACAGCTATGAATCACAACCAACCTCCGATGTGATCCTGAAGATCTGCTGATGAAATGGAGGCATGCTCAGCCCCCTGGATCTGTCCCTGGTACACGGACCGATCCCCACCGCCGCGACCGTCGCTGCCGCCGTCGCGCTGACTTATCTGGCGATCAGGAAGAACCGGATCTGGTGGACCAGGGTGCTGCCGATCGTGGTGCCGTCGTGCGCGGTGGTCGTGTTCGGGCTGAGCTACGTCGTCGACCACGTGTGGAAACCCTGGCCAGAGCCGTTGCCGGTGGTTCTGACGATCTGGGCGGGCGCCGCCCTCACCGCGCTGGCGCTCGCTGCCGCGCGGCTGGGCACCGGACGATGGTACGGCCGTGTGTTCGGCGTGTTGTTGGCGCTGGGTGTCACCGCGAGCGCGATGGTCGCCACGAACGCGCACTTCAGCCAGTACCCGACCATGCGCGCGGTGCTGGACGTCTTCCGGAACAACCGGGTCGACCTCAACGAGGCCGCCCCTCCCCCCGCCCGCGTGGTCGACGTCCCCGCCGGCAAGAAGCTCGCCGACGTGTGGACGAAGCCCGACGACATGCCGGACAAGGGCACGGTCTCCGAGTCGGCGATCCCCGGCGCGTTCCCCGCCCGGCCCGCGTGGATCTACCTGCCGCCCGCCTATCACACGACGCCACGGCCGAAGCTGCCGGTCATCGTGCTGCTGGCCGGTCAGCCGGGCAACCCGCGCGACTGGTTCGACGGCGGCCGGATCACCGACAACCTGGACGCGTACGCGGCCAAGCACGAAGGGCTCGCGCCGATCGTGGTGGTGGCCGACCAGCTCGGCACGCCGACGGCGAACCCGCTGTGCCTCGACTCCGCGCTGGGCAAGTCGGAGACGTACCTGGCGCGTGACCTGCCCACGTGGGTCAAGCAACGGCTGACCGTCGACGAGCGCCGCGAGGCGTGGACCATCGCGGGCTTCTCCCAAGGCGCCACGTGCGCGGTGCAGCTCGCCGTGCGCGCGCCGGATGTCTACGGCAACTTCGTCGCCCTCGCTCCTCAGCGCGAGCCCACGCTCGGCACGCGGCGCGAGACGGTCAAGGCGGCGTTCGGCGGCGACGAGGCCGCGTTCGTCCGGGTCAACCCAATGGACATCCTCGCGCGCCAGACCTTCCCGCGAACCGCGGGCACCATCGTCGCGGGCCGCGACGACGCCACGTACCGCAAAGCGGACGCAGAGGTGTTCGAGGCCTGCCGCAAGGCTGGAATGGACGTGTTGTGGAAAGAACTGCCGAACGGCCACGACTGGAACATGGCACGGGAGGGCTTCTTCGGTTCGCTGCCGTGGCTCGCGGGGCGGACAGGACTGGCCTGATGCTCATCCGGTTCTTCCGGACCGCACCGCTCACCTGCACGTTCCTGATCGCCTTCTGGACGGTCGGGGCGTTGACCGGCGCCATCGGCGACCAGAACGACCAGCTGCTCGCCCGGATCGGGTTCGGCACCGACAGCGCGCTGTGGACCGCGTTCAGCTCGGCCCTGTGGTCGATGGACCTGCTGGGTTATGTCGCGACCACGGTGCTGCTGCTGGTCGTCGGACCGCTGGCGGAGCGGTCGTTCGGTGCACTGCGCACGGCGGCGATCTTCCTGTCGGCGCAGGTGGCCGGCTCGTTCCTGGGCCTCGGGCTGGTGCTGATCGGGCGGGACGTGCACTGGTCGTGGCTCGACTCGCTGGTGGGCGAGGTCGCCGCCGGGCCGTCGATCGGCGGGGTGGGGCTCCTGCTCGCGCTGACGTACCGGATGCCGCCGCTGTGGAGGCGCCGCGTCCGGCTGCTGACGATCTTGTCGGTGCTGGTGCTTACGCTGTACTCAGGTTGGCTCGAAGATCTGCTCCGGCTGTCCGGTGGCGTGTCCGGACTCGTGATCGGGGCGTTGTTCCTGAAGAGCGGCGCGGTGCACAAGCCGCGCACGTTCCAGGACACGCGGGTGCTGGTGGCGCTGCTGCTCGCCGCATCGGCGTTGGGACCGGTGGTGGCGATGATGTCGCCGTATCCCAACGGTCCGCTGCTGTGGTTCGCGGACGCCGTGGCGGTCGCGCAGCCGTCGCAGGAGTACTTCGACGCGGTGTGCAGCTCCGACGCGGTCGACCTGTGCCGGACGATGACGATCCAGTTGTCGTACGGCCGGTTCCCCGCGCTGGTGATGTCGCTGCTGCCGGCGTTGCTGCTGCTCGTGCTTGCGGAAGGGCTGCGCCGCGGCCGGCGGTTCGCGTGGTGGTCCGCGCTGGTGTGCAACGTGGCGTACGCCGCGTTCATCGGGTGGTACGTCGTGGAGGCCGCGCGGATTCCGGACGCCGGTGCGGGAGAGATGGCGTTCTCCTTCGGCGTCCCGATGCTGGCACCGCTCGCGATCACCATCGTGCTGTTGTTGACGCGCAAGCACTTCGCCGTGCGTCTGCCTCGGCACGCCGTCAGGAAGTTCTGGCGGTTCACGGTCGGCAGCGTGGCGTTGCTGTCGGCGCTGTACGTCTTCGGCGGGTACCTGGTCCGCGACCAGTTCACGCCGGAGCCGGGGTTCGCGCAGCTGCTCGCGGACCTGCCGACGCGGTTCCTGCCGCCGGGGTACCTCGACCTGGTGCCGCTGCAGTTCTCGGCGGAGGGGTTCGCCGGCACGCTGCTGTTCGAGTACACGGGCGTGGTGTTCTGGCTGATCGCGCTGGCCGGTCTGCTGATGGCGTCGTGGCGCTCGTGGCCGTCGTCGTGCGAGAAGGAGGCGGCGCACGCTCGGGAGCTGATGCAGCGCTACGGCGGTTCGTCGTTGTCGTACATGACGACGTGGCGCGGCAACCAGTACTGGTTCACACCCGACGGTGAGAACGCCATCGCCTACCGGGTGGTGGCCACGATCGCGCTGACGGTCGGCGACCCGATCGGCCCGGCGCGGGTCGAGGCCGTGCGCGGGTTCACCGAGTTCTGCGCGAGCAACGGGTGGACGCCGTGTCTGTACAGCGTCGGAACGGAGACGAGGGAGGCGGTCGCCGGTCTCGGGTGGTCCGCGGTGCAGGTCGCCGAGGACACCGTGATCGAACTGGACAAGCTGAGCTTCACCGGCAAGAAGTGGCAGGACGTGCGCACGGCCCTGAACAAGGCCGCCAAGGCCGGCATCACGGCCGAGTGGTGCACGTTCGGCGACGCGCCGTTCGCGATCACCGACCAGATCCGGTCGATCTCGGCGGAGTGGGTCGCCGACAAGGGCCTGCCGGAGATGGGCTTCACGCTGGGCGGCCTGGAAGAGCTGACCGGCGACGGTGTCCGCTGCCTGCTGGCGGTCGACGGTGACCGCACGGTGCACGGCGTCACGAGCTGGCTTCCGGTGTATCAGGACGGCGAGATCATCGGCTACACGCTCGACTTCATGCGCCGCCGTGCCAACGGTTTCCGCGGGTCGATGGAGTTCCTGATCGCTTCTGCCGCACAACAACTTCAGACCGAGGGCGCCCGGTTCCTGAGCCTGTCCGGTGCGCCGCTGGCCCGCCTGGACCGCGGTGAGCGGCCCAGGGCGCTGCAGCGCGTCCTCGACTTCACCGGGCAGGTGCTGGAGCCGGTGTACGGGTTCCGCTCGCTGTTCGCGTTCAAGGCCAAGTTCCAGCCGACGTACCGGCCGATGTTCATGGCCTACCCGGACTCCGCCGCCCTGCCGCGCATCGCGAACGCGGTGAGCCGCGCGTACCTGCCGCACCTCAACGCGCGTCAGGGACTTCGCCTCGCGACCAAGATGATCATCCGCACTCGTGGGCGCGCGCCCCTGCACGGTCGAGCCGACTAGGCCCTAGACCGAAAGGGTGGTGAGGCCATCCTCCTCATCACCGTCGGCCGTCGCTGAGCGAAGATGCGCCGATGACCGTGCGGGGCAATCTGCCTGCCCAGACCACGACGTTCATCGGCCACCGGGCGGTGCTCGCCGGAACCGGGGCACTCCTCGGCACGGCCCGGCTGGTCACGCTGGTGGGCACCGGCGGGGTCGGCAAGACGCGCATCGCCGTGGAGGTCGGGCGGGCCGCGGCGCGGGCGGCGGTGTTCCAGCACGGGGTCTGGGTGGTGCCGCTCGCGGGTCTCAAGGATCCGGCACTGCTGGCGCGCACGGTCGCGGCCGAGCTCCGGATCGTCGACAACTCACCGGACGCGTGCCTCTGGCGGCTCGTGGAGTCGTTGTACGACAAGCACTTGATGCTCGTGCTGGACGGCTGCGAGCACCTGCTGGAGTCGGTGCGGCACCTCGTGCACCACCTCATGCGGGACTGCGAAGGGCTGACGATCCTCACGACGTCTCGCGAGAAGCTCGGCGTCTACGGCGAGCGTCTGGTCCGGGTACCGCCGTTGGACGAGGACGCGGTCTCGTTGTTGCGGGAACGGGCGGGCGCGACCGGCGACGCCGTGCCGGAGGCCGCGGCGCTGTGCCGGGCGCTGAACGGGCTGCCGCTCGCGATCGAGCTGGTGGCGGCGCGGCTGCCCGAGCTGTCACCGGCTGACGTGCTCGATCAGCTCGGCCGCCCGGCCGCGCTGGAGCGGGTGTTCGAGTGGGCGGCGGGGCAGTGCACGGACGAAGAGCGGCGGCTGTGGGCGGCCATGTCGGTGTTCCCGGCGGACTTCGACCTCGCCGCGGCCGAGTCGGTCGCGGGCGCGGACGTGCTGGAGCCGTTGGCCGCGCTGGTCCGCAAGGCGGTCGTGGTGGCGACGACGAGCCCGGTCACGCGGCGGACGCGCTACCGGTTGCCGGACGCCGTGTCGCAGTTCGGTGCTCGCATGCTCACGAGCACGGAAGAGCCGTTACGTCGGCATGTGCTGCACTACAGCGCATTCGTGGACGAGGCGGCGCGCTCGTGGTTCTCGCCGGACGAGACGTCGTGGCTGGGCCGGCTGCGGGAGGAGTGGCCGAACATCCGCGCCGCGGTCGGGTACGCGCTGGAGACTCCGGACCTGGCCGAGATCGGCACCGTCATGGCGATGAACCTGCAGCGCAGCCGGTTCACGTCGGCCGCGGGCCTGCTCGGCCAGGCGCGCGACCTGCTCGCGGCGGCGCGCAAGGTGGTCACCGAGCCTCCGTTGCTCACGTCGTTGCTGGCGCACTGCGCCTACCTCGCGCAGGCGCAGGGGGACATGGCAGCGGCCATTCCGTTGCTGAACGAGGCCCGTGCGCTGCCGCGGATGCCGGAGGCGGACAGGCATCTGGTGCTGGCCGAGGCGACGCACCTCTTCTTCGTGGTGGGCTCACCGGACTGCGTGCCGCTGTACGCGCACGTCGTCGAGTTGTGCCGTGAGCACGCGTCGCCGGGCGACACGTACAACGCCGAGCTGATGCACGCGATGGCCGTGTGCTTCCTGATGGACGCAGAGGCCGCCGACAAGGCCACCACCGGTCTGACCAGGCTGGCGGAGCACCACGGCGGGAACGCGTGGGGGCTCTGGCTCCGGGCGCTGTGCGAGCTGCTGCACGGCGACCCGGCGCAGGCGCACCAGCCGGCGTTGGAGGCGTTGCGGATCCAGCTGACACTCGGCGACACCTGGGGCCCCGTGTTCAGCCTGTGGTTGCTGGCCTGCACGTGCGCGGAACTGGGCGCCCACGACCGCGCGGCGCGGCTGCTGGGCGCGTTGCGGTCGCGGGAACGGGTCACGCGGATCTCGTTCGCGCACCTCAGCCCGTTCCACCGGCTGCTGGAACGAGCGGACCGGACCGTCCGCCGCGTGCTCGGCGACGACTACCAGGTGATCACGACGCTGGGCCAGGACCTGCGGCAGGAACAGGCGATGGAGTTCGCGCTCGAACCGGTGCCCGACTCCGAGCGGCGTCAGCGGGCGTCCGCGGCGGTCTTGAGACCGAACGCGATGAGCGCCGAGGCGGACAGGCGGTCGAGCACGGTTCGTTGACGGAGCAGGAAGGCGCGGGCCCGGCCGGCCGCGGTGATCAGGATCGGGAACCACAGCAGGCCGATGCCGAGATGGATGGCCACCAGCACCACGCCCCACGCCGGCTCGCCCACAGGGAGGAACTGCGGCAGCAGGGAGAGGTAGAAGACGCCCGGCTTGGGGTTGAGGAGGTTCGTGAGGAGCCCGACCCGGACGGCCGCGCGTGCGGACGGCACAGGTGCGGGCTCGTCCGGCGCGGCCGGACGGCGGGAGTTCCACAACGCCTTGACGCCCAGGTAGATCAGGTAGGCGGCACCGAGCCAGCGGACGATGTCGTAGGCCAGCTCCGACGCCTGCAGCAGGGCGGTCAGGCCCACCAGGCCCGCGGTCGCCCACACCAGGCAGCCCAGGGTGCTCCCGACCACGACCCCCAGTGCGGTCCGGCGGCCCACCAGCACGGCGGTGCGCAGCACCAGCAGGGTCTCCAGGCCCGGCGTGATGACGGTGAGCAGCGCGACGAGCGTGAAGCTCAGCAGTGCGGTGGTCGACATGTCGTCATGAGAACACGGAAAAGGCAGGCCGCCGGAAGAGTTAACACGGCGGACACGCGTTCAGGGCCACTACCGGTACCAGGCCCGCACGCCCAGGCGGCCGGTGCTGCCCAGGTCGATGTGGAGGTCCTTGCCCGGCGACGCGGGCAGCAGCGTCTGGAACGTGCCGCCCGGCGCGGCCGCCAGGTCGACGTGGCTGCCGACCAGCGGCGGGTCGGTCGAGGTGTTGGTGTTCCGCCACATGAACGCGCTCTTCGCGCGCTCCCCCGGCGGCACGACGATCGGCTGCGGGGCCTCGTCGAAACCGTCCACGAGCGCGATGCCGCCGGAGCCGTCGAGGATCTGCACGTCCAGCTGCTGCCAGCGCTCTCCGAGCAGCTTCACCTGCGGGTATCCGTTGAGCTGCAACGGTTGCGTGCCGCAGTTGACCGCCTCCACGGCCATCACGCGCAGGCCCGTCGCCGCGTCCGTGTAGCCGGCGGTGAACCGCAGACCGGTGTCGCACGACGGCTCGCCGGACGTGGGCGTGGGCAGGGAGATCGGCCGCGCGACGTTCGGTTGCGGCAGCGGCGCCTGCGGACGCGCTCCGCACGCCACCAGGCCGATCAGCGCGGCCAGAGCGACGAGAATCCCGCCCCCAGTTCTCATGCGATCGATCATGTCACGAGCGTCGCCCGCGGGTTCTCGCAAGCGGTAGGTTCGGAGCTGCGATGACCGGACCGTTCCACCTCGTGCTGCGCAACGCGATCCGTGAGCGCGGGCTGCCTCTGGACCGCCTGCGGTCGCGCCTCGCCGAGCGCGGGATCGACGTCGGGCTCGCGAGTCTGAGCGACTGGCAGCACGGCCGGGCCTGGCCGCGGCGGCCGAAGTCGTTGCAGGCCATCGCCGCACTGGAGGAGATCCTCGACCTGCCGGAGCGGACGCTGACGGGCCTGCTCCGCTCGCACCGGCCGCCACCGTTCCGGCCGCGTCAGGGCGTGGACGAGTACAGCGGGCCGATGGCGGAGCTCCTCGACGCGCTGCCCGGCGCACGGGCGTGGCGGCTGGAAGTCCTGACGTCCGAACAGGTCGTGCACGTGGGGCCGGACCGCGTCCCCGCCCGCCTTTGCGGCCGTTCGGTCGCGCGGGCCCGTCGTGACGACGTGGACCGCACGGTGGTCCGCTACTACGGCGGACCGGGATGCGAGATCGACCGGGTCGAGGTCGTGCCACGGCGCAACTGCACGCTCGGCCGGGTGCTGCGGCACCGCGGCGGACGGGTGCTCGCCGCGGAACTCCTCTTCGGCCAACCACTTCAGGCCGGTGACACGTGGGTGTGGGAGACCGAGCTGCACGACCCGGCCGCAGCACGCACCGACTGCGCTCACGCCTTCCGGCGGCCGGAGGGCAGTTACCTGATGGAAGTGCGGTTTCACCCGGAAGCCCTGCCCCAGCGCGTGTTCGAGTACTTCCGCGCTGATCTCCACGTGGAACAGCACGTGCTGACCGAGCTGCCGTTGAACGTCCACAACGCGGTGCACGTGACCACGACCGGCATGACCTCCGGCGTGGTCGGCATCAACTGGGAATGGCCTACAGGATCGGGGTGATGTTGGGCTCGACGCCCAGCAACGCGCGGCCGCACGCCTCCAGGTTCCACGACGGGTTGACCATCGCGTGCCGCAACGCGGTCTGCATGTCGCGCAGCAGGACGTTGAGAGGACTGGACTCCGCCACCGCGGCCGCGCCGTGTGCGCCGACCAGCGCGTCCAGCGCCTCACCGCACTGCCGGACCGCATGGGTCACGTGCAGGCGGTGCCGTGCCCGCGTCCGGTAGTCGGGAAAGGTGCCGGCCACCGCGTGGCCGTCGATCACCTCGGCGCTCGACCGGACCAGCAGCCGCGCGACGTCGATCTTGGCGGTCGCCTCGGCGACGGCGATCTGGAACGCCGGGGAGTCGCTTTGCCGTTGGTAGGTGGTGAACGCGACGGGACGACCGGCAGCCTTGGCCATCACGTGGTCCAGCGCGGCCGAGGCCATCCCCAGGTACGTGCCGGCCATGTAGGTGAGCACGGTCGAGATCAACGCCGACCGGAACCGCGGCGAGGACCCGGTCGCGGTGGTGACCGCGTCGTTGAGCCGCAGCACGCGGTGGTCCGGCACGAACACGTCCTGCCCGGACACCAGGTTGCTGCCGGTGGCGCGCATGCCGACGGTGTGCCAGGTGTCCTTGATCCGCAGCTCGCTCATCGGAATGGCCGCGACGCCGACCTGGTCCGGCGCGATCGGGAACCCGAACAGGCCCCACGACGAGTGCAGGCACCCGGAGGCCGGGACCCACTCGCCGGACATCCGCCAGCCGCCGTCGGCCCGTTCGGCCGTCGCGTGCGGGGTGAGCACGATGCAGACGTGCGTGTCCGGGCCGTCCGCGTAGATCTCCCGCTGCGCCTGGGACGACAGCTGGGCCACCACCAGATCGGCCGCGCCGAGGATCATCACCACCCAGCTGGCCGACGGATCGCCGTGCGCCAGCTCGGCCAGCGCGTCCACGGAGGACCGCAGCCCCAGTTCGAGACCACCGAACTCGGCGGGCACGAACATGCGGAACATCCCGGCGTCCCGCATCGCCGTCATCGTCTCGTCGGGCAGCCGGCGGTCCCGGTCCCCCGCCGCCTGGTTACCTGCCAGCACCGGCCTCAGCGCGGCCGCCGCCGCCACCAACTCCGCTGATTCACGCATGACACCCCCTTGTCGGCCGAGGCTAACAAGGGGGCTCTCCCTGCGACGGGCCGCTCGGCCCGATGGACCCGAAGAGCGGAACGTCAGACCCGTTCCCACAGCGCCGGCACGTTCGGTGGCTCCCAGCCCGTCAGCGAGGTGTGCGCCTGACGGCAGCGGTAGGTCATGCCGCCGTAAGTCACCAGCGCACCCGTCGCGTAGTAGGTGTTGGGAGCCCACGCACTGCCGCCTGGGTTCGTCGTGGTCGTCGTAGTTGTGGTGCTTGTCGTGGTGGTGGTTGTGGTGGTTGACGTAGGCGGTGTGCCACCACCACGCGGCAGGTCACCCGAAATGACGTAACTGTTGCCACCGAACGTGAACGTGAAGTTCGACGGCGACGAGATAGGCATGTAGTAGTTCAGCCGGACGTCCACCGACGCGTTCGGCGCGATGGTCTGCCACGAAGGCAGCGTCACGACGACGTGCTGGAAGTCGCCGCGCAGACCGCCGATGTTGTTGCCGCTGTGGCCCTTCGTCGCCACGGACAGCCCGAACCCGGACTGGTCGGTCATGCTGCCCGGCGCGCTCGTGCCGTAGTCGAACTCGATGCGCGTGCCACCGGGGATGGTCGTGGTCGAGCTGTTGGTGATCCGCATGGTCGGGTTGATCGGGTAGTTGTTGTCGCCCAACGCGAACCCGCTCAGGGTGACGCCGGCGTTCAGCACGTTGGCCGGCATGGTGCGGCCGGCCTTGGTGTTGCCGTACGGTGCCGCGCCGCGCAACCCGTCGTTGATCTTCGTGAGCAGCGTGTCACCGATGTAGTACTGCGACTTGGCGCTGTCGTAGGCGTAGTCGCCGGCCAGCTCCCAGATCATGACGCCGCCGAGGCCCTTGCTGTTGACGTAGCCGGTCTTGGCCGCGATCGACACGTCGTCCTCAGTGGACAGGAAGACGCCCTTCGAGCTGTTCCACAGCCACGGGGTGACCATCGTGCTGTTGTAGTTGCGGGTGTAGGTGCCGGTGATCCGGTCGTTCGGGTCGTTCACCGGGTCGAGGCCGTACTTGGCGAGGTAGTCGGGCGTGATGCCGTTCTGCAGGTTCATGGCGTGCCACACGGGGTTCACGCCGGCCGGCACCTCGGCGCCGTTGAGCACGTCGTGCCACAGGTTGTCGATGCCGATGGCACCGTTGCCACAGGGGACGGTCGACCCCACGGTGCCACCCGTTCCCGGCGGGCACTTCGTCTGGTCGGGCAGGGCCGCGGTGCCCCACAACCCGTTCGTGCCACCGGTGACGCCGCGCCAGCCACGTGTGTAGAAGCCGACACCGAGGTTGATCCGGCCGGCCTGCATCGCGCCGCGGAAGTAGTGGTAGGCCCAGTCGGTGTTGAGGTAGCCCTGCCCGTCGTACTGCGGGGTCGTGTACACCTGCCAGTGCGCCAGCTCCGCGTCCTGACCGTTGTCGTACAACGCCGCGTTGGGGCCGACGAAGTGATTCCACGCGCCGTGCAGGTCGTAGCTCATCACGTTGGCGTAGTCGAGGTACCGGGTGACGCCGTAGACCTCCTGGCCGCGCAGCAACCAGCCGGACGCGGGCACCGCCGCGGTCAGCAGGTAGTGCCTGCCGTCGGCGGCGCCGGCCCGGTCGAGCCTGTCGCGCAACGTCCTCATCAGGTTCTCGTAGCCGGTCCACAACGTGCCGCGGTTGGCGTTGGAGATCCAGAAGTCGTCCGGGTTGCCGGCGTAGTTGTTCGACGTGGCGTACTCGTAGTCGATGTCCGCGCCGTTGAACCCGTACTGCCTGAGGAAAGCCACGACCGAGTCGGCGAACGTGTCGATCGACGCCTGCGACTGGGCGAGTTTGTAGAAGCCGCCCGTGGCGCTGCGCGAGCCGTCGGCGTTGAGAATGCCACCGGTCTCCGCCCAGCCGCCGATCGAGATCAGCGTCTTCACGTTCGGGTTCTGCTTCTTGTACTTGGTCAGCAGGTTGAAGTTGCCCTTGTAGGACAACGCCGGGTCCATCTCCGCGCCGGGCACACCCGGCCACTCCATGCCGATCGACGAGTTGTTCGCGTTGTTGTCGCCGACCGAGATCCTGTTGTCCGCGCCGATGTGCGCGAACGCGTAGTTGATGTGGGTGACCTTGCTCCACGGGATGTTGCTCGGCAGGTACGCGGGCGAGCCGTCCTTGCCGGTGCGCCAGCTGGTGAAGTAGCCGATCACCCGCCGGGTCTTGTCACCCATCTTCTCGCGGCCGCTGGTGTCGTAGACCGTGCAGTACGGGGTGTCGACGCCGGGCGTGCGGTAGAGGCCGTCCGGGCGGCAGTCCTCGTTGCCCGCGGCCTGCGACGGCGCCGGGCCGACCGTCGCGACGAGGACGAGACCTGCGACCGTGGCGAGCGCCGCCATCAGGGGGAGGACCTTGCTGGAGAGGGTTCTGGACACGCCGAACCTCCTGTGCAGGGAGGCGGCCTGTGTCTCAAGTCTGGAACCGGGAAAGTTCCCGGTCAATACGAGGTATAGACCAATTCACGGTATAGTTGACATCAACTAGTTAGAGTCGGATAGTTGAGATCGACCAAGGAGGACCGATGTCTCGGCGCAAGGTGTCGAACCCGCTGGCGCTGGCGGTGCTGGCGTTTCTCGTGATGCGGCCGATGCACCCGTACGAGCTGGGCAAACAGCTCAAGGACATGGGCAAGGACCGGGACATCAAGTTCAACCGCGGTTCGCTTTACATGGTCGTCGAGCAGCTGCGGAAGGCCGGGTTCGTCGCCGAGCAGGAGACCGTCAAGGACACCCAGCGGCCCGAACGCACGATCTACGAGCTGACCGATGCCGGGCGCGACGAGCTGCACGACTGGATGCGCGAGCTCGTCCGCGACCCGGTGCACGAGTACCCGCAGTTCGGCGTGGCGCTGTCGTTGATCTCGGTACTGGACCCGGTGGAGGCCGTGGAACTGCTCAGCACCAGGGCCGGCGCGCTCACGACGAAGATCGGCGCTTCCCGCACGATGATCGACAAGGCGTCCGCCGACGGAGTCGAGTGGATCTTCCTCGTCGAGGAGGAGTACCGGATCGCCTTGCTGGAGGCCGAACTGCGGCTGGTCGAGAAGCTCACGGGGGAAATGGCGAAGGCCGAGTACCAGGACGCCTGGCGGCAACACTTCGGAGGGGAACAGTGAAAGCACTGATCATCGGCGGCGGGATCGCGGGTCCTGTCACCGCGCTCGCCCTGCAGAAGGCGGGCATCGACTCGGTCGTGTTCGAGGCGTACGACACGACCGCGGACGGTGTCGGGGGCATGCTCTCCGTGGCACCGAACGGACTCGCCGCACTGAAGATCGTCGGACTCGAACCGGACTTCGGCGAACCGTTGCGCCACATGGTGATGGCCGACGCCCAGGGCCGAACGCTGGGCCGCATCAGCGGCGAGATGAGCCGAGTGGCGCCGCGATCCGAGCTGTACCAACGGCTGCGCGAGCTGAGCGTCGCGCAACGGATCAAAGTGGAGCACGGCAAGCGCCTGGTCGGCGTGCGCAGCGAGAACGGCGTCACCGCAACGTTCTCCGACGGCAGCACCGAGCACGGTGACGTGCTGATCGGCGCCGACGGCATCCGGTCGACGGTGCGGACGATCATCGATCCCGAAGCACCGCAACCGGAGTACGTGGGTCTGCTGGGCATGGGCTCGTACGCCGAGAACAGCGGTGTGCACGGCGATCCGGAGACGATGTACTTCGTGTTCGGCAGCTCGTTCCTCGGCTACTGGGAACAGCCCGACGGCACCATCGCCTGGTTCAACAACCTCGCGGTGGACGATCCGGACGAGCAGACCACCGTACCGTGGCTCGAACGCCTCCGCGAGGCGTACGGCGACGACATACCCGCGAAACAACTGCTGGCGCACAGCGAGGAGGTCGTGGCCGCCGGTCCGCTGGAGATCATGCCGAGCGTGCCGCGCTGGTACCGCGACCGCATGGTCCTGGTCGGCGACTCCGCCCACGCTCCCAGCGCCAGCTCCGGTCAGGGCGCCTCACTGGCCGCGGAGTCGGCCGTGCAACTGGCCAGGTGCCTGCGCGACATCCCGGACATCCCCACGGCCTTCGCCACCTACGAGCGGCTGCGCAGGCCGAGGGTCGAACGGATCGCGGCACGCGCGGCCCGCACCAACAGCAACAAACGCGGAATCGGCCCGATCACCCGGCTGCTGATGCCGTTGGTGATGAAGACCTTCGGGGCCAAGGCGTTCACCAAGGAGCAGAACTACCGCATCGACTGGGACGCTCGGGTCACCGGGTAGCGGTCTTTCTGCTGACAGCAGAACCGTGGTTTGCGGTGGTCCCGGTGCTGTCACCATGACGACATGGCGGAGATCCTGGACTTCAAGCGCGCACCCGAACCGCTGTGGCGTGAGGCCCTGGGCCGCAAGCTGCGCGAGACCAGGGAGGCGCGCGGCGACCGACTGGTCGACGTGGCCGAACGCGCGGGCATCTCGGTGCAGTACCTGTCCGAGATCGAACGCGGCCGCAAGGAACCGTCCAGCGAGATGATCGCGGCGGTCACCGGCGCGCTGGGCATCGACCTGGCCGACCTGCTGATCGGTGTCGCCGGCCAGGTCCGTCTCTTCCAGAGCACTCAGCACTTCCACACCTCGCGGCCCATCGGCCGCCCGTCCGGCCCGGTGCTCATGGCGGTCGCCTAACGCTGCTCCAGCATCTGGTCCGCGAGCCCGTACGCGACGGCGCCCGCCGCGTCGAACACGCGGTCCCGGTCGGTGTCGTGGCGCAGTTCGGCCACGCTCCGGCCGGTGTGCCGGGACAGGATCTCCTCCAGCTGCGTGCGCACCCTGACCACCTCGTCCGCCGCGAGGATCAGGTCGGGGATCGCGCCACGCCCCTGCGCCGCGGGCTGGTGCAGCACGACCCTGCTGTGCGGCAACACGGCCCGCCGTCCCTCCGCCCCCGCGGCCAGCAGCACCGCCCCGGCCGCGACGGCCTGGCCCACGCACGTCGTCGCCACCGGCGCCTTGATGTACCGCATGGTGTCGTAGAGCGCGAGCATCGCCGAGGGATCACCGCCCTCGCAGTTGATGTAGAGGTTGATCTCCAGGTCCGGGTTGTCGGACTCCAGGTGCAGCAACTGCGCGATCAACGCGTTGGCGACCCCGGAGTCGATCCCGGTGCCCAGGTAGACGATCCGCGAGCTCAGCAGGTGCGAGTAGACGTCCATGATCCGCTCGCCGCGCGCGTCCCGCGTGATGACGTTGGGAATCGTGTAGGTGCTCATGCGACAGCTCCCGCGTGCAGTCCCAGCTGATGCGTGCGCACGGGCACGACCTGCCCGAGGTCGCTGACGACGTGGTCGATGAACCCGTACTCCAGCGCCTGCGCGGTGGTGAACCACCTGTCGTGCAACGAGTCCGTGAAGATCCGGTCGAACGGCTGACCGGTGTCGTCGGCGATCAGCCCGAGCACGGTGTCCCTGGTGTGCCGCAGGTCGTCCGCCTGCACCTCGACCTCCACCGCGGAGCCACCGATGCCCGCGCTCCCCTGGTGCATGAGGATTCGCGCGTGCGGCAACGCGAACCGCTTCCCCTTGCTGCCGGCGGAAAGCAGGAACTGCCCGGCGCTGCACGCCAGTCCCAGCGCCAGCGTCGCGACGTCGCACGGCACCAGCCGCATCACGTCCCGGATCGCGAGCATCGCGGGCACCGAACCACCCGGCGAGTGGATCCACAGCGCGATGTCCTGCCGCGGGTCCTCGCTCGCCAGCGACAGCATCTGGGTCGCCAGCACCGTCCCGTTGTCGTCGTCGAGCGCGCCGTCGAGAATCAGCACCCGCTGAGCGAAGAACCGTTCCCGCAGCCCTGGGCTGAAGAGCCTCTCGTTGTTCGTCATGGCACCGACGATGCCGGTCTGTCCGGCAGGTCCGCCGTTTTCTCTGCTGTGGGCAGATCAGCCCACAGCAGGGTCACTGCGTCGCACAGGCCGTCCCGTTGAGCGTGAACGACGACGGAGCGGTGTTCCGGCCGCGCATGCTCCCGAGGAACCCGACGGTCACCTCATCACCCGGCTCGATCGTCGTCGTGTAGTCGACATTGGTCGCACGGACGGCCGCACCCCGCTGCGACGAGGACGCGTTCCACATGTGTTCCACCCTCTGCCCGTCGCTGAACGACCACTCCAGCGTCCAGCCGTCGATCGCGTCGTCGCCGGTGTTCCTGATGACGACGTCCGCCTGGAACCCGCCCGGCCACTGCCCGCCGATCCGGTAGGTGACGGTGCAGGGAGGCGGAGGAGGTGGCGGAGGCGTTGTTGTTGTAGTCGTGACCGGCGGCTGGACAGGAGTCGGCGGCGTGGTTGTCGTCGTCGTGCTGTCCAAGCCGTTGCAGGGCAACCCCCACAGGCCGCGGTCCTCCCGTGCCGCGAGGGCTTCCGCTTCGGCGATCGCACCGGCAGCACCCTGCGCGCGCAGCACGCCCTCGCTCACGGCGAGAAGCGCGTAGTCGGTGCCGTCGGCGAGTTCCAGGTTCACCTCGTCGGGAACCAGGGACGTCACGTACACCGGCCGTTCCAGCAAGGTCTTCCTCGCGAACTCGCTCGCGGCAGCGGCCCAGCACTCCGCGGGCTGCGCCAGCAGCGAGATCTGGACGCGCCGGCCGCCATCCAGTTCGACCGTCCTCCCGTCAATCACCTTCCGCACGTACGACGGCACGTCGTCCCGCGCGGCGGTGATCAACGTCGGCGGCCTCGACGGCACAGGGGTTACCGGTGCAGGACTCCCGGTCGTGCACGCGCAGGCGAGCAGAACCATGAGAAACGACAAGGACTTCCGCACCACCAGGAGCTCCCGCTGCAGTCGTTGAAACTTTGACGACCGTAGCGCTCCGCGAGCGGCCTCCACTCCGCTGTTCGGCGTTGATCAACTACGCGAAAGGGCCCTGTGCGGCCGTCCTCGGTGAACCAGATCGGGGCAACCAGGACGGCACTCGGCCCCGCGGACGCCCGTCAGCTGACAGGATGGAGAATCGTGGATCACAACTCGCTGATCGCGGCACTGGTGCCGGTGGTCATCATCTTCGTCGGCTTCGCGGCCTACTGCGTGGTCGACGTGCTCAAAGCCGACCGGACGAAGCACCTGCCGAAGTGGGCGTGGCTGCTGATCTGCCTGGCCTCGATCCCCATGGGCGGCATCCTCTACCTGGTGCTGGGCAGGGTGCCCCGTGACCGCTGACGCCTACACCGCGACGGGCCTGCGCAAGGACTTCGGCGGTGTCGGCGTGCTCGGCGTCGACCTGGAGATCCCCACCGGCTCGGTGTTCGGGCTGGTCGGCCCCAACGGTGCCGGCAAGACGACGTTGCTGTCGATGCTGGCCGGGTTGTCCACACCGGACTCGGGCGAGATCGGCTTCGGTTCGGCCGAGGTCGCGTTGTGCACCGACGTGCCGGACTTCGAACCGTGGCTCACCGCCGAGGAGGTGCTCGACCTGGGCATCCACCTCACCCGCCCGGAACTGCCACCCGCGGCCGCGCGTTCGTTGCGCGACGAGGTCCTCGCGAAGGTCGGCCTGACCAACTCCGCCCGCCGCAGGGTCGGCGGCTTCTCACGGGGCATGCGCCAGCGCCTCGGCGTCGGTGCCGCCCTGACCGCGGGCCGCCCACTCGTGCTGCTGGACGAACCGACGTCCGGTCTAGACCCGGACGGCCGCGCGATGATGCTGGACCTGGTGCAGAGCCTGCGCGGCGAGATGACCACCGTGTTCTCCAGCCACGTCCTCGCCGACGTGGAACGCGTGTGCGACCGAATAGCGGTGCTGCGCAACGGTGTCGTGGTGGCACAAGGCGCGACCGCCGACATCCTCAACGCCTCAGCGGAACGTACGTGGGACATCGACGTCGTCGACGATGCCCCGCGATTGGCCGGCGAGCTGACCGCGCTGCCGTGGGTGGAACGCGCCGCGGCGACCGGGCAGACCAGGGTGAGTGTCACGGCGGTGACCCCCTCAGCGGGCCACACGGGTCTCGCGCGAGTGCTCACCGATTTCCGCCTGGTGTCCCTGAAACCGCGCGACCGCGGCCTGGAAGACGTCTTCGACTCACTGCTGTCCGAAGTGGATGGTTCACCCCGATGAGCCTGTGGCGCCTGGAATGGCTGCGCCTGTCCCGCACCCGGCGGCTGCTCGCACTGGCCGCGGTGTTCGTGGTGTTCGGCTTGGGATCCCCGCTGCTGACCCGTTACCTGGCCGACGTGCTGGCGTCCAGCGCACCGGGTGGCATCAAGATCGTGGCACCCACCCCGACCCCGGCCGACGG
This sequence comes from Lentzea sp. NPDC004789, assembly GCF_053601075.1. Lineage (NCBI taxonomy): Bacteria > Bacillati > Actinomycetota > Actinomycetes > Pseudonocardiales > Pseudonocardiaceae > Lentzea > Lentzea sp. NPDC004789. Next base: position 240,336 of record NZ_JBSGBE010000007.1, on the reverse strand, counting down.
CATCGCCTCGTACCAGAAGAACGTCCAGCAACTGGGCGTCGTCCTGCTGGCCTTCATCGCCGCAGCGGCGTTCCGCGGCAAGGCGGAGGTGTTCCTGCGCACCAGGATCACCCGCCGCCGCGACCACGTCCTGCCCGGCCTGGTCGTGACCGCACTGGCGGCCTGGGCCTGCTACCTCGCGGGCCTCCTGGGCGCCTGGTACGAGACCGCGGTGCTGCTCGGCGCGCCCGGCGTCCTCGCGATGCTCGCCACCGCAACGTTCACGATGCTGTACCTGGCTTTCGCCGTAGCGCTGACCCTGGCGATCGCCTCGTTCACCCGAACCGCCGTCCCCGCCGGCTTCGCCTCCACCGCACTGCTGCTCCTCGTGCTACCGCTGCTTTCCAGCGTGCGCACTCTCGGCGACCACCTGCCACCAGACCTGCCCGGATCAGCGTTGTCCTTGGTGGCAGGCACTTCCACGCCAACCGACCACTGGCGCGCAGCCGCGGTGACCCTCGCCGCCACCGCCGCCTTCGTGGCCGTGGGCCTCAGCCGCGCACCCCGTGCGCGGCCAGCACCGCGAGCACCTGGTCAACGCGAGCGATGAGCAGAAGCGCATCACGACCCTGCCGGCCTGCACTCCTAGCCGGGAAAGAGCATCATGCGCGAGGAACGAGCTTGCACCGAGATCTCACCGAAGTCTCCCCTGATGCAGTACGACCCATCATCCAGTTCGAACGAGTCGACGCCTCCGCGGTCAAGTTCTCCCGACGCGTCTCGCGCGGGTGGCAGCCCCTGCCCGGTCCAATGAAGGGCCGACACCCCTTCGAACCTGAGCTCGCCACGGCGGTAACAAGAGCGTCAGGCCGCAGCACGACCTCAATGGAGATCGCGAGCACTCCCGGCCGGGCCATGACGTCCAGCACCCAACTGTCCTCCAGGTGGAAGAGGCGCAGCTCGTCAATTCGGCCGTAGTCGGTCATGACGTTCCTCCGCCTCATTTCGCCTCCACACCGCGCTTGATCGCAATCCTCACGGACGAGAAGCCGTTGTGGGCACGTCGATATCGTCACGATCGTCGATCCGCAAGCCGCCGAGCCAGGCGTCACGATGTCCGTCGGCGATGGTCCCCTCGGCGCCAAGGGCCAGGAGCAGAGCCGCACGACAGCGTAAGCCCGACCGTGGTACCCCGAGGTCGAGCGAAGCGAGACTCACGGGGGTCCGGGGCGCAGCCCCGGCTGGGAGTCTGAGGGCTCGGCCCCCAGAAAACACCACGGGCGAGGTAAGGTCTGCGCTTTCCGCAGACATACCTCGCCCGAAGTCCGTGCCCCCGGTGCGACTCGAACGCACACTGGACGGATTTTGAGTCCGCTGCCTCTGCCGATTGGGCTACGGGGGCGTAGCAGGGTGAACTGTAGCGGATCACGCCAAGCGGTTTGGCACCGGGCCTCAGGACTTCACGAGCCGTCCGATGGCCGCTGAGGCCTCGGCGAGCTTCTCCTCGGCGACCGGGCCGCCTTCTGCGGCCGCTTGGGCCACACAATGCTTCAGGTGCTCGTCGAGCAAGCCCAGTGACACGGCCTGGAGTGCCTTCGTGGCGGCGGCGATCTGGGTGAGGACGTCGATGCAGTATTCGTCGTTCTCGACCATGCGCTGCAGGCCGCGGATCTGTCCCTCGATGCGGCGCAGTCGCTTGAGGTATGCGTCCTTGTCCGCGGTGTACCCGTGCATCGCTCCTGACCTTCCCTACCCCTGGCGGGTATGTCGAGGATACCTGCACCGGATGGGGGTGCGTTATGTGCAACGCTGCTCCGTCAGCGGGAATGGCGAAGCGTCCGGCAAGCCCAGCAACAGGCCGAAGTGAGACGACTAGCACCACATTTTGGACCCGTAACACCCGTGTGGTTTACCCGGTAAATGCCCCGACCGGGCGGTTGGGTCACATTTTAGCGGCGAAAGGTTCGCCGTTTTTCCTCGTGTGGACTATGGTGTTGTCGGAGCACGTGGTTACGTCGAGGATCCGCGTGCTATGTGAGTACCCAACGGAGGAACAGTGGCACAGCAGACCGTCGTCCAACTCATCGACGACCTCGACGGCGGAGAAGCCGACGAGACCGTGACCTTCGCACTTGACGGTGTCGAGTACGCCATCGACCTGTCGAAGGGAAATGCGGAGCGGCTTCGCGAGTCGCTGGCGGACTTCGTCGCCAAGGCTCGCCGTGCGGGTGGCCGCAAGCAGCGCAAGGGCACCGGCAAGTCCACGGTGAAGGCCAGCGACAAGGCTGAGGCGCAGCGCATTCGTGACTGGGCTCGCGCGCAGGGGCACCAGATCTCGGACCGCGGTCGCATTCCGCAGAACCTGGTTGTGCAGTTCCAGGAAGCGCACGCCTCCTGACCTGCGCCGACACGCGAGGTTTCCACACGTCGGCCGGGTCGCCGGCCGACGTGTTAACCCGAGGTCAAACCCATCAGGATCAAACACAGTCCGGTTCGTTCACACCATGCCCGGAACGTGGGATCAACGACCGGGAAAGTGCGCTCCGAACAGGCGTGACACCGCAGTCGCCTTGACCGCCGTCTCCTCGAATTCCTCGTCGGGGTCCGACAGCGAGATGACAGCTCCGCCGACCCCGAAACTGACCTGGTCACCGTTCGCGACGAGCGTTCGGATGACGATGCTGAAGTCGGCGGCTCCGTTGAGCGAGAAGTAACCGAGCGCTCCGGAGTACACCCCGCGTGGACCGGCTTCCAACCCATCAAGGATCTGCATGGTCCGGATCTTCGGGGCTCCGGTCATCGAACCACCGGGAAACGCTGCTCGAACACATCGGACGGCAGAACTGTCCGGCCGAAGGCGTGCCCGCACGGTGCTCACCAATTGGTGTACGGTCGCGTAGGTCTCGACGTCGAACAAGCGCGTCACCTCGACCGAACCCACTTCCGCGCACGTGCCGAGATCGTTGCGGACGAGGTCCACGATCATCAGGTTCTCCGCCCGGTCCTTGACCGAACGGGCCAACGTTGTGCGCAACATCTCGTCGTCCGACGCATCAACGCCTCGCGGGCGTGTGCCCTTGATCGGCGATGACTCGACGACACCATGTCGGTTGACTTGGATAAATCGTTCGGGTGACGTGCTGAGCACGGACAGCTCACCGAAACGCAGCAACGCGCCGAACGGAACGGGATTTGCGGCACGAAGCAGCCGATAGGTGTCCCACGGGTCGAGCGCGGCGCGCCACGACATCATGTTGGTCAGACAGGCCTCGTACGTCTCCCCCGCGGTGATCGCTTCCTGGCACGCGCCGATCAGCTTGAGGTAGTGCGCGCGCGGATGCCGCAAGGTCACGTCCGATACGACCGGCCGGGAAGGCTCCCCCAACGGCCCCAGATCCGCCAGAACGGCCGAAACCTCGCCGAACCACCCGTCATCGCTCAACGACAGCAAATAGACGCACTCATCAACATGATCGATGACCACGGCACGGTCCGCGAACACGAACGACGCGTCAGGCTGTTCCGCGCGATGGGCGAAGTCGCCGCCGCACTCCGCCTTCAGCTCGTAGCCGAGGTATCCGACCCATCCGAGTGCGAAGTCGAATGGCACATCGGGCTGTTCGACAGTCCACGCCGCGATGTCGTCGTCCAGCCAGGCGAAGAACGACGGGCAGGGCAGAGGCACGCCGTCAACCGTGAGCACCTGATCGGGCACGGAGTACTGGGCGACACGCGCGAGCGGCCCGGACGCGTCCCCCATGAACGAGAACCGCGCGCCGGAGCCGCTGTCCAGCCAGAACGCGGCCTCAGACGTCCCGTGAAGGGCCGCGAACGCTTCCTCCGCGTCCACGGCCAGGTCGAGGCGCCGGACGTGCACACGGCGCTTCTGAGGCGTTGGGCGAACCAGCACCGGTTCGGGCACGGCGGCCGTGCGGGTCGGGGTGAGCGCGCCGAAGTTCGCGAGCAGCTCGCGGCCGAACTCGGTGCAGATCGACTCCGGGTGGAACTGCACGCCCCACGCCGGCCGGTCGAGAGCGCGCACACCCATCAGCACGGAGTCGTCGCTCCACGCGATGGCCTCCAAAGAAGAAGGCAGCTCCGTGACCGCCAACGAGTGGTAGCGCACGACGTCCAATGGCGACGGCAGCCCCGCGAACACGTCAACGCCCGTGTGTGTAACCGGGGAAACGATCCCATGGCGCGGTACAGGCGCAGGACCGACCACAGCGCCGTACGAGAGACATAAGCCCTGATGGCCCAGGCACACACCGAGCAACGGGAGGTCGGCGTGGTCGATCACCGCGCGGCAGATGCCGAAGTCGGCGGGGTTGCCCGGCCGGCCGGGTCCCGGCGAGATCACCACGTTGTCGAACGAACGCAGCGAGGCCAGCCGGAAGCGCGGGTCGTCGTTGTGGACGACCACGGGCTCGACGCCGTTCACCTCGGCGAGGTGCTGAAAGAGGTTGAACGTGAACGAGTCGTAGTTGTCGATGAGGAGTGTCCGCATGCCAGGACAGCACTTTACCTGGCAAAACACCCGATCGGACCAATGACGAGAGGGCGGCCACAAAACGTGACCGCCCTCCGCGCTGCGGCCTGGCTCAGCCGCCGACCCGGAACCGCGGGTCCGTCGCCAGCTCGGCCAGCTGCTGTTCGGTGAACACCGGCACGTCGAGCTCCGGATAGCCACCGCCCAGGTACTTGTCGTCCTGCGCGATCGTCACGATCTGACCGTCCTGGGCCCGGTAGGTGGCCCACTTGTCGAACTGGTCACGACCGCTCGTGTTGCGCTGCACGACACCGACCCTGAGCCCCTTGATCGCGAACACCTGGCACTGACCACCCATGCCCCAGAACGTCCTGGCCAGCTCGCACGGCTCCGCCGGCAGCCTGGGGTTGGGCGTGGACGACTCGACGAGCAGCCAGCCCACCTTGCCGTCCTTGCGCACCGGTGTCTCGGCCGTGTACTCCCAGACCTCGGGGGTCTCACCGCGGTCGGACGCCACCTGCCCCTGGGCCCGCTGCATGTCACCCCCGCTGTACCGGGGGTCCTGGTACTTGAGCCGCGGAGCGTCGTACCCGGCCGGCACCACGCCCTTGAGCTCCTCGAGCAGCTTGTTCGCCCGATCCGCCTGCGGCCCGTTCCCGGCGGTGCGGTCGGTCTGCCCGTCCGGCCACTGACCCGGCCACGAACTGCTGCTGCTCGGCCCGGCGCCCGTCATGTAGTCCTTCGCGGCCTTCGGGTTCAGCGCGAACGCCGACCCGAGGCCGACCCCGACCACGAGCACCGCGACCAGAGCGCCGACGATCGACGACCGCCGCCTCGACCTGGCCCTGCGCGCCACGTCGAGCGCCCGGCCGGGATCCATCGACGGCGGCGGGCTGCTCGCCACCACCACGTCCTCGAAAGCCCTTTTGAGGTCCTGTTCGTTCATCGAACCCTCTCCTGACCGATGAGCAGACCGCGCAGCGTCTGCAGCCCCCGCGCGGCCTGGCTCTTCACCGTTCCTTCCGAACACCCGAGGACGGCTGCCGTCTGTTCGACCGACAGGTCCTCCCAGTACCGCAGGACGAGGCACGCACGCTGCTTCGGAGGCACCTTCGCCAGCGCCTCCAGCAACACCATCCGTTCCTCCGGGTAGGTGCCGGGAGGAGCCGCCGCGTCCGTGAGCTCGTCGCTCACCGACTCGAACCGGAACCACCCGCGCCGCCGCTCGGACAGGTACGTCCGCACCAGGGTCTGCCTGGTGTAGGCGTCCATGGCCTCGTGCCGCTGTATCCGACGCCACGCGAGATAGATCTTCGTGAACGTCTGTTGCACGAGGTCTTCCGCGCGATGCCAGTCGCCGCACAGCAGATATGCCGTGCCGCGCATGGCGTCGGAACGGGCCGCGAAGTACTCCTGGAACGCGGCGTCCCGTTCACTCATCCGATCCTCCCCACCTGCGGTACCGGGCTAGTCACGCCACGTGGGGCCCGCCGGGTTGCATCGGGAGCGAAAAGCATACTGATGTCGTGATCTTCCTGTTGATCCTCGGAGTCCCGGTCGCTCTGGGTCACCTGTACCTGTGGCGCCGTCTGGTCGTGGACACGACACGTCCGCGCACGCTCGGCCGTCGCATCGGCACGGTGGCCGTCATCGGCGCGTTCGCGCTGCTGATGAGCACCTTGGTGGTGACTCGACGGGTGCCGCCGGAGGTCGGGAAGTTCCTCGCCTGGCCGGGGTTCGTGTGGCTCGCGCTGCTGTTCTACCTGGCCATCGTGCTCGGCATCGCGGAGGTGCCGCGCCGGGTCCTGCTGAAGCGAGCGACCCTCACACCTGTCGCCGCGGGTGCCGAGCCGGTCGAGGTCGTGCCCGACCCGTCCCGACGGCTGTTCATCTCGCGCTCGGTCGCCATCGGCTCGGGCATCGCGGCGGGAAGCGTGGTCGGCTACGGCATGACGCAGGCGTTGGGCGCGCCGCAGCTGCTGACCGTGCCGGTGACGCTGGACAAGCTCCAGAAGTCCCTGTCGGGCTTCCGGATCGCGGTCGTGAGCGACATCCACCTCGGGCCGCTGCTCGGGCGTTCGCACACCGAGCGGATCGTGCGGATGATCAACGAGCAGGAGGCCGACCTCGTCGCGATCGTCGGCGACCTGGTGGACGGCACGGTGGCCGAGCTCGGTGAGGCCGCCGCGCCGTTGCGGGACCTGGTGTCCAGGCACGGCAGCTTCTTCGTGACCGGCAACCACGAGTACTTCTCCGGCCACGAGCAGTGGATCTCCGAGCTCGATCGGCTCGGCGTGAACCCCTTGCGCAACGAGGGTTTGACCGTTGCCGGTGGCATCGAGCTCGTGGGCGTCAACGACGTGACCGGGAAGTCCTACGGTGACGGACCGGACCTGGAACGCGCTCTCGCGGGCCGCGACCGGAAGAACCCGCTCGTCCTGCTGGCGCACCAGCCGGTGCAGGTGGGCGACGCGTCTTCACACGGCGTCGACCTCCAGTTGTCCGGTCATACACACGGTGGACAGATGGTGCCGTTCAACTTCGTTGTGCCGGTGCAGCAACCCAGTGTCGCGGGGCTGTCGAAGGTGGACGACACGTGGCTCTACGTCAGTCGTGGCGCGGGTTTCTGGGGTCCGCCGGTGCGCGTGGGCGCACCTCCCGACATCACGATGATCGAGCTCCGCACTGCTGGCTAAGTCACACTCGGCCGGACTGGATTGCGCATTTGCGGTGTGCAGGCCGTAGAGTGGACGGCCGTGCCCGCGTACGGACCGCGAGGCGGATGAAGGGGGAACCCTGGGGAAATGACCGAGAGCTTCGCCGTTGACCGGCGTTACGAGGCAGAGGCTCGTATTCGGCGTTTCCTGGACCAGGAGAACCCGTCGACACCGTGTCTGGTGATCGACCTCGAGACGATCCGCGCGCGCTACCAGGCGATTCACGCGGCACTGCCGTCCGTCGACATCTTCTACGCCGTCAAGTCCAACCCCGAACCGGACGTGGTCGGCACGCTCGTCGAACAGGGTTCGCAGTTCGACGTGGCGTCGCCCGCGGAGATCGACCTGTGCCTGGCGCGCGGCGCCGCACCGTCGTCGATCTCGTACAGCAACCCCATCAAGAAGGCCGCTGACATCGCGTACGCGCACTCGCGCGGCGTGCGGCTGTTCGTGTCGGACAGCGAGCAGGACGTGCGGTTCATCGCCGAGCACGCGCCCGGTTCGTCCGTGCTGGTGCGGATTCTTGTCCACAGCAAGGGTTCCACCTACCCGTTCGGCAACAAGTTCGGTTGCGATCCCGAGATGGCGACGGATCTCTTGCGGCTGGCGCACGAGCTGGGCCTCGTTCCTCTCGGCGTCGCGTTCCACGCCGGTTCGCAGCAGCTGTCCGTGGCCGGCTGGGACTCCGGCATCGCCGACGCCGCCCTGATCGCGTCGAAGCTGCGCGCCGAGGGCATCGAGACCACCACGGTGAACCTGGGCGGCGGCCTTCCCGCGGTGTACCAGCAGGACACGCCGTCACTTGAGTCCTTCGCCTCTGCCATCGAGGCTTCCGTGGCACGACACTTCGGTGATGTGCGGCCGCGGGTGATGATCGAGCCCGGCCGAGCGATCTCCGCGGAGGCCGGGATGATCCGCTCGTCCGTCGTGCTGGTGTCGCGGAAGTCCTATTCGGACGAACGCCGCTGGGTGTACCTCGACATCGGCCGTTATCAGGGGCTCGCCGAGACCGAGGGCGAAGCGATCGCCTACGCGTTGCGGACCTCGCGTGACGGCGGCCCGGTCGGCCCCGTCGTGCTGGCCGGTCCGACGTGCGACGCGGACGACGTGATCTACCAGCACACCCGCTACGACCTGCCGCTGGAGCTCGCGGCCGGTGACCACGTGGACATCCTCCACGCGGGCGCCTACACCTCCTCCTATTCGTCCGTGTGCTTCAACGGCTTCCCGCCGCTGGCCACGTACTGCGTCTGAGTCCGTTTGCAATTCACATAGTTTGGAGTGATTGATGTCCGAAGCGCCCTGTCAGACCGAGGAGACCGTCGGTTTGTTCGCGGGACAGCACGTACTTGCAGAGCTCTCGGGTGTGAGTGCCGATCTGCTCGACGACGAGCAGTTCCTGAAGCACGCCCTTGGTGAGGTTCTCACGCAGGCCGACGCAACGGTGCTGGAGGTGATCTCCAAGAAGTTCGAACCTCAGGGGGTCACCGTGCTGGCTTTGCTGTCGGAATCCCATGCCTCGATCCACACCTACCCCGAAGTGGGCTCGGTGTTCGTCGACGTCTTCACCTGCGGTACTCGTGCGAAACCCGCGCTCGCCGTCCAGCTACTCGCTGACGCACTGGGCGCTGCTCACGTGAGCACGGACGTCGTCACTCGTGGCATCAAGGAGCACGCCGCGTGAACACCATCAACGAGCCGCTCGCCGAGGGCATGACCCGCCACTGGCGCGTGGACGAGGTGCTGGTCGACACCAAGACCGACTTCCAGCACCTGGTGATCGCCCGCACGGCCCAGGGCGTGTCGCTGTTCTGCGACAACGACCGCCAGTCGACGGAGTTCAGCCAGCTGACCTACCACGAGGCCCTGATGGTGCCGGCGCTGCTGCTGGCCGACCAGGTCGAGCGGGTGCTGGTCATCGGCTCCTCCGAGGGTGTCGTGTGCCAGATGGCCGTTGAGCACGGTGCGTCGGTCGTCGACCACATCGACATCGACGAGCAGGCGGTCAAGCTGTGCGCCGAGCACCTGCCGTACGGGTACACGCTGGAGGAGCTCGCTCTCGCCGAGAAGGGTGAGGGCGCGATCCGCGTGCAGTACATCGACGGGTTCGAGTACATCCGCACGACGTCGGAGAAGTACGACATCGTGCTGGTGGACCTGCCCGACGAGCGTGAGGAGGAGGCGCAGCACAACCGCTTGTACGGCGCCGACTTCCTGCGCATGTGCAAGGCGCTGCTGCGTCCGGGCGGCGTCGTCGTCAACCAGTCCGGCTGCCAGACGATGTGGCGCAACACCACGCTGATCCGCTCCTGGCAGCGGTTCAACGAGGTGTTCGACACGGTGGCGTACTACGGCTCCGACGAGCACGAGTGGGCCTACCTGTTCGGCCGCGCGGACGTCGTCGAGGACCCGACCGCGCTGATGGTCGAGCGGTTGAAGACGGCCGGCTACCAGCCGGAGTCGATCGACGACCTGGCGCTCGTGGGCAACAGCATCCCGCCCTACCGGGTGCGGCACTCGCTGGCCTGAGTTCGGCTTCGAGAAGGGCGCTTCCCGTTCGCGGAGGCGCCCTTTTCCGTTCAGCCGAGCGCCGCGATCTTCGCCCGGATGTCGTCCGCCCGCGGGTTCTGGTGGTACTCGAAGGCCGCGAGGGTCTTCGACCACCAGCGGCGCGCCTCCTCCTGGTCGCCGAGGCCGTGGTGGGCGTCCCCGAGCAGCAGGTGCGAGTGGGCGAGGTCGCCCGCCGATCCGATCGGCGCCAACAGGCCGAGCGACCGGTGCGCGGCCTCCGCCGCCTCGTCGTACCGGCCCAGTTTCACCAGCACGTTCGCCGTCGCCTGAGCCTGCAGCCCCGCGAAATACGGGGTGGCGCCGCCGGAGTTCGCGGCTTCCCACTCGAGACAGCGCTCGTACGCCTGCTCGAACTTCCCCAACACGACCAGTGCTTCCACGATCTGGTGGATCACGAGGCCGATCGCAGGGCCCGTCACGCCGGGACAACCGCGCTGCAACTCCAGCGTGGCTTCGGCGGCCTGCAATGCCTCGTGTGCCTGCCCCATCATCATGAATGACCACGCGCGATTGGTCTGGGCTCGCACCCGGCCGGGCACGTCACCGATCTCCGCGTAGGCGTGATCGCTGCGCTCCAGCAGTTCCCGGCAGTCCCCAAATCTGCCGATCCTGCCCAGCGCCATCCCCTCGAGGTACAGCAACCTCGCCACGTGCCGCCGCTCGCCGAGCCTGCCCGCAGCGCCGCGTCCCTTGTCGAAGATCCACAACCATTCCTGCCACGGACTGGTCCAGTCGATCACGTCGAAGACGAACCACACGAACTGCCAGGTGTGGCGTTCCCACCCGAGCTCATCGCTCTGCGCGATCACCGCGCGCAGCACGGCACTTTCCGCGCGAAACCACGCCTCGATCGCATCGCGGCCCTCGAGGATCTCCGGAACTGTGCCGGACGCCACCACCGGCACGTCCTCGAGCAGGCGGAACCTCTCGTGATGCATCGCATCGACAGCGATCAGCGTGTGGAGGTAGTGGTCGAACGCCCGCTCCGTCGCCGCCGCACGAGCCTCGGCCGTCTCCTCCGCTGACGCCCGGTCCGCCGCGTAGACCCGTAACAGGTCGTGACACGTGAACCGCCCGGCCACGTGCTCGGCCAGCAAGCTCGCCCGCACCAGCTCGCGCACGCACTCCCGCGCCTCGCCGAGGGAGAGGCCGGCGAGGCTCGCCGCGGCGGGCACCGTGATGTCGGGTCCGGGATGGACGCCGATCAACCGGAACATCCGCGCGGCCGCGGGACTGAGCTGCTGGTACGACCACTGGAAAACCGCCCGCACGCTGGTGGCCTCGTCACCGGTGTTCAGCGTGTCGAGCCGGGTTCGCTCATCCGCCAGTTCCGCGACCAACGCCGGCAACGACAGACCGGGCTCCTGCACGATGCGGGCGGCAACGATCGCGAGCGCCAGCGGCAGGCCGCCGCACCACCTGATGAGTTCGTCGGCACCAGCAGCCCGTGCCGCGCCGATCCTGCTGACCAGCAGCGCTTGGGCCTCGTCGGGCAGGAGCACGTCCAACGCCAGATGCTGCGCACCCTCGTTCACGATCAGGCCGGTGAGGCGCGAGCGGCTCGTGACCAGCACCAGCGACGGGCCCGGTCCCGGCAGCAACGGCCGGACCTGCTCGACGTCTCGGGCGTTGTCCAGCAGCACCAGCATGCGGCGGTCCGCGACGAGACTGCGATACAGCGCGGACCGGGCTTCGAGATCGGCGGGGATGCTCTCCGCCGCGACGCCGAGCGCGTCGAGGAACCGGGTGAGCACGTCGCCCGGCGCCGCGGGTTCGCGGTGGTGGTCGAATCCGCGTAGGTTCACGTGGAGCTGACCGCCCGGGAAGCGGTCGGCGGCGCCGCGAGCCCAGTGCACGGCCAGGGTCGTCTTGCCGACGCCTGCCGTGCCGGTGATCGCGGCGATCGTCACCGCGTCGGACCCGATCAGTTCGGTGATGTCCCGCAGCTCCGCTGACCGCCCGACGAACCGCGGCGTCGCGGCCGGCAGCTGACGCGGTATCGGGCCAGGCACCGTCGCGAAACCGGAAAGCACCTGCTGGTGCACGGCTTTGAGCTCATCACCGGGGTCGACCCCAAGCTCGTCCGCGAGCTGCACCCGGTACCGCTCGTAGGCGAACAAAGCCTGCGCCTGCTGCCCGGACCGGGTGAGCGCCAGCATCAGCTGACCCCAGAACCTCTCCCGGAACGGATGCTGCCCCGTGAGGGAGCGCAGTTCGGCCACCAGCTCGCCCGCCCGGCCGGACGCGAGATCGGCGTCGATGCGCTGTTCCAGCGCGAGCAACCATTCCTCGGTCACCGGCGGTACGTCGTGCTGATGCAGCGCATCGGACGCGACGTCGGAGAGCATCGGACCACGCCACAAGCCGACCGCCGCGGCCACGTCGCCCGCACTCGCCAACTCCCGGAACGTCAGCAGATCCAGCTGACACGGCTCGAGCTCAGCCAGATAGCCGCCGCCGCGCACGTTGCGCACGCAGTTCGCCTCGCCCAGAGCCTGCCGCAGCCTCATCACAACCATCTGCAGCGTCTTGCGGGCACGGTCGAGCGACGGCGGCTCGCTGTCCCACAGTCGGTCGACCAGCTCGTCCACCGAGACGTTGCGGTTGGGGCGCAACAACAACGTGGCCAGCAGCACCCGGCACCGTCCTGCGGGCACCGGGACCACGGTGCCGTCGGCCACCACCTCCAGCGGGCCGAGGACCCGGTACTCGACGATCACGCCTGAACCGCCACTTCCGGCCTCTCAGGCCAGGGACTGCTTGAGGAAGTCGACCTGCAGGAGCAGCAGGTTCTCGGCGACCTGTTCCTGCGGGGTCATGTGCGTGACGCCCGAGAGCGGCAGCACGGTGTGCGGCCGGCCCGCCGCCAGCAGGGCACTGGAGAGCCGCAGGGTGTGCGCGGCCACCACGTTGTCGTCGGCCAGGCCGTGGATGATCATCAACGGGCGGGAGAGCTTGTCCGCGTCGGCGATGAGGGAGTTCGAGTCGTAGACCTCGGGCCTGTCGTCCGGGTGGCCGAGGTAGCGCTCGGTGTAGTGGGTGTCGTAGAGGCGCCAGTCGGTGACCGGGGCGCCGGCGATGCCCGCGTGGAAGACGTCCGGACGGCGCAGGACGGCCAACGCACTCAGGTAGCCACCGTACGACCAGCCGCGGATCGCCACACGGGTGAGGTCGAGGTCGGGCTCGACGGCCGCCGCGGCGTGCAGGGCGTCGACCTGGTCCTCGAGGGTGGCACCGGCGAAGTCGAAGGCGATCGCGCGCTCCCAGGCCAGACCACGTCCCGGCGTGCCGCGACCGTCCGCGACGATCACCGCGAACCCCTGGTCCGCCAGCCACTGGGAGGCCAGGAAGGCGTTCTGGGACGAGACGACCCGCTGCGCGTGCGGGCCGCCGTACGGGTCCATGAGGACCGGCAGCTTGGTGCCCGGCTGGTGGTCCCGCGGGAGCAGGAGGGCGGCGCGGAGGCCGCGTTCGCCCAGGGTCAGCATGCGCGGAGCCGCCCTGAGGACCGGTGTGTCGGCCCACGACTCGATCTCGTGGTCGCCGACGGTCACCTTGGTGCCGAAGCGGTCCAAAGTGGCCGAAGCGAGCACAACCGTTCCACCGCCCCGAATCGCGGTGTGCACACCGTCCTCAGTGGACAATTTGTGGACGGTGTCGCCGACTTCGTAGACGTGCGTCTGGGTCGGGTCGTCCGCCGAGGCGGCGACCAGGATCGAGTCGTCGGCGATGTCGAGGACCCGACGCACCTGCAGGCCCTCGGTGAGGATGTCGTCGCCGACCTGCAGCGCGTACTCGTCGTTGTGGCCGACGATGCGCACGAGCCGGCCGTCCGGCGTCCACGCGGGGGCGCCGCCGGTGACCTCGATCCACACCGGGTCCGTCTCGGTGACGAGCTCGGAGACGGCTCCGGTCTCCGGCGCCAGCGAGTAGATCCTGCGGGTGCGCTGGTCGCGGGTCTGCGTGGTGATCAGCGGAGCGCCACCGGACGACCAGTGCACGTCGTTGAGGTAGTCGAACTCCAGCAGCACGGGGACGAACGTGCCGTCCAGCGACACCACGTGCAGCGACACGGTCGCGTTCTCCGTGCCCGCGGCCGGGTAGGCGATCTCGGTGGCGGCCGTGCCGGGATTCGCCGGGTCGGCGATGTACCAGCGCTGGACCGGGGCGTTGTTCACGCGCGCGGCGATGAGGCGGGTGCCGTTCGGCTCCCACCAGTACCCGCGGAAGCGGGACATCTCCTCGGCCGCGATGAACTCGGCCAGCCCGAACGTCACGTCCTCGCCGTCGGGCACCGCGACCGCGTAGTCGTCGCCGCTGTCCAGCTCGACCACCCTCAGCGTGCCGCGCGTGACGTACGCCACACGACTGCCCGTCGGGTCGACGCGCGGGTCGATGACGCCGCCCTCGGTCGGCAGCTCACGCACGGCACCGTTGACCAGGTCGGCCACGAACAGCCGCCCGGACAGCGCGAACGACGCGACCGTCGCGTCCTTCGACAGCGCGTACCCGACGATGCCCGCCCCTGACTCCCGCGTGCGCTCGCGGCGGGCCTTCTCCTCGGCCGGCAGGTCCTCCGGATCAGTCAGCAGCTGTGCCGGGTCGGCCAGCAGCCGTTCGACGCCGGTGGCCGTGTCCAGCTCCCAGAGCCCGTTCGCGCGGCCCGTGGCCGTGGCCGGACGCAGGAAGAAGACACGTGCCCCGTCTGACGACACCGCGAAGGTCCTGGGTGCGCCTACGGTGAACCGCTGGGTGCGCGCCTGTTGGCGCGGGAAGGAGATGTCGTTGCCCACCCGCCCACACTAACCCGCGCGCGGGAGCGGCACGGGTGCTGTGACGTGCGCTCGGGTGACGCGGCGCCGGTGCTGTGACGCGCTCGGACGATGGGAGGCGGGGGGCCGCGACGCGCACCGTAATCGCACGGCTGCCGCGACCACCCGGACGACGGAACTGGGTGCCGTGGCACGCGGGCGGTGCGGCTGCACGCCACCCACGCGGACCGACGCCGGTGCGGCTCCGCGAGCCCGGACTCGCCTCCGCTCGCGGTCCCGCGGCAACAGCGACACGAACCCGAACCCGCCATGTCGCCCGGTCCCCGCGGCGGCAGCGGCACAAACCCGAACCCGCCACCCCACGCAGCTCTGCGGCGGCAGCGGCACAAACCCGAACCCGCCACCCCACGCAGCTCTGCGGCGGCAGCGGCACAAACCCAAACCCGCCACCTCGCCCGGCTTCGCGGCAACAACGCCACAAACCCAAACCCGCCACCGCACGCGGCTCCGCGGCGGCAGCGACACAAACCCGAACCCGCCACCCCCACCACGCGGCAACAGCGACACAACCCGAATCCGCGCTACCCCACCCGACCGCGCGGCGGCAGCGGCACGAACCCGCTCGTCCGCCGCACGTACTCGGCGTACCCAGGCCGCCGCGACACGATGTCCTTCTCCAGCAACGGTTTGCCCGTGCCCTTCGCGAGCAGCAGCGTCATGATCACCGGGCCGACCACGGTGAGCGCGGCAAGCCACGAGTGCGGCGCGAACAGGTACAGGCCCCACCACACGACGGCGTCACCGAAGTAGTTCGGATGCCTCGTGTAGCGCCAGAGTCCGCGTTCCATCACGGCGCCCTTGTTCGCCGGGTCCGCCCGGAACCGGGAGAGCTGCCAGTCACCAACGGCCTCGAAGAGGAAGCCGACCGTCCACACGCCAGTGCCCACCCAATCTAGCACTCCGAACGGGGCCGAAAGATGCTCGGCGGCCTGCACCGGCAGCGAGACGATCCACATCAGCGCGGCCTGGATCAGGTACACGCGGTACATCCGCAGGCGCGGATTTCCCTTGGCACGCCTCAGGATGTCCTGGTAGCGCGGGTCTTCGTCCTTGCCCGAGTTGCGCACGAAGATGTGCACTCCCAGGCGTACGCCCCAGATCGTCGTGAGCGCGGCGACCAGCCACGCGCGAGTTGGTTCGCCCTGCGCGAACAGCAGGGTGGTCAGCGCGATCACGGCGAAGCCCGGGCCCCAGGCGGAGTCGATCAAGTCGTAGCGGCTGCGGGCGTCCGCGAGCACGAACAGGCCGCTGAGCAGCAGGAAGACGGCGAGCAGGGTGATCAGGTAGCTCATCGCGCCACCAGCTCACGACGCACGCGCGGCATGCCGCTGCGGCCGTTCTCGCTTCGGCGCACCGCGAGGATCTGGTCCACGCCCATCCGTCCTTCCTCGAACGTCAGCGCGCCGCCCGCGAGGTACAGCCGCCACACGCGCGCCTGACCCTCGCCGACGAGTGCGACGACCTCGTCCCACCGGTCTTCCAGTGTCTGCGCCCACGCCCGCACGGTCCAGACGTAGTGCTCGCGCAACGCCTGCACGTCGCGGATCTCCAGGCCCGCGCCTTCGAGGAAGCCGATGGTCTGGCCGACGGGACGCATGTGCATGTCCGGTGCGACGTACGACTCGATGAACGCGCCGCCGCCCGGTGCGTTCGAGCCGCGTGACATCTGTTGCAGCAGAAGGCGTCCCTCGGGTTTCAGCAACCGGTGCAGGGTCGCGGCGTAGGTGGGGTAGTTGCGTTCGCCGACGTGTTCGCCCATCTCGATGGTGGAGATCGCGTCGAACGGTTCGTCGTGCACCTCGCGGTAGTCCTGCAGCCGCACCTCGACGCGGTCCTGCAGGCCCTCGGCGGCGGCCCGCTTGAGGACGTGCTCGCGCTGCTGCGCGGAGATCGTGACGCCGACGGCGTGCACGCCGTAGTCGCGGGCGGCGTGGATGATCATCGAGCCCCAGCCGCAGCCGACGTCCAGCAGTCGCCGGCCCGGTCGCAGGTCGAGCTTGCGGCACACCAGGTCGAGCTTGTTGTGCTGGGCCTGCGCCAACGAGTCCGATGAGGACGTGAAGTACCCGCACGAGTAGGCCATGCTCGGGTCGAGCACGAGTTGGTAGAAGGCGTTGCTCAGATCGTAGTGGTGCGAAATGGCGTCCCGGTCGCGCGCCTTGGTGTGCAGCGCGCCGCGCAACCGCGCCTCCTCACGCGGCGCATCGGGGTTGCGGCCCAACACTTTCAGTTGCAATGCAAGTTTCACGACCTCCGCCACCCGCGGGCGCCGGGTGACGCCGCGCCGCACGAGTCCCCAGATCTGGGCGAGGCCGAGCGCGAGATCACCCTCGACGTCGAGCTCGCCGCTCACGTACGCACGCGCGAGACCGAGCTCGTTCGGGCTCCAGACGAGCCGGCGGAGGGCGTCGCGGTCGCGGATCACGAGCACGGTGCCGTCCTGCGGCCCCGCCACGCTCCCGTCCCACGCCCGAATTCCGATCGGCAACGGCGCGCCCAGCACCCGCTCGGCCATTCCTGCCAGCTGACCAGCGACGACCACCCTGCACCTCCTGCGCAACCTGGCTCCGCCAGACGTTCGAGACGGCAAGAGGTTCGGTTCGTTTCTGAACCGAGACGCGACCACGCCCGTATGGCCTCGATAGAGCGAACGACGGACAAGGAGGACATGAGTGTGATCCGACGTAACCGCATTGCCATCGGGCTCGCCGCGGGACTGGCAGTTGTGCTGGGTCTGGGTGTCTGGAGCGCCACGGGAAGTGGCACGAACTCGAAGCCGGTGGCACAGACCGAAACCGACCTGGGCGTCCTCGGTGACTACGGCGACGTTGGCGCGCCCCCGGTACTCCAGGAGCCTGCTCAGGCCCCGGCCACGGAAACCCAGCAGCAGGCGGCTCCGGAGACTCCGGCCGCCCAGCCTGCAGCGCAACCGCCCGCAGCGCAGCCGCCAGCGGCCGCCCCGGTCAGCTCGTTGAAGCTGGTCGGCAAGTCGGTCGACAAGATGGGCATGGTCGTCCAGGACGGCGACGGCCGCACGATCTACCGCTTCGACAAGGACACCCCGACGCCGGACACGAAGTCGAACTGCAACAACCAGTGCGCCGTCACGTGGCCGCCGTTCCTGTCCGACACCGTCCCGCAGCTCGAGGGCATCGACCCCTCCCTGGTGAAGCTGATCACCCGTGCGGACGGCAAGAAGCAGGTCGCGCTGGGCAACTGGCCGCTCTACACGTACTCGCAGGACCCGGGCCCGGGCAAGTGGAAGGGCCAGGGCGTTGGTGGCACCTGGTTCGTGATCCAGCCCAACGGCAAGCGCAACGTGGAATGCCTGCCTCCTGGTGTGACGGCTCCCGCCGCGTAACCCCCCGAATCATCCCGTTAGGACGGTCCATCTGAGACACATCACACCCTGAACGGTCAGACCCCCGGCCCTGGGGAAGGGGCCGGGGGTTGCCGTCGTTTCCGCTCTCGGCGAGGGCCCGCCCGTGGTGGCGGGCCCTCGCCGTTTTCGCGAGGTCGTGGTACGTTTTTATTCAGCTGGATAAATCTGAGGGGGTTCGGTGGGGTACACGGCCAAGACGGCCGCGCGACGGGCGCAGATCGTGCGGGCGACGATCGAGACGATCGCCGAGCTGGGCTACGACGCGGCGACGTTCGCCCGGATCACCGAACGTGCCGGGCTGAGCAGCCCGCGGCTGATCTCCTACCACTTCGCGGACAAGAACGACCTGCTCAAACAGGTGGTGATCGACGTCTTCACGGCGGCGGCACAGGTCATGGCACCGGCGATGGCCGCGCAGGAGACGTGGAGCGGGAAGCTCCGCGCGTACCTGGAGTCGAACCTGCGGTACCTGCGCGAGCACCCGAAGGAGATCGCGGCGCTCACCGCGATCGGCCCGCACCTGCGCACGGACGAGGGCGCCCCGCACACGAGCACCACCAGTCAGGATTTCAGCGTCACCGACCTCGCCGGGCTGCTCGCGGCCGGCCAGGACGCCGGGGAGTTCCGCGAGTTCGACACCCGCTCGATGGCGGTGCTGATCCGCGCCGCCGTCGACGCGGCCGCGCAACGCGTGCGCGACGGGTCCGATGTGGACCTGGACACCTACACCAGCGAGGTGGTCACCGCGATCGACCTCGCAGTACGGCAGGGGGAACCGTGCTCAAGAAAATCGCCGTAGATCTGCTCGTACCGACCGGTGTCTACTACGGCGCCCGTGCACTCGGCGTCGACCAGACGACGGCCCTCGTGCTGAGCGGCGTCGTACCCGCGTTGCGCGTGGTGCAGTCCGTGATCACCGAACGGCGGATCAACGGCATGAACGCGTTCGTGCTCGCCGCAGTGGCACTGGGCTTCGCGATGTCGTTCGTCACCGGTGAGCCGCGCGTGCTGCTGGTGCGCGCCGCTTGGGGCACCGCGGCGTTCGGGCTGCTGCTGCTCGGCAGCCTGTGGCTCACCAAGAAGCCGCTGGTCTACTCGCTCGCGAACCAGGTGCTGTCACCGGACAGGCAACGGACGCTGGCGGAGAACTGGGAGAGGTACCCGGCGCTGCAACGTGTTCTGCGCGGCATCACGGCGATCTGGGGCGTGATGTTCCTGGCGGACACGGCGGTCCGGGTCGTCATGGCGCTGACGTTGCCGATCGACCTCGTACCCGTGCTCGACGACGCGTTGCTCGTCGTCCTGCTCGTGCTTCTGGTTGTGGTGCAACGGCTCTACGCCCGGTTCGTGATGCGCCGGGCCGGTCTGCGCATCAACGGCCTGCACGTCACACCGGCGACATGATCGCGCTCGTCACCGGTGGCGCGCACGGCATCGGCGCGGCGATCGTGCGACGGTTGATCGCCAGGGGTGACGAGGTGGTGGTCGCCGACGTCGATCCTGATGGTGAACGCGGCAGCCACTTCGTGCTCACGGACGTGCGTTCCTTCGAGGCCAACGAGAACGCCGTCGCGACCGCGGTCGACCGGTTCGGAGGGCTCGGTCTCGCGGTGTTCAACGCGGGCGTGGCCGGGCCGCGCGCCTTCAGCGTCTCGGGTTATCGCGACACCATGCGGGTCAACCTCGACGCCACCGTCTACGGCGTGGCCGCGTGCGCGAAGGTGATGAGCGGCGGCTCGGTGCTGGTGATGGCGAGCATCGCCGGGCTGACCGGCTCACCCGACGTGTACTACGGGACGGCGAAGCACGCCCAGATCGGGTTGGTGCGGTCCGTGGCGCAGACCGGGCCCGGCTTCCGGATCAACGCGCTGTGTCCCGGCTTGGTCGACACGAGGGCGGTGGCGGCGTACCGCTCGGAACTCGTGGCCGCGGGACTGGCGCTGGCGTCACCGGACGAGGTCGCCGTGGCGGCGCAGACAGTGCTCGATGATCACCGCACCGGTCAGGTGTGGACGGTGGAAGCGGGCCGCCCGGCCGCGCTCGCGCAGGGGGTCCCCCTTGCCGGGAAACCCCTCGCAACTCACCTTACTCAGCAGGTCTGACAGTGCCCTGAGCAGCGAAAAAGGGGGCCCGCAGGCCCCCTTTTCACGTCAACCGGGTCAGAGCGTCGAGTAGAGCGGGTGCTTCGCCGCCAGCACCTCGACGCGGGCGCGCAGCTCGTCGATCGCCGCACCCGGCTTCAACGCCTCCGCGATCACGTCGGCGACCTCGGTGAAGTCCACCTCGCCGAAGCCGCGCGTGGCCAGCGCGGGCGTGCCAATGCGCAGGCCCGAGGTGACCATCGGCGGGCGCGGGTCGTTCGGGACGGCGTTGCGGTTGACCGTGATGCCGATCCGGTGCAGGACGTCCTCCGCCTGCTTGCCGTCGAGCTCCGAGTTCACCAGGTCGACGAGGACCAGGTGGACGTCGGTGCCGCCGGTCAGGACCTTCACGCCCGCGGCCGCCACGTCCGGCTGGGACAGGCGGTCGGCGAGGATCTTCGAGCCCTCCAGCGTGCGGCGCTGGCGGTCGGCGAACTCCGGCGACGCGGCGTGCTTGAACGCCACGGCCTTGGCGGCGATCACGTGCTCCAGCGGACCGCCCTGCTGACCGGGGAACACCGCCGAGTTGATCTTCTTGGCGATGTCGGCGTCGTTCGACAGGATCACGCCGCCGCGCGGACCGCCGAGGGTCTTGTGCGTCGTGGTCGTCGTGACGTGCGCGTGCGGGACGGGCGACGGGTGCAGGCCCGCGGCCACCAGGCCGGCGAAGTGGGCCATGTCGACCATCAGGTAGGCCTCGACCGAGTCGGCGATGCGGCGGAACTCGGCGAAGTCCAGCTGGCGCGGGTACGCGGACCAGCCGGCGACGATCAGCTTCGGGCGGTACTCCTGGGCGAGGCGCTCGACCTCGGCCATGTCGACGCGGCCGTCCGAGTCGGACACGTGGTACGGCACGACGTTGTAGAGCTTGCCGGAGAAGTTGATGCGCATGCCGTGGGTCAGGTGACCGCCGTGCGCGAGGTCCAGGCCCAGGATCGTGTCACCCGGCTGGAGCAGGGCGAACATCGCGGCGGCGTTGGCCTGGGCGCCCGAGTGCGGCTGCACGTTGGCGAAACCCGCGCCGAACAACGACTTGATGCGCTCGATGGCGAGGCGCTCCACGACGTCGACGTGCTCGCAACCGCCGTAGTAGCGGCGGCCGGGGTAGCCCTCGGCGTACTTGTTGGTCAGCACCGAGCCCTGGGCCTGCAGCACCGAGACCGGGGTGAAGTTCTCCGAGGCGATCATCTCGAGGGTGCCCTGCTGGCGCGCCAGCTCGGCCGCAACGGCCTCGGCGACCTCGGGGTCGTACTCCGCGAGGGAGGCGTTGAACTGGTCGGACATCTGGAAGAACTCCCTACTTGGCGCGCTTGTAGAACGGAAGTGCGACGACCTCGACCGGCTGCTTCTTGCCGCGGACGTCCACCAGCAGTTGGGTGCCGGGCTCGGCACTGTCCTTCGTCACGTAGGCCATGGCGACCGAGTAGCCGAGCGTCGGGGACAGGGCACCCGAGGTGACCTCGCCGACCACCTCGTCGCCGTTCAGCACCGCGTAACCGTGCCGCGGGGCGCGGCGCTCCGGCGTCTTCAGCCCGACCAGGACCGAGTCCACACCGGACTCCGCGACCTTGGTCAGCGCGTCGCGGCCCACGAAGTCGCCCGGCTTGTCGAGCTTCACGACGCGGCCGAGGTTCGCGTGGTACGGGGTCAGCGACGTGGTCAACTCGTTGCCGTACAAGGGCATTCCGGCTTCGAGGCGCAACGTGTCGCGGCAGCCGAGCCCGCACGGCCTGAGCTCGTGCGCCTCGCCCGCGGACAGCAGCGCGTTCCAGACGGCGGCGGCGTCGGCGGGCGCGAGGAACAGCTCGAAGCCCTCCTCGCCCGTGTAACCCGTGCGGGCCAGCAGCGCGTCGACGCCCGCGACCTTCGACGGGTAGGACGCGTAGTACTTGACCGTCGAGAGGTCGGTGTCGGTCAGTCCGGAAAGGATCTCCACGGACTTCGGACCCTGGATCGCGATCAACGCGTAGTCGGTGGACTTGTCCGTCACAACGGTGTCGAACCCGGCCGCGCGCTCGACGAGGGCGTCGGCGACCACCTGGGCGTTCGAGGCGTTCGCGACGACCATGAACTCCTCGTCGCCCAACCGGTACACGATCAGGTCGTCGATCACACCGCCGTCGGCCTGCGTGATCATCGTGTAGCGCGCCTTGCCGACCGCGAGCGCCGAGATGTGGCCGACCAGCGCGTGGTCGAGCGCCTCGCCCGCCTGCGGTCCGGTCAGCACGATCTCACCCATGTGCGTGAGGTCGAACAGGCCGGCGGTGGTGCGCACGGCGTGGTGCTCAGCGAGCTCGCTGGAGTAGCGCAGCGGCATCCGCCAGCCCGCGAAGTCGGTGAACATCGCGCCGAGCTGCTCGTGCTCGGCGTTCAGAGGCGTGAGGCGGGACATCAGAACGCTCCTCCAGGGTGCGCCGAAGAGCCGGACGGGGCCGGCTGAGGCAACAGAAGAATGACACGGTCCATCAGAGACTCCTCATCTGAGCGAGCCTCCCCCTCTGTCATGAGCCTGAGAGCTTCGCCACCGGAGTGGCTTGCACCGTGGGCGAGGCCGATGGGCCTGCTTTCCAGAGTTGCCTTCGTCGTGCGGTATCTGTGCCTGAGAGATTCCGGGGAGGAGTTGCTCCTTCGGCGCTCCGACTCAACGGAGCTCTCCCGCGCGACATCGACGGCCGTGTTCAGTTGGTAGCCCCAGACGCTAGCAGGCCAAACGTCACAGCGGCACGCCCTGCGCCGTCTTCTCGACCACCTTGCGCTCCGCCCAGAACGACAGGAACGGGATCGTCCCGGCGAGCAGCACGAGGGCGGTGCCCTTCATCGACCAGCGCAGCTTCAGCGCCAGGTCGACGGAAATCACCAGGTAGATGGCGTAGAGGAAGCCGTGGATCGGGCCGACGACCTTCATGAACTGGCCCATGTCCGCGGCGTACTTGAGCACCATCGCCACGCACAACAGCAGCAGGAAGACACCGACCACGTAAGCCATGACCCGGAACCGGGTCAACGCACCCTTCATCTGCCCGCCTTCGTTCAGCGACCGTCCCGCGCGTTGAGGTCCGCGAGCATGCGGTTGTAGGCCGCGAGCTCCGCGTCTTCTTCGTCGTCGAACTGCTCGACAGGCGCGGGTTTGACGGCGTCAACGGTAGTCACCGGCGTCGCGGCGGGTCCAACCGGCTCCGGTGCGGAGAGAGGCTCGTCACGGCGCTGGCGCGCCAAGCGGCGGAAGCGCCACACCATGAAGGCCGGGAAGAGGCCGAAGAGCGGCCACTGGAGCACGTAACCGAGGTTCTGGAACGTGCCGCTGGCGGACTCGAAGCGCTGCCACTGCCAGTACGCGAGCCCGCAACAGGCGATCAGAGCGACCAGGCAACCGAGCCCGATCAAGATTCGCTGGGGGGTGAGGAGGCCGCGCACGACCTCAAGACTACTTGGGTGAGGCCTCCGACAAGGAGGCCGACCCGGTTGGGGGTCCGGGGGCTCGCCCCCGGCTGGGGTGTGAGGGCTCGGCCCCCACAAGACACGCGGAACGATCGAGGTGAGCGATTTCCGCGAACAAGGGGGCCCCAATCGTGGAGCCCCGTTCCTACTACGCCACGCCGTCCCGGCGCTGCCTCTGCAGACGTGCGACGCACCAGGCAGCGGCGGAACCGCGGCGAAGGTGCTGGAGAACCGTCATCGGACCCAAGCGCCGTCCGAGGTCGGCAGGCGTGAGCCCAGCCGCGCGGTAGTCGAGCGCGCGCTGGTCCAACGGGCTGATGCCCGCGTCCCACCACTGCTCGGCCTCGGCGACGTCGCCCACCAGCTGCCAGTAGCTCGCCGCGGCGGCGAGCAGTGCCTCGGGTGCCTCCGGCGCCCGCTTGCGCATCGCGGCCACGTAGGCCGGATCCGCCGAGTCGACCTTGACCAAGCCACGCGACCCGCCCTTGTTGCCTCCCCGCTGCACGGGGATGCCGGGCGCCGAGGGGGGAGCCTCCGCGAGCCACGCGTTCTTGATCCGGTTCACCTCCTGCATCTCTGCGTCATCAGACCGTTCAGCCGCCCACTGCTTCAACAGCTCGTGGACCCCGGAGTCCTCGACCATCCATGCCTCCTCGTCGGTCGGGGATCGGCCATTGCAGCGGAAGGTATTCGGTAGGTCTGACAATCGCCAGACCCTGAATCCCCAGAACACCCGTTACCAGTGCGTGATTGGCCTCATTCCACCCATCCGGCTCAACGCGAATGGCCGAGGATCACCCGCTGTCACTAGCTGATCGGGGTGGCCGTCCCGAAGAGGCTCCTGATGAAGGTGATGATCGACTCCGCGCCCTGCCGCAGCCAGCCGAGCACCGTCTGGACCGCGGCAGCGGACTCCTGGGGCCGGGTGATCAGGAGGAACAGCACCAGCGCGACGCCCGCCAGCACTAGCACCTTCTTGAGGTTCACAGGTACCTCTCCGTCCATGTCGGTCACAGGTGGGGCGGCGGACCGCCCGTGTCACTCGACATGGTCCCTCATTCACCCGTGCGATGAACAACGACCACGCCCAACTGGGGTCAGGATCCACCAGCCACGCACGCCTGCGCGACGGGGAATGTCACCCGAATGGCGGCTAAAGAGGGCGATGTGCAGCGCCGATGTCCTGGGCACGAGGTGAACACGGACACCCTCGCATCCCACAGCTTGGACCAGACACTGTTGCACCGGGCCTCACCCGGATGCCGACCACCCGGCATCACGCTCTGTCACCCCGTCGTGTCCTTATTAATGCGCACCCAGGCATTCATCCAATAACTCCTGACCGACGCAGTTCCATAATTTGGGCATCCGCCACACCCATGTCGGCAAGCACTTCCCCGGTGTTCGCGCCGGTCGAAACCGGAGCCGTCGGAACCGACGTCGGGGTGCGGTCGAAGCGGGGCGCCGGCGCCGGGTGCTGGGCGCCGGAGACGTCCACGAACGTGGCCCGCGCCGCGTTGTACGGATGCCGCGTCGCCTCCTCGGGCGTCAGCACGGGTGCCAGGCACGCGTCGGTGTCCCGCGCGAGGTCGGCCCACTCGTCCCTGGAACGGGTCTTCACCGCCGCCGCGATGCGTTCCCGCAGCTCAGGCCAGTTCGCCGGGTCGTCGCGCGACGGCGCGTCCGCCAGGCCCAGCACGCGCACGAGGTCGGCGTAGAACCTCTCCTCCAACGCCCCGACGGCCACGTACTTCCCGTCCGCGGCCTCATAGATGTCGTAGAACGGCACGCCGCCGTCGAGCAGGTTCTCCCCGCGGCCGCCCTGCCACATGCCCGCGGACCGCATCCCGTGCAGGAACGTCGTGAGCAGCGCCGCCCCGTCGACCATCGCCGCGTCGACGACCTGGCCGCGCCCGGAACGCTCCCGTTCGTACAGTGCGGCGAGCACGCCGACGGCCAGCAGCAGCCCTCCCCCGCCGAAGTCGCCGAGCAGGTTGATCGGGAACGACGGTGGGCCACCGGCGCGTCCGAGCGGCTCCAGCGCGCCCGCGACGGCGATGTAGTTGATGTCGTGCCCGGCCCGGTCGGACAGCGGCCCGTCCTGACCCCAGCCGGTCATGCGCCCGTAGATGAGGCGCGGGTTGCGCGCGAGGCACTGCGCCGGACCGATGCCCAGCCGTTCGGTGACGCCCGGCCGGAAGCCCTCCACCAGCACGTCCGAGCGTTCGACCAGCCGCAGCACCAGCTCGGCGCCCTCGGGCCTGCGGGTGTCGATCGCGACCGAGCGCCGGTTGCGGGTCAGGAAGTCGCCGGGGACCGTCGGGCGGCTCCCCGGTTTGTGCACCTGGATCACCTCCGCGCCGAGGTCGGCGAGCACCATGCAGCCGAACGGCGCGGGCGCGAGGCCGGCGAGCTCGACGACGCGAAGTCCCGCGAGAGGCCCACTCACAGGGACCTCGCGATGATTTCCTTCATGATCTCGTTCGTGCCGCCGAAGATCCGCTGCACGCGGGCGTCGGACCAGGCACGTGCGATCGGGTACTCGTTCATGTAGCCGTAGCCGCCGAAGAGCTGCACGCACTCGTCGACGACCTTGCCGAGCCGGTCGCTGGCCCACCACTTCGCCATCGCCGCGGTCGGCACGTCCAGTTCGCCGCGCAGGTGCTTCTCGATGCACTCGTCGATGAACGCCCTGGTCACGGCCGCCTCGGTGGCGCACTCGGCGAGTTTGAACCTGGTGTTCTGGAACTTGATCAGCTCCTTGCCGAACGCCGTGCGCTCCTTCACGTACTTCAGCGTCACGTCGACGGCGGCCTCGATGCCCGCGACGCAGCAGACGCCGATGATCAGGCGTTCCTGCGGCAGCTGCTGCATGAGCTGGACGAACCCGAGGCCCTCCTGCTCGCCCAGCAGGTTCGCGACGGGCACGCGCACGTCGTCGAAGAACAGCTCGGCGGTGTCCTGGCCCTTCATGCCGGCCTTGTCGAGCACGCGGCCGCGCCGGATGCCGTTCTCCACCACGATCAGCGAGATGCCCTGCGCGCCCTGCGCCGGGTCGGTCTTCGCGACCACGATCACGAGGTCGGCCTGCACGCCGTTCGTGATGAACGTCTTCGAGCCGTTGACGACGTAATCGTCGCCCTCGCGGATCGCCTTCGTGCGGATGCCCTGGAGGTCGGAGCCCGCACCGGGTTCGGTCATCGCGATCGCGCCGACGTACTCGCCGGACGCGAGCTTGGGCAGCCAGCGCCGCTTCTGCTCCTGCGAACCGTAGGAGTTGAGGTAGTGGGCGACGATCCCGCTGTGCACGCTGTTGCCCCAGGCGCTGTCACCGGCGCGCGCCTGTTCTTCGAGCAGCACGGCCTCGTGCGCGAACGTGCCGCCGCCGCCTCCGTACTCCTCGGGGATGCTCAGGCACAGCAGGCCGAGGTCGCCGGCCTTGCGCCACAGGTCCCGGTCGACCTGCTTCTGCTCGGCGAAGCGTTCCTGGTGCGGCGCGACCTCCTTCTCCATGAACGTGCGGGCGAGCCCGCGCAACTGGTCCAGGTCGCTGTCCATCCACCGCGATCGACGCTCTGCCATGCGTTCCACACAACCACCGGGCAGTGATCCACGCCATGACCGGCGCGCCAGGCCGTCCCCCGAAAAAGTGAGCAAAAATCCCACCCCGGTCGTCCAGACTGCACGGCATGCAGATCCACCAGGTCACGCCGGACGAGTGGCGGCTGTGGCGCGACATCCGCCTGGAGGCGCTGGGCAGCGATCCCGAGGAGTTCGGGTCGGCGCTCGCGCGCGAGCAGGAGTTCGGTGAGGACGAGTGGCGGGCGCGTGCCGCGGAAGGGCTGAAGGTCGTCGCACTCGATCCTGATCCCGCCGGCCTGGTCGCCGCCACCGCGGAACCCGACGGGCTGTACCTCTACTCGATGTGGGTGCGGGAGTCGCACCGCGGCCGCGGACTGGGAGAAGCCCTGGTCAGCGCCGTGCTGACGTGGGCGGCAGCGGAAGGCTGGAAGGTCGTGCGGCTGCGCGTCTGGGAGGACAACCTGCCCGCGCGGCGCCTTTACAAGCGGCTCGGGTTCGTCGAGTCCGAAGACCCGGAACGGATGGAGTTCCGGGTGAGCTAATCGGTCACCCTTCACGGTCATGGCCAGCTCCACCGCGCGGTCCTAGCGTGGGTGCCATGAGCGAAGCCTTGATCTTCGACGCGGTGCGCACGCCGCGCGGCAAGGGGAAGCGCGGGTCGCTGCACAGCGTCAAGCCCGTCGCGCTGGCCGCCGGGGTGCTGCGCGCGCTGTCCGAACGCAACTCCCTCGACACCTCCGCGGTGGACGACGTCGTGTTCGGCGTGGTGTCACCGCTCGGCGAGCAGGGCGGCGACATCGCCCGCACCGCCGTCCTGGCCGCCGGGTGGGACCAGCGGCCGGCGGGGGTGCAGCTCAACCGCTTCTGCGCGTCCGGCCTTGAGTCGGTGAACCTGGCCGCCGCCAAGGTCGCCTCGGGGTTCGAGGACCTGGTGGTCGCGGGCGGCGTCGAGTCGATGTCGCGCGTGCCGATGGGGTCCGACGGCGGCGCGTGGGCGATCGACCCGCAGACGAACTTCGACCTGTCGTTCGTGCCGCAGGGCGTGTCGGCCGACCTGATCGCGACGCTGGAGGGCTTCTCCCGCACGGACGTCGACACGTGGGCCGCGCGGTCGCACGCCCTCGCGTTCGAGGCGCAGAAGAACGGGTTCTTCGAACGCTCGGTCGTGCCGGTCGTCGACCAGAACGGCACCGTGGTGCTCAAGGAGGACGAGACGATCCGTCCTGAGTCCACTGTGGAGTCGCTCGGCAGGTTGAAGCCCAGCTTCCAGTTCCACGGCGACCTCGGTTACGACACCGTGGCGATCGACCGCTACCCCACCGTCGAGCGCATCGACCACGTGCACACGCCGGGCAACTCGTCGCAGATCGTCGACGGCGCGGCGGCGATGCTGATCGGGTCGGCGGCCGCGGGCAGGGCGCTCGGCCTGACGCCGCGCGCCCGGATCGTCTCCGTCGCGGTGGTCGGCACCGAACCGACGATCATGCTCACCGGGCCGGCGCCGTCCGCGCGCAAGGCGCTGGACAAGGCCGGGCTCTCGGTCGAGGACATCGACCTGTTCGAGGTCAACGAGGCGTTCTCGTCAGTGGTGCTGAAGTTCCTGCGGGACATGGACATCCCGGAGGACAAGGTCAACGTCAACGGCGGCGCGATCGCGCTCGGCCACCCGCTGGGCGCCACCGGCTGCATGATCCTCGGCACGCTGCTGGACGAGCTGGAGCGCCGGGACCTGCGCCGCGGCCTGGCCACGTTGTGCGTCGGCGGCGGCATGGGTATCGCGACGATCATCGAGAGGGTCTGAGATGCCGTTCCACTACGAGAAGGACTCCGACGGCATCGTCACCCTGACGATGGACATGTCCGGCTCCGCCAACGTCATGAACGACGAGTACCGCGAGCTGATGGGCGACGCCGTCACGAAGCTCGAAGGCGACGACATCACCGGCGTGATCATCACGTCCGCCAAGAAGACGTTCTTCGCCGGCGGCGACCTGAACGTGCTGATCGCGATCACGCCGGAGAACGCGGCCCTGGCGCTGGAGGGCGTCGAGGAGCTCAAGTCGCAGCTGCGCCGGTTGGAGAAGCTGGGCAAGCCGGTCGTGGCGGCGATCAACGGTTCCGCGCTGGGCGGCGGGTTCGAGATCGCGCTGGCCTCGCACCGCCGGATCGTGCTGAACGACGACGGCATCCGCGTCGGCCTGCCGGAGGCCACCCTGGGCCTGCTGCCCGGTGGCGGTGGCGTGACGCGCATGGTGCGGCTGCTGGGCGTGCAGAAGGCGTTGCCGTTGCTCATGGAGGGCAAGCAGCTGCGGCCGGAACGCGCGCTGCAGGCCGGAATCGTGCACCAGCTGGTGTCGTCGCGCGAGGAACTGCTCTCCGAGGCCCGCGCGTGGGTGCTGGCGAACCCGGCTCCGGTGCAGCCGTGGGACGTGCAGGGCGCCGGCGTGCCGGACCTGAAGTTCGGCGACCCCAACAGCTACGGGTTGCTGGGTGCGGCTCCTGCCGTGCTGCGCAAGAAGTCGCACGGTGCCTACCCGGCGCCGGAGAAGATCATGGCGGCGGC
Source organism: Lentzea sp. NPDC004789 (assembly GCF_053601075.1). Taxonomy (NCBI): domain Bacteria; kingdom Bacillati; phylum Actinomycetota; class Actinomycetes; order Pseudonocardiales; family Pseudonocardiaceae; genus Lentzea; species Lentzea sp. NPDC004789. Next base: position 210,642 of record NZ_JBSGBE010000007.1, on the reverse strand, counting down.
GGTCGAGGGTGCCTACGTCGACTTCGACACGGCGCTGAAGATCGAGGGACGCTACTTCGTGGAGCTGGCCTCCGGTCAGGTCTCCAAGAACATGATCACGGCGTTCTGGTTCAACCTCAACGAGGTCAACGGCCGCGCGTCGTCGTCAGGCAAGCGCGTGGCCAAGCTGGGCGTGCTGGGCGCGGGCATGATGGGCGCTGGAATCGCCGAGGTGTCCGCGAAGGCCGGTATCGAGGTGGTCCTGAAGGACGTGACGCTCGAAGCGGCCCAGAAGGGCGCAGGGGGCCTGGAAGGCATCACCCCGACCGACTCCGACGACGACCTCGCGGGCTGCGACCTGATCATCGAGGCGGTGTTCGAGAACCGCGAGCTGAAGAACAAGGTGCTGGCCGCCGCGGAGGCACAGGCGCTGCCGGACGCGGTGATCGCGTCCAACACCTCGACGCTGCCGATCACCGGGCTCGCCACGGCGGTCCCGGACGCCGAGCGGTTCATCGGCCTGCACTTCTTCTCGCCGGTGCCGAAGATGCGGCTCGTCGAGATCATCCGCGGCGCGCGGACGTCCGAGGAGACGTTGCAGCGGGCGCTCGACTACGTGCGGCAGATCGGCAAGACGCCCATCGTCGTCAACGACTCGCGCGGCTTCTACACCTCGCGGACGTTCGGCACGTACGTGGTCGAGGCGATCACCATGCTGTCCGAGGGGGTCGCGCCGGCGTTGATCGAGAACGTGGCGCGCAAGGCCGGCATGGCGGTCGGCCCGCTGGCGGTGTCGGACGAGGTGACGCTGTCGTTGCAGCTGAAGATCCACGACCAGACGCTCGCCGACGACCCGTCGCTGGTGTCGGACAGCCCGGCCTACGACCTGATCCGCGAGCTGGTGTCGTTGGGGCGCACCGGAAAAGCCGGCGGAGCGGGCTTCTACGAGTACCCGGAGGGCGGCAAGAAGTTCCTGTGGCCCGAGCTCACGACCCGGTACGTGAAGGCCGATGCCGGGGTCTCCGAGCAGGACGTGCGGGACCGGCTGCTGTTCGTGCAGGCGCTGGAGACCGTGCGGTGCCTGGACGAGGGCGTGCTGACCTCCGTGGCCGACGCGAACATCGGCTCGATCTTCGGGTTCGGGTTCGCGCCGTGGAGCGGTGGCACGTTGCAGTTCATCAACTCCTACGGCGTGCAGGCGTTCGTGGAGCGGGCGGACTACCTCGCGGACACCTACGGGGAGCGGTTCCGCCCGCCCGCCTCGCTGCGGGAACGCGACAGGTTCTAGGCGCGGTAGGAGCCGGGTGAGGACCCGGTCCACCGCTTGAAGGCCCGGTGGAAGGCGCTCGCCTCGGAGAACCCGAGGCGCAGCGCCAGCTCCTCCACCGACTCACCGCCGCGCACCAGCGACGCCACCGCCTGGTCGCGCAACAGCTGCTCGCGCACCTCGCGGAACGACGTCCCCTCGGCGGCCAGCCGCCGCCGCAACGTGGGCGCCGAGACCCCCAGCCGTGCCGCGACGGCCTCCAGCCCGCTCACCCCGCTGCCGAGCAACCGGCGCACGTGCCCGGCCGTGTCCGCGCCGTAGTCCCGACGCGACAACAACTCCGCCGGCGAATGCCGCAGGAACCGGCGCAGCGCCGCCTCGTCCTGCACCACCGGCATGCGCAGGAACCTCGGGTCGAACGAGATCGCGGTGGCGGGCGCGCCGAACGCCAGCGGACACCCGAAGATCAGGTGGTATTCAGCGGCGTGCGCCGGTTCCGGATAACCGAACTCGGCCTCCCGCAACGGAATCCGGCGTCCGATCAGCCACGACGAGAACCGGTGCCACAGCACGAGCAGTGACTCCGTCAGAAAATGATCCGGGTCGCCGGGCACCTCCAGCGAAAAGCGACCGTCCGCGAGCGACAGGTGCAGCGGCTCGTCGAACAACGCGTAGAACGCGAGCCCGCGCCGCAACGCCGACTCGAGGTCCGGACAGTGCACCGCCAGCAGGCACATCATCGCGAACGTGCCGCGCTTCGACGGCCGCGGCCCGAACCCCATGAACTCGTCGTCGAGAACTTCCCACAGCGTCTGGATGAACTTCGTGTACTGGGCGGGCGTGACCCGCGCCCGGTCGTCCGCGAGCAGACTCGCCGGAATGCCCGCACCGGCCAGCACCTCGGACGGCGAAGGGCACGCGCGCAGTGCCGCGCGCACGTAGTGGATCGCCACGGTCCGGGTGTGCACGATCCAGCCTAAAACGCCACCGGCGGTGACGCGGCTCCGGGGAGAGTTGGAGTCGCGTCACCGCCGGCAGAAGGCCCACCCAGTGAGCCGTGCTCCTCACCAACGGGGCTTCCGCACGCCCATCGGCAAGGGACGATGTTGTGTCCTACGTCAACATTATGTGGTCTAGACCAGAAAAGTCAATAGTGCGAACAGAGCAGGTCCGAATCAGATGTTTCAGGCTTGTTCCAGCGGTGCTACGGCAAAACCCGCGGAGAAGCGCTGACACCAGATCACCACACTCCGAATGGACGACACATCCACACCTGAAGGAATTTCGTAGACCTGGTCGCCACGATTTCCCTTCAACTTGCCGAGACTGGTAAATCCCTGACCAAAGCTTTTCTCCGGCGCGCCCGCAGGATGCGGCGACAGGTAAACGTACAGGTCAGGCCCATCACTGGTGTTGAGCGCGGCGAACTGCACCGAGTGTGCACCACCCGGCAACTTGATCAGACTCGCCTTACCGGTGGTCGCATGCTCAAGCGACCGCCACTCACCCGCCGCGACCTCCTTCGGCGATTCCACGACGGGCGCCGCGACCGCGGAAGACGTCGAAGTCGTCGCAGAGGTGGACGTGGACGTGGGCACGAGCAGCGCTTCGTGCGTTTCGCGGACGGTCAGCAGTCGCCACGGCTGGAACAGGTACAACCCGACCCCGAGCGCGACCACCAGCACGACGGCGACGGGAACCAGAATTCGACGTTGCGGCATACCGAAAATACTGGTCGAAACCGGACCGAAAAGTCCTTACGGAGTTGTTAGGGTCCTGCCCGTGGCGACGCAGGCGAGGATCGGCCAGGCCGTGCTCGGTGTCCTGATGATCGGCTGCGCCCTGACGGGCCTCTTCCCCAGACCCGTACCGCTCCTCTTCGCCATCGCAGCAGTAGGCACGGCCAACGCCGCGTTCCCACTGATGCGCACCTTCGGCTCCGCCCTTCTGGGCGGCGTGGCGGCCGCCTCCATCGCCCTCTCCTCGGTCCCGTTCGTCACCTGCTCCTCAGAGCGCTTCACCGAGGTATTCACCTGCACGGGTGACGCTCCGACGTGGCATTTGACCGGAACCGTGCTGGTGGCAGGCCTTTCCGGGGCCAGTTTGGTACTCGCCCGGATCACAGATCAGTGACAGCGATCACTCAACCGAGGACATCAAGGAGCCGATAAGGCATCCAGGCGAGCGTTCTCCTGCGACCGGCCCAGCCGGTAATCTGCGAGAGGCGTAATCGCCTGGATTCCAACCGTGAGCATCAAGGAGGACTCTGTGCGCGCACTGTGGGCCGCGGGTGGTTCCGCCGTGCTCGGGTCCGCGTTCCTGGGGGTGCTGGTGGGAATGGCGATCCACGGCGTGTCCGACGCGCCCCCGCCGAACCGAACACCCGCCTCCACCTGGATCAGATCGACCCCGAACTCCACTCCGAGCTCATCCCCGGAGAGCTCGACCTCCCCTGCCGGCGAACCACCGAGCTCCAGCTCGACCCCGGCAACGCAGCAACCCCAGAAGAGGACCACCACCCCACCCCCGGCCGCGACCAACCCGGCCGCCCCGCCCCCACCGGCGGCAACCACCACGCCCCCGCCGGAGACGTCGGGCTGGCCGTGCAGCCCGCTGAACCCACTGCCACCGCCCACCTGCAAGAACATGGGCAACTAGCCGCGCCGTTCCGCGAGGTGGCGAGCACCGGCGGGCGAAGCGCGACGAAGACCGCAGACAAGCCGCGCCGGTACCCCCAACGGCGCAGCCAAGCCGTACCGCCGAGCCAACCCGGCACCCCAGACCCCGCGAAGGCGAAACCCAGCCGTACCGCTGCACACTCAGCGGCACCCCAACCCACCCGCGAAGGCGAAGCCGAGCCCGTCTAGCAACAGGGGTGCCATCAACCCGCGTAAGGCGCTGGCCGGTCCTTGATCAGATTGGCGGGGTCCGGGCCGGAGCCCCGAAAGCCCTAAAACCCGCAAAGGCAGCGCCCTCAGGCAGACTCCCGCCGAACCAACACAGTAGGCAACATCTGCTTCTTGGTCTTGACCGTCTCATCCCGAAGCAGCTTCATCAAATGCTCGACCATGTGCTTGACCTGCGAATCCGAGTCCTGCCGCACCGAAGTCAACGGCGGCGAAGTGTGCTCCGCAATGGCCACGTGATCGTCGAACCCGACCACCGCGACATCCTCGGGAACCCGCCGCCCGGCCTCCTGCAACGCCTCCAACGCCCCAGCCGCCATCAAGTCGGACGCCACGAACACCGCATCCAGCGACGGCACCTTGGCCAGCAACGCCGCCATGGCCTTCCGTCCACCCTCGCGGGTGAACCCGCCGTCTTCGGTGACCTTCAACGCCCCCTTGTCATCCAGACCAAGAGCAGCCTTGAACCCGTTCAACCGATCAATGGCGGACAGCTCGTCCAGCGGCCCGGAAACGTGCACGATCTTCCGCCGCCCGAGCGACTTCAGGTGCTCGGTGGCCAGAACAGCGCCGCCCTCGTTGTCGTTGTCGACGAGGTGCATGCCCCGCAACGACCCCCACGGCTTGCCGGCGTACACGACCGGCAACGGCAGCTTCTTCACGACGGAGACCAGTTCGTCGTTGCGGTGCGGCGCGAACATCAGCGCTCCGTCGACGTGGCCGCCGGCGAGGAACCGGTGTGCGCGTGCCTGGTCGTCCGGTGAGTGCACGAGCATCAGCACCATCTGCACGTCGGCGTCGGCCAGCGCACGCGCGCCCGCGCGGATCAGGCGGGCGAAGTGCGGGTCGTCGAAGATCTTGGGCTCCGGCTCGGAGAACACCACGGCGACGGCGCCCGTGCGGCGGGTGACCAGCGCTCGTGCGGCGCGGTTCGGCTGGTAGCCGAGTGCCAGCACGGCGGCGTTGACCGCCTCCAGTGCCTCCGGGCTGACCCGCGGTGACGCGTTCAGCACTCGTGACGCCGTGGCGCGGGAGACTCCAGCCCTCGCGGCCACGTCCTCCAACGTCGGACGCGCGTGGTTGGACACGTGCACCACCACTCCTCGATGAAAACCTTTGAGCCGCCGGTCAGCTTAGCTGCAAGCGATCTCCGAGGAGGGTTTCCGCGCTGTTCATCGTGTTTTTTCGGCCACCACCGTTGCAATTGGGGTCTTCACGGCGTGCCCGCGGGGTGCGATGGACACCCTGAGCAGGCCGTCCTCCCGGCGTGTCGTGGTCGGCAGGCCGGCCCGGGCAGCGGCGCGCACCAGAGCGGTCTCGGACGGCAGGCACCACGCCACGAGCTCCGAACAGCCGGCCGCGCGGGCGTCGGAGGCCAGGGCGCTCAGCAACGCCGTGCCGACGCCGCGGTGCTGCCACGCGTCCTCGACCAGCAGCGAGATCTCGGCGCAGTCCGGGGTGCCGGTGTGGATGAGCTGGCCGAGCGCGACCACCTGGTCCGCGCACTGCGCCAGGATCGTCGTGCCGCGCGGCGGGTTGAGCAGGCGGTGCAGCCAGCGGCGGGGCACCGTGCGCATGCCGGAGTGGTAGCGGTTGAACAAGGTCTTCATCGAGCAACGCGAGTGCAGGCCGGCGACGGCCTCCTCGTCCGCGGCGACCCCTGGGCGCAGCACCAGGGCCACGCCGTCGTCGCTGAGGATTCCCCGGATCGCGTGGGCCGGTGCCTCCACGAGGTCGAGCAACGCCTGCGCCCGCGCCAGCTCGACCTGGGTGAACCTGGCCCAGCCGCGCCTGGCCACCAGGTCGCCGAGCTGCACCTGGTCCTCGGCGGCCTCGCCGTGGGTCACCGAGTCGGCGGCGAGCACCTGGCGGAGCGCCTCCGCGGTCTTGTCCGGGTCCATCAACGCCATCTTGGCGGCACGCAGGGCCGCCGTCGGTTCGTCCACGAGATCCCTCACGTCGGCACCCGTGATCCTGACGCGCTTGGCGCCTTCGCTGCGCACGGCGTCGACGAGGTCGGCGGGCAGCACACCCTCGCCCGCCTGCACGACGATCTCGTCGAGGACTCCGCCGGGAACGGGGATCACGTGCAACGCGAGGACGTTGCAGTCGGCTGAGGCCAGCCGGACGGTGACGCGGGCGAGCGCGCCGGGGCTGTCGCTGAGTTCGAAGCGCATGCGCCAGGTCGTGGTCATGCACCCAAGAGTTCACTCGGCTTGTTGCCGCGAGGCGAACCACGGGTAAAACGCTCGTCATAGGGTTCGCGCATGAGGAGAACACTGGCCGTAGGCCTCACCCTGCTCACCGTCACCGCGCTGGCCACTCCCACCACCGCCGCACCGGGAACCGCGCCGCGTCAGGCGACGTTGACGAACTTCGCCTCACTCCCCGCGGAGACCTACCTGCCCGGCAGCGAACCGAGCGGCGCGGCACTGGGCACGAACCCGATCAACGGGATCACGCCGCCGTTCGCCGACCAGCCGATCCAGGGCTTCAGCGGCGTGGTCCGCAACAGCGACGGCACGTTCGACGCCATCTCCGACAACGGCTACGGCACCAAGGCCAACAGCGCGGACTGGCTGCTGCGGATCAACCGCATCGCGCCGGACTTCCGGACCGGCGAGGTGGACGTCGTCGGCGGCCTCACGCTCACCGACCCGAACGGCCACATCCCGTTCCCGCTGACCAGGCCCGACCGGGTGATCACCGGTGCGGACATCGACATCGAGTCGGTCACCAGGGTCGCCGACGGCACCTACTGGATGGGCGACGAGTTCGGCCCCTACCTGCTGCACTTCGACCGGGCCGGCCGCCTGATGGCGCCACCGGTGCCGTTGCCGGGCGTGCGCGCTCCGGAGAACCCCGAGGGCAACCCGAACCTGCCGAGCAGCAAGGGTTTCGAGGGCATCACGCTGTCCCCGGACGGCAGGACGATCAACGCGCTGCTGGAGGGCACGGTCGCCGGTGACGAGCCGGGCACCCTGCGGCTCAACGAGTTCGACATCGCGTCCAACGCGTTCACCGGCAAGAAGTGGCTCTACCAGCTGGAGAACCCGGGCTTCGCGATCGGCGACGCCATCGCGGTCGACCGGAACCGCCTGCTGATCATCGAGCGCGACAACGCGCAGGGCGATGCCGCGAAGCACAAGAAGGTCTACCTCGCCGACAAGCGCGACCGCGACCACGACGGCAAGCTCGACAAGACGATGATCGCCGACCTGCTGAACCTCGCGAACCCCGGCCACGTCGGCGGCCAGGCCGACCCGTTCCGGTTCCCGTTCATCACCATCGAGGACGTCACGATCCTCGACGACCGCACGATCGCGATCCTCAACGACAACAACTTCCCGTCGTCGTCGGGCCGCACGCCGGGCAAGCCGGACAACAACGAGTTCATCACCATCCGGCTCGGCGAGAACCTGCACGCCGACCCGAGGGTCCTGCGCAGGCGATAGCCGAGAGAGCGCTCTCACCTGCGGCACAGCCGTGTCCGCGGGTGAGAGCGCCGAGGCCCCCTCGGCCTGACCTGTGGGCTAAACGGTGTAACCGTGCGCGGGAAGCCCGTTCTGCCCGATGATCCGCGACAGCGTGACCGCGCTTTCCTTCACGGTGCGCCGCTGCGTCTCGAAATCGACGTGCACGATCCCGAACCGCTGCGAGTACCCGGCCGCCCACTCGAAGTTGTCGAGCAGCGACCACGCGAGGTACCCGCGGACGTCGGCACCCTCGGAGATCGCCCGGTGCACCGCGCGCACGTGGTCCACCAGGTAGCGCGTCCGCTCGACGTCCACGACCCGGCCCATCGGGTCCACGACGTCGGGGAACGCGGACCCGTTCTCCGTGACCACCAACGGCACCCCGCCGGCGTCGCGCGACAGCCGGAGCAGCAGCTCGGTGAACGCGTCGGCGTTCTGCTCCCACCCGAACCCGGTCAGCTCGCCCTGCGGCGGCTGGATCGACGCACCGCGCAACCCCGCGTGCGGTCCGAACGGCACGAAGCCGGGGTCGGCGGCAGCGACGCGGGTCGGGCTGTAGTAGTTCACGCCGATCCAGTCGATCGGGGTCGCGATGATCTCCATGTCACCGTCGCGCACCACGTTCGTCCAGTCGCCCAGCCACGCCGTGTCCTGCAGGACGTCGAGTGGGTAGCCGCGGCCGCAGATCGGGTCGAGCAGGATGCGGTTCTGCAGCCCGTCGACCTTCCGCACGGCTTCTTCGTCGTCGCCGTAGACGGTGCTGAAGTTCAGCACGATCGACAGCCGGTGCGACTCGGGTGCCTGCGCCCGCAACGCCTGCGTCGCGAGCCCGTGGGCCAGCAGCAGGTGGTGTGCCGCTTCCAGCGACGCCACCGCGTCGGCGAGGCCCGGCGCGTGGATTCCGTTGCCGTAGCCCAGGAACGCGGACACCCACGGCTCGTTCAGCGTCGTCCACGCCTGCACGCGGTCACCGAGCCGATCGTGCACGAGGGCGGCATAATCGGCGAAGCGGTAGGCCGTGTCGCGGTTGCGCCAGCCGCCGAAGTCCTCCAGGACCTGCGGCAGGTCCCAGTGGTACAGCGTCACCAGCGGCTGGATGTCCTTCTCCAGCAACGAGTCCACCAGCCGGTCGTAGAACGCGAGCCCGCGCTCCTCCACCTGGCCGCTGCCGCTGGGCTGGATCCGGGGCCACGCCACGGAGAACCGGTACGCGGCCAGCCCCAGCGAGGCCATCAGGTCCACATCGGAGGAATACCGGCGGTAGTGGTCGCAGGCCGGGTCACCCGTGTCGCCGGCCAGCACCTTGCCGGGCGTCGCCGCGAACGTGTCCCAGATCGAGGCGCCGCGACCGTCCACTGTGGTCGAACCCTCGATCTGGAACGCCGCGGTCGCCGCTCCCCACAGGAAGTCCGGTGGGAAGGTCAGCACCTCCCGCCCGACCTCGACGTCCGAGTCGGTCGTCATTCACTCATCCCTTCACCGCGCCCTGCATGATGCCGCCCACGATCTGGCGCGACAGGAGGACGAAGATCGCGATCACCGGCAGCACCGCGAGCGAGGCACCGGCGAGCATCAGCGAGTAGTCCGTGTAGTAGCCGCTGGCCAGCGTCGACAGCGCCACCTGGACCGTCGGGCTGTCGTTGGGGTCCAGCACGATCAACGGCCAGAAGAAGTCGTTCCACGCGGTCATGAACGTGAACATGCCGAGCACCGCGGCCTGTGGACGCACCGCCGGGAACCCGACGTGCCAGAACGTCCGCAGCACCGAGCACCCGTCCACGCGGGCCGCCTCGATCAGCTCGTACGGCACCGTCTCCTCGCACGCCTGGCGCATCCAGAACACGGCGAACGACCCGATCAGCGCCGGCACGATGACCGCCTGCAGCGTGCCGTACCAGTCGAGGTCCGACATCAGCATGTACAGCGGGATCACCCCGAGCTGCGTCGGCACCATCGCGGTGCCGAGCACGACCAGGAACAGCGCGTCCCGTCCCTTGAACCGCAGCCGCGCGAACGCGAACCCGGCCAGCGTGCCCAGCACGACGTTCGAGATCGCCACGGTCGCCGCCACGACGAACGAGTTCTGCATGGCGAGCCAGAAGTCGACGGTGTCGAAGACGCGGGTGATGTTCTCGACCAGGTTGCCGCCGGGGACCAGCGGCGGCACCTTCTCGCCGAGGACCGAGTTGTCCTTCGACGCCACGATGAACGAGTAGTACAGCGGGAACACCGACGCCGCGAGCACGGCGACCAGGAACCCGTAGAGCAGCGGACCCGCTTTGGCGTTCTTCATCGCCTGATCACCCCTTGCCCGCGATGCGCCGGGTCAGCGAGAAGTTGACGATCGCGACCAGCAGGACGACCACGAAGAGCATCCACGCGATGGTGGCCGCGTAGCCGGCGTCGAACAGCCGGAAACCCTTCTCGTACATGTAGAGCACCAGCGTCTGGAACTGCCGGTCGGAACCGCCGGTGGAGTTGTTCGCGGCGAACCCGGGGTCGAACAGCGCGGGCTCGGCGAACAGCTGCAGGCCGCCGATCGTCGACGTCACGACGGTGAACAGGATCGTCGGCCGGATCGACGGCACGGTGATCGACCAGAACAGCCGCCAGCGCGACGCACCGTCCAAAGTGGCCGACTCGTACATGTCCTTCGGCACCGACTGCATCGCCGCCAGGTAGAGCAGCGCGTTGTAGCCGGTCCAGCGCCACATGACCATTGTGGACACCGCGAGGTGCGACGCCCACGTCTCGGCGCGCCAGTCGATCGGGTCGATTCCCACCAGCCCCAGCAGGTAGTTCACGATGCCGAAGTCGCGGCCGAAGAACTGCGCGAACACCAGCGCCACCGCGGCGACCGAGATGACGTTGGGCAGCAGCACACCCGCCCGCCAGAACGCGCTTCCGCGCAGCCCGCGGTCGAGCACCGCCGCGAGCCCCAGCGCCGCCAGCAGCTGCGGCACGGTCGACAGCACGAACAGGCTCAGCGTGTTGAACAGCGCGTTCCAGAACTTGGCGTCCGCGAACAGCTCCGCGTAGTTCGCGAACCCGATGAACCCCTGGTCGCCGTCGATCAGCTGCCAGTCGTGCAGCGACACCCAGGCCGTGTACACCAACGGGTAGAGGCCGAAGATCCCGAACACCACGAAGAACGGCGCGATGATCAGGTACGGCGTGTACTTGGCGTCCCAGCGGCTCAGCACGAAGCGCTTCGACTGCGTGGAAGAAGGAACCGAGGCGGCCGGAGCCGCCTCGGTCCTGGTGCGCAGGTCCGTCACTTGACGGCGTCCTGCGCTTCCTTCAGCGCCTGCGTCCACGCGTCCGCGGCGGACTGCTTGCCCTGCTCGACGCGGGTCAGCGCGGTGCCGAACACCGGCCCGACCTTCGAGTCCTTCGTGCCGCGGTAGGTCGGCTTCAGCGACTGGGCCGAGGAGGCGAAGATCTGGCCAACGGGAGCCTTGTTGAAGTACTCGTTGACCGTGGCCTGGACGTCGGGGTCCTGGTAGACCTTCGGCTGGCTGGGCAGGTTGCCGGTCTCCTTGAAGATCCGCTTCTGCTGTTCGGGAGCCGTCAGCCACTTGGCCAGCTCGTAGGCCTCCTTGGGGTGCTTGCCCTGCTTGGGGATCGCGAGGAACGAACCACCCCAGTTGCCGCCGCCACCGGGCGCCGTCGTCACGTCCCACTTCCCGGCCGCCGCGTCACCGGCACCCGCCTTGATCAGCGCGAGCGCCCAGGCCGGGCACGTGGTGGTGGCGAACGAGCCCTGCTTCAGCGCGACGTTCCAGTCCTGGCTGAACGGTTCCAGCGCACCGGTCTGCTGCTTCGTGCCGAGCGCCGCCGCGGTGTCGAACGCCGTCTTGACCTTGTCGTTCTTGTCCGCGATGTAGGAGTCGTCCTTCGCGAAGTAGCCCTCCTCGGTCTGGTCGAGGATGGCCTTGTAGACGTTGCGGCCGGTGTCGACGAACTTCACGTTCGGCGTCTTGGCGGTGAACTGGTCGGCGACCTTCGAGTAGTCCGCCCACGTCGGCCACAGCTTCGCGACCTCGGTCCGGTCGGTCGGCAGGCCGGCCGCCTCGAACAGGTCGCGGCGGTAGCACAGGCCCAGGCTGCCCATGTCCGTGCCGAGCCCCAGCACGAAGTCGCCGCCGTCCGCGGTGCCCTGGTTCCACTTCCAGTCGGCCCACTGCGACTTGAGGTCCTTGGCCCCGTACTCGGCGAGGTTCACGAACTTGTCCTTGGAGGCGCGGAACTGACTCACCACGCCCTCTTCGAGAGCCACGATGTCCGCCGCGCCACGACCACCCGCGAGCTGCGTCGCGAGCTGCGTGTTGTGCTGCTCCATCTTGACCTTGCGCTGCTCGATCTTGATGTTCGGGTGCGCGGCCTGGTACTCCTCGATGAGCTTGTCGTAGCCGAAGTCGGAGAAGAGGCCCAGCGACAGCTGCACCTTGCCGTCGGCCTCGGAACTCCCGCCGCACCCGGCGGCCAGAACCATCACGAGGGTCGCAGCGACGCTGCCGACCAGCCTTCTGCTCATCCGTCCTCCTCGACGACGCCGTGAGCGGCGCTTAACTGTGATGAGAGCGCTCTCACACTCAACCGGAGACGCGCGGGTGTCAAGCGGTCGACATCGTTCCGTAACTTTGTCGGGGCGGGCAACAAAAACCTGTGCCGGAACGCGCGGCAGGCCCCGAGGACGACGAAGAGGGACGACCGGGCCCTCGCTCCGGTCGTCCCTCACCCCAGGTAGAGGGGGTTGCGCGGCAAAAGTGACGCGTGCTCTCGAACTTTTTTCGCGGCTTCCGGTTGGAAGCTCACAGAGCGGGTAGGAGCACGCTCAGCGGGTGGACGCACATGGCGCCTCGCGTTTCGACCTTTGACGAATCTGCGGAACCTCCTGATCACCGAAACTCAGCCCGCAGTCGTGGAAGAAGGTTCGTTCAGGCCTTGCGAACCGTGCGATCGTTGAACGAACCGGGAAGACATCCGAGGAGGCGGCCATGTGGTCCAGCATCGCGACACTGGGACCGCTGGCCGCACTTGGTTTCCTGGCCTTCCGCTCATTGAGCAGCAGCCGAGTGCTGGCCTTGTTGATCGCCCTGCGCGGCACTCGTCCCGAGGAACGTCCGGAGATCATTCACGCGCTCAACGCGGGCATGGAGCCCTCACCAAGCCGGCCTGGTCGCAAACCGACCGCGGCATAGCGAAACGCAGTGGAGGCCCGGCGCCCCGACAGCACCGGACCTCCACCGATCCCCCGGCCGTGCGGCCCCTGTTTCCGCACGTCCGAACCCGCCTGGTTCGGCCCCCGGCCGCCGGAGCCAGGCGGGACGTCCCTAGGCCTCCGCCATGCCCGCGACCACGGAGTTCTTGGCCGCGCGCCGGGCGGGCAGAGCGGCGGCGATGATCGCCGCGGCCACCGCGAGCCCGAGCATGGCCGCGATCTGGCCGAACGGGATGGAGAAGCTGATCTGGAACTCCGCGTTGGACATCGCCTTGACCAGCACCCACCCGAACCCGGCGCCGAGCAGCACGCCCACGACCGCGCCGATCAGCGCCATCAGGATCGACTCGACGACCAGCATCTGCCGCAGCTGGCCCCGCGTCAGGCCCAGTGCCCTCAGCAGCGCCGACTCACGGGTGCGTTCGAGCACCGACAGCGTCAGCGTGTTCGCGATGCCGAACAGGGCGATGATCAGCGCCAGGCCGACGAGGGCCCAGATGAACAGCAGCACCTGGTCGATCTGCGAGTTCAGCTCGGCCTTGGTCTCCGCGGCGGAGTTGAGCACCGCGACCGGCGAGGTGGCGATGACGCGTTCCAGGTCGGCGCGCGCCACCGTGATGTCGGTGCCCGGCGCCAGCTTGACCAGCAGCTTCTGGTAGCCCTTCATGGGCTCCTTGAGCAGCGACTCGGCCGTGCTCAGCGTGACGATGCCGGTGCCGTAGCTGTTGTCGTTGATCAGGGCGACGACCTTGAAGTCCTTGCCGCTGATCTTGACGGTGGAACCGACGGCGAGGCCCGCTTCCTTGGCCTCCTTCTCGCGCATGCCGATCTCGTTGTCCTTGAGGCCGGTCAGCGTGCCGCTGGTGACCTGTGGGCGGACCAGCGACCCGATCGCGTCGGCCGGGTAGCCGACGACGTCGGCGTACTTGAGCTGGTCGGACTCGCCGTACGCGGTGAGCTCCGGCGCGATCTTGGCGACGTTGCGCACCTTCGCGAGCTCGTCGGCGAACTTCTGGGTCAACGGCTGGCTGTAGACGTTCGACGTGACCTCGTAGTCGGCCGGGAACCGCTTGTCCACCTGCTGGTTCATCGTCGCGCGGCCACTGCCCGCCACGACCGCCACCATCGCCACGATGGTCACGCCGATCATCAGCGCCGCCGTGGTGGCGGCCGTGCGCTTCGGGTTGCGGCCCGCGTTGGCCGAGGCCAGCTTGGCCGGAACACCGTGCAGCGCCTTGCCGAAGAGGCGGTTGATCGGGCCCACGTACAGCGGTCCGAGCAGCAGCACCGCGAACAGCAGGACCATCGTGCCGCCACCGGCGATGAACAGGGCGGTTTCTTCCTTCTCCTGGTGCATGCCGAAGTAGACGGCCGCGCCCCCGATCAGGCCGATCACCAGGGCGATCGCGATCCGGACCTTGCCGGTGCGGGCGACGTCGTCGTGGCTGTCCGGCTGCGAGCGCAGGGCGGCCACCGGGGCGACCTTCGTGGCACGGCGGGCCGGCAGCACGGCCGACAGCACGGTCACGAGGACACCGACGGCGAAGCCCGCGGCGATCGTCACCCACGAGACCGGCAGACGGATCGCGACGTCGTCCCCGCTGGGGCCACCGACCGTGCCCACCAGTGCCTGCAGGGCCGCCGAGACGCCGAGTCCACCCAGGATGCCCAGCACGGACGCCGCAAGGCCCATGAAAACCGCTTCGGCGAGCACGCTGCGGAACACCTGGCCGCGTTCCGCTCCGACGCAGCGCAGCAGCGCGAGTTCCTTGGTGCGCTGGGCGACGAGGATGGTGAACGTGTTGTAGATGACCATTCCGGCGACGACGAGCGAGATCGCGGCGAACGCGAGCAGAAAGGTTTTGATCTCGCCGGCGGCATCACCCACCTGCTCCAGCGTCTTCTGCGTGAGCTGCTCGCCGGTCTGCACCTGGTAGCCGGAACCGACGGCCTTGTTGATGTTGTCGACGAGCTGCTGCTGCGACACACCGGCGTTGGCCACGGCGACGATCTCGTAGATCCGCTGGTCCGGGATCACCGTGCGCAGCCCCTCCGGCGAGACCACGACGTGGTCGCTGCCGGACATCGACACGCTGCTGGTGCCCTGCTGGTAGGTGCCGACGATGGTGAACGCGTGCTCGGCGTTGTCCTTGTCGAGCAGCTTGAGCTTGTCGCCGACCTTGAGCTTCGCGACCTGCGCGGTCTTGACGTCGACCGCGGCCTCGTCGGCCTTGGCCGGGAACCTGCCGTCCTTGAGGTCGAGGTCGCGCAGCTTCTCCGTGGTGGGCAACGGCTGCACCAGCGCGTTGCGCGCCTTGCCGTCACCGCCGAGCAGTGCCGCACTGCCGAACTCGCGCGAGTCGGCGCCCGCGACACCAGGGGTGTTGCGGACCTTCTGCAGCACGTCGGCCGGGATGCCGTTGTCCTGCTTGCTGTTCTCCGCGAGGTGCACCGCCGCGTCGACGTTGCGGGCACTGCGCGCGAAGTTGTCCCTGGTCTGCTCCTCGACGGCGTCGCCGAGCACGAGCGTGCCCGTCACGAACGCGACGCCGAGCGCGATGGCGATGCTGGACAGCACCAGCCGCGCCGTGCGGGCGCGCAGGCCCGCGAGGATCGTCTTCAGCATCTTTTCTCACGCCCCCAGGTGCGTGAGCGCGTTGACGACGGACTCGGTGGTGGGCTGGTGGATCTCACCGGCGAGACGCCCGTCGGCGAGCAGCACCACGCGGTCCGCGTAGCTCGCGGCCACCGGGTCGTGCGTCACCATGATCACGGTCTGGCCCAGCTTGCGGACCGACATGCGCAGGAAGTCGAGGACCTCGGCACCGCTGCGGGAGTCCAGGTTTCCGGTCGGCTCGTCGGCGAAGATGACCTCGGGACGGGCGACCAGGGCGCGGGCGCACGCCACGCGCTGCTGCTGGCCACCGGACAGCTCGGTCGGACGGTGGGTCAACCGGTCGCGCAGGCCGAGGACGTTGACGATCGTGTCGTACCACTGCTTGTCGGGCTTGCGGCCGGCGAGCTCCAGGCCCAGCAGGATGTTCTGCTCGGCGGTCAGCGTCGGCAGCAGGTTGAAGGCCTGGAACACGAAGCCGACGCGGTCGCGGCGCAGCTTGGTCAGGTCCTTGTCGTTCAGCTTGGTGATCTCGGTCTGTCCGATGTGGATCGCGCCGCTGTCCACCGTGTCCAGTCCCGCGAGGCAGTGCATCAGCGTGGACTTGCCGGAGCCGGACGGGCCCATGATCGCGGTGAACTTGCCCGCCTGGAACGCGACGTTGATGCCGTCGAGCGCCCGCACCGCGGTGTCACCCTTGCCGTAGACCTTCACCAGATTGTGGGCTGTCGCGGCGGTAGTGCCGACAGCGCTCGCATCGGACACCAGTGCAGACATGGCTCGTGCCTTCCTCACAGGGGATGTTCCTTGATGAGGAAGAAGCTAAGAGTCAGCTGAGTACGCGGACATCAACTCCGCGACGCGTCGCGCATCAGCCTGAGGTATGACAACCGGGGCTACTCCAGCAGACCTCGGTCGTACGCGATGGCCACCGCCTCCGCACGGCGCGACGCCCCCAGCTTGGCCATGATCCGCGTGAGGTGCACGGAAACGGTCTTCTCGCTGATGTACAGCTCCTCGCCGACCTCGCGGTTCGTCCGCCCGGCGGCGACCAGCGCGAGCACGTCGCGTTCACGAGGGGTGAAGAGGTCGAGGTGCTCCCGCACGGGTTCCTCGGCCCTGAGGGTGATGCGGGCGCGCTTGGCGCACGACGCCACGGCTTCCTGCAACGGCACGGCCTTGAGCCTGGTCGCGACCTCGTCGGCCAGCCGCAGCTGTTCGGCCGCCTCCTCACGCCGGTCCGCCCCGAGCAACGCCTCCGCGAGCCGCCACCGGCACAGCGCCTGCTCGAAGACGAGCCCGTAGCCGAAGGCGTCGACCGCCTGCCGCCACAGCTCGGGGTCACCGGCACCGGTCAGCCTGGACTCCTCGGCGTGCGCGCGGATCAGCCACGCCCTGCCCTCCGGTCCGAGCGAACCGGTGCGCGGTACGCCGTTCGTCGCGGTGAGCCTGACGTGCTCGGCCAGCTCGTGGCCGGACTCCACGGCCTGCCGCTCCGCCGCGGCGTCCCGCTTGCGCCGTGCCTTGGCCGCGATGTCGGCGTGGCCGGCGACGCCGACCGCGCCGATCCTGATGTCCGCGAGCACCCACGGCCCGCCCAGCTTGCGGGTCCACTCCAGCGCGTCCGCGACCCGTTCGACCGCGAGCTCCGGACGACCCCGCCACAACGCCAGCTCACCGCCCGTACCACCGGTGATCAGCGCGATCTGGATGTCGCGGTGCCAGTCGCTGCGCAGCTTGGTGATCATCCGCTCGGACTCGGCAAGGTCACCGCGCGAGACCGTGAGGTGCGTGCTCGCCGCCGCGAGCCTGGCGAGCACCGTCGACGACACCGTCATGCCAGGCGGTTCGCTGGCCCAGGCCGCGTAGTCCCAGTCGCCGATGTAGTAGTGCACGAGCACCTGCAGGATCCGGATCTCCAGGCCGAACGAGCTCCACGTCAGCCCGGTCTCCTGGGCGCGGTCGCCCGCCTCGTTGTAGACGCGGGCGGCCTCGGTCAGCTGGCCCGCGTCGTAGTACATCAGGCCGAAGTAGTACCGGGCCCGCAGCTCGGTGTTGACCGCGCCGACCTCGCGGGCGCGCTCGATCGCCCGCTCGAAGTTGCGCCGCGCCTCCTCGTGCCGGTCCGCGTAGTCGTCGAGAAGGCCGAGCGTGCCGAGGGCGTCCGCCACCGCGCCCACCGCGTTGGTCTGCTCGCCGTCCGCGATGGCGTTCTCGGCGAACTCACGCGCGTCGGTCCACTTCCGCTGCTGGCGCAGCATGGACGCCATGCCCGCGAGCACGCGGGCGCGGGTCGGGCTCGCCTCCCGTTCCTGCACCAGCTCCCACGCCTTGGTCATCGCCTTGTGGTGCTCCAGGTCGTTGCCGTCGAGCACGGACAACGCCTGGGCGACCCGGAGCAGCACCTCCGCCTGCTCCTCCGGCGACTGGTCGGTGAGCGCCTTCACCGCACTGCGCCCGAACGCGACGGCGCGCTCCGGCTGGCCCGCGGTGCCCGCCACCCAGGACGCCCTGCGCAGCAGCACCGACTCGTCCACATCGGACGGGCGGTCCGCCGCGGGCACGGCGTTCCACAGGTTGAGCGCCTTTTCCAGGTGCTGCAACGACTCCGCGGGCGCACCCGCTCGTTCCGCCTCCTTGGCGGCCTTGATCGAGGCCTTCAGGGCCTGCGGCAGGTCGTGGCTCTGGAACGCGTGGTGGGCCAGCGCGGCGGCGGCACCGCGTTCGTCGAGGTGCTGGGCCAGGTAGTGCGCATAGCCCGCGTGCAGCCGCACTCGTTCGCCGGGCAGGAGATCGCCGTAGACGGCTTCCCGCAGCAGCGCGTGGCGGAAGATGTAGACCTCGTCGTCGTTCACGACGAGGAGGTGGTGCTGGACGAGCTCGCGCAACGCCGTGTCGAGCGCGACGTCCGACATGCCGGCCACCTCGCGCAGCCGATCGTGGCGGACCCGGCGGCCGCGCACCGAGGCGACGCGCACGACGTGCTGCGCCTCCGGGCTCAGCCGTTCGACGCGGCTGAGCAGCACGTCGGCGAGCGCCGACGGCAACGCCCTCGCATCGCCGCACGTGGCCACCGCGATGAGCTCCTCGGCGAAGAACGCGTTGCCCTCCGACCGTTGCGCGACCTGGCCGACCACGTCCTCGGGCAGGTCGTCGGACAGCGCCTCGACGAACCTGCGGGCGTCCGCCGCGTTGAACGGCGAGAGGTCGAGGCGGTCCACGGCGGGCAGCCGGACCAGCTCGGACAGCAAGGGGCGCAACGGATGACTGCGGTGCAGGTCGTCCGCGCGGTAGGTGCCGACGACGAGCAGCCGCTGGGAGCGCAGGCGGGACAACAGGAACGACAGCAGGTACCGGGTGGATGCGTCCGCCCAGTGCAGGTCCTCGACGACCAGCAGCACGCGCTGCCGTTCGGAGAGGTCACCGAGCAGCCCCAGCACGGCGTCGAACAGCTGCAGCTGCCCGACGTCCTGCTCTGGCCTGCGTCCCGGGATCAGGCTCGGCGCGATCATGCCCTCGGTGCCGGGCTCGCGTTCGGCGGGAAGTGCCAGCTGCGGCAGCAACATCGCGAGCGCCGGCCGGTTCGCCACGTCGTTCTTGAGCGCGCTCAGCGCCTCGGCGAACGGCAGGTACGGCAGGCCGGTCTCCCCCGCGTCCAGGCACCGTCCCATGAGGACGAGGGTGTCGTCCGCGCTCGCCGCCAGCTCGTCGACCAGCCGCGTCTTGCCCACCCCGGCGTCACCGGCGAGCAGCACCGCCCCCGCGGTGCCCTCACCCGCCTTCGCCAACGCGGCGCGCAACCGGTCCAGCTCGCGATCGCGCGCGACCAACGGGATTCCGGAACCGAGACGCGCCACAAGTGGCATGCTCGCACAGGTCAGCGTCTTTTCACGAGTAACTTGATCAGGACGGCGTTGCCCCAAGTGCGCCGGGGCGCCAGCGCGGGGCAATGCGCTCATCGTTTGGTCGTGCGGTGGATCACTCGGAGCAGCCACGACGGCCTGCGTCCGTTCGACCGCCGCCAGTTGCACACCGCGTTGCCGCGCCGGTACTCGATCTCCGCCTTGATCGCCTCAGGGGTCCATTCCGTCATGACCACGAGGTTCGTCCTGAGGCCTCAGCCCGGGCATCGGACGATCACGCAGTCTCCCGCCGCGAACCCCTTACCCGACGGTGACCGCCCGCGCGCGGGCCAGCCGCGCCCTTATCCCGTCCGCCTCCGGTGCGCCGAGCTCGGTGAACAACGCCAGCGCGCGCTGCCAGTGCGCCGCCGCTCCCGCCGCGCCGAGCCGGTCGAACACCGCCGCGAGCCGGTCGTGCGCCAGTGCCTGGTGGTACGGCGACACCGCGTCGCACGCCACCGCCAGCGCCGTGCGGGCGGACGAGAGCGCGCCCTCGGTGTCACCGGTCTCCAGCAGGGCCGTGGAGATGTCCACGTGACACGACGCCTCACCGCACTGCTCGTCGACCTCGTGGTACATCCGCAGCGCGACCCGCAGCCACGGCATCGCGTCGTGGTACCGCTGCGTGGTCAGGTACAGAATGCCGAGGTGGTGGTGGGCGTTGGCCTCCGCCCACTTCGAGCCCGCGATCCGGGAGATCTCCATGGCCTCCCGGTAGTGGGCCTCGGCCTCGGTGGAACGGCCCAGGTCCATCAGCGTGCCGGCCACCGTGGTCAGCGCACGGGCCTGCTGGTGCACGTCTCCCTTGCGCCGCGCCACTTCCAGCGCGCCGCGCTGCGCGTGCAGGGCCTCCTCGTGGCGTTCCAGCTGCAGCAGGGCCACGCCCAGGTTGAACTGCATGACGAACCGGGCGTCGTCGTCGTTCAGCGCGATCGCGGCCTGCAGCGCGGCTTCCGTGATGCGCAACGAGGTCTCGCGCTCGGTCCGCAGCCACAGGTACCGCGACAACGTGTAGGGCAGTTGCCAGGCGTGCACGTGCCAGCCCGCGCTCGAAGCGAGCTCGGTGGCGGCGATCAGGTTGGCGCGTTCGGTGTCGAACCACGCCATCGCGTCCGCCGCGCCGGACAGGACCGGCACGTGCGCCGGACGGTGCTCGGGCGTCACCAGGACGCTGCTGCGGTTGATCGGCAGCAGGCCGTCGGCCAGATCGGCGCAGTGCAGGTAGTAGTCGAGCATCCGGCCGGTGGCGGCCCGGCGTTCCGGTTCGGACAGCTCACCGGCGAGCGTCTTGGTGTAGACGCGGACCATGTCGTGGGCCACGTGCCGGCCGGGTTCGCTGACGGTCAGCAGGTTGGCAGCGGTAAGCGCGTCCAGCGCCCGTTGCGCCTCCTGGAGCGGCACGTCCCCCATGGCGGCGACGACGTGAGCGGACAGGTCGGGGCCGGGGTGCAGGCCGATGATCGCGAGCAGCCGGGACGGCACGGGCGGCAGCGCACGCCGTGACGCGTCCAGAGCCGCCCGTACGGTGCCCTCACCGTCCTCCAGACCGAGCGCGGCGAGCCGGCCGTGCTCGTCCTGCAGTTCCTCCACCAGCTCGGCCACGCGCAAACGCGGGGACACGGCGAGGCGGGCCGCCGCGATGCGCAACGCCAGCGGGAGGCCGTCGCACAGCTCGGCGAGCCGGCGCAGCGCGTCCGCCTCGATGTCCGCCCGGCCGGCGATGCGGCCCAGCACGTCCACCGCGGCGTCCGGATCGAGCATGTCCAGCTCGACCAGCTTGGCCTCGACCTGCGCGACCAGGCCGACGAGCCGGCGGCGGGAGGTCACGACGACGCACGACGGCGCGCCGGGCAGCAACGGCAGCAGATCGGCGGAGCTGCGGACGTTGTCGAGCATCACCAGCATCCGGCGGTCGGCCAGCAACGTGCGCAGCAGCGCCGAACGTTCGTCCACCGCGAGCGGCGTCTCACCGGCCGGGACGCCCAGGGCGCGCAGGAAGCGGTTGAGGACCTCGCCGATCTCCAGCGGCTCGCGGTTCGGGTCGTAGCCGTGCACGTCGACGTAGAGCTGGCCGTCCGGGAACTCGTCGCGCACGCGGTGCGACCAGTGCAGGGCCAGCGCGGTCTTGCCGACCCCCGCCGGGCCGGTCACGAGCAGCACGGGACCGTCGTGGTCGCGCAGCACGGCGTCCATCTGCGCCAGCTCCGCGTCCCGTCCGACCAGCGCGGCGGGCGCGCGCGGGAGCTGCGCGGGGATCGTCACGGGCGGCGGTTCCGGGGCGGCGGCCTGCTGCGGCAGGCGGACCGGCGCGCGTTCGGGCTCGGGGCTGTCCCCCGCCAGCACGGCCTGGTGCACGCGCCGCAGTTCCGGTCCGGGTTCGACACCGAGCTCCTCGATCAGCACGCGCCGGGCCTCGCGGTACGCGGCCAGCGCCTCCGCCTGCCGGCCCGCCTGGACCAGGGCCCGCATGAGCAGCCCGTAGCCGCGTTCCCGCAACGGGTGCTCCGCGACCATCGCGCTGAGCTGCGACACCAGCTCCGGCCCCTGCCCGATCCCGAGGCCCAGCTCGGCCCGTTCCTCCAGCACGGCGAGGCGCCGCTCGACGAGGCGGCCGCGTTCGACGTCGAAGAAGAGGCCCGAGACGCCGCCCAGCGGCTCTGCGCGGAACAACGCCAGCGCGTCGTCGAGCTCGACCGCGGCTCCGGCGAGGTCACCGGCCGCGCGCATGCGGTTCGCGAGCAGCACCTGACGTTCGAACACGTCGAGGTCCAGCGCGCCGGACTCGACCCGGAGCAGGTAGCCGTCACCCACCGACGTCAGCAGCTCGGCGGGAGCCCGGCGGGCGCGGGCGGGTTCCAGCGCGCGTCTCAGTCCGGCCACGTAGGTCTGGACCAAATTCACCGCGCTGGAGGGCACGTTGTCGCCCCACACCGCCTCGATGATCTGCCCGCGGCTGACCGGGGTGTTGCGCGACAGCAGCAGCACCGCCAGCACGGCGCGCTGCTTCGCTGCACCCAGATCAACCTCGTGACCTGCGCGAACGACCCGGAGTAGGCCGAGAACCTCGAACCGCAGGGGTTCCTCGCCGTGCGTCACCGACCTGTCCTTCGCCTGGTGGCCACCTGGAGCTTGAAGATCACTTCAGTCGGGCTCCAGTCGTGCTGTAGAAGCCATTCTTACGCTTAGCGTGTCCAACCAACCACAGACGGCGAGATCAACGGAAACCGGAGATCGAGCAGTCGGCGCAGGTTGGACCGGACAGCGGAACACCCGCTGCTCCCCATGATCGACGTGGGTCGGCCGGCGTGCAAGGGGCATCCAGCCCGCGGCGGCGGAACGCCGGCCGGCCCACGTCCCCTAACGCGAGATCGCCCCGGCCGGGTTCCCGGCCGGGGCGATCTGCATGTCGTGCTCAGCTGACAAAAGACCCGTTCTTCGCGGCGGCGAGGAACGTCTCCCATCCGGCGTCGCCGAACGTCAACCGCGCTCCGTCCGCGTTCTTGCTGTCACGGACGGCCGCGCCGGCCGAGACGAGCGCGATCTCCACGCACTCCGGCCCACCGGCGGACGAACGGCTGCTCTTGCGCCAACGCAAGCTTTCCACTGTGTGTTCACTCCCGGTCGAAGTCACGCGAGAGTGCGAGCGATCTCCGTGATCAGGGTTGC
Source organism: Lentzea sp. NPDC004789 (assembly GCF_053601075.1). Classification (NCBI taxonomy): domain Bacteria; kingdom Bacillati; phylum Actinomycetota; class Actinomycetes; order Pseudonocardiales; family Pseudonocardiaceae; genus Lentzea; species Lentzea sp. NPDC004789. Next base: position 187,608 of record NZ_JBSGBE010000007.1, on the reverse strand, counting down.
CGAGTCCCTGCAGTTGAGGGCGGATCTCACAAGACGCTCGAACATCTCGGCGTACCAATGGACGTCCGACTGCTGTTCCAGGTAGACGCCACTTCTTGTGCTTTCGATGTAGACGACGTCGGGGTCGAGCTGCTCCGGAAAGCTCAGGATGACGAACGGCCCGTCCATCGCAGCGTGACCACCGGCGCTGAACGGCACGACTTGCATCGTGACGTTCGACATTGCACCGACCTCGAGGAGACGCGCCATCTGGGCGCGCATCACCCCGGCGCCGCCGACGAGCCTGCGCAGGGCGGCCTCGTCGATCACGACGTGCAGGCGCAACGGGTCGTCTTCGCTCAGCAAGGCCTGCCGGGCCTTGCGCAACCGGACCCGCCGGTCGATCTCCGCCGGGCTCGCGTCGGGGAGCACCTGGGAGATCAACGCTCTGGTGTACGCCTCGCACTGCAGCAGACCGGGGATCATCAGGCCCTGATAGGTCCTGATCGAGTCCGCATCGGCCTCGTACCCGACGTATCGGCCGGGCACGATGTCGCCGAACTCGTCCCACCACGCCTTGCGGCGGGCCTCCCTGGCCAGCTGGACCAGTTCGTCGAGGGTGGCGGAGTCCGCACCGTAGGCCGTGAGCATGTCCCGCACGTCGCGCGGGCTCACCCCCACGCGTCCCGTCTCGATGCGGCTGATCTTGGAGGCCGAGCACTCCAGCCGCTCGCCCACCTCCTCGATCGTCAGCTCGGCCGCTTCGCGCAGACGCCTCAGCTCGCTCACGAGCCGCCGCTTGCGCAGGGTCGGGCTGCTGCCCCGTGCCATCCACACCTCCTGGTCGGACTCTCAGTTTGAGAGCAAAGGAGCGAGCCGCAAAGGGACGTCATCCATTCGTGTACTGCAACTTGCAGATCGCGGGGAGGGCGGGACAGGCTGCATGGGTTGCTCACGCAAGGACTGGAGCTCTGAGCCTGATGGCCGTCACGGTGTTCAGCCAACTGGACAAGTCGCTGCACTCCCACCTGGCCACGCTCACCGAACTCGCCCAGCACGGCGACGACCAGACCGCCCTCGTGCTCGCCAGGGTAGAGCTGCCGAGGGTGGTGGCCGTGGTCAAGGCGTTGCTCGACGAGCACCAGCCCGACGAGCACGGCCGGTGCGCGACCTGCAAGCGCGGCTGGTTCTCCCGCAGGATGCCCGCACCGTGCCGTGCCTACCTGGCGGCCCAGCTGATCCTGACCGTGGTGGGCCAGGAGACTTCGCACGGCAAGCACCTGCGCTCGGTCGGCTGAACCCGAGAAACCCGACAGTTCTTCGGCTCCACCCTGACCTGGGCCGGCTCCGCACCCCCGACCGGAGCCGGCCCGTCTTCTTCTTGTTCACGTCGCGTGACGTTGCGGGCGAAGATCAACACGGTTGGCTGAAAGATCTGCCACGGCGGCGATTTCGCCGTCATCATGGTGGCGACGCGGCCTGATCGAGAACCCGATGCCTGTGCCGACACGGAGGTGTACCCGTGCCGACCCCGCATGACCGCGCCGACGCGCTCGCTGCCGTTCGGCCGCGCCGTCTGCTGCCCTTAGGGCACCTCTGACCAACTCTCCCCTCCCCTCGCCCTGTGCTCCTTTCCGCACAGGGCCATGTCGCTGTTCCACGAAAGGTGAACGCTCGTGAACCATCTGCAGAGGTCCAACGCAAGCGACCACACCCCGCACGGCCCTCCGGTGGTCCTCCGGCACGACCTGCCCGCGAGCTTCGTGCTGTTCCTCATCTCGATCCCGCTGTCGCTGGGCATCGCGCACGCCACCGGCGCGCCGCTGATGGCCGGGATCATCTCGGCGGTCATCGGTGGTGTGGTCGTCGGCGCGATCAGCGGGGCGCCGTTGCAGATCAGCGGTCCCGGCACCGGGCTCGTGGTGATCGTGGCCGGGCTGGTGGCGCAGTACGGGTGGGCGGCCACCGCGGCGATCACGCTGGCCGCCGGTGTGGTGCAGCTGGCGTTGGGGCTCACCGGGATCAGCCGGCTGGTGATGTCGCTGTCCCCCGCCGTGGTGCACGGAATGCTTGCCGGTATCGGCATCTCCATCGCCGCGGGACAGCTCGTGGTGGTGCTGGGCGGGACGGCGGCGTCGTCCGTGCCGGGGAACCTCGCGCTGCTGCCGGGAGAACTCGCGTCGACGCACCTCGGGTCCCTGCTGGCCGGTGCGGTCGCGATCGCGGCTTTGCTGCTGTGGCCCAGGGTTCCGCGCGCGTCACTGGTGCCGGCGCCGCTGGTCGCGGTGGGCGCGGCGACGCTGCTGGCGTTCGTGCTGCGCCTCGACGTCGCGCGCGTCGACCTGCCGGACAGCCACACGCTGGTGTTCCCCGAGATGCCGCGCGGCAGCGTCGGGGCGGTGGTCACGGCCATCGTCACGGTCGCGCTGGTGGCGAGCATGGAGTCGTTGCTGTCGGCGGTCGCGACGGATCGGCTGCACGACGGGCCGCGGGCCCGGCTGGACAAGGAGCTCATCGCGCAGGGCACCGGCAACGTGCTCGCCGGCGCGCTGGGCGGCCTGCCGATCAGCGGTGGGCTCGCACGGAGCTCCACGAACGTCGCCGCGGGCGCGAAGACCCGCTACAGCGCGATCCTGCAGGGCATCTGGATCGCGGTGGCCGTGCTGGCGTTCCCGTCGGCGCTGGAGATGATCCCGCTGGCGGCGCTGGCCGGTGTGCTGTTCGTCGTCGGGCTCAAGCTCGTCTCGGTGGACCGCATGCGGACGCTGCTGCGGCACCGGGAGTTCCTGGTGTACGCGGGCACCGCGCTCGGCGTCGTCCTCTTCGGACTGCTGGAGGGCGTGGTGGCCGGTCTGGCCATCGCGCTGCTGCGTGCTTTGTACCGGTTGACGCACTGCTCGGTGCGGGTCGAGGGCAACCGGGTGTGCGTGCGCGGGTCGTTGGTGTTCCTCGGGGTCGGCCGGCTCGTGCGCGAGCTGCGGCGGTTGCCGCTGGGGCAGCAGGTGGTGCTGGAGCTGCACATCGACTACCTGGACCACGCGTCGTACGAGGCGATCAACGACTGGCGCGAGAACTACGAACGGCTCGGCGGCCGGGTGGAGGTCGACGAGGTGCACGACACCTGGTACGACCGGGCCGACCAGGGCAAACCGGGGCGCCGCAAGACGTTGCCCGGACCGCTGCCGCGCTGGTTCGCGCCGTGGTCGCACTGGCAGGGCGGTTCACCGGTGACGCTGCCCGCCCAGCGCTCGTCGGCCGAGAGCGATCCCATGATCCTGGGCATGCACGAGTTCGAACGGCGGTCGGCGCCGTTGGTGCGGCCGTTCCTGCACGACCTGGCGGTGCACGGACAGCGGCCGCAGCAGCTGTTCATCACCTGCGCCGACTCGCGCGTGGTGCCGAACCTGATCACCACGTCCGGACCCGGTGACCTGTTCTGCGTGCGCAACATCGGCAACCTGGTGCCGACGTCCACTTCGGACGACAGGTCCGTCGGCGCGGCGATCGAGTTCGCGGTCGAGGCCCTGAACGTCAGCACGATCGTCGTTTGTGGACACTCGGACTGCGGCGCGATGAAGGCGCTGGTGAAGGGATCCGCCGCGCGCGGCTCGCACCTGCACTCGTGGCTGCGCAACGCGGAACCGTCGCTGATCCGGTTCCACGCGCCGACCTCGCCCGGCTGCGCGGAACTGCCGGTGGCCGACCGGCTCGCGGTCGCGAACGTCGCGCAGCAGCTGGACAACCTGCTCGGCTACCCGAGCGTGCGGGAGGCGATCGCGGCGGGCACGCTGACGTTGAAGGGCATGTACTTCGACATCTCGAACGCCCGCGTGTACCTCGTCGACCCGGACCGCAACGGCCTGGAGCCCGTGCCGGCGCCGGCCTAGAAAACGCTGGAGCCGCCCCGGTCTCCCGGGGCGGCTCCAGTTCGTTCTCACTCTGCTAGCAGGCGTTGACCCACGAGCACTCGACGTCGAAGCGCTCCTTGGCCGGAACCTTGGTGGGCTTCTCCGCAGGAGCCTTGCGCTGCTGCGGAACCGTCTGGGTCTTCTGCTGCGTGGCCGCGACCGAGGCACCGCCGTCGTTCGCGAGCCGCACCGCGACCTGGTCCTCGATCGACTTGGGGTTGAACCACAACACCAGGTTGTTCTGCACGATCGAGAACACCAGCTGCCGACCGGCCTGCGTGGTGACGTAACCGGTCAGCGCCGAAACGCCGGACATCGAGCCGGACTTGGCCACGACGTTGCCCTCGGCCTTGGTGCCCTTCATGCGGTTGACCAGCGTGCCGTCGCGGCCCGCCACCGGCAGCGACGACTGCCACGTGCCGAACCACGGCTTGGTCTTCGCCTTGACGAAGATCGACGACAGGTCGTCCGGCGAGATCTCGTCCATCCTGGACATGCCGGAACCGTCGAAGATCTCGACCCAGTTCGGGTCGATGCCGAGGCCCGCCCACTTGCGGCTGAGCTGGTTGACACCGTTGGTGAACGAGCCACCCGCGGTCTTGACCAGCGCCTCAGCCAGCATGTTGTTGCTGTTCTTGAGCAACGGGTTCATGACCTGGCCCAGCGTCATGGACTGGTCGGACGCGAGGACGGTGGCACCCTGCGGCGCCTTGCCCTTGCGCACCCCGCCCTGGACCTGGATCCCGTTCTGCTCCAGCGCCTTGCGGAACACCGACCCGACCACCGCGGTCGGGTCCGTGACGGTGACGAGCGCCGACGCGTCGGACGTCGTCGAACCGCTGACCCTGACCACGTTCGTGCCGTGGTCGCGCTCGATCGACACACCGTCGTTGCCGGTGGTCGCCGTGTTCACGATCTGCAACTGGTCGTTCGGCGGGAACACGCTCACCTGAGCGGGGCTGCCCGCCGAGGCGCCCGGCGACACCGTGACCACCACCGTGCCGGCGCTGAACTTCGCGTCCGGCGACAGCGTCAGCGCAGAGGTCACCGCGTTGTACGCGAACGGCTCGTCGTCCCACGCCCAGCCAGGACCGTACGGCTGGGAGTCGAACGCCGTGTCGTCCAGCACGAGTGCGCCGGTGACCTGCGTGACCCCGTTGTTCTTCAACGTGTCCGCCAGCGCCTTGTAGCGCGACGCGGACATCGTCGGGTCGCCGGTGCCCCGCAGGACGAGGTCACCGTTCAGCGTCGCCCCCGAGCGGGTGCCCGACGACTGCAACTCGGTCTTCCACCGGAAGTCCGGTCCGAGCAGGTCGAGCGCCGCCGTCGTGGTGAGCACCTTCAGGTTCGACCCCACCTGCGAGCGCCTGCTGCCCGACCGGGTGTAGACGACCTCACCGGTGTTGGCATCCCGGACGGTGACGCCGACGTCGGCGCCCTGGAGTCCGGGATCGGCGAGGATGGCGTCGAGATCGCGAGTCAGCGCCTCGTTCCCGCCCGCCACCGCGCCGCCGCTGGACGTCAGGGTCAACCCTGTCGCGGCAGCGACGACCGCCCCCAGAATTCGAAATTTCACGCTTCCACCTCTGATCGATCACCCGACCACAACGTGTGGAAGCTACCCGGCCGGTCGGTGCGCCTGTACGTGTGTGCCCCGAAAAAGTCCCGTTGTCCTTGAACGAGCGCGGCAGGCAACCTTTCCGAGCGAAGCGCGTCGTAGTAGGCCAAAGCGGACACGAAACCAGGAGTCGGAACCCCGGATTCGACCGCACGGACCACAACCCTGCGCCAAGCGGCCTCAGCGTTCTGCACGGCGTCGCGGAAGTAGTTGTCCACCAAAAGAGACGCGAGGTCCGGGTTGGCGTCGTATGCCTCGCGAATGCGGTTGAGGAACTGCGCGCGGATGATGCAGCCACCGCGCCAGATCGTCGCCATGGCGCCGAGGTCGATGTTCCAGTCGAAGTTCTTCGAGGCCTCGCGGATCATGTCGAAGCCCTGCGCGTACGCGACGACCTTCGACGCGTAGAGCGCCTGGCGCACGTCGTCCACGAGTTCGGCGTCGGGCTTCGCGACGACCTCGTTGGCACCGAACGCCTCGCGCACGGCCTTGCGCTGGTCGGTGTGGCCGCTCAGGCTGCGCGCGAACACGGCCTCGGCGATACCGGTGACCGGGACGCCCAGCTCCAGCGCCTCCTGCACGGTCCAGCGGCCCGTGCCCTTCTGCTCGGCCGCGTCCTCGATGACCTCCACGAGCGGCGTGCCGTTCGCGTCGACGTGCTTGAGCACCTCGGCGGTGATCTCGACCAGGTACGACTCCAGGTCGCCCGAGTTCCACTGCGTGAAGACCTCGGAGATCTCGGCCGGGCTCTGCCCGCCGACGCGGGACAGCAGGTCGAACGCCTCGGCGATCAGCTGCATGTCGGCGTACTCGATGCCGTTGTGCACCATCTTCACGAAGTGCCCGGCGCCGTCCGGCCCGACGTGCACGCAGCACGGCTGACCGTCCACCTTGGCCGCGATCTCCTCGAAGACCGGACCGACGTGCTGGTACGACTCGGCCGGACCACCCGGCATGATGCTGGGCCCGTTGAGGGCGCCCTCCTCGCCACCGGAGATGCCGGCGCCGACGAACAGCAGCCCCTTCTCCTTCAGCGCGGCCTCACGGCGGCGCGTGTCGGCGTAGTGGGCGTTGCCGCCGTCGATGACCATGTCGCCGGGCTCCAGCAGCCCGCTCAGCTCGTCGATGACGGCGTCGGTCGGGCCACCCGCCTTGACCATGATGATGATCTGGCGCGGCGTCTGCAGGCTGTCCACGAGGTCCTGCAGCGTCTCGGCGCCGACGAAGTCGCCTTCGTGACCGTGCTCGTCGAGCAGGGCCTTCATCTTCGCGGGCGTCCGGTTGTGCACGGCGACTTTGAAGCCGTGCCGCGCGAGGTTGCGCGCGAGGTTGCTGCCCATGGTGGCGAGACCGGTGACCGCGATACGTGCTTTGCCTTCCGTCATACGCGACAGCCTGCCGTGTTCTTCCTGTTTACGCGAGACGTCACAGGGTGTTCTCAGACTCCGTTTTGCCAGGTGAACCGCGTCACGCCGCAATACGTATGGCTAGGCGTAAGTTGGCTTCATGACGGAATTCACGAGCGTGGGACGCTCGGCGACCGACCGTGCCTCCAGGTACGGATCGCAGCTGGTGAAGCACTTCACGCACAAGGACCTCGAAGGGTCCTGGGAGGACTCGCGCGGCTACGTCCGCTTCTCCGCGGGCCTGGCCGAGTTCGAGGCTTTGGACGACGCCCTGGTGATGCGCGTGGCGGGTTCCTCGGAGGAGGACGTGGCGCGGTTGCGCGACGTCGTGGAACGGCACCTGGTCCGGTTCGGAACCCGGGACGAGCTGACCGTGACGTGGTCCTAGGCGGCCAGGACCGACGCCGCCATCCCGATGAGAGCGGTACCACACACCCGCTCGAACGCGGCCCGGATCCTGGGCCTGCTCAGCAGGGAGCCCAGCTGACGCGCTGACGGCACGACGATGACCCAGAACAGCGCGAAGACACCGACCGTGACGGCGCTGAGCAGTGCCGCCTGCGGCAGCGGTGCGCTGTTCGGGTCCATCGCCTGCGGGATGAGGCTCAGGAACGTCAGCATCACCTTGGGGTTCAGCAGATCGCACAGCAGGCCGCGCAGGAACACGTTGCCCTTGCTCGGCCGCGCTTCCGCCGGCTTGTTCGCGGTCTTGAGCGTCATGAAGCCGACGTAGGCCAGGTACAGCGCGCCGATCACCTTCACCACGAGCAACGCCGTCGGCACCGCCGCGACGAGAGCACTCAGGCCGATGGTGGCGAGCGTGGCGTGGATCAGCAGCCCGGTGACGACACCGAGCGCCGCCTCGGTGCCCTTGCGCAGGCTGCGCACCGCGTTGCCCATGATCAGCACGAAGTCCGGCCCCGGCACGATCATGATGATCAGCAGAGCGGCCAGGAACGACGTCCACGCGATGTGCATGGCCAGATCGTCGTGCGTTGTTCTGCCGCATTCCAGCTGGTCAGTACGATGTTCGCTTATGCGCGAACAAGCCGAACTGGATTCGGTCGACTGGCACATCCTGGAGGAGTTGCAGAACGACGCGACCATCCCGAACCGGTCGCTGGCGGAGATCGTCGGCCTGGCGCCGTCCTCGTGCCTGCAGCGGGTGCGGCGGCTGCGGGAGCTCGGCGTGATCACCGGCTGCCACGCCGTGGTCGACCCGGCCACCACCGGGCTGCCGCTGGAGGCCGTGGTGTCGGTGAACGTGCGGCCGCACACCCGGCCGGTGGTCGCGGCGTTCCGGGCGTTCGTGATGGCTCAGCCGGAGACCCGGTCGATCTTCCACGTGTCGGGGCAGGCGGACTTCCTGATCCACATCGCGGTGGCGGACTCCACGCACCTGCAGGCGTTCCTGATGGACAAGATCGCGTCGCGGACGGAGGTGCGGAACCTGACCAGTTCGGTGGTGCTGGAGCGGGTGGAGACCCGTGCGCTGACGCCGCCGGCGAACCTGCGGCCCACGCACCGGCGGCGCCGCGCCGACTAACGCCGTCGAATCAGCGCATCCAGGTCCAGCGACATCGGCGCCGGATCCACCACGTCGATCCACCGCGAACCGCCCACCGCGAGCTCGTACCGCCCGTCCGCCAGGCTGTACGCCGCCATGCTGACCGGATCGTCCAGAGCGACGACCCAGTAGTTCGGGATACCGGCCGCCGCGTACTCGCGCAGCTTGACGCGGAGGTCGACGTCCTCCGACTCCTCCGAGAGGATCTCGGCCACCAGCACCACGTCCGCGGCGTCGAACCGGGTCACGTCGTCGTGGAACAGCTTGTGCGGGGCGACCACGACGTCCGGTTTGCGCATGAGCGGGCGGGCGCCGTCCTTCAGCAGGACGTCGAACGAGTGCACCACGTCGAGGTCGTCCGGCAGCTGTTCGGCGAACTGGTGCACGAGCTGGACAAGGGCGCGTTGGTGGGGCACGTCCCGCGCGGGCATCTCCACCAGCGCGCCGTCGACGAGCTCGTGCCGCCGGCAGTCGTCCTCGGACATCGCGTCGTAGTCGGCCAAGGTGATGATCACGACCTGGTCATCGACCGCACGCGGACCGACCTTGATCACTCGAACAGCGAACTCACTCGCCGTCGGGTGACGGCTTGAGCACCCGGATCAGGCCCTCCTGCACCACCGTCGCCACCAGCTGCCCGTCCTGCGAGAAGAACCGCCCGGTGGCCAGCCCGCGGTTCCCGGAGGCGGACGGCGAAGTGGTGTCGTACAACAACCACTCGTCGGCGCGGAACGGCCGGTGGAACCACATGGCGTGGTCGAGAGAAGCGCCGAGGACCTTGTCCAGTCCCCAGTAGACGCCGTGCTTGGCCAGAACCCCGTCCAGCAGCGTCATGTCCGACGCGTAGGTCATCACGCAGATGTGCAGCATCGGGTCGTCCGGCAGCTTCCCGTCGGCCTTCATCCACACCTGCGAGGCGGCCTCGCCCGGACCGTCCTCACGCGACTCCCACGGCGGCTCGGTCACGTACCGGACGTCGATCGGCCGCGGGAACTTCAGCGAGTGCAGCGGGTAGCCCCGCGCCACCTCGTTCCACGTCGGCAGCGTCTCCGGGTCCGGCACCGAGGGCATGGGCGAGGAGTGCTCGACACCCTGCTCCTCCAGCTGGAAGGAGGCGGAGAGGGCGAAGATCGCCTTGCCGTGCTGCACGGCGACGACGCGGCGGGTGGTGAACGACCGTCCATCCCGGATCCTGTCCACCTCGTACACGATCGGCACGCGCGGGTCGCCGGGGCGGATGAAGTACGAGTGCAGCGAGTGCACGCGGCGTTCGACGGGCACGGTGCGACCGGCGGCGACCAGGGCCTGGCCCGCCACCTGGCCGCCGAAGACGCGCACGGGCGACTCGGCGGGCGACACACCGCGGAAGATGTTCTCCTCGATGCGTTCCAGGTCGAGCAACGCGACCAGGTCGTCCACTGCGGATTGTCCGCTCAGGCCGGAGGGCGAGGAAGCAGCGGCGCGGGCGGCCTCAGTCACGGCGGAACTCTCCTAGTGCCAGCTTCGGGGTCTCAGCAGGGCGCCGGCCCCGCTCCCCCAAGTATGAGGGCGCGGGGCCGGTATCACGACGTACCCGGCTGAGAGCCGGAACACGCTAGGCGTGGTCGTCCTCGCCCAGCCGGTGCACCCGGATGAGGTTCGTCGACCCGATGGTGCCGGGAGGCGAGCCGGCGACGACCACCATGAGGTCACCGGCGGAGTAACGGCCGATCTCCAGCATCGAGGTGTCGACCTGGCGGACCATCTCGTCGGTGGACTCCACGCGCGGCACCAGGAACGTCTCGGTGCCCCACGTCAGCGCCAGCTGCGAGCGCACCGAGGGCTCCGGCGTGAACGCCAGCAGCGGGAGGTGCGTGTGCAGGCGGGCCAGGCGGCGGACCGTGTCACCGGACTGCGTGAAGGCGACCAGGGCCTTGGCGTTGAGGCGCTCGCCGATGTCGCGGGCCGCGTAGGAGATGACGCCGCGCTTGGTGCGCGGGACGTGGGTCAGCGGCGGCACGACCACGGACTCGGTCTCGACGGCCTCGATGATGCGGCCCATGGTCTTGACCGACTCGATGGCGTAGCGGCCGACCGAGGTCTCACCGGACAGCATCAGGGCGTCCGCGCCGTCCAGGACCGCGTTCGCGACGTCGGACGTCTCGGCGCGGGTCGGACGGGAGTTGGTGATCATCGAGTCCAGCATCTGGGTCGCGACGATGACCGGCTTGGCGTTCTCGCGGGCGATCTGGATCGCGCGCTTCTGCACCAGCGGCACGTGCTCCAGCGGCAGCTCGACGCCCAGGTCACCGCGGGCGACCATGACGCCGTCGAACGCGAGGACGATGGCCTCGAGGTTGTCCACGGCCTCCGGCTTCTCGATCTTCGCGATCACCGGGAGGCGCTTGCTGCCCGAGCGGTCCATGACCTGGTGGACCAGGTCGATGTCGGCCGGGGAGCGCACGAACGACAGGGCGATGAAGTCCACGCCCAGCGAGAGCGCGAACTCCAGGTCCTCGATGTCCTTCTCCGACAGCGCGGGCACGGAGACGTCCATGCCGGGCAGCGAGAGGCCCTTGTTGTTGCTGACGGGTCCGCCCTCGACGACCTCGCACACGACGTCGGAGCCTTCGACCTCGACGACCACGAGCCCGACCTTGCCGTCGTCCACGAGCAGGCGGTCGCCGACCTTGGCGTCCTTCGCGAGCTCCTTGTACGTCGTCGACACGCGGTCGTGCGTGCCTTCGACGTCCTCGACGGTGATGCGGACCACGTCGCCGGTGTTCCAGTCCACGGGACCCGCGGCGAACCGGCCGAGCCGGATCTTGGGGCCCTGGAGGTCGGCGAGGATGCCCACGGCACGGCCGGACTCGTCGGCCGCGGCGCGAACCATGTCGTAGACCTGCTTGTGGTCGGCATGGCTGCCGTGGCTGAAGTTCATCCTGGCCACGTCCATACCGGCCGCTACCAGGTCGCGGACCTTGTCCGGCGTGCCAGTGGCGGGACCGAGGGTACAGACGATCTTTGCGCGTCGACTCACGTCATGCAGACTAGTCCTCGTTCCTGGACCGATCCCGAACTACTCCTCGGTAATGTTCGGGAATGGGCCGAGTCCTCCCGTTCGTGACCGCAGCGTTGCTCAGCGTCGTCGTGTTGTTCACCCCCGAGTCAGGTGTGCCGACCACCCCGCCCGGCACGGACAAGGTGGTTCACACGCTCCTGTTCGCGCTGCTCGCCGTCACCGGCCTTTACGCGAAGGTTCCTCGCATTCTGCTGTGGCTGGTCGTCTACGCGGGCGTGTCCGAGGTCCTGCAGGCGCTCATCACGCCGCTGCACCGCAGCGGTGACGTGCTCGACGCGCTGGTCGACGTGCTCGGGATCGGGCTCGGCTGGGCTATCGCCGCGGCGATTCGCTCACGCCGACGTGGTCCTCACACCACGCGTTGAAGTCCTTCAGCTGCCGCCACGACTTGCGCACCCGGTCGAGGCACCCCGGCTCGTGCAGCACGTCGTCGGGCTCCCAGACCTTCCGCACCCAGATCGACCGGTGCTTGAGCAGGTCGAGGTGCGGGTGGTCGTCGGCGAACCCGCGCGGTTTCGACTTCATCACGTCGCCGTGCAACTCCCAGCCCTGCTTGAGCAGCTTGTCGATGATCCTGCGCAGCAGCACGCCGTGCGCGTCGACCGAGGCGCGGTAACGGGCGAGCTGGTCGGGGGCCATGTGGTACGAACCGCCACCGACCGCCAGCCCTTCCGAGCTGACCTGCGTGTAGTACGCGCCCCCACCGCGGCCCTTCTCGATCACGCCGCCGCAGTGCGTCTTGTAGGGCGTCTTGTCCTTCGAGAACCGCACGTCCCGGTACGGCCGGAACACCTTGCCCACGCCGAACTCCTTCTCCAGGTCCGCGAGCAGCGCCTCCATCGGCGCCTTCACGTCCCGCAGGTAGGTCTCCTTGTGGTCGTCCCAGTAGGCCTTCGAGTTGTCCAGCTCCAGGCCGTCGTAGAAGTCGATGGCGTACTCGCCGAAACCGCTGAACGTCACCGGGTCAGCCTAGGCTGATCGCCCAAGTGCGTGAAATTCGTTTGAGTGCACACAATTTCGGCCATAATCAGCCGAATGGCCCGCCGTATCAACGCGCTCGCGACCTGGCTTCACCGACTCGAGCCGGACGAGGTGGCCGCGATACTCGTGCACCGCCGCGACGTGGCGGACCGCTACCTGCGGACGTTGAAGGACCTCGCGACGCAGCTCACCGACTCGGACTCGGTGCACGCCGCCGAGGACACGCTGGACCAGGGCGCGCTGGACCTCCTCGGCGCGATCGTGGCGCAGGGCAACCTGGGGACGATCGACTCGGTGTGCGCGGCGCTGCGGTGCTCGACGGACGACTTCGAACGCGCCTTCGGCCGGCTCAGGCAACGGGCGCTGGCGTGGCCGGACGGGGCGAAGCTCATCGCGGTGAACTCGGTGCGGTGCAACGGCGCCCAGCACGACCAGCTGACGTTGCCGCCGAAGAAGCCGGGCAGGCGCAAGGCCTCCGCGGTCTCACCCGTCGTGGCCGCGATGTCCACTGTGGACGGTGTGACGCGGCTCCTGGCGCACTGCGAGCAGGACAGCTTCGACGCCCGCTACACCGGTGGCGTGGCGACGGTGGAGATCCGCCGGGTCGCACGGGCGCTGCGGGTGACCGACGGCGTGCTGCGGTTGTGGCTGGAGCTCGCGGTCGAGGCGCAGCTGATCGGCATCGAACGCGCCCGGCTGCTGCCGACCAGGCAGGCGGACGCGTGGCTCGACTCGCATCCGGGCGTGCGGCTCGCGGCACTGGCCGGTGCGTGGCGGAGGATGGACTGGCGGCCGGAACCGGACCAGGCGCGGGCCGCGTTGCGCGACTACACCGGTGCCGCCGGTCTCGCGTTGCGGCGCACCGCGCTGGAGCGGTTCTCGGCGCAGGAGGCCTTCACCGACGTCGAGGAGGTGGTCGCGGACCTGGTGTGGGAACGGCCGGCGGTGCACGACCTGCGCGCGACGGCGGCGGTGATCGGCGAGATGGAGTCGCTGGGACTGGTGGCCGCCGGTGCGCTGACGCCGTTGGGCGCGGCGGTCCGGGACGACGGCGACGTCGTGGCCGCGGCGACCGAGCTGATGCCTCCCGCCGCCGACACGGCCGCGTTCCAGACGGACATGACCGCGGTGGTGAACGGGCTGCCGTCGCCGCAGCTGAGCGCCACGCTCAACCTGGTGGCGGATCTGGAGGACAACGACGCCGCACGGGTGTGGCGGCTTTCCGCCGGGTCGGTGCGGCGCGCTCTGGACACCGGGCTCAGCGCGGACGAGGTGCTCGCCGAGCTGGCCGCGGTGTCGGAAGCGCCGTTGCCGCAGGTGATCGAGTACCAGGTGCACGACGTGGCACGGCGGCACGGGCAGCTGACGGTCACGGACGTGGCGAGCTGCGTGCGGGCGGAGGATCCGGCGCTGCTGCAGGAGATCGCCACGTCCAAGCGGCTGGCGTCGCTCAAGCTGCGGTTCCTGGCGCCGACCGTGCTGGCGTCCGCGCACCCGATGGCGGAGACGCTGGCGGCGTTGCGCCGGGCGGGTTACGCACCGACCGGGCTCGACTCGAGTGATCAGTCCATTGTGGAGCACGTCGAACGACGGCGGGCGCCGGCGCGCGGTGAGCGCAAGCCGGAACGGTGGTGGCGCACCGAGCTGGACGACCTGGAGCTGACGCAGCTCGCGGTCCGGCTGGTGGAGCAGGAACGGCCGGCCGTCGGACGCGGCACGCCGCGGGCCAGCGCGGCGCGGATGCTGCGCGACCAGAACGTCTTCCTGCGCGACGAGGAGGTGCTGATCCTGGCGGCGGCGCTGGTGGACGGCAAGCGCGTCGAGATCAAGTACGCGAGCGGCCCGCGGCAGATGGAGACGCACGTGATCACGCCGGCCAAGCACCTCGAAGGCGTGCTCAGCGCGGAGTGCGAGGACGGCTCGACCCGTGAGTTCGCCATCGGTCACGTGCGGAAGGTCGCCGTGCCGGCGTAAGCGTCACAAGACCCGCCACGGCACCGAGAAGGCCATCTCCAGTCCACCACCCCGGCGTGGCACGGCCCGCACCGAGCCGCCGTGCGCCTTCGCGACGGACGCGACGATCGAGAGCCCGAGCCCGACGCCCCTGCCGGGCCCGGTGGGCTGCTTGCGCAGCTGCCGGAACGGTTCGAACAGCCCGCTGACCGCGTCGGCGGGCACCTCGGGCCCGGTGTTGCTCACCTCCAGCGCCGCCTCCCCGCCGGTGGCCACCGTGACGAGGCCGCCCTCGTGGTTGTAGTTGATGGCGTTGTCGACGAGGTTGACCACCAGTCGTTCCAGCAGCACCGGATCACCGGACACGATCTGGGGCAGCAACCTCGACTCCAGCCGGACGCCGGCCTGGGCGGCGACCTGCCGCCGGCTGTCGACGACGGCGCACGCGATCTCGTCCAGCCGCACCGGTTCCTCGTGTTCGAGCCCCCGGTCGCTGCGGGCGAGCAGCAACAGCCCCTCGATGAGCGCTTCGGTGCGCACGTTCATCACGAGCAGCCGCTCGCCGAGGTCGCGCAGGTCGGCGCCCGCGCTCCGGCGCGCCATCGCGATCTCGATCATCGTGCGCTGGGTGGCCAGCGGTGTGCGCAGCTCGTGCGAGGCGTTCGCGACGAACCGCCGTTGACTGTCGAACGAGGCGGCGAGCCGGTCGAGCATCCCGTCGAACGTGTCGGCGAGCTCGGTCAGCTCGTCACGCGGTCCCGGCATCCTGATCCGCTCGTGCAGGCTGTCCGCCTCCAGCCGCCGTGCCGTGGCGACCACCTCCTGCACCGGCCGGAGCATCCGCACCGCGGCGAACCAGCCGAGCGCCAGCGCGACGACCGCCATCACGGCCAGCGCCACCCCTGACTGCACGACGAGGGTCTGCAGCACCTCCTGCCGGTAGTGGGAGAGGTCCGTGCCCACGCTGCCGACCACCGGCGACGAGCCGGGTGCCGGCGCGATGACCTCGGCGTCCGTCGACTGGCCGGGAGGTGGTCCCGCCTCCGTCGGCGGCAACGCGGTGCGCACCAGGAAGTAGTTGGTGGCCAGCAGGATCGCGCCGCCGAGCAGGAACAGCCCGCCGCACAGCAGTGCGAGCCGGAGCTTCACCGACATCCTGGCCGCTAGTCGCGCAACTGGTAGCCGATCCCGGACACCGTGTGGATGACCTGCGGTTCGCCCAGCTTGCGGCGCAGGGTCATCATGGTGACCCGCACGGCGTTGGTGAACGGATCCACGTTGACGTCCCATGCCTTCTCCAACAGCTCCTCGGCGCTGACCACCGCTCCTTCGGCGCGCATCAGCACCTCCAGCACGGCGAACTCCTTGCGCGACAGGTTCACGAACCGCTCGTCGCGGAACACCTGGTGCCGTCCGACGTCGAGGCTGATGCCCGCACGCCGCAGCACCGGGGGCAGCGCCGGCCGGGCACGCCGGCCCAGTGCCTGCACCCGCGCGAGCAGCTCCGCCCACACGAAGGGTTTCGTCAGGTAGTCGTCCGCGCCGATGCCCAGCCCGTGCACGCGTTCGGCCACGTCGCCCGCCGCGGTCAGCATGATCACCCGCGTGTCCCCGCCGCCGTCGACGATCGCGCGGCACACGTCGTCGCCGTGCACGCCGGGCAGGTCCCGGTCGAGGACCACCACGTCGTACCGGTTGACCGCGATGAACTCCAGCGCCTGCTCACCGTCCCCGCAGATGTCGACCGCCATCGAGGCGTCCCGCAGCCCCTCCGCGACCGCGTCCGCGAGCATCTCCTCGTCCTCGACCACCAGCACCCGCACGTTCGACCCCCTCATTCCAGTCCAAGTGTGGCGTGCGGGGCCATAAGACGGCCATAAGCGACCGCGCTTACGACGGCGGAATCACCCGCCCGGTAGACATTCAGCCATCCGCAGGAATAACCCTGAGGGGGAATCATGAAAACTGCCGGTCTGCTGGGCGCGATTGTGCTCACCGCATTGCTCACGACGGCGTGCGGGAGCCAGTCCGACCCGAATGTCGCATCCACTGGCGGCACCAATCAAACGAACCCTGCGCCGACCGACGAGGACGCCTACTCCAAATGCATGCGGGACAACGGCGCTCCGGTGCTGTCCCAGGAAATACCGAACGACGGCAGCGGATCGGGCACGGCACAGCAGGGCAACCAGCCGCAGGCCGACCAGGAGAAGCAGCGCGCGGCCCACGAGAAGTGCCGCCAGTACCTGCCGGACGGCGGCAACCTCAAGCCGATGAACCCCGAGCAGCTGGAGCAGGCCCGCAAGTTCGCGAAGTGCATGCGCGAGGCGGGCGTGCCGTACCCGGACCCGAAGCCGGAGGACGGCGGGAACGGGGCCATGAAGCTGCCGGACGGCGTCGACGTGGACAACCCCGCCGTGAAGGAGAAGCTGCGGCGGTGCTCGGCCGAGACCAGCGGTGACTCCACCAGTCCCACGGGCTCCACGAAATGACCGAGGAGGCCGGGCCCTCCGCCGCCAGGAGACGGCGGCGGAAGCGGGCGGTCTGGATCGCCGTCGCGCTGGCCGTCGCCGGGACGGCCGGGGTGGTGACGTTCACCAGGCTCGTCCCGACGCAGGCCTCGTCGGCGCCGGAGACCCCACCGCCCGCCACCACGCGGGTGGAACGCACGACGCTGGTCGACCGGATCAAGGTCGACGGCGACCTGGGCACCGGCACGCCCGTGCAGGTGACCGGCCGCAGACCCGGCACGATCACCCGCCTGCCGACCCCCGGTGAACAGCTCGAACGCGGAAAGGTGCTGTACGAGGTGAACGCGGTCGGCGTGCCGGTGTTCTTCGGCGGGACACCGCTGTACCGGGAGATGAAGGACGGCGTCCCCGACGGTGACGACGTGAAACTGCTGCAGGAGAACCTCCTCGCGCTCGGCTACTCCGAGCTCGGGGCGGCGAGCGGCAAGTTCGGCCCGCGGACCGCGAGTGCCGTGAAGCGCTGGCAGAAGTCGCTGAAGGCCGAGCCGACCGGGGTCGTGCAGCCGGGCGACGTCGTCGTGGTGGCCGGCCCGGTGCGGGTGTACGCGGTGACCGCGCAGCCCGGCGCACCGGCCGAGGGCCCGCTGCTGACCGTCACCGGGCTGGACCGGCAGGTGTCGGTGGAGCTCACCGACGCGCAACGCCGGCTCGCTCGCGTGAACGCGAAGGTCACGGTGTACCTGCCCGGCGGGAAGACCACTCCCGGCACCGTCCGCGAGGTCACCGTGAAGACCGTGGAGGACAAGCCCAAGCAGGTCGCCGCGATCACGCTGGACGACCCGGCGTCGACCGAGCCGGGCCGGGTCACCGTCGAGTTCGACGGTGACAAGCGCGAGAACGTGCTGGCCGTGCCGGTGCAGGCGCTGCTGGCCCTGCGCGAGGGCGGGTACGCGGTCGAGGTCGTCGAGGGCGGCAGGAGCCGCTACCTCGCCGTGCAGACCGGGATGTTCGCCGGTGGGATGGTCGAGATCTCCGGCCAGGGCCTCAGCGAGGGCATGACGGTGGTGACGACGTCATGACGGCGGTGCTGGAGCTCAGCGGGGTGTCGAAGACCTATCCCGGCGGAGTGCGCGCTCTGCGGCCGTGCGACCTGCGGGTCGAGCCGGGCGAGATGCTCGGCATCGTCGGGCCGTCGGGGTCCGGCAAGTCCACGATGCTGAACCTGATGGGCACGCTGGACCGTCCGTCGACGGGAAAGGTGCTGGTCAACGGCCACGACACGGGCACGCTCACGGACCGGCGGCTGTCCGCGCTGCGGGCGTGGTGGATCGGGTTCGTGTTCCAGCAGTTCCACCTCACCGAGGGCTTCACGGCGCGGGAGAACGTGATGGCGGCCCTGGTCTACCGCGGTGTGCCGGCCCGCGACCGGCGGCCGGCGGCGGACGAGGCGCTGGCGCGCGTGGGGCTCGCTCATCGCGCCGACCACCTGCCGACGGAGCTGTCCGGCGGCGAGAAGCAGCGGGTGGCGATCGCGCGGGCGCTGGTGAACCGGCCGAGCATCGTGCTGGCCGACGAACCGACCGGCAACCTGGACACGAGGTCGGGCGCCGAGGTGCTGCGGTTGCTGCGGGAGCTGCACGCCGACGGCACGACGATCGCGGTCATCACGCACGACATGGGGATCGCGGCGGGGCTGCCGCGCCGGGTCGAGATGCTGGACGGCGAGCTGCGGGTGGACACGGGAGGCGGCCGTGCCTGAGGTCGTTGTCCCCACCAGGCCGACGCGGCACGACGTGCTGCGGACGATCTCCGGAGGCGGCCGTGCCTGAAACGTCCGCGCCTGAAGCACCCGCGAGCGAAGTCCCCCTCCCGCGCGCCACCCGGCTGCCCCTGCCCGACGTCCTACGCCTCGGCACCGTCGGCGTGCGAACCCGCCCGGTCCGCACGGTGCTCGCGGCGCTCGGCATCGCGATCGGCATCGCCGCGCTGATCGCCGTGGTGAGCATCCCGGCCTCGAACCAGGCAGCGCTGCGCGCCCGGCTGGCCGCGCTCGGCCCCAACCTGCTCACCGTCTCGCCCGGCACCTCCATCGCGGGCGGCGGCAAGGCGAAACTGCCCCCGGTCGCGGTCGACATGATCCGGCGGATCGGGCCGGTCCGGTCGGTGAGCGCGACCGGCGACACCGGTGCCACCGTGCGGCGCACCGACCTCGTGCCCGTGCAGGAGACGGGCGGGCTGAGCGTCAAGGCCGCCCGGCTCGACCTGCTGCCGGTGCTCGGCGGACGGGTCAGGACCGGCCGATTCCTCGACGAGGCCACCGAGTCGTTCCCGGTCGTCGTGCTCGGCGCGCGGGCCGCGCGGTTGCTGGGCACCGAGCTGCAGCCCGGGCTGCCCGCGCCCGCCGTGTGGATCAAGGACCGGTGGTTCACCGTGATCGGCGTGCTGCAGGCCAACCCGCTCGCGTTCGAGGTGGACAACGCGGTGCTGGTCGGGTGGAAGGCGGCCCAGGACCTGCTCGGGTTCGACGGCACGCCCGGCCAGATCTACGTGCGGGCCGACGACCGCGCGGTCGAGGCCGTCAAGGCCGTCCTCGGCCGGACCGCCAACCCGAAGAGCCCCAACGAGGTGCTGGTCAGCAGGCCGTCGGACGCGCTCGCCGCGCAGCAGCTCGTCGAGCAGGCGTACTCGGGGCTGTTCCTCGGGCTCGGCGGGGTCGCGTTGCTGGTCGGCGGGATCGGGGTGGCCAACACCATGGTCATCTCCGTGCTCGAACGCCGCCGCGAGATCGGCCTGCGGCGCGCGCTCGGCGCCAGCAGGCGGCAGATCAGCGGGCAGTTCCTGGCGGAGGCCGTCGTGCTGGCCGGCATCGGCGGCGGCATCGGACTGCTGATCGGGGTGGCGGCGACCGCCGTCTACTCCGCGTCGCAGGGCTGGCCCGCCGTGCTCCCCCTCGCCGCGCTCGCGGGCGGGGTGGGCGCGGCCGTCGTGGTCGGCGTACTCGCCGGGGTCTACCCGGCGGTGCGGGCGTCCCGGCTCACCCCCACCGAGGCGCTGGCGACCACCTGAAAAAACCGCACCCCCGGCGGAAGAACGCCGGGGGTGCGGTCGGTGGTGCGATCAGCCTGCGCTGTTGAAGCCGAACGACAGGAGGTAGTAGCTGCCGCAGTCGACCCACAGGTGCCAGCGGCCGACACCGACCCACGGCGTGTAGTAGGTGCCACCGTTGGAGCAGCGGCCCCACATGCGCACGTACCCGCTCGCCACGGAGCAGTCGGCGTCGACCCGGCGGGACGTCGCGGTCCAGTCACATCGCCAGTTGGCCTGGATTCCGACCTGGTCGCCGGTCTGCGTGCCGCTCTGCACGACGGCGTGCGGTGCGGCCACCGCCGCCGCGGCGTTCATCGTCGCGACTCCACCGAACAGACCGAGAACGAGCAGCAGAGCGCTCATGATTCGCTTGGTTGCGGACATCTGACTTCCCCTCTTGCTTGTGGGCGGCAGAACACGGGAAAGCCTCTTCCGAACAACGCCTTTATCCCAGAAGTGGAACGAAGAACTTCCACTCGGATTCGCTTAGCACAACCGAACACGACGACCCAGCAAGGGAAGAAACTCCTTCCAGTTGATCACGAGGGGGCCGGAATCGACTTATGACGCTCTTATAAACGCGATGCGAGACTTGTTCCCCAGGGGTTGGGCCCGAGGTTGTGCCTCTTCGGCAGCGGGCCGTGACAACAGGGGGATAACTCAATGCGCCAAATCTGGAAGTGGGGCCGGTGATGCAGCACCGTCCCGCCAGACAGATGACGATCGACGAGTTCGCCGCAGTGATCGGCATGACCACCCGCACCGTCCGCTCCTACCAGGCGCGTGGCCTGCTGCCCGCACCGAAGCGGCTGGGCCGGTCACCGATGTACGACGGCTTCCACCTCACGCGCATGCGGACCGTGCTCCGGCTGCAGCACAAGGGGTTGCCGCTGGAGGCGATCAGGGCACTGCTGGAACCGGACCTGGTGCTGCGGCAGTTCATGCCGACCGGCGCCGCGCTCGTGTGCGCATTGCGCGACAACCCCGAGCTGCTGCACTCGGCGATCGAGTGCGGTGTCGTCACCCAGCTGCCGGACGGGTCGCTGGAGCTGCGCAACGCGCGGGCCGTGCTCGCCGCCGGACGCAGGGGCGCGTCGATCGCGCACACGGTCAACGTGCTGGTGCAGGCCGTCTCCGTGCTGCGGCCGCACGCCGAGTCGGCGTTCGCCGACGTGCAGCGGTCCACACCGACGGTGCCGGCGGAGAACCTCGTGGAACTCGTCGTCGAGGCCTTTCGGATCGCGGTCGCCGCGGTCGCGAGCCACGAGGTCTCCCGCACCGCTTCGTGAGCTTCAGCCGCCGGAAGCGCGCGTCACCACCTGATGTCGGCGAGGCTGTCGAGCGGCTTGCGCTCCGTGGTGTCGAGCAGCTGCACCGACGCGGTGTCGGCGGCGTGCAGCTCGGCCGGGAAGGTGAAGCTCACGCGCTTCTCCAGCTCGGTGAGCGACACCTGGAACACCCGGAACTCGTCCAGGTCGAGCGCCTCGGCCAGGACGAGGTTCTGGGTCAGCAGGAACGCGCTGCAGCGCAGCTCCCCGTCCACCACGAACGCGATCGCCTTGTAGAACTCGCGCGGGATCGCGACGCCGCGGAACACCCTGTCGTCGGCGTTGAAGACCGGCCCGCCGTAGACGCTGACCTTGAGGTTGTCCACGTCGACGTCCTCGAGGACCGCGTTCTCCAGCCGGCCCCAGAGCCCCTGCTTGGCGCTCTGGTTGAAGTCGTCCATCTGCGGCGTGATGTTCGTGAAGAAGAACGAGTCCTTGTTCCCCCTCTGCGCCTCCGCCTTCGTACCCCAGCACAGGTCGGCGCGCCGGGCGATGTGGCCGCGGTCGAGCCGGTCGTCGCGGTAGAGCTCGTCGCCGGTCTGGAACTCGGCCGGGACCCGCGGGTCCTTGACGAACTGGAGGTTGCTGCGGCTCAACGCCTTCAGCTTGTCGCCGTCGATGTTCCACGCGACCCAGATCGCGAACTTGCGCGACTTGCTCAACGCGAGCGAGAAGTGCGTGTAGTCGATCGTGGTCGAGCCGTCGAGCTCGACCGCGTCGGCCGTGCCCGAGTCGGTCAGGACCGGGGTCCCGGCAGCGGTGCCGAGGAACTTCGGGTCAAAACCTGCGCTGGTCATGTGTCGCCCCCTACTGGTTCACCTGCTTGGTCGACACATGCCGCGAAGCCGTTAGCCGGATACACCCGAACGGCCCAGCGTTCATCAGCTCTTCCCGACCAGTGCGCCGTCCGGGGCGACCGCGAACCACTCCCCGTCGACACCCTGGCCGTTCAGGTCACCGGCGACCTGGTCTCCCACGTAGTAATAGAGCGGCCACTTTCCGTACACGGCCTGCGAGCTGTCCTCGACCCGGGAGACCAGGCTCGCGTCGGCACCGCCCTTGGCGTCCACTGTGGACTGAGCGGTGAGGGCGGGCCAGACGGCGATGCAGTCGGCGTCGCACGCGCTGGGCTTGTTCTCGTCCTTGGTGAACGCGTACAGGGTCCGTCCCGATTGGTCGACGAGGATCGGGCCCAGGTCGGACTGCGCCACCTTCACCTCGGCCCTGGCGGGAACTTCCTGTTGCGGTGCCTCGTTCCCGCAGGCAGCCAGTCCGGCGAGCAGGGCGGGCAACAGCAGAATTCCCATACGTGCGCGCATATTCGTCTCCTAGCGGTGTGTCTTGTTCCGCCGTCGACACGTCTGCGAGCCTCGTTCGGTTCACGAACGAACTTTCTTCGAACCGGATCACGCCGGCATCCGTGTTGGTGGTGTCGGGTCCGCCAGACCCCCCCGACTCCCGCTGAGGAGCCTTGGAGCACATCCCATGTCTCGCAACAGAACTTTCGCTGCCGCATGCCTGCTGGGCACCGCGCTCGGACTGGCCGCGGCGACGCCGGCGTCCGCCGCACCGGACGCCGTGACTGTGAAGATCACCAACCAGGCCGGCTACGAGGCCACGTTCTGCGCCGCCGACGTCCTCGAAGGCAGGTGCCTGGACGGCGCGAAGAAGGGCGAGTCGCGCACCTTCACCGTGCGGCCGAACAAGGGGCCGATCGAGGTCCGCGTGGTCGTCAAGAACGGTGGCTCGGTCTTCCAGAACTTCACGCCGGACGGGCCGACGCTGAACATCGACGCCGGCGGTTCGGCTGCCAGCCCGACGGCAGTTGAGGCCGGTGGCGGCGAGCACGGTGGCCACAACCCCGCGCCCACCCCTCCCACCCCGACGCAGCCCGCTCCCGCACCCGTGAAGGGCAAGCCCTCCTACTTCTCCGCCGACCTGGACGGCAAGCAGGAGGTGCCCACCCCCGACGGCCCCGCCGTCGGGGACCCGGACGCCTCGGCGAAGGCACTGGTCGAGGTGCGCGGCGACCGCGTGACGTTCGCCGTCGAGTGGAAGAAGACGTCCCAGCTGACGCTCGGCCACATCCACCAGGGCGCGGCCGGGCAGAACGGCCCGGTGAAGGTCAACCTGTTCGGCACCCCGATGCCCGAAACGCTGTCCGCGGCAGCCGGCCAGACCGTCGTCGACCAGAAGCTCGCCGACGACATCCGCTCGAACCCGGCCGGCTTCTACGTGAACCTGCACAGCACCGAAAAGGGCGGCGGCGCCGTCCGCGGCCAGCTCAAGCCCCTCGGCAGGAACGTCAACCCGCTCGACATCATCAAGGGCGGCAAGCTGCGCGCGTTCTCCAACGGCCTCAACGAGGTTCCGGTGAAGGACGGCCCGAAGGTCGGTGACCAGGACGGTCAGGCCATCACGTTCGTGCAGCCCAACGGCAGCGGTGTCGACTTCTCACTGGCGTGGGTGAACATCGACGCGCCGACGCTGGGGCACGTCCACCAGGGCGCCAAGGGCGTCAACGGGCCGGTGAAGATCACCTTCTTCGGCACGCCGATCCCTCAGGGCGTCTTCGCGGTCTCGGGCACGGCCGGCGCCGACAAGGCCACGCTGGACGCCCTGCAGCACTCGCCGAAGGACTTCTACGCGAACCTGCACACGGCGTCGTTCCCCGGTGGAGCGGTGCGCGGCCAGTTCACGGGCCGCTGATGACCAGCTGAATGACGGTGCCGCGGCCGCGACCCCCTCGGCCGCGGCACCTACCGCACGATGCCGAACTTCTCGCCGACCATGTCCCAGAACGCCTCGACGGCGTTCTCGACCAGGTACTGGCGGTACTCCAGGCGACGGCGGTCGCTGTGGAAGGCGAGCCCCATGTGGCCGCGCAGCAGCGGGTAGTTCGCCGGCGAGACGACGAGGATCGACTCCCACACCCCGGCCTCCGCGTTCGCGGGCACGATCACGAGGTCGTGCATCGACGTGCTCACGAGCAGCTGGTCCGACACGCCGCTCGCGACGACGCTGTCGATGATCTCCGCCAGGTACCCGTAGCCGGCCGCGGCCAGCGGACCCGTGACGTACCGCTCCCGCACGTCACCGCCGACCCGCTCCCACCCCACGCTCCGGAAGCCGTCGTCGACGGGCTGATACGGCCACTCCAAGCTCTCCATCGCCAGAACGCTACTGACAGGCGAACGCCCCGGTCGACTCCGTTGTCGGCCGGGGCGTCATGCTGCTCTCCGCTGATCGGACGCCGTTGTCAGACCACAGCGAGCGGAAGCTGGTTCGGGATGACCGGAGAAGGCAGGTTGGACGAACCCGTGAGGAACTTGTCCACGGCGTTCGCCACCGACCGGCCCTCCGCGATCGCCCACACGACAAGGGAAGCGCCCCGGTGCGCGTCGCCGCACACGAAGACGCCCGGAGCGGAGGTCTGCCAGTCGGAGCCGCACGAGATGGTGCCGCGCGTGGTCAGCGAGATCCCGAGGTCGTCCAGCAACCGCATGTGCTCGACACCCTCGAAACCGATCGCCAGCAGCACCATGTCCGCGGGCAGCATCTCGACCTCGTCGGACACCGGGATCACCGAGCGGCGGCCGGACGAGTCCTTCTCGACGCGCACCTGCTGCAGCTCGATGAAGCGCACGTGGCCGTCGTCGTCGCCGACGAAGCGACGGACCGCCACGGTGAAGCGGCGTTCGCCCGCCTCCTCGTGCGCGGGGTAGGTGCGCAGGATGTGCGGCCACACCGGCCACGGCGAGCGGTTGTCGTCGCGGACGGTCGGCGGCATCGGGTACTGGTCGAGCTGCGTCACGGACAGCGCGCCCTGGCGGGTCGCGGTGCCGTAGCAGTCGGCGCCCGTGTCGCCACCGCCGATGACGATGACGTGCTTGCCCTCGGCCGAGATCTCCGACGGGCCATCGCCCTCGCAGGCGCGGTTCGCGGGCACCAGGTGGTCCATCGCGAGGTGCACACCGGTCAGCTCACGTCCCGGCGTCGTCGTGTCGTCCCGGCCGCGCAGAGCGCCGACGGCCAGCACCACCGCGTCGAACTCGGCACGCAGCTGCTCGACCGTGATGTCGACACCGACCTCGCAGCCGGTCACGAACTTGGTGCCCTCACGGCGGAGCTGGGCGAGCCGCCGGTCGAGGACCTTCTTCTCCATCTTGAACTCGGGGATGCCGTACCGCAGCAGGCCGCCGAGCCGGTCATCCCGTTCGTACACCACGACTTCGTGCCCGGCACGGGTCAGCTGCTGGGCGGCGGCGAGACCGGCAGGACCGGAACCGACGACCGCGACCCGCTTGCCGGACGACACGGTCGCCTGGGACGGCTGCACATAGCCGTTCTCCCACGACATGTCCGCGATGGTCTCCTCGACGCGCTTGATGGCGACAGCGCCGCCGGCGTCGTGGGAGATCGAGAGAACGCACGCGGCCTCACACGGCGCCGGGCACAGCCGGCCCGTGAACTCCGGGAAGTTGTTGGTCGCGTGCAGGCGGTCCGAGGCGAGCTCCCAGTCGCCGCGGCGCACCAGGTCGTTCCACTCGGGGATCAGGTTCCCGAGCGGGCAGCCCGCGGTTCCGCTGTGGCAGAAGGGAATGCCGCAGTCCATGCACCGCGTCGCCTGCGTGCGCACGGCGGCGTTGCGCTCCTCCGGGTCTTCGTGGAGGTAGACCTCGTTCCAGTCCTGCAACCGTTCCGGCTTCGGACGCTTCGGCGCGTCGGAGCGGGAGTACTTCATGAAACCCTGTGGATCAGCCACGAGACGCCTCCATGACAGCCTGGTCGACGTCCCGGCCCTCAGCGCGGGCGAGGCGCATGGCCTCGAGAACGCGCTGGTAGTCGCCGGGCATGACCTTCGTGAACGCACCGGCTCGCCGGGTCCAGTCACCGAGCAGCGACGCGGCGACGGCGGAACCCGTGGCCTCGTAGTGCTTGGTGACGGCGTCCTTGAGCCAACGCAGGTCCTCGGCGTTGAGGCGCTGCAGTTGCACCATCTCCTGGTTCACCGACAACGGGTCCAGGTCGAGCACGTACGCGATGCCGCCGGACATGCCGGCCGCGACGTTGCGCCCGGTCGGCCCGAGCACCACGGCCCGGCCACCGGTCATGTACTCGAACGCGTGGTCGCCCACGCCTTCCGCCACCAGCAACGCGCCGGAGTTGCGGACGCAGAACCGCTCACCCACGCGGCCGCGCAGGAACACCTCACCGGACGTGGCGCCGTAACCGATCACGTTGCCCGCGATCACCTGGTCCTCGGCGCGGAACGGCGCGTCGTCGTGCGGCCGCACGATGATCCGGCCGCCGGACAGGCCCTTGCCGACGTAGTCGTTCGCGTCGCCGACCATCTCCAGCGTGATGCCGCGCGGCAGGAACGCGCCGAGCGACTGGCCGGCCGATCCGGTGAGCTTCACCCGGATCGTGTCGTCCTCCAGGCCCTCGCCGCCGTAGCGGCGGGTGACCTCGGCGCCGAGCAGCGTGCCGACCGTGCGGTTGACGTTGCGGACGGGCAGCTCCAGGTTGACCTGGTGCGCGTCCTCCAGCGCCGCCTCGGCGAGCTGGATCAGCGTGCGGTCCAGCGCCTTGTCCAGACCGTGGTCCTGATCGCGGATCTTGCGCTTCGCCGTCGGGTACGGGGTCTCCGGCACCTCGAAGACCGGGTCGAGGTTCAGGCCGCCGGCCTTCCAGTGCTCGATCGCCTCGTCCTTGTCGAGCAGCTCGGCGTGCCCGACGGCCTCGTCGATCGTGCGGAAACCGAGCTCCGCCAGCAGCTCCCGGACCTCCTGCGCGATGAACTCGAAGAAGTTCACGACGTGGTCGGCCTGGCCGGTGTAGCGGGCGCGCAGGTCGGGGTTCTGCGTGGCGACGCCGACCGGGCAGGTGTCGAGGTGGCAGACGCGCATCATCACGCAGCCCGCGACGATCAGCGGCGCGGTGGCGAAGCCGAACTCCTCCGCACCGAGCAGAGCGGCCACGACCACGTCACGGCCGGTGCGCATCGCACCGTCGACCTGCACGGTGATGCGGTCGCGCAAACCGTTGAGCAGCAACGTCTGCTGGGTCTCGGCGAGGCCGATCTCCCACGGCGTGCCCGCGTGCTTCAGCGAGTTCATCGGCGAGGCACCGGTGCCGCCGTCGTAGCCCGAGATCAGCACGACGTCCGCGTGCGCCTTGGCGACACCCGCGGCGACCGTGCCGACACCGATCGACGAGACGAGCTTCACGTGAACCCGCGCCTGCTCGTTCGCGTTCTTCAGATCGTGGATGAGCTGCGCCAGGTCCTCGATCGAGTAGATGTCGTGGTGCGGCGGCGGCGAGATGAGACCGACGCCCGGCGTGGAGTGCCGGGTGCGCGCGACCCACGGGTAGACCTTGAAGCCGGGCAGCTGCCCGCCCTCGCCGGGCTTCGCACCCTGCGCCATCTTGATCTGGATGTCCGTGGAGTTCACGAGGTACTCGCTCGTGACGCCGAACCGTCCACTCGCGACCTGCTTGACCGCGGAACGCCGCTCCGGGTCGTACAGGCGCTCGCGGTCCTCGCCGCCCTCGCCGCTGTTGGACCGGCCGCCGAGCCGGTTCATCGCGATGGCGAGGGTTTCGTGCGCCTCGGCCGAGATCGAGCCGTACGACATGGCGCCGGTGTTGAAGCGCTTGACGATCGAGCTGACCGGCTCGACCTCGTCGATCGGGACCGGCGTGCGGCCCTCGGTGCGGAACTTGAACAGGCCGCGCAACGTGCCGCCCTGCCGCGAGATGCGCTCGACCTCCGCCGTGTACTGGCGGAAGACGTCCTCCTTGCGGGTCTTCGTGGCGTGCTGCAGCAGGAACACCGTCTCCGGCGTGAACAGGTGCAGCTCGCCCTCACGGCGGTACTGGTACTCGCCACCGACCTCCAGGCGGCGGTGCACGCGGTCGGTCGGGTTCTCCGGGTGCGCGCGGCGGTGGCGCAGCGCCACCTCCTCGGCCAGCACGTCCAGGCCGGCACCGCCGAGCTTGGACTGCGTGCCGGTGAAGTACTCGTCCAGCAGGTCGTTCGACAGGCCGACGGCCTCGAAGATCTGCGCCGCGGTGTAGGCGCCGACGGTCGAGATGCCCATCTTCGACATGATCTTCAGGACGCCCTTGACGAGCGCCTTGACGTAGTTGCGGATCGCCTTGTGCGCCGGGACGCCGGTGATGGCGCCCTGGCTGATCAGGTCCTCGATCGTCTCGAACGCGAGGTACGGGTTCACCGCGGCGGCGCCGTAGCTCAGCAGCGCGGCGACGTGGTGGACCTCGCGGCAGTCACCGGACTCGACGACGAGGGCGACGCGCAGGCGTTCCTTGGTGCGCACCAGGTGGTGGTGCACCGCGGACACCAGCAGCAGCGACGGGATCGGCGCCATCCGGTGGTCCGAGTCGCGGTCGCTGAGCACCAGCGTGCGAGCGCCGTTCGCGATGGCCTCCGACGCCTCGCGACGCACGCGCTCGATCGCCGCGGCCAGCGCCTCGCCGCCACCGTCCACCTCGTACAGTCCGGAAAGGACGGTGCAGGCGAAGCCCGGCAGGTCGCCGTCGTCGTTGATGTGGATGAGCTTGGCGAGCTCGTCGTTGTCGATGACCGGGTAGTCGAGGGTGACGTGGCGGCACGACACCGGGCCGGGGTCGAGCAGGTTCTGCTCAGGGCCCATCACGCGCTTGACGGACGTGACGATCTCCTCGCGGATCGCGTCCAGCGGCGGGTTGGTGACCTGCGCGAAGTTCTGCACGAAGTAGTCGTAGAGCAACCGGGAACGCTGGCTGAGCGCCGCGACCGGGGTGTCCGTGCCCATCGAGCCGAGCGGCTCCTGCCCCGACACCGACATGGGCGTGAGCAGGATCCGCACCTCCTCCTCGGTGTAGCCGAAGGTGAGCTGGCGGCGCACGACGGACTCGTGGCTCTGCAGGACGTGCTCGCGGTCGGCCAGGTCGGCGAGGTCGAGCAGACCGGCGTGCAGCCACTCGTCGTAGGGCTGCTCGGAGGCCAGGCGCGACTTGAGCTCGTCGTCGTCGATGATCCGGCCCTCGGTGGTGTCCACCAGGAACATGCGGCCCGGCTGCAGCCGGCCCTTCGCGACCACCTGGTCGGACGGCACGTCGAGCACGCCGGTCTCGGACGCGAGCACCACGCGGCCGTCCGCGGTCTGCCACCAGCGCGCGGGACGCAGACCGTTGCGGTCGAGCACCGCGCCGACGATCTCGCCGTCGGTGAAGGTGACACAGGCCGGGCCGTCCCACGGCTCCATCAGCGAAGCGTGGAACTGGTAGAACGCACGGCGCTTCGGGTCCATGGTGGCGTGGTTCTCCCACGCCTCCGGGATCATCATCAGCACGGCGTGCGGCAGGCTGCGACCGCCGAGGTGCAACAGCTCCAGCACCTCGTCGAACGACGCCGAGTCCGAGCCGTCGGGGTTGCAGATCGGGAAGAGCCTGGCGAGGTCGCCGGGAATCAGAACGCTCTCCAGCAACGCCTCGCGGGCGCGCATGCGGTTGCGGTTGCCGCGGACGGTGTTGATCTCACCGTTGTGCGCGACGAACCGGAACGGGTGCGCGAGCGGCCACGAGGGGAAGGTGTTCGTGGAGAAACGGCTGTGCACCAACGCGATCGCCGAGAGCAGCCGCTCGTCGCGCAGGTCGGGGAAGAACGCCGGCAGCTGCTCGGTCGTCAGCATTCCCTTGTAGACGATCGTGCGCGCGGACAGCGACGGGAAGTACACGCTGCCCTCGTGCTCGACCCGCTTGCGCAGGCAGAAGGCCAGGCGGTCCAGCGCGATGCCGGACTCGTCCCGCGTGCCCTGCACGAACAGCTGCGCGAAGTGCGGGGCCACGGACAGCGCGGTCGGGCCGACATCGGCCGTTTCCGGGTCGACCGGAACATCGCGCCAGCCGAGCACGACGAGGTTCTCCTCCTCGGCGATGCGCTCGATCTGCTCCACGGCCGCTGCGCGTTCTTCGGCCTCAAACGGCAGGAAGGCTATACCCGCCGCGTAATGACCGCGTTCCGGCAGGTCGAATTCGACGACCGCGCGCAGGAACTCGTCCGGCAGCTGCAGGAGGATGCCCGCACCGTCACCCGAGGTGGGCTCGGCGCCCGCGGCGCCACGATGCTCCAGGTTCGCCAGCGCGGTCAGCGCATCGCTGACGATGCCGTGGGAACGCCGGCCCTGGATGTCGGCCACCATGGCGACACCGCAGGCGTCGCGCTCATCAGCCGGGTCGTAAAGACCCTGGGGGCCGGGGATGGCGGAGAAGATCACTGCGCAGACCTCCTTCGTCGTCCTCGCGTAAAGAACGTATGTCCCTCGTGCTCAGACCTCGAACCAACAGGTGGGAGCACGGGACGACGATGGCCCGCGTGTTGACGCGACTTTAACAGCCGCGAAACCCAGGGACACCCGCCAATGGGTGATCTAGGTCATGGAAGCGTAACGATTTCCCAGCGCTGAGCGACATTGCAGCGGACGTCGAGCTTCGTTACAGCCGAGTAAGCGTAACCGAACGTTCAAGGTCAACCAGCCTGATGAGAGTTGCGCGACAATCACGGTTTACCACCGGTTGATGTGGGTACGACAGCGTTTTGCCTGGTCCACATCGCGCCATCTCAGTTAGTGGACGTTCACCGGTTTTCGTTCAGACGCAAAAGACCGAGGTCCCGTTCATCCCGCGCCGCATGCGGGGAGAACGGGACCTCGGCATTCATGAGGCCTTGCGGGTCCTCAGTGGGCAGCAGCCACCTTGTCCGACTCGGCGTGCTGCTTCTGGAGCAGGTCGTCCACGTCGACCAGGTCCGGGTTGTCCAGCACCTCGTTGAGGCGCTCCTTGTCGAGGCCCTTCTGCCAGGCGGCGACCACGAGCGACCCGACACCGTTGCCGATCACGTTGGTGATGGCGCGGGCCTCGGACATGAAGCGGTCGATGCCGACGATGAGCGCGATGCCGACGGCGGGGATCGCCGAGTGCGCCTCGAACGCCTGCAGCGAGGCGGCCAGCGTGACGAGGCCGGCGCCGGTGACGCCCGCCGCGCCCTTCGACGCGATCAACATGAACAGCAGCAGGCCGATCTGCACACCGAGCGACACGTCGTGACCGGTGGCCTGGGCGATGAAGATGGCGCCCATGGTCAGGTAGATGCAGGTGCCGTCGAGGTTGAACGAGTAACCGGTCGGGATGGTGAGGCCGACGACCGACTTCTGCGCGCCCGCCGCCTCCAGCTTGACCATCATGCGCGGCAGCACCGACTCCGACGACGAGGTGCCGAGCACGATGAGGATCTCGTCCTTGATGTAGCGCAGGAACTTCAGCAGGCTGAAGCCCGCGAGCCGCGCCACGATCCCGAGCACCACGATGATGAACAGCACGCACGTCAGGTAGAACGAGCCCATCAGCCACAGCAGCTTGCTGAGGATGCCGCCGCCGAACTTGCCGACGGTGTAGGCGATGCCGCCGAAGGCACCGATCGGCGCCGCGTACATGACGATCTTGATGATGCCGAACATGACCTTGGCGAGGGTGTCCATCGCGGACACGACCTTGGCGCCGCGCTCACCCATGCCCGCCACGGCGACGGCCACGAGGATCGCGACCACGAGGACCTGGATCAGCTGCCCGTCGGTGAAGGCGCTCACGAACGACTTGGGCACCAGGCTCAGGATGAAGCCGGTGACGCCGGTCTCCGCGGTCGAGGCCGACTTCAGGGTGTCCTTGGCCGCTTCGGCGTTGAGGTGGATGTCGCCGCCGTGGTGACCCGGCTGCACGATGTTGACGACGATGAGGCCGATCGCCAGCGCCACCGTGGTCATCGCGGTGAAGTAGAGGATCGTCCGCAGCGCCAGCCCGCCCGCCTTGGCGAGGTTCCCGAGCCCGGCGATGCCGACGATGATCGTCGCGAAGATGGTCGGCGCGATGACGACCTTGACGAGGTTGACGAACAGGTCGGCCAGCCACTTCATCTCGGACGCCTGTTTGGGGAACAGGAAGCCGACCGCTGCGCCCAGCACGATGGAGACCAGGACCCAGAAGTACAGGTGCCGGTAGATCGGTTTGCGGCCGGTGGTGGTGGTCGCCACGGTTCCTCCTCGAACTTCGTGTTGGGTAGGAGGGTGAGCCGCGCCACGCACAGCGACAAGCCGACACACGGAAACTTCAGACAGCTCTGACGTAACGGCTAGTCTTTCTCCGTGTCGCTCAGCCGTCGCACGCTTCTGCTAGGGGCTGCTCTCGGTCTCGCCGGGTGTACCCCGCGCAAGGTCGACGCACCCCAGGAGCTCGTGCTCGCGACAGGACCGGACGGTGCGGTGTTCCGCGAGGTCGGCGGCGCGCTGGCGGAGGCGCTGGCCGAGCAGCTGCCCGGCACCAAGGTCATCCCGCTGCCCACCGCGGCCTCCGTCGAGAACCTCAAGCTGCTCGCCTCCGGCAAGGCCCAGCTCGCCCTGTCCTCTTTGGACCCGATCGACGACCCGCAGAGCGTGCGCGCGGTCGGGCGGCTCTACGACAGCTTCATGCAGATCGCGGTGCCGGCCGGCTCGCCGATCAAGAAGTTCGGCGACCTCGCGGGTAAGCGGATCTCGTTGGGCCCCAAGGGCTCCGGCACGGAGTTCACCGGCACCCGGATGCTGAACAACTTCGGTGTGTCGGCGATGGTCGAGCTCATGGCGCACGCGGAGGCGTCACGCCGGGTCGCCGAGGGGTCGCTCGACGCGATGCTCGCGCTGACCGGCATCCCGACACCGGCGATCACCGGCCTGCGCGGCAACGTGAAGCTGGTCGACATCCCGGACGAGGCGATCGCGTTCGCCGACACGTTCCGCGGCCCGTACATCCCGGCGACGATCCCCGCGAAGACCTACGACGCGTTGCCGTCGAACAAGACGTTCGCGGTGCCGAACCTGCTGCTCGCGCACGAGTCGCTGAGCGCGGACGTCGTCGAGGTCGTGACCCGCACGGTGTTCACCGAGACCGCGCGGATCGTCGGCGGTCACCCGGAGGCGGCGCGGATCAACGTCCGCACCGGCATCGCCACCGGCATGGTGCCGCTGCACGACGGTGCCGCGAGGTGGTTCCGGTCCGTCAAGCGCTGAGAGCGACCTTCACGTCCAGGCCCGGCCCGGCGTCGTGCAGCGTGAGCGTGCCACCGGCCGACTCGATCAGCTCGGCGCAGATGGCGAGGCCCATGCCGGTGCCCGCGACGTTCTGGTGCTTGGTGGCCCGCCAGAACCGGTGCAGCGCGTGCTCGCGTTCGTCCGCGGACAGCCCGTCGCCGTTGTCGACGACGTGCAGCTCGCCGGGCTTGCCGGTGATCCGGACCTCGGTGGCGTTGGCGAGCCTGATGGCGTTGCTGACCAGCTCGTCCAGCACGCTGCCGAGCCCGCCGGGCGGTTCCTGCATGGTGAGGCCCGCCGGCACGTCGATCTCCAGGGCGACGCCCGACTTGGCCGCGAGCGCCTGCCAGGCGGGCCGGTGCGTCGCGAGCAGCTGGTCGAGCTCGACCGGTTCGGTCTTGCGCGCGCTGTCCAGGCGGGTCGCGGCGAGCAGCGTGTCGAGCACGCGGCCCATCTCCTCCGCCTCCTCGACGGCGATCTGGTGCGCCTCCCGGCCGTGCTCGCCGTCCACGTGCGGCGAGAGGTTGTCGACGGCGAGCCGCAGGCTGGCGAGCGGGTTGCGCAGCTGGTGCGACGCGTCGGCCACGAACGCCTTCTGCCTGTTCAGCGCCTTGCCGACGACGTCGACCATGGTGTTGAAGCTTCTGGCGAGCCGGCGCAGCTCAGGTGGGCCGCCGACCTCGTCCGCGCGCACGTCCAGGTTGCCCGCCGCGACCGCCGCGGTGGCCTCGTCGAGCCGGCTGACCGGCCGCAGCACCCACCGCGACATGGGCCAGGCGGCGGCGACCACGGCCAGCATCGGGGCCAGCCCGGCCAGCGCCATGAGGCCCCACTGGCGCAGGACCTCGGCGCGCAGCGCACCCGTCGGCGAGATGGTGACGACCGCGGCGACCGCCTCGCTGTCCCGTCCGACCGGCTCCACGACGACCATCGGCCCGGTGCGCCACGGCCAGCCCGAGTAGTCGGTGTCGGGCTGGATGCCGTTGAGCGCCGCGTTCAGCACCGCGACGACCGCGGGATCGGCGGTGGGGTTGAAGCCGCGGCGCGAGGTGAGCAGCACCCGCTTGTCGGCGCTGACCAGGGCGACCGGGATGTCGTAGAGCTGGTCGTAGCGCTGGATCTCGAAGTCGAGCGGGAGGAGCCGGTCCGACTGCAACGCGCTCTCGGCGAGCGAGGCGAACCGTCTCGCGTCACCGAGCCGGTCGAGGTAGGTGGTCTGGGTTTCGCGCTGCACCACCGCGGACGCCAGCGGGATGCCGAGCGCCGCGACCAGGGCGACGAGCAGCGGAACGGTGATGGCGAGCAGTCGGCGGAGCATCAGCCGCGATTGTTCCGCACCCGCCAGTGGATGTCTTCCGGAGCTTCATCACCCGGCGAGGCGGTAACCGACACCCCTGACCGTCTCGATCTTGACGTGCCCGCCGAGCTTGCCGCGCAACGCCGCGATGTGCGTGTCCAGCGTCCGCGACGGCGCCTCCCAGTGCGCCTGCCACACCTGGTCGACGATGAAGTCGCGGCTCACCACCTCGCCCGCCCTGGCCGCGAGCAGGGCGAGGAGGTCGAACTCCTTGCGCGTCAACGACAACGGCGTGCCCGCCAGCGTCACCGCACGCGTCGACGCGGAGATCTGCAGCGCGCCGACCTGGATCGGTCCCTCGCTGTCCGGCCCGGCGCGGTGCGTGCGCGTCCTGCGCAGCACGGCCTCGATGCGCGCGAGGAGCTCGGAGGTGCCGAACGGCTTCACCACGTAGTCGTCCGCGCCCGCCCGCAGCCCGAGCACGCGCTCCCGTTCCTCACCGCGCGCGGTCACCGTGATCACGGCCGTGCCGGGACGGTGCCGCAGCTCGCGCAACACGTCCAGGCCGTCGCCGTCGGGCAGGCCGAGGTCGAGCAGCACCACGTCCGCCGGAGCGGCTTTGAGGGCGTCGGCGGCCGTGGCCACCCGATGCACCTCGTAGCCGGCGTGCCGCAGCGCGGTCAGCAGGCCTCTGGCCACCCGGTCGTCATCTTCGACGACGAGCACGCGCACAGATCACTCCGGTTTGACGGACTCCGGGGAGTTGACGGACTCCGTGGAGCTCTTCTCGTCCTTCACGTCGTCGTCCGCCGCGGCGACGACCTCTTCGTCATCGGGTGCGCTGCCGGCTCGAAGCGCCGCGACGTCCTCACGCTCACCCCGCGACCGCGCCACGACGAAGTAGGCGAGCGCGCCGAGGAAGACCAGCGCCGACACGAACACGTTGACCCGCGTGCCGAAGATCAGCGTCGCCTCGTCCGAGCGCATCAGCTCGATCCAGAACCGCCCGGCCGTGTACCCGGCCACGTACAGCGCGAACGCCCGCCCGTGACCCAGCCGGAACTTGCGGTCCGCCCACACCACCAGCAGCGCGACACCGAGGTTCCACAGCAGCTCGTAGAGGAACGTCGGGTGCACGACCTGGATCGGCGTGTGGTCGATCGCCACCCCGGCCAGCGCGTCCTCGCGCCCGTCCGGCGTGACGCGGCGGTAGATCTCGAGCCCCCACGGCAACGTCGTGTCGCCGCCGTAGAGCTCCTGGTTGAAGTAGTTGCCGAGCCGCCCGATGGCCTGCGCCGTGACGATGCCCGGCGCCAGCGCGTCCGCCATCGCCGGCAGCGGGATGCCCTTGCGCCGGCACCCGACCCACGCACCCACCGCACCCAGGGCGATCGCACCCCAGATGCCCAGGCCACCGTTCCAGATCTCAAGCGCCGCGAGGGGGTTCTTCCCCGGCCCGAAGTACTTCTGGTTGTCGGTGATGACGTGGTAGAGCCGCCCACCGACGAGGCCGAACGGCACCGCCCACACGGCGATGTCGGTCACCTCGCCCTTGATGCCCCCGCGGGCGACCCAGCGGCGTTCGCCCCACCAGATGGCGACGATGATGCCGGCGATGATGCACAGCGCGTAGGCCCTGATGGGGAGCGGACCGAGGTGCCACACACCTTGGTCGGGGCTCGGGATCGTGGCCAGGACGGCGTTCAACACAGCGCCCACCGTACCGGTGGCCCCCGTGACGTCTCGCCGGGACGCTCCTTCGTTAGGGGTTCGCGACCTTGGTGAACTTCGCATGAGGTCCTGGGCGTCTGGCGTCGCCTCGCTCGTGACCAGGCGATTCGGCCGTCCGCGGTCGCGCCGCCACAGTTCACAGGCGACCTGGCATCCGTTCGCGCCCATTCCCGGTTCGCAGGCGGCAACTCACCGCAGGTCCGAACCGTCCCAGCCTCGCCCGCGCCACCCGATCCGCACCCAAGGCCGGTTCTCCCACCCGTGTGACCCAGGCCGAGCGGGCTGGTGACCTTCTTAGGGGGTTCGTGATCGCCGACCCGAGATACTCGGACGCGGGCTGTGGCGGACGCGCGAAAGGTCGGACATGACGATCCTGGTGGTCGGCGGCGGTATCGGTGGCCTGGCTGCGGCGCTCGGGCTCGCGCGGGCCGGGCACCGCGTGACGGTGCTCGAATCCGCGGCGGTGTTCGAGGAGATCGGCGCCGGCATCCAGGTCGGGCCCAACGGGTTCCGGATGCTCGACTCCCTGGGCGTGGGGGCGGTGGTGCGGTCGCGGGCCGTGCACGTGGACGAGTTGCGGCTGCGGTGCGGCGTTTCCGGCAGGCTGATCGCCCACCTGCCGATCGACGCCGGCTTTCAGCAGCGGTTCGGGACGTACGCGGTGGTGCATCGCAACGACGTGCTCACGCCGTTGCTGGATGCCTGCCAGAACGACGAGCGCATCGACCTGCGGGTCAACAGCGGGGTGGAGGGCTACGCGCAGGACGCGGACGGCGTCACGGCGGTGCTGCGGTCGGGTGAGCTCGTGCGCGGGTCGGCGTTGGTCGGGGCGGACGGGCTGCGGTCGGCGGTGCGGCGGCAGCTCGTGGGTGACGGGGATCCGCAGGTGTCCGGGCACACCACCTTCCGCGCGGTCATTCCCGCCAAGGACGTGCCGCGCGACCTCAAGGAGAACGTCGTCACGCTCTGGGCCGGGCCGCGCTACCACGTGGTCTGGTACGTCATCGCCGGTGGGCGGTACGTGAACCTCGTGGCCACGGCCGACAACGGGGCCGCCGAGCCGATGACCGGCAAGCCCGTCGAGCACGCCGATGTCGTGCGGCACTTCCGGCCGTTGTGCGACGACGCGGCGCGGATCATGGAGCTGGCCGGCGAGTGGCGGGCGTGGGTGTTGTGCGACCGAGCGCCGATCACGAACTGGCAGGACTCACGCGTCGTGCTGCTCGGCGACGCCGCCCATCCGGTCCTGCAGTACGCCGCTCAGGGGGCCTGCCAGGCGTTGGAGGACGCCGTGTGCCTCTCATCGGTGTTCGATCCGCGTGACGTGGCCGGCTCCTTTGCGCGGTACGTGTCTGTGCGCTGTGCGCGGACCGCGCGCGTCCACCACGCCTCACGGTTGATGGGGCGGGAGGTCTACCACCCGGCCGGTGACGCCGCCGCGGCCCGTGACGCGATGTTCGCCTCGTGGACTGCGGCCGACCTGCACGAACGGCTGGAGTGGCTGTACGGCTAGGAGGGCAGCTCGATCGTGACCGGGAACGGCCGCTCGAACGTCAGCACGCCGTTCTCGCTGCGCGCGATCTCGACGTACTTTCCTTCTTCCCCGAGTTCGAGCAACGTCGCCTTGGGGACGTCCTTGGCCGGATCGATGATCAGGTAGTAGGACACCCCGGCTTCGGCGTAGACCTGGCGCTTGACCACCAGGTCCTTCACCTTGGTGCTCCGGGAGATCACCTCGCCGATGAGGAGCACGTCCGCCGCCGGCACGGTCAGCCCCTTGGCCCCTCTGCGCTTCAGCACGGTGAAGTCCGGGATGAACAGCCGATCGCCGTCGAACTGGACGTTGAGTTCGATCGTGGTCTCGAATTCCTTCGGACACGCTCCACGCAACGCGTATGACGCCTCGAACACCAGACGCTGGTGCACGGCGGTCCCCAGCGGGCTCACGTAGAGCATCCCGTCAACGAGCTCGATGCGCTGACTGTTGTCCTCCGGCAACGCGAGGACGTCTTCGAGTGTCCAGGGCCCCTCGTGGTTGGGCAGCAGGTAGTCCGGCTTGGCTTCAGCTGCTGGAGCCGCCACTGGGCATCACCTCCGAAAACCGCCCGGCGAGTACCAGTGTGGCACGCCGGGCGGATAGCTGGCTTGTGCATGGCGCCACGATCGCAGGTCAGACCGACAGTCAACGGCGGTTTTGCCGCCAATCGACCCAGGTTCACTCGATCAGGTGTTCGAATCTGTGTCATCCTCTTGGAGGAGCTCCAAACCGCCGAAAAGCCGCCCGGCCCGAAGGCCGAGCGGCTCTCGAAAACCCCGTCAGACCGTGGCGGCCGCCGACCGCACGCCCTTGGCCAGGTCAGCGGTCAGCGCCCGCACCGCCGCGTCCCCACCCTCGACCACAGCCGACACGAAAGCAGAACCGACGATGACACCGTCCGCGAACCCGGCGATCTCCGCAGCCTGCGCACCGGACTTCACGCCCAGACCGACACCGACCGGGATCGACGAGTGCGCCCGCACCCGCGCGACCAGCTCAGGAGCTGCGGACGACACCACGTCACGGGCGCCGGTCACGCCCATGACCGCGGTCGCGTACAGGAAGCCGGACGACGCGCGAGCGGTCATGTCGATGCGGTCTTCCGTCGACGACGGCGCCACCAGGAAGACCCGGTCCAGTCCGTGCGCCTCGGAGGCGGCCATCCAGTCGGCGGCCTCGTCCGGCACCAGGTCGGGCGTGATGAGACCCAGCCCGCCGGCCGCGGCGAGGTCGCGGGCGAACGCGTCCACGCCGTACTTCAGCACGGGGTTCCAGTAGGTCATCACGACCGCGCGGCCGCCGGCGTCGGCCACCGCGGAGACCGCGTCGAACACGTCGCGCACCCGGAACCCGGCGGCCAGCGCCTGCTCGGCGGCGGCCTGGATCGTCGGGCCGTCCATCACGGGGTCGGAGTACGGCAGGCCGACCTCGATCAGGTCGCAGCCGGACTCGACCATCGAACGGAGGTATTCCTTGGAGCCCTGAACCGTCGGGAAACCTGCCGGCAGGTACCCGACCAGCGCCGCACGCGACTCCGCCCGCGCGCTGGTGAACACGTCAGACAGCAACGACATCAGGCCTGTCCCCCGTCAGCGAGGCCGAAGTACTTCACGGCCGTGTCCATGTCCTTGTCCCCACGACCGGAGAGGTTCACCACGAGCAAACCGTCCGGGCCCAGCGACGGCCCGAGCTTCAACGCGCCCGCCAGAGCGTGCGACGACTCGATCGCCGGGATGATGCCCTCGGTCCGCGACAGCAGCGCGAACGCCTCCATGGCCTCGGCGTCGGTCACCGGGAAGTACTCGGCCCGGCCGATGTCCTTCAGGTGCGAGTGTTCAGGGCCGACCCCGGGGTAGTCGAGACCGGCGGAGATCGAGTGCGCCTCGGTGATCTGCCCGTCCTCGTCCTGCATGACGTACGACATCGCGCCGTGCAGCGAGCCGGGCGTGCCGGCGGTGAGCGTCGCGCCGTGGCTGCCGGTCTCCACACCGGCGCCACCGGGCTCGACGCCGACCAGGCGCACGTCCGGGTCGTCGATGAACCCGTGGAAGATGCCGATGGCGTTCGACCCGCCACCGACGCACGCGACGACGGCGTCGGGCAGCCGCCCGGCCTTCTCCAGGATCTGCTCGCGCGCCTCGATGCCGATGATCCGGTGGAAGTCGCGCACCAGCA
The DNA here is from genome assembly GCF_053601075.1 of Lentzea sp. NPDC004789. Lineage (NCBI taxonomy): Bacteria > Bacillati > Actinomycetota > Actinomycetes > Pseudonocardiales > Pseudonocardiaceae > Lentzea > Lentzea sp. NPDC004789. The sequence continues at coordinate 147,387 of NZ_JBSGBE010000007.1, read as the reverse complement.
GCGGGAACGGGTGCGGGCCCGCGGCCGTGCCGAGCAGGTAGTGCGTCTCGTCGACGTTGGTGACCCAGTCGCGCAACGCCTCGTTGATCGCGTCCTTGAGCGTGCGCGAGCCGGACTTCACCGGGATGACCTCGGCGCCGAGCAGGCGCATGCGGGCCACGTTCAGCGCCTGCCGCTCGGTGTCGACCTCGCCCATGTAGACGACGCAGTCGAGGCCGAGCAGCGCGCAGGCCGTCGCGGTCGCCACGCCGTGCTGGCCCGCGCCGGTCTCCGCGATCACGCGCTTCTTGCCCATGCGCTTGGTCAGCAGCGCCTGACCGAGCACGTTGTTGATCTTGTGTGAACCGGTGTGGTTCAGGTCCTCGCGCTTGAGGAAGATCCGCGTACCGGCGTGCTCACCGAACTTCGGCGCCTCCGTCAGCAGCGACGGACGGCCGGCGAAGTCCTTCAGCAGGCGCTGGAACTCGTTCACGAAGTCCGGGTCGAGGCGCGCCTTGTCGTACTCCGCGGCCAGCTCGTCGACCGCCGCGATCAGGGCCTCCGGGACGAACCGGCCACCCCACGGGCCGAAGTGGCCACGCGCGTCGGGATCGTGCGGCGTGGGCGTGAACTGGCCCATCGGGTAACTCCTCTAACGCAGTTATCGATGATGCTTCATCGACTGGGCCGCGGGCACGCGGGATGCGACCCGGCGGTCACGAGCTTGTTCACGGCGGCCTTGGGGTCGCCGCTGGTCACCAGGCTTTCACCGACGAGCACCGCGTCGGCGCCCGCTCCGGCGTAGGCCATCAGGTCGCCGGGCCCGGTCACGCCCGACTCGGCGATCTTGATCGTCTCAAAGGGTAGTCCTGGAGCGATCCGGCCGAAAACGTCTTTATCGACCTCCAGCGTGTGGAGGTTGCGCGCGTTCACGCCGATGACCGAAGCGCCCGCCTCGAGAGCGCGGTCGGCCTCCTCGGCCGTGTGCACCTCGACGAGCGCGGTCATGCCGAGCGACTCGACCCGGTCGAGCAGCGACACCAGCGCGTTCTGCTCCAGCGCCGCCACGATCAGCAGCACCAGGTCCGCACCGTGCATGCGCGCTTCGTGCACCTGGTACGGCGACACGATGAAGTCCTTGCGCAGCACGGGAACCTTCACCGCCCGGCGCACCGCGTCGAGGTCCGCGAGCGACCCCCCGAACCGCCGCTGTTCGGTCAGCACGCTGATGACCGACGCGCCACCCGCCTCGTAGGCGGACGCGAGCTCGGCCGGCTCGGGGATCTCCGCCAGCGCGCCCTTGGAGGGGCTGCGGCGCTTGACCTCGGCGATGACGCCCACGTTCGGACCGCGCAGCACTGACATCACGTCGAGCGGCGGGGCTGTCCTGGCCGCGCGCTCCTTGACGACGTCGAAGGACAACTGAGCCTCGCGAGCGGCGAGATCCTCACGCACACCTTCGAGGATCGACTCGAGAACCGTCACAGTCTTGCTCCCCTTCCCGCTATGGGGATGCTAACCCCGGCGGAGTAACGCCCCAGCCACCGGGGGTTCGGTGTCCACGCAGCTAGCCGAGGTTGTGCACGTGCCACATGCGTGAACGCGTATGGATGATCTTCACTCGTCCGAGGAAGGCCCGCCGGGGGTCTTATCGTCGGTCGGATCATCTCCGCGCTCCAGCGCGCGCCACAGGTCGGCCTCCGGATCGTGCGCGCGGGTCTTCTGCCCGCCCACCCCGATCTTCGGCATCCGGCCCCCGAGCGCTACCTGAAGCACGCCGGAGGCCACCACGAGCACACCACCGGCGATCGCGAGCCAGTGGCCGTTGAACGCCGCCGCGACGCCCACGACGACCAGCAACCCGCCGAGAACCCGGCGCGCCACGCCGCTGAGCGCCACCGCCGCCGCGACGGAGGCCAGGCTCAGCAGCGCCAGCGGCACGGAACCCGCACCCCAGAAGGCACCCGCCGCACCCACGAGCAGGAGTGCGGCGATCCACAGTGGACTAGCTTTCAACTGCGGGCCGCATCGTCTGGGCCGTGGCGATCGCGGCCAGCACCGCGCCCGCCTTGTTCAGGCACTCGTTGTCCTCGGCCAGCGGGTCCGAGTCGGCCACGATGCCGCCTCCGGCCTGCACGTAGGCCACCCCATCGCGCACGAGAGCGGTGCGAATGGCGATGGCGGTGTCCGCGTCCCCGGCGAAGTCGAAGTAGCCCACAACGCCGCCGTAGAGGCCACGACGGGTGGGTTCCAGCTCCTCGATGAGCTCCATCGCGCGCGGCTTCGGCGCACCCGACAGCGTGCCGGCCGGGAAGCAGGCCGCGACCGCGTCGTAGGCGGTCTTGCCCTCGGCCAGCTCACCGGTCACGGTCGACACGATGTGCATGACGTGGCTGTACCGCTCGACCTTGAAGAAGTCGACGACGTGCACCGAACCCGGCTTGCAGACGCGGCCCAGGTCGTTGCGGCCGAGGTCGACGAGCATCAGGTGCTCGGCGCGTTCCTTGTGGTCGGCGAGGAGGTCCTTCTCCAGCAGCGCGTCCTCCTCCGGGTCCTCGCTGCGCCAGCGGGTGCCCGCGATCGGGTGCGTGGTCGCCTTGCCGTCGCGCACCGTGACCAGCGACTCGGGGCTGGAGCCCACGATGTCGAAGCCGTCGAGGCGCAGCAGGTACATGTACGGGCTGGGGTTGGTCGCGCGCAGCACCCGGTAGACGTCGAGCGCGTCGGCGTCCGTCTCGATCTCGAACCGCTGCGACACGACGACCTGGAACGCCTCGCCCGCCCGGATGGCCTCCTTGGCCTTCTCGACGGCCGCGAAGTGCTCCGCCTGCGAGCGCCGGCGCCGGAACTCGGGCTTCGGCCGCGAGAACACGGCGGCGGTCGGCGGCGCGGGCGTGTGCAGCGCGACGGTCATCTCGTCGAGGCGCCGCACCGCGTCGTCGTACGCGGCGTCCACGCGTTCCGGCGAGTCGTCCCAGTTGATCGCGTTGGCGATGAGCGTGACGGTGCCCTCGTGGTGGTCGAGCGCGGCCAGGTCGGTCGCGAGCAGCATGACCAGCTCGGGGATCTGCAGATCGTCCTCGGCGATGACCGGCAGCCGCTCCAGCCGCCGCACCGCGTCGTACCCGATGTAGCCGACCATGCCACCGGTCAGCGGCGGGAGACCGGGCAACGGGTCGGTGCGCAGCACCTCGATGGTCTCGCGCAGCGCCTGCAACGGGTCGCCGCCGTCCGGCAGGCCGACGGGCCGCGTGCCCGTCCAGTACGCCTCACCACCGGTCGCCGTCAGCGCCGCCGACGAGCGCACGCCGATGAACGACCAGCGCGACCACGACCGCCCGTTCTCCGCCGACTCGAACAGGAACGTGCCGGGCCGGTCCGCGGCCAGCTTGCGGTAGAGACCGACCGGCGTCTCCGCGTCCGCCAGCAACCTGCGCACCACCGGAATCACCCGGCGGTTGACGGCCAGCTCGCGGAAGTCCTCGCGCGTTGGGCTCACGGCCCCCAGACCAGCGGCGGCCACAGCCCCGATGACGCTCACCATGAGGACAATTGTTGCATAAATTCAACATCTGTTGAACTATGACCCTTGTGGAGCAAGTGAACCAGAAACGTCGTGGCCGCCGAGCCGCGGGCGAGGACACCAGGGCCGCGCTGATCGCCGCGGCACGCGAGACCTTCGTCGAGAAGGGTTACGACGGCGCGACGGTCCGCGCGATCGCCGCCAGGGCGGGCGTGGACGCCGCCATGGTCAACCACTGGTTCGGCGGCAAGGAGGGCCTGTTCGCCCAGGCCGTGCTGCAGCTCCCGTTCGACCCGTCCGAGATCCTCAAACGCCTCGTCGACGGCCCGGTGGAGCAGGCGGGCGAGCGCATCATCCGCAACTTCGTGACCATCTGGGACGCGACCGGCGGCGGCACGTTCGCCGCCCTGATCCGCAGCGTCACGAGCCACCAGGAGGTCGCGAACGCGCTGAAGTCGTTCTTCGTCAACGCGATCTTCAAGAACCTGCTGACCGAGATCGGCGCCGAGCAGCGCGAACTGCGCGCCACGTTGTGCGCGACCCAGATGGTCGGGCTCGGGATCGTCCGGTACGTCGTCCACTTCGAGCCGCTTGCCTCGGCGGACCTCGACACGGTGGTCAGGGCGATCGCGCCGAACATGCAGCGCTACCTCACCGGCGACCTGACCTAAGGCGCGAGCAGCACCGTCGCGTCGAAGCACGTGCGGTCACCCGTGTGGCAGGCCGCGCCCACCTGGTCGACGGTGAGCAGCAACGTGTCGCCGTCGCAGTCGAGCCGCACCTCGTGCACGTACTGCGTGTGCCCGGACGTCTCGCCCTTCACCCACAGCTGCTGCCGGCTGCGCGAGTAGTAGGTGGCGCGGCGGGTGGTCAATGTGCGGTGCAGCGCCTCGTCGTCCATCCACGCCACCATCAGCACCTCACCGGTGCCGCGCTGCTGGACCACGGCGCAGACCAGGCCGTCCGCCGTGCGCTTGAGCCGGGCGGAGACGGCGGGATCGAGGGGGCTGCTCAACGGGATCCTCCCAGGTGTTCGCGAGCGGGTCCGGTGTTGAGCAGGACCACTCCGTAGATGTGCACGGCGGACAGCACGCCGGACGCGACGCGCGCCCACGACGGGCCGTCGGCCAGGACGATCACGAGGTGCAGCAGTGCGACGAGGATGAACACGACCATCGCCGGGTAGTGCATGAACCGCAGCCGCAACAACAACGCCGCCGCGACGGGAAGTTCGAGGACGGCGACGAACGACGGCAGCTTCAGCACGGCAGCGTCCCCGGTCGCGTGCCACAGCACGAGTCCCACCGCGAAGAACACCACTGCTCCACCGAGCGCGACCGCCGAGGCCACCCGCACCTCGACCGGTGTCATCGCACCACGACGCCCGCCTGGCGCAGGCCGTCCTTGACCTCGCCGATGCGCAGCTGCCCGAAGTGGAACACGCTGGCCGCGAGCACGGCGTCGGCACCGGCCGCGACCGCGGGCGGGAAGTGGTCGACCGCGCCCGCGCCACCGCTGGCGATCAGCGGCACGTCGACCTCGCGGCGGACCAGCTCGATCAGTTCGAGGTCGAACCCGGCCTTGGTGCCGTCGGCGTCCATCGAGTTCAGCAGGATCTCGCCGACGCCCAGCTCCTGACCGCGCGCCGCCCACTCCACGGCGTCGATGCCGGTGCCGGTGCGGCCGCCGTGCGTGGTGACCTCGAAGCCCGTGCCGCCGGGCACGCGCCGCGCGTCCACGGACAGCACGATGCACTGCGCGCCGTACCGCTCCGAGCACTCGCGCAGCAGCTCAGGCCGGGCGATGGCGGCGGTGTTGAGGCTGACCTTGTCCGCGCCCGCGCGGAGCAGCCTGTTCACGTCCTCGGGGCTGCGCACGCCGCCGCCGACCGTGAGCGGGATGAACACCTGCTCGGCCGTGCGCCGGACGACGTCGTACGTCGTCTCCCGGTCGCCGCTGGACGCCGTCACGTCGAGGAACGTCAGCTCGTCGGCGCCCTCGGCGTCGTACGCCCTGGCCAGCTCGACGGGATCGCCCGCGTCGACGAGGTTGGTGAAGTTGACGCCCTTCACCACCCGGCCCCGGTCGACGTCGAGACAGGGGATGACGCGAACAGCCACTGACATGCGCGAAAGCCTACAAGCCGGCCTGCCGGGACTACGCTGCGACACCATGATCACCGAACTGGGCCGCGGCGAGTACCTGCTGCTGACGACGTTCCGCAAGGACGGCACCCCGGTGCCCACGCCGGTCTGGGTCGCCCCCGGCGACACCGACGACGTGATCTACGCCTGGAGCGCCAAGGAGACCGGCAAGGTCAAGCGGATCCGCCGCAGCGGTGACGTGGAAGTCGGGCCGTGCGACTTCCGCGGCAACCCCAAGGGCGAGTCGGTGAAGGCGCGCGCGAGGCTGCTCGACGACAACGCGAGCGACGACGTCCGTGCGCGGATCGTGAAGAAGTACGGCTTCATGGGCTGGTTGACCATGACGGGCAGCAGGCTGCGCCGCGGCCGCACGGGCACCATCGGCATCGAGATCACGCCGGCGTCAACCTGAGGTTGACCCGCACCTGATCGTCAACCTAAAGTTGACGCATGATCCAGTTGACCGACCTCATCGTCGCGGTGGCGAGGGAGGCCGACGAGGCGCTGCCCCGGCTCGCGAAGGCGGTCGAGATGAGCGGTCAGCTCAACGAGCTCGGCGACCACCTCATCGGCCACTTCGTCGACGAGGCACGGCGCGGCGGCGCGAGCTGGTCGGAGATCGGCGAGAGCCTGGGCGTCTCGAAGCAGGCCGCGCAGAAGCGGTTCGTGCCCAAGGAGTCGCCGGAGCTCACCAAGCCGTCGATGGAGCGCTACACCCAGCGCTCCCGCCGGGTCATCGCGCTGGCCCGGCACCACGCGCGGTTCAGCGAGCGCATCGGCACCGAACACCTGTTGCTCGGCCTGCTGGACGAGTCCGGCGGCCTCGCCGCGAAGACCATCGCGAAGCTGGAGTCGGGCGACGGCAGCACCCGCATCGCGGTCCTGCACCGGCTCGACCACGAGGCCAAGCAGCGTCCCGAGAAGCAGCCGTACACGACGCACTGCAAAAAGGCGCTCGAACTGGCCGTCCGCGAGGCGCTGCGGATGGGCCACATGTTCATCGGCACCGAGCACATCCTGCTCGGCGTGCTGCTCGAACAGGACGGGACCGCGGCCGGCGTGCTGCACTCCACCGGAGTCACGCACGCGGCCGCGGCCGCTCACGTCGAGAAGGTGGTCAACGGACCGCAGCGAGTGCTTCCGGGAGCGTGAAAGCACCGGCGTACAGGGCCTTGCCGATGATCGAGCCCTCCACGCCGTCGCGCGACAGCTTCGCCAGTGCGACCAGGTCGTCCACAGTGGACACACCGCCGGACGCGATCACGTGGGCGTCGGTGCGGGCGCAGACCTCGCTCAGCAGCTCCAGGTTCGGGCCCGTGAGCGTGCCGTCCTTCGACACGTCCGTCACGACGTAACGCGCGCAGCCGTCGCGGTCGAGCCGGTCGAGGACCTCCCAGAGGTCACCACCGTCCGACGTCCAGCCGCGGCCCTTCACCCGGTGGCCCTGCTCGGTGATGCGGACGTCCAGGCCCACGGCGATCTTCTCGCCGTGCGCCGCGATCGCCTTCGCGCACCACTCCGGGTCCTCCAGCGCGGCCGTGCCCAGGTTCACGCGGGCGCATCCGGTGGCCAGCGCGGCCTCCAGCGACGCGTCGTCGCGGATGCCGCCGGACAGCTCGACCCGCACGTCCAGCTCGCCGACGACGCGGGCGATCAGCTCGCGGTTCGAGCCGCGGCCGAACGCCGCGTCGAGGTCGACCAGATGAATCCACTCAGCCCCGTCGCGCTGCCACTGCAGCGCCGCGTCGAGCGGCTCGCCGTAGTTCGTCTCGGTACCGGCTTCGCCCTGCACGAGGCGGACGGCCTTGCCATCAGCCACGTCAACAGCGGGGAGGAGTGTGAACGTCACCCGCTCAGCCTAGCGTCCCCCAGCACGAGCGCGGCCACGCGCTCCTGGGCGTCCGCGGTGCGCGCGAAACCGGGCGCGACCGGCGTGACCAGGAACCCGGCGAACCGCGGGTGCTGCTGCGCGAGCGCGAGGTGCAGGTACTGCCTGCTCGCCAGATCGACGTCCGTCCGGTCCGCGCACGACCTCGCCGGTAGCAGGAAGAGCTCCTTGCCCGGTGCGCGTCGCTCCAGCTCGGTCATCGTGGCTTCGATCTCGTCGTAACCACCGCAGTGGTCGACGAACCCGGCCCAGTCGGCCTCGGGCGGCACCGCGAACGTGTCGTCGATCGCGGAAGCGGCCGCGGCGAACAGGATCTTCTTGCCGGGGAACCGCTTCCTCATCTCGCGTGCGGTGCCCGCGTCGGAGACCACGAAACCGTCGGCACCCCGCTGCTCCGCGCCCGCCTCGACCAGGATGAGGTTGCTGTGCCCGCGCACGTCCTGGGCACGGGCGCCGAGGTAGCCGTAGTAGCGCAGCGCGGAACCGGGCGGCTTGCGCAGGTCGTCGGAGTCGAGCGCGGCGATCCGCAGGTCGTCGACCAGGCTCGCGGCCGTGGGGCTGCCCGCACCCAGGTAGACCCACAGCCTGCCGGTCGGCACCGCGGTGCCGAGCGTGATCTTCCGGTGCTCCCCGTTGACGGTGAGGTCGAGCGCGGTGCCGACGATCTTCAGCGTGACGCCGAACGTGGCACGCGGCGTGACCGACGAGCGGACCACCGGCCGGCCCGGCTGCGAGATCTCCACGTTCCCGTTGGGGCGCAACCGGAACCCGAGATCAATGTCCTGGTTGGACGGGTCGCCGGTGCTGTTCGCCGACCGGGCGAGCACGATCGACGACCACCCGTCCGCGGCCGGGGTGAGCTTCACCGAGAGCGTCGAACCGGTGGAGGGCGCGTCGAGGCGCACGGCCGTCCCGGTGCCGCGCAACGACAGCACCCCGGGCTGCCTCGGGTCGTTGACGTGCGCGGACTCGCCCGCGACCAGGCTGTACGTGACGGCACCGGTGCCCTGGCGCTGCTTGAGGTTGTCGTTCAGGCCGTGCGTCAGCTCCGTGTGGACGGCACCGTCGAAGTTGTCCTGGAACGACGCCGGTGCGGCGTCCGCCGCACCGGGCACGGCAGTCAGCGCGGCTACCGTCAGCAGTCGGATGATCACGACAAGGTAGTCAACCAGTTCCGCAGCAGCTGCGCTCCGGCGTCACCCGATTTCTCCGGGTGGAACTGGGTCGCGGACAACGGGCCGTTCTCGACCGCCGCGACGAACTCGTCACCGGCGTGGTCGGCCCACGTGACCAGCGGCGCCTTGATGTGGTCGGCCGGCTCCAGCTCCCACTTGCGCACGCCGTAGGAGTGCACGAAGTAGAACCGGGTGTCCTCGTCGAGGCCCGCGAAGAGCTGCGAGCCCTCCGGCGTGCGGACGGTGTTCCAGCCCATGTGCGGCACGATCGGCGCTTCGAGCCGCTCGACCGTGCCGGGCCACTCGCCGCAGCCCTCGGTCAGCACGCCGTGCTCGATGCCCCGCTCGAACAGGATCTGCATGCCCACGCAGATGCCGAGCACGGGACGGCCGCCCGCGAGGCGCTCGCCGATGATCCGGGCGCCGCGCACCGAGTTCAGGCCCTCCATGCACGCGGCGTAGGCGCCGACACCGGGGACGACCAGGCCATCGGCCTCGCGCGCCGCCTTCGGGTCCGCCGTCACCTCGACATGGGCGCCGACCCGCTGAAGCGCGCGCTCGGCCGAGCGCAGGTTGCCGGAGCCATAGTCAAGTACGACGACACGTGCCACGACCACCAGGTTAGTCGGTGGGGGCGGCACCCTGCGTAACCGGGATGACCGGCAGCACGGTGTTGATCGGCTTGCGGCCGACCGAACCCTTCCGCACGACCCCGGCCAGACCGAAGAAGGACAGCATCAGCACCACCACGACGAACTTCACCCACTCAGGCGTGGACAGCGCGAACAGGACGACCACCGCCACGAGGCAGAACAGGAGCTGCGCGCGCCCGACCCACGACGGCAGCCCCGGTGCGGGGAGCGTCCGCAGCCACTGGTCCGCCCGGCCCTGCTCCACGAGCCCGACGACCTGGGCCACATCCGGCAGTCCGAGCGCGGCGAACAGCCTCGGCACCACTCCGGCACCGTCCTGGTGGGCACGCAGCAGATCCGCCACCGCGTTCAGGTCGGCCTGCGGCACGGCCGCCGCGAACCGTTCGGCGTAGGTGGCCTGTGCGGTGGCCCGGTCGCGGAAGTCGGAGAACTTGCCGAACACGCGCTGGTACCACCGGCCGACGGGTCCGTGCTGGTTCGCCTCGGTGCTGAGCTGCTGCACCTGAGCCGCCGAACCCCAGGACCACCCGCGCGAGATCCGCGCGACCTCCGGGTAGACGATCGCGGAGCTGGAGTTCCAGACCGCCGCCACCGCACGGGTGCCCGCGATCCGGCACGCCCTCGCCACCGCGCCCAGCACGTCGAGCTGCCTGGACCGCGGGGAGAACAGCAGCACCGTGCCGGACTGCACCGGGATGAGCGCCGCTGGGCCGATGCTGGCGTCGTGCATGGACTTCTGCAGCTCGGCGGCGTTCAACGGGGTCCAGATCAACATTCTCACGCGCGACATCATCCCCCGTCGGCCGGACGGCTTCGGGCAGACATGCCAAGGACACCGCTCTCCTGCGGCTCAAGTCCATCCGGGAAAGTGCGCACGACCAGGCATCGGGCCTGCTCGTGCGCCGATTCACCCTCAAACGGCGCGAGAAGGCGCGCCGGTCCAGTCATCCCCCATGACTGCGAACATGTTTCTTCACCCCCTGAAGAAACTCCGCACAGCGCTCCCCAGCCCGACCACGTCGAGATCATGTGCAGCGTCGTGATCCTCCGCCGTGCCGTAGTTGCGGAGCTCTGCGTGTCGTTTGACGCCTATACAACGCACACGGTGCGGGATTGGTTGCAACGCTTCGGAAATCAGATGGGCCGAAGTTCCCTCGAGGTACGGCTCGACCACCATGACGTCGGCGTGGTCGGTCTCCCGCACCGCCGCGAGCAGTCCGTCCGAGTCGAACGGTCGGACCGTGGCCGCGTACAACACCGTGACGTCGGCGTTCTCCGAGTCGACCGCCTTCAGCACCCGGTCGAGCATCGGTCCGACGGCGAGCACCACACCGCGTTTTCCGTGACGCAGCGCGGTGAATCCCTCACCCACCGGATACGCCTGCGCGTTCTCGTGCAGCGAAAGCCTGATGTAGACCCGGTTCTCGTCCTTGAGCGCCTGCCGGAGCAGTGGCGTCACCTCGTCCGGATGACCGGGCACGTGCACGGTCCAGCCGGGCAGCGTGTCGAACAACGCCACGTCACCCGGTGACTGGTGCGTGCGTCCCCACGCCGGGTCGTCATAGGACGCGCCGATGCTCACGAACACCGCTCCGACGTCCTGATGGCCGATATCGAGCTTGATCTGCTCGTACGGCCGTTCAACGAGAAACGGCGCGTAGCTGTGCACCACCGGCCGTAGCCCGGCCAACGCCAGACCGCCCGCCACGCCGACCATGGTCTGCTCGCGGATCCCCACGTCCACCACGCGTTCGCGGTCCTGAGGGAACTCGTTGCTGGAGATCACCGCGGTGACCACGGCGACCCGCGGGTCGTTGTCCAGCTCCTCGTTGACGGTCTTGATGAACGCCTGGCGCATCGTCGTCATCAGCGGTCCTTCTCGATCTTGGCGACCACCGCGTACGGGCGGTCGTGCGGCGCGGTCAGTGCGGTGTGGATGGCCTCGTGGTCACGGCCGTCGATCTCGGCGGTCTGCCAGCCCTCGACGGCGAACCGCCGCGCGATGCCTCCGGGCCACCCGTACGTGGCCGACCGGTTGTCGATCACGATCGCGGTGAGGTTCGCGACGTTCAGCCGAGCCGCCACCGCGATCGCCTCGTGGTTGCTGCCCTCGTCCAGCTCACCGTCGCCGACCAGCACGAACGTCCGCCCCGGGCTACGACGGATCCGCTGCCCGATCGCCGTGCCCACCGCGATCGGCAGCCCGTGCCCGAGCGAACCGCTGCTGATCTCCACGCCCCTGACGAGCACCCGGTCGGGGTGCTGGCCGAGCGGGCTGTCCCACGACGTCCAATCATCCAAAGTGGACTCGTCGATGAACCCCTTCTCCGCCAGGACCGCGTAGTACGCCATCGGCCCGTGCCCCTTGGAGAGCAGGAACCGGTCGCGGTCGGGGTCGTCGGCGGTGGCGGGCGTGACGTTGAGAACGCGGTCGTAGAGGACCCAGAGCACGTCGATCGTGGAGGCCGCCGCCCACTCGTGCTTCTCGTCCCCGGTCATCCTGGCGAAGAGCTCCGGTATCCGTTGCATGCCACCAACTGTTCAACCTCGACCATGCTGGAGGTCAAGCGGCTACCATGATCGGGTGAGCAAGTTGCCGGAAATGCTGACCATCGGCCAGGTCGCCGAGCGCAGCGGCGTCCCCCACACCGCGCTGCGCTTCTACGAGGACCGCGGCCTCATCGCGTCCGTCCGCACCGCGGGCAACCAGCGCCGCTACCAGCGCTCGGTGCTGCGCCGCCTGGCCTTCATCCGCACCGCGCAGCGCGTGGGCCTCACCCTGGAGGACGTCCGCGACGCGCTCGCCCAGCTGCCGGACAACCGCACGCCGACCAAGTCCGACTGGGAACGCCTCTCCCGCTCCTGGAAGACCGAGCTCGACGCCCGCATCGACGCCCTGTACCGGTTGCGCGACCGGCTGACCGGCTGCATCGGGTGCGGCTGCCTGTCGCTGCGCAGCTGCGCCCTGCAGAACATCGACGACGAGCAGGCGTCAAACGGCCCCGGCGCGCCCCGCCTCAAGCCCGTCCTCGAAGGCGGCACCCGTTAGCCACTCCCGCAAGGCCGTGAGATAGCCGTCGGGCTCGTCGACGTGCAGCATGTGCCCCGCCTCCTCCAGCACGACGGCACGGGCCCGCGGGATCAGCGCCAGCGTCGGCTCCACCAGGCCGACCGGGAACGTCATGTCCTGCCGTCCGTGCAGCAGGAGCACCGGAATGCCCAGCTCCGCGATCCGTTGCGCCGCATCGGGAGCCGCACCGGGGCAAGGGTGCCGGCGAGGAACGGCCGCACCCACTCGGCACCGAACCGGACCTCCTCCAGCCGCCGCAGGTAGCCGGGCATCGCCTCGGCACGCCAGATGTTGGCGGGCGCGGCCGCGAACGCCTCCGCCCGCACGCACTCCTCCGGCGACAGGTCCTGCCGCTGCCAGGGATCTTCCTGACGCGCCAGGACCGCGTCCCGTTCGGCCCACCCGGCGAAGGCGTCCGGCGGCACCGGCAGCACACTGCTGCCCGAGACGATCAGGCTGCGCACGCGTTCCGGATGGCTGATCGCGAACCGCTGCGCCACCGTCCCGCCGTACGAGTGCCCGAGCACGTCCGCGCGCTCGACGCCGAACGCGTCCAGCACCCGCACCAGATCCCGCACCACGCCGTCGGGGTGGTACTCCCGCACCCGTTCCGACCTGCCGCACCCGCGCAGGTCCGGCAGGAGCAGCCGGCGGTCCAGGCACTCCAGCGGGTCGCGCAGATAGCTGTGGTCCCAGTCGGGCCCGCCGTGGATCGCGAGCAACGTCCGCTCGTCGCTCCCCTCCCGCCACGCCACGAAGATCTCGGCCTCACCCGGCACCCGCCGCTCCCGCCACACGAGGTCCATCGAACCGCAAAACCGGTGGACGCGCCGTGGTTTCCTATGGGCGATGGAAGAAGACAGAATGATCCGCCTCTCCAAGCGGATGTCCAAGGCGCTGCGGCACCGGCCGGAGCGCGTCGGCCTCACCCTCGACCCCGCGGGCTGGGTGCCGGTGACCGACCTGCTGACCGCTCTCGGCATCACCGAGGCGGAGCTGCGCGAGGTCGTCGACCGGAACGACAAGAAGCGCTTCACGATCGACGGCGACCGCATCCGCGCCAACCAGGGCCACAGCGTCGAGGTGGACCTCGGCCTGCCTGCCGCGATCCCGCCGGACACGTTGTTCCACGGCACGGTCGCGCGGTTCCTCGACGACATCATGCGCGACGGCCTGCGCCCCATGTCACGCCACGACGTGCACCTCTCGCCGGACCGGGAGACGGCGCGCCGGGTGGGTGCGCGTCGCGGGCGGCCGGTGATCCTCGCGGTGGACGCCAAGGCGATGAGCGATGCCGGGCACGAGTTCCGGCTGAGCGCCAACGGGGTCTGGTTGACCGGCCACGTGCCGGCCCGCTACCTGGGCGCGTCGTGAAAAAGATCGTCGAGGCCGGCTACGACGCGATGGCCGAGCAGGGCTTCGACAACCGCCTCGACGACAACGCCGAGACCTGGCTCGGCGTCGAGATGTTCTCCGGCAGCAACACCCCCGAGAAGAACCGCGACCACCTGGAGATCGTCACCGACGACCTCGTGACCATGCACGAGCCGGACCCGGCCACGTTCCACCGGGTGCTCACCCGCAGGTGAGGTCCGCAGGTGGCGCCGTGCCGACGAACCGCCGCCACTCCTCGGAAGTCAGGTCACGGCCTGCGGACGCGCAGGCCGTGCGCACCCAGTCGTCCTCCGCCAGGTCCCACCGGAACAGCGGCAGGTCCGACACCGCGGTGACGACGGCCCGGTCGTCCGCGAACGCCATGCCGACGCGGCCGAACCGGTCGTGTTCGCCGACGACCGGCACCTGGCCGACCGGCTCGCCGCTCACCAGGTCCGTCACCACCAGCACGTAGTCGCGGCGCAGCTGCGTGACCAGCGTCGTGCCGGGGTTCACCGCGATCCCCGGCAGGTAGCGCGGATCGCGGGGAATCGTGCGCCGCAACGAGGTGCCGGCCGCGTCCCACACCTCGATCGACGCCGCCCGCTGCACCACCAGGCTGTCGGACGTGAACGCCACCGCCGAGGCCCCGCCGGGGAGTTCACGCCGCGTGCCGCCGACGGTGTCGACGAGCACCACCGAGTCCGCGGTGGCGACGGCGGCCCTCGACGCGTCGGCGCTCACCGCCGCGGACGGCGAACCCTGCCGCCCCAACGGGATCGTGCGCGCTGACGCCAGTGAGGGGCCTTCGAACACCTGCACGTCACCGAGCTCGTTCACGGTGACGAGCCGCTGCTCGTCCGGGGCCACGCCCATCGCGAGCACGCGCTCGCCGAGCACGTCTCCCTGCCACCGCACGGACTTCCGCACGCCGTCGCGCACGTCCCAGGTCTCGCCGATGCCCTCCGGAGAGGTCACGACGAACACCTTGTCACCGGCCGAGTTCCACACCACCGGGCCGAAGGCGCTGGGCTGGCCGACGGACTCCTCGGACGACCCCACCGCCACCGCGGAACCCGCCGCCACCGCGAACTTCCCGTGCGACGACGAGACCCACGGCGCCGGGCAGGCGTTGCACGACAGGGGAACGCGCGTGGGCAGCGGCGCACCGAGGCGCGTGTTGCGGGTCAGGTCCCACAGCACCAGGCGGTCGTGCGTCGACGAGACCAGGTGGTCGTTGTCGCCCAGGAACTCCACGAACGACGTCTCGCTGTTGCCGTCCAGCCGCAGCCGCTCTCCCGCGGCCGGGCCGGTCGTGTCGTAGACGTGGATCGAGCCGGTGTCCGCGACGGCCATGCGCGTGCCGTTGCCGGCGATCGCCACGGCCGCCGGGTCGGCCCTGCCGTCGGACAGCAGGAAGTCCTGGGTGTCGAAGCCGAACGCGGGCTGGGTCGTGCGCCAGACCTTGCTCGTGCCCTTCATCGAGTAGCCGAAGTAGTCGCCGTTGCGCGAGAGGCCGACCGAGAAGCCGCCGGCGGGCACCGCGTTGCCCGCCGCGGTCGCCTTGACGTCCAACGTCGAGGGCGCCCGGCGGACCCAGTCGAAGAACGACACCTCCAGCAGCGTGTCCTCGTTCGGCAGCCTCAGCAGGTACACCGGGAAGCTCGTGTCGTCGCGCTCGATCCGCTCACCGGTCTCTCCATCGTGGACGATCCGGTGGGCGCGGGTGCGGCCGTCGGCGTCGGTGTCCTCCCGGACCGTGCTGTACACGGCGGTGAACCGGCCCGATGGCGACACCGCGACCAGACCGTCCTTGAGATCCGGGGTGCCGAACCGTTGCGTGGCGCCCGAACCCACCTCCCAGCGCAACGCCGACCCCGCGCTGAAGGCCGCGACCACCCCACCGTTCGCGCTCGTCGCCACCGCCGTCACCGGGCGCACGCCGACCCGTTGCTCGGCACGTCTGCCCGAAGCCAGCTCCACCCGGACCACGCGGCCGTCCTCGGTGCCCGCGACCGCGATCTTGCCGTCCGCGGACGACGCCAGCGCGGACACCTCACCACCGACCGGCACGTACCGGTCGAGCTGCGGGCCGGCCGTCAACGACGAGAACAGCGCGGCACGGGTCTGCGCGTTCGGCTCGACTCGGTACGCCTGCGCCGCGAGCACCTGGCTCAACGCGAGGTCGGTCCGCAGGTTCGCCACGGCGGCCGACGCGAGGCCGCGCGCAGTAGCGGCACGGGCCTGTGCCACCGCCGAACCGCGCTGCCCCACCGCGACCAGCCCGATGGCCAGCAGCGCAACGGTGAGCAGCACCAGACTCGCCCGCACCAGTCGCACGGTCAGGCGGTGCTGCCGGACGTGCTCGCCGACGAGATCGTCCTCGGGGACCTCGCGCACCGCACTCGCGATGGCGGCCACGGCCTCGCGCAGCCGCGGGTTCGCGTCGTCGACCGGTCCGGCCGAGCGCAGGTCGACCCAGCGCGGGTCCTCGCCCAGCGCCCTGCGCACCGCGGCCGGCACCGACCGCGCGTACTCGCCGGACGTCAGCACGACGAGGATCCGCCGCGCGGACCGGTGTTCCAGCCACCACGCCAGCTCGCGCCCGACCCGCTCCGACGCCGCCGCTTCCGGCGAGGCCAGCAGGACCAGCCAGCGCGACCGGCCGAGCGCCCGTTCGATCGACGCCCGTTCGCCGGCGCCGTCGAGGAACACCCGTGCGGCGCGCAGCCGGTACCAGGGCTTGGCGAACCGCTGCACGCCGCGCCGCAGCACCTCGGCGAGCCTGCCGTCCGCAGCCGGGCTGTACGAGAGGAACGCGTCGTGGTCAGGCTCGCTCACGGGCACTACATGAGCCAGAGGACCGCGCCGCCGACCGCGAGCACGATCAGCACCAGCAGGACGACCGCCAGGAACCTGGCGGTCTTCCAGGTGGCGTAGACGCCACCGGCCAGAAAGCCCGCGAGGGCCAGCAGGCCGATGACGACGACCTCTTTCGGCATCAGAGCACGCCCTTGGTCGACGGGATGCCGCCGACGCGCGGGTCCGGTTCCACGGCCGCACGCAGAGCGCGCGCGATCGCCTTGTACTCGGCCTCCGCGATGTGGTGCGGGTCGCGGCCGTACTCGACGCGCACGTGCAGCGCGATCTGGGCGTGGAAGGCCAGCGACTCGAACACGTGCCGGTTGAGCACGAACGGGTAGTTGCCGCCGATCACGAACGAGTTGAACTGCTCCGGCTCGCCGCGGTGCACGGTGTAGGGACGGCCCGAGACGTCGACCGCCGCGTGCGCGAGGGTCTCGTCCATCGGGATCCAGCAGTCGCCGAACCGGCGGATGCCCTTCTTGTCCCCCAACGCTTCCCGCAGGGCCTGGCCGAGCACGATCGCGATGTCCTCGACCGAGTGGTGGGCGTCGATCTCGACGTCACCGGTCGCGCGGACGATCAGGTCGAAGCAGCCGTGCACGCCGAACGCGGTGAGCATGTGGTCGTAGAACGGCACGCCGGTGCTGATCTCGACCTGGCCGGTGCCGTCCAGGTCGATCTCCACGTAGACCGACGACTCCTTGGTGGTGCGCTCCACCTTGCCCACACGGCTCACCGGCCGACCTCCTTGCTGGCCGCGAGGAAGGCGTCGTTCTCCTCGGGCGTTCCGATGGTCACCCGCAGGTGACCGGTGATTCCGACGTCCCTGATGAGCACGCCGTGGTCCAAATAGGACTTCCAGGTCTCGCGCGCGTCCTCGAACCAGCCGAACAGCACGAAGTTCGCGTCCGACGGCACGACCTGGAATCCCATCTCCTTCAGCGCCGCCACGACGCGGTCGCGCTCGGCGGCGAGCAGCGCCACCGAGCCGAGCGTCTCCGCCGCGTGCCGCAACGACGCCCGCGCGGCCGCCTGCGTCAGCTGCGACAGGTGGTACGGCAACCGCACCAGCTGCAACGCGTCGACCACGGCAGGAGCGGCGGCGAGGTAGCCCAGCCGGCCGCCCGCGAAGGCGAAGGCCTTCGACATCGTGCGCGAGACGATCAGCCGCGAGCCGTACTCGTCAAGCAGCTTGATCGCGCTGTCCTGCGGCGAGAACTCCGCGTACGCCTCGTCCACCACGACCACGCCGGTGGACGACGCGATCAGCAGCCGCAGGTCCGCGAGCGGGATCGACTGCCCCGTCGGGTTGTTCGGCGACGTCACGAACACGATGTCCGGCCGTGTCTCGGCGATGATCGCGGCGGCCTTCTCCACGTCCAGCGAGAAGTCGGACCGGCGCGGCGTCGGCACCCACTCGGTGCGCGTGCCTGCGGCGATGATCGGGTGCATCGAGTACGACGGCTCGAAGCCGAGCGCGGTCCGGCCAGGACCGCCGAACGCCTGCATGATCTGCTGGAGGACCTCGTTGGACCCGTTGGCGGCCCACACGTTCTCGGCCGTCAGCGGCACCGACGTCGTCTCGGCCAGGTATGCCGCCAGGTCCTCGCGCAACGCCACCGCGTCGCGGTCGGGGTAGCGGTGCAGCTCACCCGCGATCTCCGCGACCGCCGCCACGACATCGGCCGCGAGGGCGTCCGTCGGCGCGTACGGGTTCTCGTTGGTGTTCAGGCGGTACGGCACGTCGAGCTGCGGCGCACCGTAGGGCGTGCGGCCGCGCAGATCCTCGCGCAGGGGCAGGTCGGAAAGCTCCACCCGTGCGCCGATGACCGGCTTCATCGGGCGAACCTCGCCGTCACGGCCTGCCCGTGCGCGGGCAGGTCCTCCGCGTTGGCCAGCGCGACGACCTTGTCCGCGACCTCGCGCAGGGCTTCCTCGGAGTAGTCGATCACGTGGATGCCGCGCAGGAACGTCTGCACGGAGAGTCCGGACGAGTGCCGCGCGCAGCCACCGGTCGGCAGCACGTGGTTCGAGCCCGCGCAGTAGTCGCCAAGGGACACCGGCGAGTGCGCGCCGACGAAGATCGCGCCGGCGGACCGGATCCGCGCCGCCACCTCACGCGCGTCGCGCGTCTGGATCTCCAGGTGCTCGGCGGCGTAGGCGTCGACGACCCGGACACCTTCGTCCACAGAGGACACGAGCACGCACCCGGACTGCTTGCCGCCCAACGCCGTGCGGATTCGCTCGTGGTGCTTCGTCGCACCGATCTGGCGTTCCAGCTCGGCGTCGACGCGGTCGGCCAGCTCGTCGGAGTCGGTCACCAGCACGGAGGCGGCCAGCGGGTCGTGCTCGGCCTGGGAGATCAGGTCGGCGGCCACGTGCACCGGGTCGGCCGTGGCGTCCGCGAGGATCGCGATCTCGGTCGGCCCCGCCTCGGAGTCGATGCCGATCAGGCCGCGCAGCAACCTCTTGGCCGCCGTCGTGTAGATGTTGCCGGGACCGGTGACGATGTCGACCGGGGCCAGTTCGGCACCGTCGGTGTCCACGCCGCCGTGCGCCATCAACGCCACGGCCTGCGCGCCGCCCGCGGCCCACACCTCGTCGACGCCGAGCAGTGCGGCGGCGGCCAGGATCGTCGGGTGCGGCAGGCCGCCGAACTCCGCCTGCGGCGGCGAGCACACGACCAGCGACTCGACGCCGGCGATCTGCGCGGGCACGACGTTCATGACGACCGTCGACGGGTAGACCGCGAGGCCACCGGGCGCGTAGAGGCCCACGCGCGCGACGGGCACCCACTTCTCCGTGACGGTGCCGCCGGGCACGACCTGCGTGGTCGTGTCCTTGCGACGCTGGTCGGCGTGCACGCGCCGGGTGCGCGTGATGACCTCTTCCAGCGCCTCGCGCACGGCCGGGTCCAACGAGGACAAAGCGGACGAAATCTCGGAAGCGGGCACTCGGACGGAAGTGGGACGAACGCGGTCGAACTTCTCGGTGTACTCGAACACGGCCTCGACACCGCGCTCCGCCACCGCGTCCACCACGGGCCGCACGTGATGCAGCACCGCGTCCACGTCCACCTCGGCGCGCGGTACGACGGCGCGCAGCTGAGCGGGAGTCGTGGTGCGACCTCGCAGGTCGATGCGGCTGAGCATGCCCTACAGGGTAGTTCCTGCCGAATTCTGTCAACCGTCAGCCCGCGAACGGCGCTACCTCAGCGAGTGACACCAGAGCCACGCTCGGTTGAGCACAACTCCGTCGTAAACCCCTGCTGATGATGGAGGATCAATGTTCAACAAGCGCCGCGGTCTCGTCGCCGCAGTGCTCGGACTCAGCCTGCCGCTGCTGGTGGGCACGAGCGCCCCGACCCAGGCCGCGGGTTCCGGCCGCACGGTCTACGAGATCACCGTGAGGAACGTCGAGCAGCTCAGGCAGGTCGTCTACACCGGCACCGACCTGATCGACGAGACCACGAACGGTCCGGTGACCGTGATCGCCAGCGCGGCGGAGGCCCGTGCGCTGAGGAGGACCGGGTTGCCGATGAAGTACATCGGTGACGCCGAGGCCGAGTTCGCGAAGCTCGGCAAGGTCGACTTCACCGACCCTGTTCCGGGTCAGGTGACGACCCAGGACTTCCCGTCCGGCTACACCGGCTACCACAACTTCGCCGAGATGAAGGCCGAGCTCGACAAGACCGTCACGGCCCACTCGAACCTGGTGAAGCTCTCCAGCATCGGCAAGTCGTACGAAGGCCGTGACCTGTGGATGCTGAAGATCAGCAACAACCCGGCGGTCGACCAGGCCAAGCCCGAGGTCATCGTGACGTGCAACCAGCACGCGCGTGAGCACCTGACCGTCGAGATGTGCCTGCACTTCATCCAGCGCCTCACCGACGGCTACGCCTCGAACGCGTCGATCAAGGCACTGGTCGACTCGCGCGAGATCTGGGTCATCCCGAGCGTCAACCCGGACGGCTCCGAGTACGACATCGCGAGCGGCTCGTTCCGCGGCTGGCGCAAGAACCGCCAGGGCCCCGGCACCGACCTGAACCGCAACTGGGGCTACAAGTGGGGCTGCTGCGGCGGCTCCAGCGGCAGCACCTCCTCCGACACCTACCGCGGCACGGCGGCGTTCTCCGCACCGGAGACCGCCCGCATCCGCGACTTCGTGAACTCCCGCGTGGTCGGCGGCGTGCAGCAGATCAAGACGAACCTCGACTTCCACACGTTCTCCGAGCTGGTGCTCTGGCCGTTCGGCTGGACCACCAACAACACCGCGCCGGGCCTGGACGCGAACGAGGAACGCGCGTTCCGCACGCTCGGGCAGCAGATGGCCGCCACCAACGGCTACACGCCCGAGCAGTCGAGCGACCTCTACATCACCGACGGCACCATCGACGACTGGATGTGGGGCCAGTACAAGATCTGGTCGTACACCTTCGAGATGTACCCGAGCAGCGGCGGCCTCAACGGCTTCTACCCGCGTGACAACGTCATCGCCGCGCAGACCAGCCGCAACGACCAGGCGACCGACCTGTTCCTGCAGTACTCCGACTGCGTGAAGCGGGTCATCGGGCAGACCTGCTGATCCTCTCCAGGGCCTGGTCGATCTCTTCCGCGGTGACGAAGTAGTGCGGGGAGGCCCGCACTACTTCGTCCAGGCCCCGCTTCGTCATGTCGATCATCGTCGACCCGCGCAGCGAGACCGTCACGGCGACGTTCTCCGCCCACAGCCGGTCCTTGAGCTCCAGCGCGGGCACGTGCTCGGACGTGAAGGTGACGATGCCGGACTGCCGTTCGCCGAGGTCCCGCACGATGATGCCGGGGATGGTGCGCAACCCGTCGCGCAAACGCTTGGCACGGTCCGCGACCTCGGCCTCGATCACGTCCAGGCCCCGGTCGAGGGCGTAGCGCGCGGCGGCGATCAGGCCCAGCCGGTCGGCGACGCTGAACTCCCACAGCTCGAACACCCGCGCGTCGGCACGCGGCTCGTACCGGTCGAGCGCGGCCCACTCGGCGGCGCTGTGGTCCATCAACCGCGGCCGCAGCCTCTTCCTGACCTCGTCCCGCACGACCAGCGCGCCCGTGCCGCGCGGTCCGCGCAGCCACTTCCGCCCGGTGCAGACGAGCATGTCGTAGTCGTACCCGCGCAGGTCCAGCTGACCGGTCGACTGGCAGGCGTCGAGCAGCACCAGCGCGCCCACCTCGCGGGCCTTCGCGGTGACCTCGTCGACCGGGTTGACCAGCCCGCCGTTCGTGGGCACGTGCACGAGCGAGATCAGCTTGACCCGCTCGTCCAGGTCCAGCGCCTCGACGTCGAGCTGCCCGTACCGGTCGGACGGCATCACCTCGATCGTCGCGCCGGTCTCCTCCGCGCGGCGCAGCATCGGCACGGCGTTGCCGCCGTACTCGACCTCCGTGACCAGGATCCGGTCGCCTTTGCGCAGCTCAACGGCATCGAACGCGGTGAGCCACGACCGGGTCGCGCTGTCGGTGAACGCGACCTCGGACGGCAGGCAGCCGAAGAGCTCCGCCATCACGCCGTAGCCGGCGTCGAGGTCGTCACGGCGTTCGGCGGCGGCCCGGTAGCCGCCTATCTCGGTCTCCCTGCGCAGGTGCCCGACGACCTCGTCGACCACGGGTGCGGGTGCGATCGACGAACCGGCGCTGTCCAGGAAGATCAGGTCGTTCACGCCCGCACTCTGCCACGAAATAGGCTCACCGCCATGGTGGAGATCCCCTACGGCAAGCGCATGCGGCCGCGGTACTGGCGGTTCCTGATCATCACGGCGGTCGGGATCGCGTTGGTCGCGTTTGCCCTGCACATCCCGTGGCTGCTCATCACGTTGATCGTGCTCGGCGTGCTGAACACCGTCGTGTGCGTGGGTGCTCTCTACGTCCTGCACAAGCAGCCGCACACGGTGTCCGACGACGAGCTGCGGTTGCGTCAGCTGGGGTTCTTCGACTGGCGCATCCCGACCGCGGACCTCGGCACGGCCGAGGTCACCGAGCGCAGCCACACCGGCCGGCGCAGCGTCGAGGTGATCGGAGACTCGCTCGTCATCCAGTCGCTGACCAAGACGAACGTGTCGGTGCCGTTCCACGAGCCGCAGCTGGTGAACCTCGGCAAGACCGGCGTGCAGCGGGTCGAGCGCGTCGAGTTCTGGGCGGACGACCCGCAGCGAGCCGCCCGCGAGATCAACGCCAGGACTACTTAGGCTCCCACTTCTCGAGGTTCCACCACGGACCCCAGGCCAACGCGCCGTAGGAGTTCGGGTCGACCACGGGCTGATAACCGTTCCACGAGTCACGCATCACGTACGCGTGTTCGGGGAAGACCAGCACCGCCATCGACGGTGCCGCGATGAACGCCTGCTGGAAGAGCTTGTACGCCACCGCCCGCTGCGCCGGGTCGATGAGCCTGCGGCCGTTCTCCAGCGCCGCGTCGGCGGCCGGGCTGCCCTGACCGCGCAGGTCGTAGAGCATCAGGTCGGGGTCGAACGGCGAGCCCTCGCCGTAGAGCAGCGCGTCCTGGGCGATGCGCGGCCGGATCGCCTCCCACGACAGCCCGGCGAGCTGCACGTCCACGCCCACGGCCTTGGCGTCCGCCGCGAACGCCGTGGCCAGGTCGGCGCGCAGGTCGTCGCCGAGCGGGTACATCAGCGTGAACCGGGCGGGCACGCCGTCCTTGACGCGGATGCCGTCCGGCCCGGGCACCCAGCCGGCCAGGTCGAGCTGACGGGCGGCCTCGGTCTTGTCGTAGCGGAACTTCGCGGTCGGGTCGAACTCCTCGGCCAGCGCGTCCGGCACCGGTGTGTAGGCGATCGTGCCCCTGCCGTCGAGCAGGCTGTCGATCATGCCCTGGCGGTTCGACGCGTAGTTCAGCGCGAGCCGGATGGCGGCGTTGCCGGTGACCGGGTTGGCCGCGGGCAGCCGCACCGCGCGGTAGTCGGCGCTGCGGTGGTACTGCACGACCAGGCCCGACTTGCCGGTGAACTGCGTCGCGATCTTGGGTGGCAGCACCGTGCCGTCGAACTCGCCGTCCCGCATGCGGCGCGCGCGCTGGTTGTCGTCGCTGACGAACACGACGGTCAGCTTCTTGACCTTGGGCGCGCCGTCGAAGTAGCTCTCGTTGGCGTCCAGCAGCAGCCGGTCGCCCTTCTTCCACTCGGTGACCTTGTACGGCCCGGTGCCGATCGGCTGACCGTCCGGCCTGGCCTGCTCGCTGGGCAGGATCCCGAGGGTGAGCAGGTGCGGGAACGCCTCCTGCGTCTGGTTCAGCGTGAAGCGGACCGTGGACGGGTTGACCTGCTCGACGCCCTTGAGCGTGCCGAACCGCTCCTTGACCGGGTTCTGCAGCGCGGCGGTGTAGGTGGCGACGACGTCCTCCGCGCCGAACGTGCTGCCGTCGGTGAACTTCACGTCGCCGCGCAGCTTGACCGTCCAGCTGAGCCCGTCCGCGGCCGGTTCCGGCAGGTCGGCGGCGAGCTGCGGCTTGAGCGAACCGTCCTGGCGGTGCTCGACGAGCCCGTCGTAGATCTTCGAGACGCCCTGCGCGCCGTAGCCGAGCAACGGGTTCAGCGTCGTCGGCTCGTCGCGGTCGGCGAGCACGATGGACGTGCCGTTCGTGCCACCGTCCGGGCGGGGTGCGGCGGTCTCGGTGCAGCCCGTGACGGCCAGCAACACGACTAGG
Source organism: Lentzea sp. NPDC004789 (assembly GCF_053601075.1). Classification (NCBI taxonomy): domain Bacteria; kingdom Bacillati; phylum Actinomycetota; class Actinomycetes; order Pseudonocardiales; family Pseudonocardiaceae; genus Lentzea; species Lentzea sp. NPDC004789. The sequence continues at coordinate 123,027 of NZ_JBSGBE010000007.1, read as the reverse complement.
AGCAGTGGGAGACGCACACTGCCGGACCCTACAGTGATCCCCATGCGCATCGCTGTGAGTCAGATCAGCTCCACCACCGACCCCCGGTCCAACCTGGAACTGGTCCGCGACGCGGTGCGCAGGGCCGAGGGCGCGCGGGTCGTCCTGCTGCCCGAGGCGACGATGTGCCGCTTCGGCGTGCCGCTCGCTCCCGTCGCCGAACCGCTGGACGGACCGTGGGCGTCCGCGGTGCACGAGATCGCCGCGTCGCACGACGTCGTGGTGGTGGCGGGCATGTTCACGCCGTCCGGCGACCGCGTGACGAACACGATGCTCGTCACCGGACCGGACGTTCACGTCGGCTACGACAAGATCCACCTGTTCGACGCGTTCGGGTTCCAGGAGTCGCGCACGGTCGCACCGGGTTCGGAGCCCGTGACCTTCGAACTCGACGGCATCACGCTGGGCGTCGCCACCTGCTACGACATCCGCTTCCCCGAGCTGTTCCGGGCGTTGGCGGACAAGGGCGCGTCGGCGGTGCTGGTCGGGGCGTCGTGGGGTGCCGGGCCGGGCAAGAAGGAGCAGTGGGAGCTGCTGGTGCGGGCACGCGCGCTCGACTGCACGTCGTGGGTGGTGGCGTGCGGGCAGGCCTACCCCGGCGAGCTGGGCTCGTCCGCCCCGACCGGAATCGGGTACTCGACCGTCGCCGACCCTTTCGGCAACGTCGTCCTGCAGCTGTCCGGCCAGCCCGAGGTCGTCGTGACGGAAATCGACCCGAAGTCGGTGGAACAAGCGCGCGAAGTACTGCCGGTGCTGGCGAACCGACGGCTACGTTGATCTCCATGCGCATCGTTTCGGCCGTAGTGGCCGCTTTGCTGTTGTTCTCCGGTGTCGCCAACGCGACGCCTTCGCGCGGGGTCACCGGCAAGATCCTCGCCCAGTGGACCGCCGGCGACCGCGACTACGTCCTCCGCGAGATCACCATCGACGCCGGCGGCAGCACCGGCTGGCACCACCACGACGGCACGCTCTACGCCGTGGTGAAGCAGGGCGTGCTGACCCGCACCGAGTCCGACTGCACCACGACGTTCGTGAACCGCCGCGGTGACACGCTGATCGAGCAACCGCACCAGGTGCACATCGGGCGCAACCTCGGCACCGAGCCGATGGTGCTCGACGTGCTGTACGTCAACCCGGTCGGTGCGCCGTTGTCGCGGGACGAGGCGAACCCCGGCTGTTCCTTCGACTGAGCTTGACCTCCAGCTAACTGGAGATCACAGGATCGGGGGCATGACTCTTCCAGTCCTGCCCCCGTTCGTCCGCAGCCGCACCGAGCTCGACGGCTACACGCTCTACCGCTCCGGCGATCCCCGGGGTGACAAGCAGGTCGGCTGCGTCGTCCTGGTGACCGTCGACACCGAGGACGAGGCCACCGCACGGGCGTGGGTCGACTCGGTGTTCGTCGCTCTCGCGAGCGAGCCGAACCCGCACCCCGGCGGCATCTCCGCCGCCTTCCACATCCGCGACGACGGCAAGCGCGTCATCAACTACGCGGAATGGGTCAGCGCCCAGGACCACCTCGACGCAGTCTCGGCCGGCAGCAACGGCGTCGGCTCGCGGACCGCCGACTGGCACCGGGTCCAGAACTTCCCCGGTGTCCAGCACGCCGGCGTCGAGCGCTACCAGCCGCCTGCTCGACCGCACGCGGGGCCCTTTCGTACTGCACGAGAGTACGAAAGCTCCCCGCGTACTCCTTCAGCGCAGGTCCATGCCGAGGTCGAGTGACGGCGACGAGTGCGTGAGGCCGCCGACCGCGAGGTAGTCCACGCCCGTCTCGGCGTACCGGCGGGCCACGTCCAGCGTGAGCCCGCCGGACGCCTCCAGCTTCACCCCGGCCGGACGCCTGGCGACGGCCTCCGCGCACTGTTCTGGCGTGAAGTTGTCCAGCAGCACCAGTTCCGCGCCCTCGGCCAGCGCCTCGTCGAGCTGGGCGAGGCTGTCGACCTCGACCTCCATCAGCAACTCCGGCGAGTGCGCACGGGCCGCGCGGATCGCCGCACCGACGGAGCCCGCCGCGGCGACGTGGTTGTCCTTGATCAGGATCGCGTCGCCCAGGCCCATCCGGTGGTTCACGCCGCCGCCGGTCCTGACCGCGTACTTCTGCAGAAGCCTGAGCCCTGGCAACGTCTTGCGCGAGTCGCGCACGAACGCGCCGGTGCCCTCGATCGCGTCGACCCAGCGCGCGGTCTGCGTGGCGATGCCGGACAGGTGGCAGATCAGGTTCAGCGCCGTGCGTTCGACGGTGAGCAGGCCGCGGGTCGGGCCGGTCAGCACCAGCGCGGGCTCACCGGGCACCGCCTTGTCGCCGTCCACCGCCTCGGACAGCACCTCGACCTCGGGCAGGTAGCGCTGGAAAGCCGCTTTGGCGACGGACACACCGCACAGCACGCCCGGCGTGCGCGGGGTGATCTCCGCAGTGGCGACGGCCTTCTCCGGCACGGTCGCCAGCGTCGTGGCGTCCAGGCCGTAGCGGAGGTCCTCCTCCAGCGCGAGCTGGATGACCCGGTTCGCGTCGTCCCAATCAATTCTGGCCAGATCGATGGTCATGCGACACCCTCTGCGAGAACAGGATCGGCCAGCACCGGCTGGCCGGTCGGGGTGAGCCGGACGAGCTGACTGCGTTGCCACTCCTGCGAACGCGACGTGAAGTCCGTGCGGACGTGGCAGCCGCGCGACTCGGTGCGTTCCTGCGCCGCCGCGATCAGGGCGCGGGCGGCCATGGTCAGCGCCGCGTCCTCGACCAGTTCGCGCGACTCCAGCTGCTTGTCCACAGTGGACACATCGAGCACCGAGCCCACGACCGCGAGGCCTTCCGCGTCACGGCCGATCGCGGCATAGCGGGACATCACGCGCTGGAGCAGGTCCCGGTCCGCGACCGGTGCGGTCGGCAGCACGGGGTCGACCGCGCGTGCCGGCGCGATCAGGCCGAGCGCGAGGTCGGAGGCCACGGTCTCGGCGGCACGGGTGCCGCAGACCAGCCCTTCGAGCAAGCTGTTGGACGCCAGGCGGTTCGCGCCGTGCAGGCCCGTGCGTGCGACCTCACCGACGGCGTACAGGCCGGTCACGCCGGTACGACCGTCGACAGTGGACACCACGCCGCCGCAGGCGAAGTGGGCGGCCGGGGCGACCGGAATCGGGTCCACCGCCGGGTCGACGCCCACCGAGACGCAGGCCGCGTACACGGTCGGGAACCGGGAAGCCATGTCGTGCAACGAGGTCGCGTCCAGGAACACGTGGTCGTCGACACCACCGGGCTCCAGCGCCATGTGCCGGGTGATCGCGGCCGCCACGACGTCGCGCGGGGCGAGGTCCTCCAGCGGGTGCACGCCCTTCATCACCCGCGCGCCGGTCGCGTCGATCAGCACGGCACCTTCGCCGCGCACGGCCTCGGTGACGAGCGGGCAGCGGCCACGCGCGCCACGACCCGTGTACAACACCGTGGGGTGGAACTGGATGAACTCGACGTCCGCGGCCAGCGCACCGGCCCGCAACGCCAGCGCCAGCCCGTCGCCCGTCGCCACGGCCGGGTTCGAGGTCGCCTGGTACATCTGGCCGAGACCGCCGGTGGCCAGCAGCACCGCGGGCGCGGTCAGCACACCGGGCACACCGTTGCCGTCCAGCACCAGCAACCCGGCCACCGCACCCAGCGGCGTCTTCACCGCGTCGACCGCGACGTGGTTCTCCAGCAGGGGAACCCGTCCGTCCACAGTGGCCTTCAGCAGCGCCCGCTCCACCTCGGCACCGGTCGCGTCGCCACCGGCGTGCACCACGCGGAACGCGCTGTGCCCGCCTTCGCGGGTGCGCTCCAGCAGTCCGTCGGGCCGCGCGTCGAACACGGCACCGCGCTCGCGCAACCGGGCCACCGCGGCGGGTCCGCCGGAGATGATCGCGGTGACCGCGGCCTCGTCGCAGAGGCCCGCGCCCGCCGTCAGCGTGTCCTCGATGTGCCGGGCGACCGAGTCACCGGGGTCGTGCTGGTCCTCCATGACCACCGCGACCCCGCCCTGAGCCCAGCGGGTGTTGCCGTCGTCGCCCGCCGCCTTCGTGACGACGAGAACGCGAAGCCCCAGCTCACGGGCGTGCAGCGCGGCCGTCAGACCCGCCACGCCCGTGCCGACCACGATCAGGTCGGCCCGCGCCTCCCAGCGCGCGGCCATCACTCACCGCCGCCGGGCTGGCCGATCTCGATCATGCGCTGCACCGCGCCCTGGGCGCAACGAGCGGTCTCCAGGTCGACGTGCACCTCGTCCAGGCCTTCGCGCACGCAGCGCAGCAGCGCGGCCGGGGTGATCATCTTCATGTAGGTGCAGGACGCGCGGTCGTTGACGGCGCGGAAGTCGATCTCCGGGGCGGCCTTGCGCAGCTGGTGCAGCATGCCGACCTCGGTCGCGACGAGCACCTTGCGGGCGTTCGTCTGGCGCGCGGCCGTGATCATGTCACCGGTCGAGAGGATCTTGACCTTCTCCGACGGCACGATGCCCTCGCCGCTCAGGTACAGCGCGGACGTCGCGCACCCGCACTCCGGGTGGATGAACAGGTCGGCGTCCGGGTTCGCAGCGGCGCGTTCGGCCAGCTCAGGGCCGTTGATGCCGGCGTGGACATGGCACTCGCCCGCCCAGATGTGCAGGTTCTCGCGGCCGGTCTCGCGCTTCACGTGCGCGCCCAGGAACTGGTCCGGGCAGAACAGCACCTCGCGGTCGGCCGGGATCGAGCGCACCACGTCGACGGCGTTCGACGACGTGCAGCAGATGTCCGTCTCGGCCTTCACCTCGGCGGTGGTGTTCACGTAGGACACGACGACCGCGCCGGGGTGCTGCGCCTTCCACTCGCGCAGCTGCGCACCGGTGATCGAGTCGGCCAGCGAACAGCCCGCGCGCTCGTCCGGGATCAGCACGGTCTTCTCCGGCGACAGGATCTTCGCCGTCTCGGCCATGAAGTGCACGCCGCAGAAGATGATGGTCTGCGCGTCCGACTGCGCGGCGATGCGGGACAGGGCGAGGGAGTCGCCGGTGTGGTGGGCGATGTCCTGGATCTCGGGCAGCTGGTAGTTGTGCGCCAGGATGACGGCATCCCGCTCCTTCGCGAGGCGCAACACCTCGTCCCGCCACGCCGCGTCCGGCTCGACTCCGCCGAACACACCTGACGCGGTTCGCCCCACAGTTGCGGTAGCGACCATCGCTGCCTCCTCGGTTCCAGGTTTTCGCCTATTGGTCGAAAACGTCGCCGATAGTATCAGCCGAGTGGCGGGCGTGGGGCATGAAGTTCTGGCAGCTGTGCTGCGGGTGAGAGGTGCGTCACTCCAGGTCATGCTGTGGGAGCGCGCACGGGAGCCACACGCTCACCGCTGGTCGCTGCCGGGTGGCGAGCTGCGGGTGGACGAGGACGTCGAGACCTCCATCCGCCGCCAGCTGACCGAAAAAGTCGACGTGCGACAACTCTCACACGTCGAGCAGCTCGCCGTTTTCAGCGCCCCGGACCGCGTGCCGGGCCCCCGTGTCGTGGCGACGGCGTTCCTCGGACTGGTCCCTTCGGACGCCGATCCCGAACGGCCGGCGGACACCGAGTGGCACTGCGTGGACACGCTCCCTCCGATGGCGTTCGACCACGCCTCGATCGTGCACCGAGCCCGGCACCGGCTCGCCTCGAAGCTGTCCTACACCAACCTCGGCTTCGCTTTGGCGCCACCGGAGTTCACGATCTCGCTGTTGCGCGACCACTACTCGGCCGCACTCGGCTACCGGGTGTCCGCGACGAACCTCCAGCGCGTGCTGTCCCGCCGGTTGCTGCTCGAACCCACCGGCGGCACCGCTCCCCCCGGCCCGTCCGGCGGCCGCCCGGCGGCCCTGTTCCGGTTCAGCGCCAAGGGAATCAAAGTCACCGATCCGTTCGCCGTGCTGAGGCCGCCGGGATCCGGCCGTCCAGCAGGCGGCAGTGCCACCCCGTAACGTTGCACGCGTGGCCGAGACGCTTCCGCTCTTCCCCCTGGGCACGGTGCTGTTGCCGGGGGCGTCTTTGCCGCTGCACATCTTCGAGCCGCGCTACCGCCAGCTCGTCGTCGACCTGATGACCGGCTCGCTCTTCGGCCGCACGTTCGGCGTCGTGTGCATCAAGGAGGGCTGGGAGGTGGGCGCCGACAACGTCGGCTCCCTCAAGGACATCGGCTGCTCCGCCGACCTGCTCGACGCCCGCCCGCTGCCGGAGGGCCGCTTCGACATCGTCACGCGCGGAGTCCGCCGCTTCCGACTGCTCGACGTCGACTCCACGACCGCGCCCTACCTGCTCGGCCACGTCGACTACCTGGACGACTCACCCGTGCCCGAGGCGGCGCTGGAGGTCGTGCCGATCCTGGAACGCGGTGCCCGCGCGGCCCACGAGCGCTACTGCGGCGCGGCCTGGCACCGCGAGGACTGGTCCCCACCCGCCGAGGACGTCGACCTGGGCGCGCTGTCGTACCTGCTCGCCGCGGACTGCCTGCTGCCCGTCGAGGACCGGCAGCGGTTGCTGGAGGAGACCTCGCCGGCGCGGCGGTTGCGGTTGGTCAGGCGGATGCTGCACCGGGAGACCGGCATTCTCAGCGCGCTGAAGGCCGTTCCGGTGCCGCTCACCGAGTTCGGACACGTACCGAACCCCAACTGAAGTCGCGCAGCGCGGGAGCGCCTGCCACGAGGTGCTTCGCCGCCGCGGCAGGAGATCCGCGAGCATGTGGAGGGTCTTTGTGAGGTGGCGCGCAGGCGGCGACGCGGGTGATGCCGCACGGACGTCCTCGACCTCGGCCCTGAGCCCGTGTCCAGCCCGGTGCAGCGTGAAGTCCGCCGCCAGCTCCCGGTAACCGCGGACGGTGTCCATCACTCCGTGAACGACCAGCAGGCCGGGGCCGCTGCCCGTGGTGCGGCGGCCGACGGTGGGGCCGTCCGCAGAGGCGATCACGCCCCGCCGACCGCGAACCGCCGAGCCGTACCTCCGATCGCCGGATCGTTGGATTGTGGCCTTGTGGGATTGTTGAACAATCCTTACAGTCTTAGTCACTGAGGGCCACATCACACCCCAACCACTCCTCCACCACGCTGCGAGGTGTCCCATGAGCACGACCACGACCGAGGACACAGGCCGTTTCGCCTGGTTCCGCAGTCTCGGCCAGAAGGGCAGGCGCGCGTTCGTCGGCGCGTTCGGTGGCTACGGACTGGACTCGTACGACTACTGGGTCCTGCCGCTGAGCCTGGTCGCGATCACCGGCTACTTCGGCCTCACCAAGGCGGAAGCCGGCCTGCTGGGCACGTCCACCCTGCTGATGAGCGCCATCGGCGGCGCGGTGGCCGGAGTCATGGCCGACCGGTTCGGCCGCTCCAGGACACTGATCATCACGGTCGCGGCGTACGCGTTCTTCACCGTGCTGTGCGGCTTCGCGACCAGCTACGAGACGCTGCTGGTGTTCCGCGCCCTGCAGGGGCTGGGCTTCGGCGGCGAGTGGGCGGCCGGGGCGATCCTCGTGGCCGAGTACTGCAAGCCGAAGTACCGCGGCCGCACGGTGGCGTTCATCCAGAGCGCGTGGGCGGTCGGCTGGGGGCTCGCGGTCGTCATCAACACCCTGGTCGCCTCGCTCGCCGGCCCGAGCTGGTCGTGGCGGATCATGTTCTGGACCGGTGCGCTGCCCGCGATCCTCATCTTCTACGTGCGCCGCAACGTCGACGACGCGCCGGAGGCCAAGGCGCACGCCAACCAGAAGGGCACGTTCCCGCAGATCTTCCAGGGCCGCACGCTGAAAACCACGCTGTTCGCCGCGCTGCTCGCGACCGGCGTCCAGGGCGGCTACTACACGCTCGCGACGTGGTTGCCGGCGTTCCTGCAGACCGGGCGCAAGCTCACGGTCATCGGCACGGGCGGCTACCTCGCGTTCCTCATCACCGGCGCCTGGATCGGGTACGTCAGCGGCGGTTATCTCACGGACTACCTGGGGCGCAAGAAGACCTTCACGCTGTTCGCCACCGCGAGTGCGTTGCTGATCGTCGCCTACACGCAGATTCCCAACGGTGCCAACACGTTGGTGATGTTCCTGGGCTTCCCGCTCGGCTTCTGCATGTCGGCCATCTTCAGCGGGTTCGGCAGCTACCTGTCCGAGCTCTACCCGACGCGCCTGCGCGGCACGGGCCAGGGCTTCACGTACAACTTCGGGCGCGCGTTCGGCGCTGTCTTCCCCGGTCTGGTCGGATTCATGGCCGACCGGCTGGGCATCGGCGGTGCGATGCTGTTCGGGGCCGCGGCGTACGGGATCGCCGTCGTCGCGCTGATCTGGTTGCCGGAGACGGTCAACAAGGAGCTGGCATGACGACGGCGGGCACGGCACCGGGGCAGGCGCAGGCCAACCTGATCGCCATCCCGAAGGACTGGGCGTACGACTTCCTCCTCTTCACCCACCGCAACCCCAAGCCCTGCCCGGTGCTCGACGTGCTGGACGCCGGTGAGACGGTCAGCGCGCTCAAGCCGGACGCGGACGTGCGCACCCACGCGCCGCGTTACCGGGTCTGGGAAAAAGGCGAGCTCGTCGCGGAACCCGAGAACGCCACGGAGTTCTGGCGCGACGACCTGGTGACGTTCCTGATCGGCTGCAGCTTCACGTTCGAGACCGCGCTGGAGAGCGCGGGAGTGCCGCTGCGGCACGTGGATCAGGGCAGGAACGTCTCGATGTTCGTCACGGACGTCCAGTGCCGCCCGGCAGGACGGCTGCACGGCCCGATGGTCGTGTCGATGCGCTGGATCCCGGAGTCCCTTGTGGACATCGCGCACAAGGTGACGGCGCTGATGCCGTCGGTGCACGGCGCTCCGGTCGGCGCGGGCGACCCGCGGATGCTCGGCATCGAGGACGTCCACGAGCCGGACTTCGGCGACGCCGTCGAGCCGGAACCCGGTGACGTGCCGGTGTTCTGGGCGTGCGGCGTGACCCCGCAGGCGGTGCTGATGAAGTCCAGGCCGCCGTTCGCGATCACGCACGCGCCGGGTCAGATGTTCGTCACCGACATGCCCGACTTCGCCTACCGGGTCGGCTGACCGACCGGCGGCGTCTCAGCCGAGGCGCCGCCCCAGGTCGTCCAGGCCGTTCCACGCCGCGCAGCAGCCGTACGCCAGCGCGGCGGCCAACGGCCACGCCAGCACTCCCCACCACGTCTCCAGCGACGGCGCGATCAGCAGGGTGTCGTTCGGCTTGATCGTCGACGGCATCGGGTACGCGGCCGCGGCCAGGTTTCCGCCGAGGTACTGCGCGAACCACGCCGCCGCCAGCGAACCCGCCGTCATCGCCAGCATCACCACCGGCCCGCGCCGCTGCCGCAGCAGCCACACCGCGATGCCGGTGATCACGCCCGCGCCGAGACCGATCACCACGAACACCATCAGCGCGTCGAGCCGGTGGTAGCTCTCCACCCCGATCGGGTAGAACTTGTTGTCCTGCGCCGACACGATCTTGAGCTGGGCCGGGGCGAGCCACGACCAGAGGTACGCGGCGGGCAGCCCGAACGCGAACGTCGTGAGCAGCACCACCAGGCCCGGCAGCAGATCCCGCTTCACCACGACCTTCGGCCGCGGCCGGACGTAGTGGTAGACGTACGGCGGCTCCGGCAGGGGTTCGATGCGAACCGGGGCTGCTTTCTCGTCCATTCGCGAGAGGTTACTACCGTCCCGAGGTGATCTCGCCGTGGCGGCTGCAGCGCGCCGCCCAGCCGTCCGGGGTCACCTGGACGACCATGCGGCGCGCGCACTGCGAGCAGTACCGCGGCGGGTCGATCATCGACAGTCGCTGACGGCAGAACGCGTGGTCGCCGTCAGCTTCCTCTTTGCCGCAGAAAGAACAGAACACGGTCGTCATCATCACAGGGTCTGGCTCAGCGCCTTGATCGGCATGGACAGCTCTTCCAGCATGTCGAGGTCCTGCTGGGCCGGGCGGCCGAGGTTCGTCAGGTAGTTGCCGACGATGATCGCGTTGATGCCGCCGAGCATGCCCTGCTTCGCGCCCAGGTCGCCGAACGTCAGCTCACGACCGCCGGCGAACCGCAGGATCGTGCGCGGCAGCGCCAGCCGGAACGCGCCGACCGTGCGCAGCGCCTCGGCGCCCTCCACGACCGGGTAGTTCTCGTACGGCGTGCCGGGGTTCGGGATGAGGAAGTTGAGCGGCACCTCGTCCGGCTCCAGCTCGGCCAGCTGCACGGCGAACTCGGCGCGCTGCGCCAGCGACTCGCCCATGCCGATGATGCCGCCGCAGCAGACCTCCATGCCGGCGTCGCGGATCATCTTCAACGTGTCCCAGCGCTCCTCCCAGGAGTGCGTGGTGACGACGTTCGGGAAGTGCGAGCGGGCGGTCTCGAGGTTGTGGTTGTAGCGGTGCACGCCCATCGCCACGAGCTCGTCGACCTGCTCCTGCGTGAGCATGCCGAGCGAGCAGGCGATCTGGATGTCGTTGCCGTCCTCGCGGATGGCCTTGATGCCGTCGCGCACCTGCGAGAGCAGCCGCTTGTCCGGTCCGCGCACGGCCGCGACGATGCAGAACTCGGTCGCGCCGGTCTCCCGCGTCTGCCGGGCGGCGCGCACGAGGCCGGGGATGTCCAGCCACGCCGACCGCACGGGCGACGGGAACTGACCGGACTGCGAGCAGAAGTGGCAGTCCTCGGGGCAACCGCCGGTCTTCAGCGAGACGATGCCCTCGACCTCGACCTCCGGCCCGCACCAGCGCTCACGCACCTCGTGCGCGAGCTCCAGGAGCTCGGGAATCCGGTCGTCAGGCAGCTCGAGAACCTTGAGCACCTGAGCTTCGGACAGGCCGACACCTCGTTCGAGCACCTGCTCACGAGCCTCGTCGAGCACGTCGATCTGTTCCGGAGCTGCGGTCACGGTCTCTCCTCCTCCTGTGGCCTGGCGAGCACTATGCCTCACTGAATCCTTCATCGTGGAGCGACGTAGGTCACTGGACCGCGAACTGAGCCGCGAACGTCTCCGGGTCGAACTCCCCGCCGAACCACGGTGAAAACGATCTCTTGGCCACTGCCAGGAAATCCACAGAACCGAGCTTCGTCACACCTTGAGGCAGCGCTCCGAGCAGCGGACCACCCGCCGCCTCCGGCAGATCGGCCAGGTTGGTGAGCGACGCGAGGTCGGGGTGCAACGGCCAGCTGCCCACCACGACCCCGATCGACTCGATGCCGCGCCGCTGCAACGCCTCGGCCGTCAGCGCGGTGGCGTTGAGCGTGCCGAGCCCCGCCTGCGCCACGACCAGCACGGGCGCGTTCACCGCCCACGCGATGTCGGCCAGGGTGGACCCGCCCTCGTCGAACCGCACCAGCAGCCCGCCCGCGCCCTCGACGAGCACCAGGTCGTGCGTCTCGTCGAGCTGCGTGACCTCCGCGGCGACGTCCTTGGGGTGGACGGTGGCCATGCCCGCCCGTCTGGCGGCCGTGGCCGGTGCCAGCGGATCGGGGTATCTGGCCAGCTCACGGGTCGTCACGTCACCCGCCAGCCGCGCCACCTCGGCCACGTCACCCGGCTCGCCGGGCAGCAGACCGGTCTGCGCGGGTTTGAGCACCGCGACCCGTCTGCCTTCTGCCCTGGCCAGCGCCGCGATGCCCGCGGTGACGGCGGTCTTGCCGACCTCGGTCCCAGTTCCCGTGATCACCAGCACGCTCACAGGCAATCACCCTAGGCGGTCACCTACCGTGAGGGCATGACCGAGCAACCGATCGTGATGTACGGCGCCGAATGGTGTGGCGACTGCCGCCGGGCCAAGTCGTGGCTGACCCGCAACAACGTGCCGTTCACCTACATCGACGTCGAGAACGACGACGAGGCGCGCGACCGGGCGATCGAGCTCTCCGGACGCAAGAACATCCCCGTCCTGGTGCTCCCGAACGGGGACGTCCTGGTCGAGCCGACCGACACCGAGCTGTCGGCCGCGGTCGCTCAGCCCTTGCCGTAGAGGCCGACCGGCGCGCCGTCGTAGACGCTCGGCACCCCCAGGTAGCCCGTGGTCGCCTGGCTCCTGATCAGCATGTCGCCCTGGTGGGGGTTGAGCTCCCAGCGCTGCTCGGGGCCGCCGGTGCACTGGTACAGCTGCAGCCGGCCGCCCTCCTGGTCGATCTCTTCGAGCGCGACGTCGAGGCACTTGCCGTTCGCCTCGTTGATGACGAGCGCGCCACCGCTCTCATCGGGGTACTCGAACCGCCACTGCTGTTCGGCGCCACCGAACCCGCAGGTCCACATCTGGACCTTGCCGCCGTCCTGGTCGATCTCCTCCAACGCCGCGTCGAGGCACTTGCCCGTGCCGGGGAAGCTGAGCCGTCCGCCGGTGATCGACCCGTACAGCTTGAAGAACGTGACGGGTTCGTCCGCGGCCTGCGCCGGCACGGCGAGGCCCGCAACTCCCAGGATGGCCGCGCACACGGCGGCCGAAATGTTCCCCATGGGTGTCACGCTAACGAGCAGCCGCCACCACGGCACGACAGACCCTGGCGACGTCGTCGTCCGTGCTGACGAACGGCGGCATCGTGTAGATCAGGTCGCGGAAAGGCCGCAGCCAGACGCCCTCCTCCACCGCCGCACGTGTGGCTCGTGCCATGTCCACAGGCTCATGTAGTTGCACGACGCCGATAGCGCCCAACACGCGCACGTCCTTCACCGTGGGCAACGCGCGTGCGGGCGCGAGACCGTCCTTCAGACCGTTCTCGATGCGCTTGACCTCGCGCTTCCAGTCCTGCGACAGCAGCAGATCGATCGACGCCAGCGACACCGCCGACGCGAGCGGGTTGCCCATGAACGTCGGCCCGTGCGCGAGCACCGGCACCTCGCCCTCGCTGATCCCGTCCGCGACCCGTGACGTGCACAGCGTGGCCGCCATCGTCAGGTACCCGCCGGTCAGGGACTTGCCGAGGCACATGACGTCCGGGCTGACGTTCGCGTGGCCGGCGGCGAACAGCTCACCGGTGCGGCCGAAGCCCGTGGCGATCTCGTCGAACACCAGCAGCACGTCGTGTGTGTACGCGAGCTCACGCAGCACGTGCAGGTAGCGGGGGTCGTGGAACCGCATCCCGCCCGCACCCTGCACGACAGGCTCGACGATGATCGCCGCGAGCTCGTCGGCGTGCTGTTCGACCAGGTCGGCGAGGTGCTGGACGTACGCGGTGTCCATCTCGGCGGGCGGGGCGTCCGCGAAGACCTGCTGCGGCAGGATTCCACGCCACAGCGAATGCATGCCGCCGTCGGGGTCGCACACGGACATCGGGTTGAACGTGTCGCCGTGGTAGCCGCCGCGCCACGTGAGCAACCGGTGCTTCTCCGGCCTGCCCTGCGAACGCCAGTACTGCAGGCACATCTTGATCGCGACCTCGACCGACACCGAGCCGGAGTCGCACAGGAAGACGTGCTGCAGCTCCGCGGGGGTGATCTCGACGAGCTTGGCCGCGAGGCGGATCGCGGGCTCGTGCGTGAGCCCGCCGAACATCACGTGGCTCATCCGGCCGAGCTGGTCGGTGACGGCGGCGTCGAGCACCGGGTGCCGGTAGCCGTGGATCGCCGCCCACCACGACGACATGCCGTCGACCAGCTCCCGGCCGTCGGCGAGCCGGAGCCGGACCCCGGAAGCCGACTCGACGAGCAACGGCTCCTGGGTGCCCGGCATCGGGCCGTACGGGTGCCAGACGTGCGCCTGGTCGAGCTTCAGCAGGTCGTCCACCCGCCAGACACTAAGCGAGCCGGACGGGCAGGGTGTGCAGGCCTCGGATCAGCGTGCTGTCCCGCCACTGCAGCGTCTCCGGCTCGGCGGCCAGCGTCAGGTTCGGGAAGCGCGCCAGCAGCTGCGTCAGCGCCACGTCGAACTCCAGCCGGGCCAGCGGCGCGCCCAGGCAGAAGTGGATGCCGTGGCCGAACGCGACGTGCCCCTGCACGGACCGCGTGACGTCGAGCTGGTCGGCGTTCTCGTACTTCTCCGGGTCGCGGTTCGCGGCCACCAGCGACACCATCACGAGCTCGTTCGCGGGGACCGTGACGCCGCCGAGCTCGATCGGCTCCTTGGTGTAGCGGAAGGTCGCGATGTTGACCGGGCCCTCCAGCCGCAGGAACTCCTCGCCGCTCGCCGGGATCAGCTCCGGGCGGTCCTTGAGGATCTGCAGCTGGTCGGGGTTGCGCAGCAGCGACAGCACCGCGTTGCCGATGAGGTTCACCGTCGTCTCGTGACCGGCCACGAGCAGAAGGAAGGCCATCGACACGAGCTCTTGGGTGTTCAGCCGGTCGCCGGAGTCGTCGGCGTGCACGAGCGCGGAGAAGAAGGTGTCGTCCGGTTCCTGGGCGGCGACCTTCTCGACGTGGCCGATGAGGAACTGGGCCATCGCACCCGACGCGTGCACGATGTCGTCGTTCGAGCCGAACGACAGCAGCGTGTTCGACCACTCGCGGAACTCGTCGCGGTTGTCGATCGGGATGCCGAGCAGCTCGCAGATCACCGTGATCGGCAGCGGGAACGCGAACGCCTCCAGCAGGTCGACCTCGTCACCGTCGTTCAGCTTCGCGATCAGCTCGGCCGCGATCTCGTTGACGCGCGGGCGCATCAGCTCGATGCGGCGCGCGGTGAAGGCCTTGTTCACGAGCTTGCGCAGCCGGGTGTGGCCGGGCGGGTCCATGTTGAGCATGTGGACCGACAGCGCCTGGTTGAACTCCCGGCGGGCACCGCCGGTGGTCGAGTGCACGTCGAAGAGGTGACCGCCCTCGGCGGTGTTCTTGCTGATCCGGGGGTCGGTGAGGGCGACCTTCGCCTCTTCGTGCCGAGTCACGAGCCAGACCTTCAGCCCTCGCGGCATGAGGACTTCGCGCACGGGCCCCTCGGCACGCAGCCACGCGTGCACCTCGTGCGGGTTCTGGATGTAGTCGGCGGGCAACTGGGTGAGTGTCGTCACCCCACCCAGTTAACCCCGTTAACTCATCTCTCGCCACTACTTTCGGGCAACGCCGCTAACCGAGACAGCCGGGCCCGAGCAGTGCCTTCAGGTCACCCATCAACGACGGCGTGGGCGCCACCCGCAGCGCGTCGTCCAGCTTCAGCACCGTGTTGCGCGACGCGTTGATGATCAGGTTGAGGTGCACCTCGGTCGAGCCGGGGTGCGCCCGCAGGACGTCCTTGAGCTGCGTGACGATCTCCGGGCGGCACTTGGTGGCCGGCATCTTCAGCTTCATCGCCCGCGATCCGATGTCGCTCAGGTCCGGCACGACGAGGTCGTTGGCGATCAGCGAGATGCGGTCGTCCCGCTTGGCCACGCGGGCCTTGACCAGCACGATCGCGTCCTCGACCACCGACATGCCGTGGACCATGAAGCTCTTCGGGAAGAACAGCACCTCGATGCCACCGGCGAGGTCCTCCAGCTGGGCGGACGCCCACGACTCGCCGTTCTTGTTCACCCGGCGCATCACCGAGGCGAGGATGCCGCCGATGGTGACCTGGGTGCCGTCGGCGACGTCGCCTTCCAGGATCCGGGCGATCGAGGCGTCCGAATAGGACTCCAGCACGTGCTCGACGCCGTTCAGCGGGTGGCCGGAGACGTAGAGGCCGAGCATCTCGCGTTCGAGGGCGAGCTGGTGCTTGGACTCCCAGTGCTCCTGCGGGATCTTCACGTCGAAGACGCCCGCGATGTCCTCGTCCGCCGCGTCACCGCCGCCGAAGAGGTCGAACTGCCCCTTGGCCTCTTCCTTCTTGGTGATCATCACGGCGTCGACCGCGTCCACGTGGACCATGTGCAGGCCCTTGCGCGGGTGGCCGAGCGAGTCGAACGCGCCCGCCTTGATCAGCGATTCCACGACCTTCTTGTTGCAGGCCGTGGCGTCGATCTTGCGCAGGAAGTCGGAGAAGTCGACGAACTTCCCCTTCTCCTTGCGCGCCTTGATGATCGCGTCGACCACGTTGGCGCCGACGTTGCGGATGGCACCGAGACCGAAGCGGATGTCGCTGCCGACCGGGGCGAACTCGCGCTCGGACTCGTTGACGTCCGGCGGGAGCACCGTGATGCCCATGCGCCGGCACTCGGCGAGGTAGATCGCCGACTTGTCCTTGTTGTCGGAGTTCGTGGTGAGCAGCGCGGCCATGTACTCGGCCGGGTAGTTCGCCTTGAGGTACGCGGTCCAGTACGCGATGACGCCGTAGGTGGCGGAGTGCGCCTTGTTGAACGCGTAGTCGGCGAACGGGACCAGGATGTCCCAGAGGGTCTTGATCGCCTCTTTCGAGTACCCCTGGTCGAGCATGCCCTTCTCGAAGCCCTCGAACTCCTTGTCGAGGATCTCCTTCTTCTTCTTGCCCATCGCGCGGCGGAGAAGGTCTGCTTGGGCCAGCGAGTAGCCCGCGACCTTCCGCGCGATCGCCATGACCTGCTCCTGGTAGACGATCAGGCCGTAGGTCGTGTCCAGGATCTCCGCGAGCGACTCCCTGAGCTCCTCGTGGATCGGCGTGATCTCCTGGAGCTTGTTCTTGCGCAGCGCGTAGTTCGTGTGCGAGTTCGCGCCCATCGGGCCGGGCCGGTACAGGGCGATGACGGCCGAGACGTCCTCGAAGTTGTCCGGCTTCATCAACCGCAGCAGGTCGCGCAGTGCCGAACCGTCGAGCTGGAACACACCCAGCGTGTCACCGCGGCCGAGCAGCTCGTAGGTCTTCTTGTCATCGAGCGGCACCTGGTTGCCGTCGGTGATGTCGATCTTGCCCTTGCCGTTGAGCTCGATGTTGCGCAGGGCGTCGTCGATCGTGGTGAGGTTCGACAGACCGAGGAAGTCCATCTTCAGCAGGCCGAGCGTCTCGCAGGTCGGGTAGTCGAACTGCGTGATGATCGACCCGTCCTGCGGGCGCATCCAGACCGGGATGTGGTCGGTCAGCGGCTCCGCGGACATGATGACCGCACAGGCGTGCACACCGGCGTTGCGGATCAGGCCCTCAAGACCACGACCGGTGTCGATGATCTCCTTGACCTGCGGGTCGGTGTCGTAGAGCCCGCGCACCTCGGCCGCCTCCGCGTACCGCTTGTGCGAGGAGTCGAAGATGCCCGACAGCGGGATGTCCTTGCCCATGACGGCGGGCGGCATCGCCTTGGAGATCCGGTCGGCAACCGCGTAGCCGGGCTGCCCGTACAGGACTCGCGCCGAGTCCTTGATGGCCGCCTTGGCCTTGATGGTGCCGAACGTGATGACCTGGGCGACGTTCTCCTTGCCCCACTTCTCCGTCACGTACCGGATGACGTCACCGCGCCGGCGCTCGTCGAAGTCGATGTCGATGTCGGGCGGGCTGACGCGGTCCGGGTTCAGGAACCGCTCGAAGATCAGGCCGTGCGGCAGCGGGTCGAGGTCGGTGATGCCCAGCGCGTACGCGATCAGCGCGCCCGCGGCCGAACCACGGCCGGGACCGACGCGGATGCCGTTCGCCTTGGCCCAGTTGATGAAGTCCGCGACGACGAGGAAGTACGACGGGAACCCCATCTGCAGGATGACGCCGATCTCGAACTCGACCTGCCGGGTGTGCTCGTCGTCGACCCCGTCCGGGAACCGCCGGTGCATGCCGCGCCAGACCTCGTCGCGGAAGTACTGGTCCTCGGTCAGGCCCTCCGGCACCGGGTACCGCGGCATGAGGTTCTTGAACGCGAACATGCCGGTCGTGTCGACCTTCTCCGCGATCAGCAGGGTGTTGCGACACCCCTCCTGCCACGCGTCGCTGGAGTCGACCGCCCGCATCTCGTCCGGCGACTTCAGGTAGTAACCGGTGCCGTCGAACTTGAACCGCGTCGGGTCCTGCAGCGTCTTGCCCGTCTGGATGCAGAGCAACGCCTCGTGCGTGTCCTTGTCCGTCGGGTACGTGTAGTGCGAGTCGTTCGTCACCACGAACGGGATGTCGAGCTTCTTCTGGATCTCCAGCAGCCCACCGCGGACCCGGCTCTCGATCTCGATGCCGTGGTCCATGATCTCCATGTAGAAGTTCTCTTTGCCGTAGATCTCCTGCCACTTGGCAGCAGCCTCGAGAGCTTCCTTCTCATGGCCGAGACGCAACCGCGTCTGCACCTCGCCCGACGGGCACCCGGTGGTCGCCATCAGCCCCGCCGAGTGCTCGGCGATCAGCTCCGCGTCCATCCGCGGCCACTTGCCCAGCTGCCCCTCGGTGGAGGCCAGGCTGGACAGCTTCATCAGGTTGTGCAGCCCCTCGGCGTTGCGCGCCCAGATCGTCTGGTGCGTGTACGCACCGGACGCCGACACGTCGTCCGCCTTCTGCCCGGGGTCGCCCCACAGCACGCGCTTCTTGTTGAACCGCGAGTCCGGCGCCATGTACGCCTCGATGCCGATGATCGGCTTCACCCCGGCACCCTGCGCCTGCTTGAAGAAGTCGTAGGCGCCGTACATGTTGCCGTGGTCGGTGATCGCCGCAGCGGGCATGCCCATCCGCTCGCACTCGGCGAACATGTCCTTGAGCTTCGCCGCACCGTCGAGCATCGAGTACTCGGTGTGCACGTGCAGATGCACAAACGAGTCCGACACCGTACCTCCAGGAAGATCGAACGGGCGCGCGGGGAAGGCGCGAATCCGGATCTGCCAACCCTATCCCGCCGCGGGGTCCACGGCGGGGAGGGACCCGGGGTCTGTCGCGGTGATCTCGATCCGGTACGCGGTGACACGAAGATCATGACCGCGAGGTAGCGTTCGTCCCGTGGTGGCCCCCGATCCCGTTGATGCCCGACTGCTGGCCCTGCTGGCCGACTCGGGCCGCGCAGCCGTGCACGAGATCGCGCAACGCCTGGGCATGGACCCGCGCGAGGCCGCCATGCGCCTGATCACCCTCTCCGGCAGCGGTCTCCCCCTGCTGGTGGGCGTCGAATGCGACCCGAACGGCATCCGCAGGGCCCTCGCGAACGCCGCCGCCTACGGCAACTACCTGGGCCAGCCCGCCGGCGGCCCCTACGCCGGGCACCAGAGCGGCCCCCACCACGTCAGCGGCCCGCACCAGGTCCCCTACGCCCCGCCACCGCCCCCGACCAGCCAGCCCTTCCCGGCCCAGCCCCAGGCCACCTGGGGCCCGCCGCAGTCAGCCGGCTGGGTGCGCGCGGACCAGCCACAACCGCGGCCGGTCTCGCGCACCGGCAAGATCGGCACCGCGCTCGAAGCCGACAGCCTCGAAGGCGCCCACCTCTCCATCCAGCTGGTGGAGGTCGTCGACCCGGCGGACTTCCTGTTCACCGCGGCGGGCTACAAGCTGGCCGAGGGCGAACGCGCCGTGGTCGTCCACACCGAGGTGACCAACACCTCGCAGGTGCCGTACACCTCACTGCCGGACATGTACCTGGTGCTGGTCACCAAGACCGGCGAGACCGTCACCAAGGCCCCGGTCTCCCTGTCCTCCCGCCCGGCGCACAAGCTCGGCGCGCAGCCGGGCGAGACCTCGGGCGGCCACACGGTCTTCGTCCTCCCGGAGACGACCGAGGTGATCCAGGTCCGCTGGAGCGTCCGGCCTGAGGTGGACCTCAACACCCTCGTCTGGACCGTCGAGGACTAGACGGTATGACGTGACCGCTTGATGTGAGTGGTCGCGGGCCGGGACCTCGCTCACGCTTGTTCGTGGGTTGCCGGGCAGGAGCGGCCTGCTCGGCCTATCCGACATGCGTGGGAGGCCCCGGTGTTTACCGAGCGTACGAGTGTGGGGCTGGACGTGCACGCGCGATCGGTCGCGGCGGCGGCGATCGACGGCGTCACGGGCGAGCTGGTGCAGACGAGACTGACTCCGTCGCACGATCACATCCGGTCCTGGCTGGCAGAGGTGCCCGGCCCGGTGGCGGTGGCCTACGAGGCCGGCCCGACCGGGTTCGGTCTGTATCGGGTGTTGAGCGCGGCCGGGATCCGTTGTGTGGTCGCAGCGCCGTCGAAGTTGCAGCGGCCCTCGGGCAGCCGGGTCAAGACCGACGCCAGGGACGCGGTGCATCTGGCTCGCCTGCTGCGGCTGGACGAGATCACGCCGGTCTCGGTCCCGACGCCTGACCAGGAGGCGGCACGGGACTTGGTCCGGGCGCGGGAGGACTGTCGCGGTGATCTGATGCGGGCACGGCATCGGCTGTCGAAACTGTTGCTGCGCCACGGAATCGTCTACATGGGCGGACAGGCCTGGACGGGTGCCCATGACGCCTGGCTGCGCCGCCAGAAATTCGCCAGTCCGGTGATGCGGATGGCGTTCGAGTCCGACTACGAGACCGTGCTCGCGGTCAAGGCCCGCCGGGACCGGCTCGACAAGGCGATCGCGGCCATGGCCGCCAGCAGCGAGTTCACCGGATGCGTACGGCGGCTGGGGTGCTTGCGTGGTGTCTGCACTCTGACCGGATTCGCCCTGGCAGTCGAGATCGGCGACTGGCACCGGTTCACCGGCAGAACGATCGGGTCGTTCGTCGGCCTGGTACCCAGCGAAAGCTCCTCGGGAGCATCACGGGTTCAGGGCTCGATCACCAAGACGGGCAACACTCACGTGCGGCGCCTGCTGGTCGAAGCGGCCTGGCACCATCGTGCCCGCTACACACCCGGCAAGACCATGCGGGAGCGCTGGGAACTCGCCTCGCCCGCGGCCAGGGCCCGCGGCGACGCCGGCAACCGACGGCTGCACGACCGCTGGATCGGCTTCAACCTGCGCCACAAACGCGCGGTGGTCTCCAACGTCGCCATCGCCCGTGAACTGGCCGGCTGGTGCTGGTCCCTGGCGGTGATGAACGACTGACCCGCACTCCACCGAAACCACTTCGTCGTCACCGTTGCGGCGGGACAGCAGCGCGTGGAGCGATCCGCGACTCGGCTATGAGCAACTGGCACCAACACCAGCGACGCTCGACACTAGACACGCGGTCCGCTCCTGCCGAACAGCTCGTCCTGCGGTAACCAACCCGCGCATATCAGCCTGACCGCGCGTCGCCAACGACACGCTCACCCCGCCACCACACCACGACGAAGAACGAGGCGCCCGTCAGGAACACATCCTGCGGGCGCCTCACCCTGCCCCTTGACAAGAGGCCACTACATATCAGCCGAGCACCTTCAACGCCGCCGCGTGCACGCCCGGCGCCGCGGCGAGGTACTCGCGGCTCGTCAACGTCCACGGTTCGCCGTCGAGATCGGTGACGACACCACCGGCCTCCTGCACGAGCAACACACCGGACGCGTGCGCGCGCACGTTGTCGTACTGCCAGTGCAGGTCCATCCGGCCGGCGGCGACCTGGGCGAGCTGATGGGTCACCGGCACGGAGATCCGGACGTAGAAGGCTTCCTTCGCCATCGCGCTGTACGAGGCGCCCACCCGGTCCGCCATCTCCGGCCCCTGGCCCGGCTGGGCCTGGCCCGTGCCGGCCAGCGCCCCGTCCAGTGACGTCTTGTCCGAGACCCTCAGCCGGACGCCGTTCAGGAACGCGCCGCCGCCCTCGGTGGCCGTGAACATCTCGTCGAACAGCGGGAAGTACAGGACGGCCAGCACCGGGCGGCCGTCGCGCACGAGGCTCACCCCGATGTTCCAGTCGGTCATGCCGTGTACCGCGTTCAGGTTGCCGCCGACGGGGTCGATGAGCCACCAGTCGCCCTCGTCGAGCGGTCCGGAGCCGTGTTCGTCGTTGAGCCAGTTCGCGCTCGGGTGGATGCCGGCCAGTTCGGGCTCCAGCAGGTCGGCGACGGCCGCGTTGTTGGCGTGGACGGCGGCCATGATCTCGGCGAGTGAGGACGTGCGGGACTCCGTCGAGTACCGCTTCAGCATGCGCGTTCCGGCGCGGCGGACGGCGGCGGTGGTGGCTGCGATCATGATTTCCTCCAGTATTGACTGTCATGCAAGCGGATCTGAACCTGTTGACCGTGCTGGACGCCCTGCTCGAAGAGGGCAGCGTGATGGGCGCGGCCGACCGGCTGCACCTGTCGTCACCCGCGGTCAGCCGGACGCTCGGCCGGATCAGGAAGGTGACCGGCGACGACATCCTGGTGCGCACGGGCCACTCGATGACGCCGACGCCGTACGCGCTCGCGATCAGGGAAGAGGTGCACCGGCTGGTGCGGCAGGCCAACGCCGTGCTGACGCCGAGCCGCGAGCTGGACCTCGCCGCGCTGGACCGCACGTTCACCCTGCAGTGCCACGACGCGCTGGCCTCGTCGCTGGTACCGCTGCTGGTCGGCAGGATCGCGCGGCAGGCACCGGGCGTGCGGCTGCGGGTGCTGGCCGAGCACTCCGCCGACACGGACGACCTGCGGCACCGAGTGGACCTGGAGCTCGGCGGCGGCACCCCGGACCTGCCGGAGTTCCGCTCCGAGACGCTGGGCACCGATCCGCTCGCCGTCGTCATGCGGTCCGGTCACCCCTGCGCCGACCTGCTGGACCTGCCGGCGTACGCGGCCCAGCCGCACGTGGTGATCTCCCGGCGCGGCCGTCTCACCGCACCGATCGACGACCTGCTGGCAGCGGCCGGCCTGCGCCGCCGGGTGATCGCGAGCGTGGCGACCGTGCACTCCGCGCTGCAGATCGCGGCGGCGAGCGACGTGCTGGTCACCACCACGGCGATCCTGTGCCGCCCGCTGGTCGAGGCGTTCGGGCTGGTCACCAGGCCGCTGCCGGTCGAGTCCGGAGAGGCGGTGATCAACTGCAACTGGCACCAGCGCTACGACTCCGACCTCGCCCACGCGTGGCTGCGCGACCAGGTGCGGACGGCCCTCACCGAGGTGCTAGCGGCAACGCGATAGCGCCGGGAAAGCGCGGGTTCTCGGCCTCGTCGAGCATGGCGGCCGCAACGGTCTCGCGGCTCACCGTGGCGCCGAGGTCGAACGGCGGCGCGGCGTCCAGTCCGACCGTGCGCCGGCCTGGGCTCTCCGGCCCGTCGCCGAGCACCCCGGCGTGGAAGACGGTGCCCCCGGCGGCGAGCACGGCGTTGTCGGCCGCGATCTTGTCCGGGATCCGGTCGCCCATCAGCTGCCAGAGCACGGCGGCGCCGTCACCCGCGGCCTTGGCGGACGCACCCGTGCCGTAGGCGCCGAGCCAGATGATCCGCTTCGGCTCGGCGGCGATCACCGCTTTGGCGCCGTCGAACAGCACGCCGGGCACGTCGGTGCCGAGACCGGACAGGACGACGGAGTCCGCGCCGACCACGGCGGCGACGCTCGCGGGGTCGGTCACGTCGGCCGCGACCTTGCGCAGGTGCCCGTGGTGGAGGCCGATGCGGGCCGGATCGCGGGCGATCGCGGTGACGGTGTGGCCGCGTTCCAGCGCCAGCCTGGCGAGAGCGAGACCGGTCCGGCCGGACGCCGCGAGGACGATGAGGTTCATGCCGAAAACGCTAGGCAGGCCACCGATTAACATCAAATGAAAGCTCGTCAACCGATGATTTACCCAGACGCAATCAACCCTCTTCGCGCAGCTTCTCCAGCGCGGCGGCCAGGTCGTCCGGGTACTCGGACGTGAAGGTGACCCACTGGCCGTCCGCCGGGTGGTGGAACCCGAGCTGCCGGGCGTGCAGCCACTGCCGCGAGACCCCGAGCCGCTTGGCGAGCGTCGGGTCGGCGCCGTAGGTCAGGTCGCCCACGCAGGGGTGGTGCAGCGCGGAGAAGTGCACGCGGATCTGGTGCGTGCGGCCGGTCTCCAGGTGCACCTCGACCAGCGACGCGGCCCGGAACGCCTCCATCACCTCGTAGTGCGTGATCGAGGGCTTGCCGGAGTTCATCACGGCGAACTTGTAGTCGTGCTTCGGGTGCCGGTCGATCGGCGCGTCGATGGTGCCCTTGATCGGGTCCGGGTGGCCCTGGACGATCGCGTGGTAGACCTTGTCGACGGTCCGCTCCTTGAAGGCGTGCTTCAAAGCCGAGTACGCCGACTCCGACTTCGCCACCACCATCACACCGGTCGTGCCGACGTCGAGCCGGTGCACGACGCCCTGGCGTTCGGCGGCACCGGACGTGGCGATGCGGCGCCCGGCGGCGGCGAGCCCGCCGACGACGGTCGGCCCGGTCCAGCCCGGTGACGGGTGCACGGCCACGCCCACCGGCTTGTCGACGACGATGATGTCGTCGTCCTCGTGCAGGATGATCAGGCCCTCGACCGGGATCGCCTGCACGGTGACGGGCTGCGGCGGAGCGGGCAGCGTGATCTCCAGCATCGCGCCCGCGACCAACCGGTCGGACTTCCCGACCACGCGCCCGTCGACCAGCACGTCGTCCGCGTCGGCGATGGCCGCCACGGCGGTCCGGGACAGACCCAGGAGCTTGGCGAGGCCCGCGTCGACACGCATGCCGTCCAGCCCGTCGGGAATCGGCAGCGTTCGGTATCCGCTCACGCCTCGACCTTCTTCTCTTCTTTGTGGACCGTCCCGTCGTAGTCGTGCTGCATGAGCGCCAGCACCACGATCGTCGCGCCACCGCAGACGATCGCCATGTCGGCGACGTTGAACACCGGCCACACGCGGCCGAACGGGTCGAAAAGCGACAGGAAGTCCACCACGTGGCCGCGCATCGGGCCCGGCTCGCGGAACAGGCGGTCGGCGAGGTTGCCGACGGCGCCGCCCAGCACGAGGCCCAGGCCGACGGCCCAGGGCTGGGAGCGGAGGTTGCGCGAGATCCAGAGGATGAACCCGACGACGCCGAGCGCGATGAGCGCCAGGATCCACGTCATGCCCTCGGCCATGCCGAACGCGGCGCCGGGGTTGCGGACGAACGTCAGGTAGAGCACGCCGCCGAACAGCTTGATCGGGTCGGCACCCTCGAGGAACGCCACGGACAGGACTTTGGTGAGCACGTCCAGCACGAGCACGCCGGCCGCCAGCGCGCCGAGGACCTTGATCCGCGGTTCCGGCAACGACCCGCTGAGGGAGAACTCCGGCTCGATGACGTCGTCCGCCGCCACGACCCGCTCGGCGGGCTTGTCCTCCGCGGGCTTCTCAGCCGCCTCGGGAGCCTCGGCGTCGGATTTGGCTTCGGCGTCGTCATCGTCGTCGTCATCGGCGAGGTCGACCCCGACGAACTCGTTGGACTTCCGCTCCTCGGCCGGCTTCGGCTCGCTGACCTGCTCTTCGGCAGGCGTGTCAGCGGCCTTCTCCTCGGCCTTGGACTCGTCACTCACCAGGTCATTGTCCACTACCGGGACTACGCGAGGAACGGCGGCAGGGTTCGGCCGTCGTCCTCGGGCACCCAGCGACCGTCGCGCTGCGTGTAGGTCCACTTCGGACCCTCGGTGACGAGAGTGCGCAGCGCCGCCACCAGACGGTCCACGTGCTCGGCCGTCGTGCCGAGGCCGACCGACGCGCGGACGGCCCGTTCCTCGTGCGATCCGAGCTGCTTGACGAGCCGTCCGACGATCACGTGCGCGCAGAACGCTCCGTCGCGGACGCCGATGCCGTACTCGGCGGACAGCGCGGCCGCGAGGAAGCCCGCGTCGAAGCCGGAGATCGTGAAGCTCACGACGCCCACCTTGTCGGCGTCGGTCAGGATCGACAGCTCGCGGAAACCGGGGACCGTGCGCAGGCCGTCCCGCAACCGGACCAGCAGCTCCTGCTCGTGCGCGACGGTCTGCTCCCAGTGCCGCGACAGGATCTCGCAGGCCGAGGCCAGCGCGTGCACGCCGACCACGTTCGGGCTGCCGGCCTCGTGCCGCTCCGGCACCGCGGACCACGCCACGCCCAGGCGGTCGCCGTGGTCGGTCACCTTCGCGGTCGCACCGCCGCCGACCAGGTACGGCTGGGCCTGCTGCAGCCAGTCCGCGCGGCCGACCAGGACACCGGCACCGAACGGCGCGTAGATCTTGTGGCCGGAGAACGCGACGTAGTCGACGCCCAGCTCACGCACGTTGATCGGGCGGTGCGGGGCGAGCTGCGCGGCGTCCAGCGCGATGCGCGCGCCGTGCCTGCGGGCGACCTTCGCGAGCTCCGCGACCGGCCACAGCTCACCCGTGACGTTGGACGCCCCGGTGACGATCACGAGCCGAGGGCCGACCGGGGCGGCGGCCAACGCCCGGTCCAGCGCGACGACCGCAGCGCCGGACGAAGACGGAGTGGGGATGCGCTGAACGTTCGGCCCGCGCCACGGCAGCAGCGCCGCGTGGTGCTCGCTGTCGAACAGCACGACCGCGGTGTTGCGGGGAATGCTGCGCGCCAACAGGTTCAGCGAATCGGTGGTGTTGCGGGTGAAGACGACGGTGTCGGACGAGTGCGCGCCGACGAACCTGCGGATGCGGTCGCGCGCCTGCTCGTAGACCCGCGTCGAGACCTGGGAGGCGAACCCGGCGCCGCGGTGCACGCTGGCGTACCAGGGCAGCAGCTCGTCGACCGCGTCGCGCACCTCCTGCAGACACGGCGCCGAAGCCGCGTGGTCGAGGTTGGCGTACGTGACGCGCTCTCCGGTGACGAGCGGAACGCGCAGGTCAGCGCCGACGACAGCGGGAACAACCGTGGTCTGAGGGGTGATCGCGAGCGTCATCGAGCTGCCTCCGAGGCCAGGGGCCCCGTCGTGCGAAGGCCCGCGCTTGACCGGCGCCCCACGCGCCGGACCAGGTCCTCACCAAGGGCACCCCACCGCGGTTGGAGGGTTGCCGGCCAGCAAGCTTGGGCTTGACGCTGGCTCTCATGACCTGCCGATGACGTTAGCGGAGCCTCGCGGCGTCCGTCGACAACCGATCACATGCTGAGAAGCCTCGGAAACCGACCTAATCCCCGGTCTCGCCCTTCCACCGTGCGTAGCGACCGGCCCGGTCCACGGCACGTATGCGCCGCTCAGCGGCTTCGCGCGCCTCTTCGGTGGTGACGATGAGCAACTGGTCGCCGGTCTGCAGCCGAGTCGTCGGCTGTGGCGTGAAACTCTTCCCCGACCGCACCACGAGGCTCACCGTGGCACCGATCGGCAGCCGCAGCTCGGTCATGTAGACGCCGTGCAGCTTCGACCCGCGCTGGATGTGCACCTGCAGCAGCTCGGCGCTCAGCTCGTCCAGCGGCGAGGAGTCGACCTGGACCTCCTGCGGCTCGCCCTGGCGCACCAGCCCGAGGCGCCGCGCGAGGAACGGCAGCGTCGTGCCCTGCACCACCGTCAGCACGACGACCAGCACGAACACCGCGTCGACCAGCTGCCGCGCGCCCTCGACGCCCTGGATCAACGGGATCAGCGCGAACACGATCGGCACCGCACCGCGCAGCCCCGACCAGGACAGGAACACCTGTTCCCGCCACGGCACCCGGAACGGCAGGCAGGCGAGCAGGACCGACAGCGGCCGCGCCACGAACGTCAGCACCACACCCGCGATCAGCGCCGGGACCAGCACGTCGAGCAGCCGCGTCGGTGCGGCGTAGAGGCCGAGCAGGACGAAGAGGCCGATCTGCGCGAGCCACCCCAGTCCCTCGGCGAACGACAGCGTGTCCGCGCGGTGCGGCAGCCGGGCGTTGCCGAGGGCCAGCGCGGCGACGTAGGTGGCGAGAAAGCCGGAGGCGTGCGCCAGATCGCCTGCCGTGTAAGCGATCACGCACACGGCGACGGTGGCGAGCGGGTACAGGCCGGTGGCGGGCAGCGCGGCCCGTCTCAGCGCGGCGGCGCCGAACACTCCCAGCAGCAGACCGATCAACGCGCCCGCGGCCAGTTCGTAGACCACCAGCAGCGGCGCGGTCCACGAGATCTTGTCCGCCGAGGCGAGCAGCACGACGGCGATGTAGACCGGTGCGTCGTTGAGGCCGGACTCCAGTTCGAGCGCGCCGGTGAGCCGCGCTCCCACGCCTAAGGACCGCAACACGCTGAAGACGGCCGCCGCGTCCGTGGACGACAGGACCGCGCCCCACAGCAGCGCCATCCGCCAGTCGAGGCCGAGCAGGAAGTGCAACGCCGTGCCGGTGACCGCGACGCTCACCGCTACGGCCACTGTGGACAGTGCGACGCCTAACCACAGCGACGATTTCACCGCGTGCCAGCGGGTCGTGATGCCGCCCTCGGTCAGGATCAGCACGAGTGCCGCGATGCCGAGGGACCGCGTCAGGTCGGCGTCGTCGAACTTGATGCCGAAGACCGCCTCGCCGAGGAGCACCCCGATGCCCAGGTACAGCAACAACGAGGGCAGGCCGAGCCGCGTCGACAGCCGCACCGCGATCACGGAGATCAGCAGAACGGCTGCACCGATGCCCAGCACGACCGTGATGTCACCCACCTGGACCATTCTGGTTGATCACCGCCGAATTGACCGAATCCGAAATCGCAAGGCAACCAGACGTTCGCACCTAGCGAGCACATGCACGGCGGAGCATGTTGATCAGTGGCTCAATCCCCACCCTGCACGGAGTTGAACCATGAGGATCCTGATCGCACTGACGGCCGCCTTGATGGTGACCGGAACGACAACGGCGCAAGCGGCGGCACCCGCCGTCCTGGCGGCGCCGAACATCAACGTCGCGAACGTCCAGGCACACCTGAACCAGCTCCAGACGATCGCGAACAACAACGGCGGCAACCGCGCCCACGGACGCCCGGGGTACCTGGCCTCGGCGAACTGGGTGAAGAGCAAGCTCGACGCGGCGGGCTTCACCACGAAGCTGCAGTCGTTCAGCTACGGCGGCGCCACCGGCTACAACGTGATCGCCGACTACCCCGGCGGCGACACCAACGACGTCGTCATGCTGGGCAGCCACCTCGACAGCGTCACCAGGGGCCCCGGCATCAACGACAACGGCAGCGGCTCCGCGTCGATCCTGGAGATCGCCCTGCAGATGAAGGCCACCGGTTTCAAGCCCACCAAGCACGTGCGGCTCGGCTGGTGGGGCGCGGAGGAGCTCGGCCTGATCGGCTCGAAGGCCTACGTCCGCTCGCTGGCCGCCGCGGACAAGTCGAAGATCAAGGCGTACCTGAACTTCGACATGACCGGCTCGCCGAACCCCGGCTACTTCGTCTACAACGGCCGGGAGAGCGGACAGCCCGCGGGCTCGGTGGCGCTGCAGCAGAAGCTGGAGGCGGCCTTCACCGCGTTCAACATCAAGAGCGACCTGACCGACGTCAACGGCCGCTCCGACCACGCCGCGTTCGCGAACGCGGGGATCCCGACCTCAGGCACCTACGCCGGCGGCGACGAGGTCAAGACCCCGGCGCAGGCGGCGAAGTGGGGTGGCACGGCCGGCCAGTACTTCGACCGCTGCTACCACCAGTCCTGCGACACCACGGCGAACATCAACGCCACGGCGCTCGACCGCCACGCGGACGTGATCGCCTACACGCTGTGGGGCCTGGCTGCCTGAGGTCTCTGCGTCAGCACCTGCACGGCCTCGTCGAGCACCGGTTCGACGAGGCCGGGCAGGGTCACGAACATCTGCGCCTGACCGAGGTAGAGGCTGAACGCGATCAACGCGCGCTTCTTGGCGTGCTCGTGGCCGAACCCGAGCTGCTCGAACAGCTCGGTCAGGTAGCCCAGCCGTCTCTCCGTGACGCGCCTGAGGACCGGCGCGATCACCTCGTTCTCGGCGTTGGCCTGCAACGCCATCTCCACCGAACCCTTGCGGTGCCGGTCGAGCACCGTCTCGAACAGCGTCCTGAGCTTGTCGGGCGGCGTCCGCTCCGACTCGACCAGCTCGATGACCTTCTCGGTGTGCTCCCGTTCCCACCGCTCGACCGTCGCCCTGAGCAGCGCGTCGCGGTTGGGGAAGTGGTGGTAGACGCTCCCCTTCGTCGCGCCCGCCCTGGCCGCGAGCGGCTCGACGGCGACGGCTTGGAGCCCGCCCTCCGCCAACGCTCTCAGCGCGATCTCAGTCCAGTCGTCACGGGTGCGGCGCATTTCCGTACGCTAGCGTATGGTTCGCCAACATACGGTGCCGTATGGAAGGAGCGTGTCGTGGTTCGCAACGTGCATGTGCGGGAACTCCCGGTCCCGGCCGGGCCGTTCGTCGAGCGCGTCCAGGAGCTGTGGCCGGTGGCGGGATGGCCGGCGATGGAGTTCGACCGGCCACTGGGCGTGGGCGCGGACGGCGGGCACGGCCCGATCCGCTACCGGTGCACGGCCTTCGAGCCGGGCTCCTCGATCACCTTCGAGTTCGTCGGCCTCTCGGGCACGCACACGCTGTCGGCGCAGGGCAACCTGCTGCGCCACGAGCTGGTCGCGTCGTTCGACCTCGCGGGCCGCCTGCGCTGGGCGTTGGTCGTCCGGTGGCTGCACGACGCCCTGCTGGAGGACTTCCTCGACAACTGCTCTCGTGCGGCGGGCGACCCGCCCGTCGCACCGGCGCGGTGGTCGCCCTGGGTCCGGCTGGTGCGACGGGTGTTCGGCATGCGGGACCGGCAGTCGTCCCGCGCCTGATCACCCGCTGCCGGTGCAGGTCACCGGGGTTCCACACGGTCCACCGCCGCGGCTGCTCACGTCAGTCAGCGGCCGCGGCGTGCCTTCGCACCAACACCACAACCCCGAGCAGCGACTCACACGGGCTTGCGCATCAACAACTGCCCCTGCAGGAACCGCTCCCCCTCGCCCGGCTCCCGCACCAGCCGGGCGACCTCCGCGAACCCGGCCTGACCCAACAGCTCCGCGAGGCTGTCGGGCGACCACCGGTAGGCGAGCGTCACCTTGTGGTCGAACTCCTGCGGCCGCGGGTCGTCCCCCGCGAAGAACCCGACCAGCAGATGACCTCCCGGCGCCAGCACCCGCCCGAACTCCGCGAACACCGCCGGCAGCCGCGCCGGTGGCGTGTGGATGACCGAGTAGAACGCGAGGATGCCGCCCAGCACTCCGTCGTCGAGGTCGAGCGCGGTCATGTCGCCTTCGTCGAACCGCAGGCCCGGATGCGCCCGGCGGGCCAGCGCGATCATCTCGGACGACAGGTCGACCCCGAACGCGCTCAGCCCGAGCGCGTTCAGGTGCGCCGTCAGGTGGCCGGGCCCGCACCCGAGGTCGGCCACCGGCCCGGCGTCCCGCACCAGCTCGGCGAACGCGGCCAGCAGCGCGCGTTCCAGCGGCAGCCGGTCGAGGACGTCGCTGAACAGGTCGGCGTAGAGGCCCGCGACCGCGTCGTAGGCGACCTTGGTGTCGTGCAGCACGGACTGCTCGGTCATGGCGGAAACCGTAGTGCCCCAAGGCGAGGCGGCCTCGGCAGGCCGCCTCGCGATCTCATCGGCCGCCTCCCGCGCAGTCGAACATGATCGGCGTGCGGTAGTCGGTGCCCCACGTGTCGTAGACGTCGTCCTGGTCGGTCAACGACAGCCGGCTCGGCCCGGTCGAGGGGTGCACGTCGACACCGGTGTCGGGGTCGAACCACACCAGGATGCCCGCACCGTTCTGGGACAGCACGTGGCCGCGCGAGTTCACGGCCACCGGCGAGGCGAAGTACGGGTACGTGGCCGTGATCTCGCCGGAGGTGTTCCAGCGCACCGCCTTCGCCTCCTCGGTACCGGCGTCGGCGATGCCGACGGCGTGCACACCGCCGACCGCGCGAGCCTCCACCGCCGCGCCGAGCAGGACCGGCCCGGACGCGCCGATCCAGTACGTGCCCGACGCCGAGGAGGCGAGCACCGAGCCGTCGTCCGCGAGGCCGATCGGCTTCCAGGACTCGTCGGTGCCCGGCACCCGCCGCGGCGTCGCGGAACCCGCCGGCCACACCACGGGCTTGCCCTTGGACGTGCCGAGCACGTCACCGCGTTCGTTGAGGTGCAGCCCCTGCACCTCGTACTCACCCGGTAACCCCTGCAGCCCCTGGTAGACGCCGTCGCCCTCACCGTCCTGCCAGCGCGAAGCCGCCTTGGCGAACGTGGAGTTCAGCAGCACGGTGCCGGACGAGTTCACGTCCACGGCGTCGACGACGCTCCGGAAGAACGACAGCTGCTTGGCCTGCCGCCCGTCCTTCCACAGCAGGACGGTCGAGCCGTACGTCGACCAGAACGACCCGTTGCCGACCGCGTACGAGCCGGAGGCCGCGGCCACTTCGCCGAACTTCACCGCCGGCGGCACCGGCAGCTCGACCGCGTCCCAAGATCTGCACGCAGCCGGATCGGCCGAGGCGGTGGCGGGCGCCAGCACCCCGGCGCCAAGGATCAGTGCGCCCACCAGGACGCGCCATCCCCCAGACAGGACCATTGAAATTCCCCCTTGCCAGTTGGTCTGGTTCGACCGTAGCGAGAGGGTCTGACAATTTTTTCGCCCCGAACATGCGGCGGGGCCGCCGTCCGAAGACAGCGGCCCCGTACAGCTGCGATCACACTCGGGCGACCGCCACGCGAACCTTCAGGCCGTCACCGACGGTGCCCTCGGAAACACCGGAGCCGAACACCACCGACGACGTGAGCGTCTCCGCCTGCACGAACTCCAGGTGCGGCGCCACGGCCGAGCGCACGGCGTCCGGGAGTTCCAGCGTCAGCGTGATCCGGTCGGACACGTCCAGCTGAGCGTCCTTGCGGGCCTGCTGCACGACGCGCACCAGGTCGCGCGCGACGCCCTCGGCCTCCAGCTCGGGCGTCACCGCCGTGTCGAGCACGACGACACCCGCACCGCCCGGCAGCGCCGCGGTGGCAGCCGGATCCGTTGCCACCAGCCGCTGTTCGTACTCGCCCTCGAACAGCTCGACGCCGGCGGCGACCACCCGTCCGTCCACTTCGGACCAGTCACCGGCCTTGACGGCCTTGATGACCTTCTGCACGTTCGGCCCGAGGCGCGGACCGGCGGCACGCGCGTTCACGACGAGCTGGAACTGCCCGTAGGCGTCGACGTCCGTGGACAGCGACACCTCCTTGACGTTGACCTCGTCGCGCACGATCTCCGCGAAGTCCTCCAGCGACGCCACCACCGGCGAGGCGACCGTCAGACGCGCCAACGGGAGCCGCACGCGCAGCTTGTTGGCCTTGCGCAACGACAACGCCGTCGAGCAGACGTCGCGCACCTCGTCCATCGCCGCCACGAGCGCGTCGTCGGCGGGCAGGTCCGCCACCGACGGGAAGTCCGTCAGGTGCACCGAACGCCCACCGGTCAGCCCGCGCCACACGACCTCGGCCGTGTACGGCAGCAACGGCGCCGCCACGCGCGTGACGACCTCCAGCACGGTGTGCAGGGTGTCGATCGCGTCCTGCTCGCCGTCCCAGAACCGCTGCCGCGACCGCCGCACGTACCAGTTCGTCAGCACCTCCAGGTACTCGCGCACCAGCTGGCACGCGCCGGAGATGTCGTAGACGTCCATCGCCGCCTGGACGTCGCGCACCAGGTCGTGCGTCTTCGCCAGCGCGTACCGGTCGAGCACGTTCTTCGAGTCGACGCGCCACGTGCCCTCCTTCCCGGAAGCGTTGGCGTACAACGCGAGGAAGTACCACGAGTTCCACAACGGCAGCACCGCCTGGCGCACCGCGTC
This sequence comes from Lentzea sp. NPDC004789, assembly GCF_053601075.1. Taxonomy (NCBI): domain Bacteria; kingdom Bacillati; phylum Actinomycetota; class Actinomycetes; order Pseudonocardiales; family Pseudonocardiaceae; genus Lentzea; species Lentzea sp. NPDC004789. The sequence continues at coordinate 89,680 of NZ_JBSGBE010000007.1, read as the reverse complement.
GCGGATACCGCGTTCGGTCACCACCAGGTCGCCACCGCGCAGGATCGGCGACGCCATGAGGAACCAGCGCATGGCGTCCGAGCCGTCGCGGTCGAAGACCTCGTTGACGTCCGGGTAGTTCTTCAGCGACTTGGACATCTTCTGGCCGTCGTCACCGAGCACGATGCCGTGCGCCACGCAGTCGCGGAACGCCGGCCGGTCGAACAGCGCCGTCGCGAGCACGTGCAGCGTGTAGAACCAGCCGCGCGTCTGCCCGTTGTACTCGACGATGAAGTCGCCGGGGTAGTGGTTCTCGAACCACTCCGCGTTCTCGAACGGGTAGTGCACCTGCGCGAACGACATCGAGCCCGACTCGAACCAGCAGTCCAGCACGTCCGGGATGCGCCGCATGGTCGAGCGGCCACTCGGGTCGTCCGGGTTCGGCCTGGTCAGCTCGTCGATGAACGGCCGGTGCAGGTTGTCCGGACGCACGCCGAAGTCGCGCTCCAGCTCGTCCAGCGACCCGTACACGTCCGTGCGCGGGAACTCGGGGTTGTCCGAGACCCACACGGGCAGCGGCGAGCCCCAGTACCGGTTGCGCGAGATGTTCCAGTCGCGCGCGTTCTCCAGCCACTTGCCGAACTGGCCGTCCTTGATGTGCCCGGGCACCCAGTTGATCTGCTGGTTGAGCTCGACCATCCGGTCCTTGAACTGCGTGACCGCGACGAACCACGCCGACAGCGCGCGCTGGATCAGCGGGTTCGCACACCGCCAGCAGTGCGGGTACGGGTGGTCGTAGGTCTCGTGGCGCAGCAGCAGGCCCGCTTCCTTGAGGTCGCGGATGATCAGCTTGTTCGCCTCGAAGACGTGCACGCCCTGGTACGGCGCCACCTCGGCGGTGAACTTGCCGTCCGGACCGACCGGCACGACGACGTCGATGCCCGCCGCGTCCGTCACGACCTTGTCGTCCTCACCGAACGCCGGTGCGATGTGGACGATGCCGGTGCCGTCGTCGGTGGTCACGTAGTCGGCCGTGAGCACCTGGTGGGCGTTCTCGCGGCCCACGAAGAAGTCGAACGGCGGCAGGTACTTCTTGCCGACCAGGTCCGAGCCCTTGTAGCGGGCGACGACCTCGGGCTCCTCACCCAGCTCGCGCGCGTACGCGGCGACGCGGGCCTCGGCGAGCAGGTACTTCTCGCCGTCGGAGCCCACGACCGTCACGTAGTCGACGTCCGGGTGCACGGCGGCGGCCAGGTTGCTCGGCAGCGTCCACGGCGTGGTCGTCCAGACCAGGGCCCGCTCACCGGACTCCAGGCGCAGCGCCACCGTGACGGCCGGGTCCTGCCGGTCGCGGTACGCGTCGTCCATCTTGGTCTCGGTGTTGGACAGCGGCGTCTGGCAACGCCAGCAGTACCAGAGCACCCGGAAGCCCTCGTAGATCAAGCCCTTGTCCCACAAGGCCTTGAACGCCCACATGACGCTTTCCATGTAGTCGAGGTCGAGCGTCTTGTAGTCGTTGTCGAAGTCGACCCAGCGGGCCTGCCGCGTCACGTACTCGCGCCACTGGTCCGTGTACTGCAGCACCGACGTGCGGCACGCCTCGTTGAACTTCTCGATGCCGAGCTCGTCGATCTCGTGCTTCTGCGTGATGCCGAGCTGCTTCTCCGCCTCGTACTCGGCGGGCATGCCGTGCGTGTCCCAGCCGAACCGGCGCTCGACGTGCTTGCCGCGCATGGTCTGGTAGCGCGGTACGACGTCCTTGACGTAGCCGGTCAGCAGGTGCCCGTAGTGCGGCAGACCGTTGGCGAACGGCGGGCCGTCGTAGAAGACGAACTCGTTCGCGCCGTTCTCGCCGGCCGGGTTGCGCTCGATGCTCGCCTGGAAGGTCTCGTCGTCCTTCCAGTACCCGAGCACGTCCTGCTCGAGGTTGGGAAAGGACGGCTGCGCCGGGACCTCGTTCGCTCCGGCCCTGGGGTAGGCCATCGTCACTGCTCCTCGCGGTCATGTGGGACACGCGAGGACGACACGCCGGACGTTGCCCCGGCAGGCCGCGGTACCACCCCGCTTGCTCACCACTCGTGGCGAGCCGCTCGTTCATCGGCTGTGACGGGCCGGTCCCGTCCGGTTCTACTGAGGTTCGGCGAACCCGTTCTTCCGGAGGCTCCCCGGTGATGGCCGGATCGGTGCCTGTAGCTACAGGGTACGGGTCGGTGCAAACCGTATGCTCGCCGGATGACGTTGACCATCGCGTTGTCGATCGTGCTGGCCCTGCTGTTCGCGGCGACGGGCGCGGGCAAGCTGTTCGGGGCGAAGGCGTCGCTGCAGGCACGTGACCACTTCCGGATGAGCGGCGCGCTCTGGCGGACCATCGGCGCCCTGGAGTGGGCCGGCGCCGCGGGCCTGATCGCCGGCCTCGTCACCTGGCCGTGGGTGGCGCAGGCGGCCACCGTCGGACTCGGGCTGCTGATGGTCGGCGCCACCATCACCCGGCTGCGGTTCGACTCGAAGCCGACGGGCGTGGTGGTGGACCTGGTGCTGCTGGCGTTGCTGATCACGTTGCTGTTCCTGGACCGGTGAGCCACGAGTTCCTCCTCCTCGGCAGGCCGGAGGTCCGGCGCGGCACCGCGCTCGTCGACGTGGGACACGCCCGGCAGCTGAGCGTGCTGGCGGTGCTGCTGGTGGACGTCAACCAGGTGGTCGGCGTCGACAAGCTGCTCGTACGCGTCTGGGGCGAGGCACCGCCGCGCCAGGCCAAGGCGGCGCTCTACAGCTACGTGTCGCGGCTGCGGACCGCGCTGGACGGGCTGCCGATCGTGCGCCGCTCCGGCGGGTACGTGCTGGAGGCCGATCCCGCCTCCGTCGACCTGCACCGCTTCCGCTCCCTGGTGGCTCAGGGCCGGCACGGCGAGGCCATGGCGCTCGTGCGCGGCGAACCGTTCGAGGGGCTGCACGGACCGTGGTTCGACGGTCTGCGCGAGACGGTGTCCGGCGAGATCACCGCCGCCGAACTGGACCACACCGACGCCCGGCTCGCCGCGGGCGAACACCGGTCCCTGGTGGCCGAACTGACCGCGCGCACCACGTCACGCCCTCTCGACGAACGGCTCGCCGGACAGCTGATGCGCGCGTTGATCGGCGCGGACCGACGGCCCGATGCGCTCGCCTACTACTCGCGGCTGAAAAACCGTCTCGCGGACGAACTGGGCCTCGACCCCGGCCCCGCACTGCGGGACCTGCACGCGTCGCTCGTCCAACGTCCACAGTGGAGCCCACGCCAGCTTCCCACCGCACCAACGGGTTTCACGGGCCGGGAGGCGGAGCTCGCGGCCCTGGACGACGGCCCGATCGTCACGATCACCGGACCGGCCGGCGCCGGCAAGACCTGGCTCGCGCTGCACTGGGCGCACGCGCACGCCGCCGACTACCCGGACGGCCAGCTGTTCGTCGACCTCAACGGCAGCGACCCCGCCGACGTCGTCCGCGCGTTCATCACCGCGTTGGGCACCGCACCCGACGGCATCCCACCGGAGCCGCACGCGCAGACAGCGCTCTACCGCACGTTGCTCGCAGACCGGAGCATGCTGATCGTCCTCGACAACGCCGCCGACACGGCCCAGGTCGTGCCGCTGCTGCCTGGAACCCCACGGTGCCGTGTGATCGTGACGAGCCGTGAACGCCTACCCGGCCTGGTCACAGCGCACGGCGCGCGCCCGGTCGTGCTCTGAGTAGATCCACTCATGGCGCGCTGAACGCCACCTCCTCCAGACTGGCCGCAGAGACCATCAACCTGGGGGGACAGATGCGAATCTTGGCTTTGACCTGCGCTCTTTCGTTACTGGGCGCCGGAGTGGCCTCCGCCGGCGAGCCGTCGAGCTTCGTGTTCGACGCCGAGGCCCACGCGTTCCCGATCACCGCCACGAGCGGCAAGTGGACCACTCCGGAGACGGAGTTCATCGTGAGCCAACGGGTGTGGGACGACAACACCCTGCACGTGGACGTCGACAACCCGCAGGCCCGGACTTACTACGTGGTCGACCTCTCGCGCCATGACGGAAACCCGATCACACCGGGGACCTACACCGGCCAGAGGGCCAAGGTCATCTCCTGGAACCTCGGCTGCATCGACGACAAGGCCGACTTCACCGTCGACCGCCTCGACCTCGACGACCGCGGGATCGTGACCGCGCTCGACGCCTCCGTGGAGCACCACTGCGGCGACAAGCCGGACAACGCGCTCCGGGTGCAGATCCACTACGTGCGGAGTGCGGCCTGATGCGCGCCGCCCTGCTCGCAGCCGCTCTCCTCGTCGCCACCGCGGCGCCGGCCTCCGCCGCCGACACCGACTACCTGATCTGGGACTCCGACCCCAACGCGATCACCAACGGCCGCTCGGGCAACTGGGCGCCGCCGGAGGTCTTCTCGGTGTGGGAGCACCCCGGCAACATGATCCGGGTCAAGGCGAACTCCCCGGACTGGAACGAGTACCTGCAGATCGACCTGACCCGGCACGACGGCCTGCGCATCACCGAGGGCGCCTACGTCGACCAGAAGGTGCTCGTCGTGAACCGCGGCCTCGGGCGGACCGACAACGGCGGCGAGTTCACCGTCGAGCACATCGCGTGGGGACCGGACGGGCAGATCTCGGAGTTCGACGGTGCCGTCGAGCACCACGCGAGCGACCAGCCGGACACGACGTTCCGCGCCAAGCTGCACTACCGGCGCTGAGTCAGCCGATAGCGCCCAGCTGCTGCAGCATGCCGAGGTCGTCGCGCACCGCCCAGTGCTCGACGATCTTGGCGTCGCGCAGCCGGAACATGTGGGCGAGCTCGACCGACACCTCTCCGCCCGACGGGGTGGGCACGCCGCGGAAGCCCGGCGCCTGCCAGGTGCCGTCACGGCGGCCGTAGACCACCACGAGGTCGCCGTCGGCGATGAAGTGCCTTTCGACCCAGCGCTGATCCGGCTGTGCACCGAGGGAGAAGCCGAGGACGGCCTTGATGTTCTCGACGCCGTGCCGGCGTTCGGGCGCCGCGGCGTGGTTGACCACGTCGGGGGCGCACAGCTCGTCGGCGAGGTCGAACTGGCCCTGGCCCACGACCTCGTCGAGGAACCGGCGGACGACTTCCTTGTTCTCAGCCGCGCTCATCGGTGACCTCCTGACGGGGCGTGCGATGCCGGGACACCAACGTCGCATCCGGCCGGCACACGGCGCACGGCGTGAACTGCAACTGGCGTGCCTCCTGCACCGGGAGGCCCAGCGTGGGCCTCCCGGCGAGCCAGGAACACGAGCTCAGGTGGTACCGGGGCCGCTCGTCCAGCACCCGCACCTCGTCCACCAGATCGGCCACGACGAGCAGGTCCGCCGCGTCGGTGTCCTCTTCCGGTGGTTCTTCGTCAGCGGGCGGTGTGTCGGCTCCAGACGAGATCTCTGGCGCAACCACTACCCGTTGATCATCAGCTACAGCTAGTTGATCTACACTCTGCGCGACGGCCGCGGGGACCCCCGGACGTCGTCGCCACCAGTCCCAGAGCAGGACCAGGGCGGCGAGCACGCTCGCGCCCACGGACGACCACGCCCAGATCGTGTTGGACGTGGTCAGCGCAGGCACGAGCAACCCGAGGGCGGCCAGCACCAGAAGCAGAACTACGAAGAGCACCTAATGAACAGTAGTTCAGCCCGCTTCGGCGCGTGCGCCGAAGGAGTAACCCTGGGAACGGCCCTCGGACGGCGCGGCCGGGCCGCGGTCCTGCAGGTCGCGCAGGGACGACTCGAGCATCGTCTTGAGTCGCGTGCGGTACTCGCGCTCGAACGTCTGCAGCTTGTCGATCTGCTTCTCGAGCGTGTTCTTCTCCTGGGTGATGTTGCCCATCACCTCGGCGTGCTTGCGCTGCGCGTCGCGGTCGAGCGCGGTGGCCTTCTCACGGGCCTGCCGCTCAAGCGTCTCAGCGCGCGTGCGCGCGTCGTTCAGCATGGTCTCGGCACGCGTGCGCGCCTCGTTGACCATCGTGTCGGCCTTGGCACGGGCCTCGGACAGCAACTGCTCCGACTTCGTGCGGGCCTCGGACAGCATGCCGTCGGCTTCGGCCTTGGCCTCGCCGGTCAGCCGGTCCGCCATCTCCTGGGCCAGACCCAGGACCTTCGCGGCCTGCACGTGGTGGTCGCCGCCCCCGCCAGGGGACGTCTGCTCCAGCACCGACGGCGGCGGGACCGGCGCCAGGCGGCGCGGCTCCTCGACCACCGGGACGCGGGTCGTCATGGGGCTGGAAGAAGCCTTTGCGCGCGCGTCGTCGAGGTCGGCGCGTGCGGTCTCGAGCTGCTGGTCGAGCTGCTCGACCTGCTGACGGAGGTCGTTGTTCTCCTCGATCAAGCGGGCCAGTTCGCCCTCAACCAGGTCGAGGAACGCGTCCACCTCGTCCTCGTTGTAGCCCCGCTTGCCAATCGGCGGCTTGCTGAACGCGACGTTGTGCACGTCAGCGGGGGTCAACGGCATCGGATCACCTCTCGCACTCCTGGGCTGCGGTCATCCCCGGTTCCCCGTCACCTGGGATCTGCGAATCGCATCAGAATGATAACGACCAGCCACAGCACAATAATCGATAGGTCCAGCCCGACGCCCCCGATCCGCACAGTCGGGATCAACCGACGGACGAAACGGACCGGTGGGTCGGTCACGGAGTAAACGGTCTCCAGCGTCACGGCCACGCCGCCCGCAGGGCGCCACTCCCTCGCGAACGTCCTCACCATCTCGACCACGACACGCGCGGTCAGGAACAGGGAGAACGCGAACAGGAGGTAGAAGATGACGAGACGGATCGGGTCCACGGGGTCAACTCTAACCGTGGTTGCCGAACCCGCCCTCGGCCAGCTTCCGCCGGTCCTCCGCCGTCACGTCAACGTTGGGCGGTGAGAGAAGGAACACCCTGCTGGTGATCTTGTCCATGGACCCGCGCAGAGCGAACGCGAGACCCGCCGAGAAGTCGACGAGACGCTTGGCGTCCGCGTCGTCCATGTCGGTCAGGTTCAGGATCACCGGAGTGCCGTCGCGGTAGTGCTCCCCGATCGTGCGCGCCTCGCTGTAGTTACGGGGGTGAAGCGTGGTGATGCGCGCCAACGGGTTGCCTGCCGGCTCGGCGACCGGGCGCAGCCTGCTCACGGGCTCGCGCTGCGGCTCGACCGCGAGTGCGCCGTGCACGGGTGCATCGGCGCTCCAGCGCCGCGTGCTCGAGGGGCTGCCCCCGCGCCGCGACTCCGGCTCGTAGTCGTCCGACTCGTCGATGTCGGCCCGGTACCCGGAGCCCTGAAGCTCCGACCGGCCCGGCGTGAACACGCGGCTGCGCCGCGGATAGGGGTCGTAGTCGTCGGCCTCGGCCGCGTACTCGGACCGGTAGTCGCCGTAGCGACCGCGGTCGTCGTCGTAGCCGGGGTCGTCTGCGTACTCGGCGGGGACCATCCCGAAGTAGGCCTTCAGCTTGTGCAAAGCGCTCATTCCAGCCCCTCCTCGGCGGTGCCCCACTCTTAGGGACGGTGCGGACGGTCCCGAGGTTCCCGACAACCTACGGCAACGTTAGCCGTCGACTCCCGAGCAACGCCGTTCCGACACGCACACAGGTCGATCCGTGCGAGATGGCATCTTCCAGGTCTCCGCTCATCCCCGCTGACACCCGGGTGGCAGTGGGATGATCATCACGTAGGCCTGATACCACTGACGCCAACGCCTCAAACGCCTGCGATGGCTTCATCGTCAAGGGAGCGACAGTCATCGCACCGCGAAGAATAAGATCACCCGAACGAGTGATCGCGCCAGCCAGTTCCGGCACATCGGGAATCGCGCAACCGCCGCGCGAGGTGTCGCCGTCGATGCTGACCTGCAACAACACGTCGAGCTTGACGCCTTTCGCGTGCGCGGCCCTCGCGAGCGCCTCGGCCAATCTCACGCTGTCGACCGAGTCGACCTGATCCGCCCACTCGACGACGGACTTCGCCTTGTTCCGCTGCAATCTGCCGACCATGTGCCATCTCGCACCTTCGAGATGTCTCAATTGGCCGACCTTCGCGCTCGCTTCCTGATCGCGGTTTTCCGCGAAGTTCCGCAAACCGAGTTCGTGAAGGATCTCCACATCGCTCGCGGGCCAGGTTTTCGTCACCGCGAGCAACATCACTTCGGCACGATCACGCCCGGCGGCCTCGCAGGCCCTCGCGATGCGCTCCTCGACCTCGGCGAGGTTCGCGGCGAGCTCCTCCCGCCTGTTCACGGCTCGATCCAGACAACCGACGCGAGCCGCCCGGTCGGGGCCTGCCGGCGGTGACTGAAGAGGTCCTTCTCCTCGAACGTGCACCGCGGATCGACGCCGATCCTGCCCACCCCGGCACTCGCCAGCTGGTTCCACAGCCCGGCCCGCAGATCGAGCGCGGGCGTACCCTTGCGCGACTTCGAGGCGCTGCCCGGCAGGTGCTTCTCGACGTCCTTCTGCATCTCGGCAGGCACCTCGTAGCACTCACCGCACACCGCCGGCCCGAGCAGGACCTCGATCCGTTCGAGCTCGGCACCCTGCGCCAGCATCGCCTTGAGCGCCTCGACGACCACCCCGACACGAGCCCCGACACGCCCGGCGTGAACCGCGCCGACGACCCCGGCCTCCTCGTCGCCGAGCAGCACCGGCACGCAGTCCGCGGTCAGCACCACGAGCCCGAGACCAGGCTGTTTCGTCACGACGGCGTCGGTGGCCTCCAACGGTTCGTCCCGCGGCCCGTCGACCACACCGACCGTCCGGCCGTGCACCTGTTCCATCCACACCAAACGATCCGGCGTGAGCCCGATGCCCTCGGCGAGCCGGGCGCGGTTGGCCTCCACCGCCTTCTCGTCGTCCCCGACGTGGTCGCCGAGGTTGAACGAGTCGTACGGGGCCTTGGACACGCCACCAGCGCGAGTGGTGACGACACGACGAATACGCACAACCACACCCTAGTTCGCCACACCCACACCGAAGCCGAAGGCGAGGCCCAGCGATGGCGCAGCCGAGCCGTCTTTCCACACGAACCCGGTCCTCGATCGGATTGGCGGGGTCCGGGGCGGAGCCCCGAAAGCCCTAAAACGCAACCCGTCCTGAGCGAGGTGACCACCCGCCCGGTCGCGTCCAGCAACGCAACCGCCTGGCGCCAGCGCGCCCACCCACGGACCCGGAACGCGCAAGGCGACCACCCGCCCCAAGGCAAGCTCCCGCAGGCGTCCCCTCAAACCGAAGACCCCCTGAGCCCAAACGCTACTCAGGGGGTCCGACAAGATCGCCAAGCGAACGATCAGCGCCGCATGAACGGCGGCACGTCCACCTCGTCGTCCGGATCATCGGTCACCGGCACCGGACGCGACGGCAACGACCCGTTCTGCGACAGCGACCGCGGCACCGAGGGCACGTACCCGTTGCCCTGCACCGGCGAAGGCTGCGGCGGCACCGTCGTGGGCGGCGGCGTCACCGGCACCGCGGGCTGGGGCGCGGGCTGAGGTGCCGGCTGGGACACCGGCGGAGGCGCCTGCACCACGGGCGGCGGGGTGTGGGTCTGCGCGACCGGCTGTGGCGCCGGTGCGTGCGTCGGCGCGGCCGTCGCCGTGGCGATCGGCCCGGAGGCCGTCCTGGGCGGCGAGGACAGCGCCGTCGGCTCCAGCTTCTTGTGCGTGGGGCCGCCGCCATCGAACCCGGCCGCGATCACCGTGACGCGGACCTCGTCGCCGAGCGAGTCGTCGATGACCGTACCGAAGATGATGTTCGCGTCCGGGTGCGCGGCCTCCTGGACCAGCGACGCGGACTCGTTGATCTCGAACAGGCCCAGGTCGGAGCCACCCGCGATCGAGAGCAGCACGCCGTGCGCGCCCTCCATCGAGGCCTCCAGCAGCGGCGAGTTGATCGCCTTCTGCGCGGCCTGGACGGCGCGACCCTCACCGCGCGCGGAACCGATGCCCATCAACGCCGAGCCGGCACCGGACATGACCGACTTGACGTCGGCGAAGTCCAGGTTGATCAGACCGGGGGTGGTGATCAGGTCGGTGATGCCCTGAACACCGGAGAGCAGGACCTCGTCGGCCGAGCGGAACGCGTCCATCAGGCTGACACCGATGTCACCCAGCTGGAGCAGTCGGTCGTTGGGGATGACGATCAGCGTGTCGCACTCGTTGCGCAGCGCCTGGATGCCGTCTTCCGCCTGCTTGGCGCGGCGCTTGCCCTCGAACGAGAACGGCCGGGTGACGACACCGATGGTCAGCGCGCCGAGCTTGCGGGCGATCGAGGCCACCACCGGCGCGCCGCCGGTGCCCGTGCCGCCGCCCTCACCGGCGGTCACGAAGACCATGTCGGCCCCCTTGAGGACCTCCTCGATCTCCTCGCGGTGGTCTTCGGCGGCCTTGTGCCCGACCTCCGGGTTCGCGCCGGCACCGAGGCCGCGCGTCAACTCGCGGCCGATGTCGAGCTTGACGTCGGCATCAGACATCAGCAAGGCCTGTGCGTCGGTGTTCACCGCGATGAACTCGACGCCCTTGAGCCCGACCTCGATCATGCGGTTGACGGCGTTGACGCCGCCACCACCGATGCCGACGACCTTGATCACCGCGAGGTAGTTGTGCGGGGGCGTCATCGGATCCGCCTTCCTGATCGTGGTCCGTGCTGTGGTGCTGGGTGGTGATGCACCCGGATTGAAACTCTCAACCTCTCATCGAGACTCAGAGTTATGTCAACCCCATATGTTCCTGCTGGACGGTAAGCACCGGCGGTGCGTCGGTCCAGCAGGCGCGCCGTAGGGTCCCAACACTGTGCGCTACTACTCCCCGGTCGTGCCGTCAAGTAGGGCGCACGGCACTGTGCACGCCGCACCACAAGCCTAGTCGGACCCCGAATCAGAGATCGTCTCGCCCACTGCTTCGGAGAAGAAGACGCGACCTAGTCGCCGGTGGTGCCGTCCAGCAGCTCCCTGACCACGTCCAGCTGACCTGCGTGCCGGCCGGTCTCCTCGATGACGTGGGCGAGCACCCACCGGGCCGAGACCTCCCGATCGCCGCGGAACGGCACCACCTGGTCGAGGTCGCCGAGGATCTCCCGGCTGATCTCGCACTGCCGCCGGTAGTCCGCGAGCAGCCCGGCCAGCGTCTCGCCCGGCTCGACGCGCCAGTCCGCGTCGGGATCTTCCATCGTGTACGGCGCGCGCGACTCCCGGCCGGCGAGCACCACCTCGAACCAGTGGTGCTCCATCCACCGCACGTGCTTCACCACACCCGCGGCCGTCGTCAGCTTCGACGGCAGCACCGCGCGCGTCGCGTCGTCGTCCGGCAGACCCTCGACCTTCAGCTCGATGGTGGCGCGCAGGTAGTCCAGCAGGGCCGTGTACGTCGCGCGTTCATCGGCGACGAGCGGTGGTGCGGTACGTGTCATGCGGCGCAGCCTGCAGGAGCGTCTTCGTCACCGCATCGCATTTATCCGCTGGGCCGCGAGCCGCCCGGAGATGAGCACCGGCGGCACCCCGACGCCCGGCGTGGTGCCCGCGCCCGCCAGTGCCACGTTCCCGGCGCCGGCCACCACGTTGCGCGGCCGGAACGGCCCGGTCTGGGCGAAGGTGTGCGCGAGGCCGAACGGCGTGCCCGCGGCGTTGCCCCAGTCCACCGGCGTGACGAGCAGCTCGTCCTCGACGGCGCTGCCGAACCCGTCGAGTCCGCGTCTTTCGAGTTCGGCGACGAGCTCGTCGCGGTACCGCGGACCGATGCGCGGCCAGTCGATCGGCGCCGTGCCGAGGTTCGGGCACGGCGCCAGCACGTAGTGCAGACCGTCCTGCGCGTGCGTGACGAGCAACGACGGGTCCGACATCAACCGTCCCTTGTGGACGATCTCGGCGAACGCCTCACGCCACGCCGCCCCGAACAGGATGTTGTGGTGGCCGAGGTCCCACGTGCGGTCCGTCGCGGCGTGCAGCACCACGGCCGACGGCGACCAACGGTGCTTGAGCAGCCGCCGCGGACGCTTCCCGAGCAACCGGTACGCGTCCGGTAGCTCGCACGCCAGCACGACCGCGTCCGCCGCGATCCGCTCCTCCGCGGTGTGAACGGCCGTGACGCGCGCGCCTCTCCACTCCAGCCGGGTGACCGTTGCGCCGTAACGAAACTCCGCACCGTGCTTGGTCGCCGCCGCGGCAAGCGCTTGCGGCACCGCATGCATCCCACCGCGCGGGTAGTACACGCCCGCGATGGTGTCCATGTACGCGATGACCCCGTACGCCGCGAGGGCTTGTTGCGGCGGAACTCCGGCGTACAAAGCCTGGAACGAGAACAGCCGAATCAGCCGCTCGTCGGTGATGAACCGCCGCAACTGCGGCTCCAGCCGGCCGAACCCGCCCAGCGCGGCCAGTTTCACCAACTCCGGCCGCACGAGGTCCAGCGGAGAGTCGAAGTTGGCGCCGATGAAGTGCTCGCGCTGCACCGCGTACAACTCGCCCAGCCACCGCCGCAGCGCCCGGTACCCGGCGGCTTCCCTTGCCCCGCAGACGTTGTGGACCTCGTCCTCCATCGCGGCGGCATCGGTGTGCACGGCGATCCGCGACCCGTCCGCGAACCGCGCGTGGTAGGCGGGATCGACCCGGTCGAGCGTCAGCCAGTCCGGCAACCGCTCCCCCACCGCGGCGAACGCCTCGTCCAGGTACTGCGGCATGGTCAGCACCGTCGGCCCGCTGTCCGCCGTGAACCCACCCACCCGGACGGTCCCGGCACGACCCCCTGGCACGTCGGCCTTTTCGAGCACCGTGACCCGGTGACCGGTGCCCCGCAGGTGCAACGCGGCCGACAACCCGGCAAGTCCAGCGCCCACCACCACGACGTGTCCTGCCATGCGTACTTCCTTCGGGTGACAACGGCCAATACGGCTAATGCCGCGCGGAGCAGTCCGATGAGCACGGTAGTCGTTCACAACCAGGAGGCTCGTCTTGGCACCCGCACCCGCGTCCGTGCGTTCGCTCGTCATCGAAGCGATCGTGTTGGAACTCGTCACAAGCAGGTTGGGCAGCCTGCTCGTGCGGGTCGCGACAGCGCTGCGGGCGAACGGCTGAGGCGGGCGGCAACCGTGTGCTCACAACCGACTCCGCGGTCCCCGTACCGGCGTCCGCGCCGGTTCCCCACCCCGTCCCGGCCACCGACACCGCGGCCATGATCCCTCGCTCGCCGGCACCAGGGTCGCCGGCGTTCGGCTAGGAAACCGTGGCCAGGTCAGGAGATGACACGTCGTACGCCGTGCCCGGCCGGGAAAGCAGCACCAGCAGCACCGCGGCCTTGCGCGGCGTGTCGTCGGAACCGCCCCACTTCACCACGCGATTGCCGGACAACGTCACCTTCACGTCGGCACCGGACGTGGCCGACAACGCCACCACGTCGGGCCGCAGCTTTTCCGGTAGCTCGTTCAACACCCCGACCACGGCGCGAGTGGCCGGGTCCGCGGGCGACGGCGCGGCCAGGACGAGTTCCGGCACGCCCGGTGCCGCCGCGGGGAGGACGGCGTAGTCCTTGCCGGTCGAGTCGACGAGGTGGAAGCCGTCGGGCAGCTTCACCGAGCCGACGGGTACGCGTTCGCTGATCAGCAACCGGACCGTGCCCGGCAGCTGGCGTTCCACCTCGACGGTGGCGACGCGGGGCACGGCGGCCACGCGCTCGCGGATGCCGGCGAGGTCCAGTCGCACCAACGGGGAGCCGGGCTCGATGGCGGCGGCGCGGCGGACTTCGTCGTCGGTCAGCACCACGGCGCCGTGCACGTCTACTTGGTGGACGCCCAGCAACGGCGTGAAGAACACGCTGTACGACAAGCCGACGATGGACAGCAACGTCAGCAACGCGACCAGGCGGCGGCGCAGGATGACCTTGCGCCGCGCCCGGTACTCAGCGCTCTTCGGCCTCCGGTTCGAGGCTTGGCGAACTCGCGTGGACCTGCCACGAACCGGGGCGCTCACGCCTGCTCTTCGTCTGCCAGTGCGCTGACGATCTCGGGGCCGAGCATCGTCACGTCGCCCGCCCCCATGGTGACCACCAGGTCGCCCTCGCGGACCAGTGACGCCACAAGTGCGGGCACGCGGTCGAACGAGGGCTCGTAGTGCACGGAAGCCGTTACCTGGTCGGCGATCAGCGCGCCGGAGACACCGGGTTCCGGTTCCTCGCGGGCGCCGTACACGTCCAGCACGACGACCTCGTCCGCCAGCGACAGAGCAGCGGCGAACTCACTGGCGAACATGCGGGTGCGCGAATACAGATGTGGTTGGAACACCACGACAACACGTCCCGCCGCGGCGACCGGACGCGCCGCACGCAGCTGTGCGTCGACCTCGGTCGGGTGGTGCGCGTAGTCGTCGTAGACCGACACGCCACCGGCACGGCCCTTGAACTCGAACCGCCGCCGCACCCCACCGAACGCCGCCAGGCCTTCCAGCAGTCCGGCCTGGTCGGCACCGAGCTCCAGGCCGGCCAGCAGAGCGGCGACGGCGTTCAACGCCATGTGCTCGCCCGGCACCGCGACCTGGACCTCGACCGCCACGCCGTCGATCTCGACCGACGCCAGGCCACCGCTCTCCGACGGCTTGTAGTCGATGATCCGCGCGTCCGCGGCGGTCCGGCCGTACTCGCGCACGCGGATGCCGCGGGCACGAGCCTCCGAGATCAGCCGCGCGGCCCCTGGATCGTCCACACAGGACACCAGCACGCCGCCCGGCACGATCCGGTCGAGGAACGAGTCGAACACGGCCGTGTACGCCTCAACGGTGCCGTGGTGGTCGAGGTGGTCCGCCTCGACGTTCGTCACGACGGCGACCGACGGCGAGAAGAACAGGAACGAGCCGTCGGACTCGTCCGCCTCCGCCACGAACACCCCGCCGGTGCCCTGGTGCGCGTTGGCACCGGACTCGTTGAGGTCACCACCGATGGCGAACGACGGGTCCAACCGGCAGTGCTGCAACGCGACGGTCAACATCGACGTGGTCGACGTCTTGCCGTGCGTGCCGGCAACACACACCACCCGGTGGTCTTCCATCAACCCGGCCAGCGCCTCTGCCCGGCGCAGCACCGTGACGCCGCGTTCGAGCGCGGCCGAGTACTCCGGGTTCGACGGTTTGATCGCGGTCGACACCACGACCTCGGTGGGTCCGCCGACCAGCTGGTCCAGGTTCGCGGCGTCGTGCCCGACGGCGATCCGCGCGCCCTGGGCGCGCAACGCCAGCACGGTCCGCGAGTCCTTGGCGTCCGAACCGGACACCTGCGCGCCGCGCGCGAGCAGGATCCTGGCGATGCCGCTCATGCCGGCACCGCCGATGCCCACGAGGTGAACGCGTTCGAGGCTCACTTCTTGATCACCTCCAGCACGGTGCGGGCCAGGACCTCGTCGGCCTCACGACGGCCGGTGCCCAGCGTCGCGGCGGACATCTGCGCCAACCGGTTGCGGTCCGCCACCAGCGGCACCACCAGCGACGCGACCTTCTCGGGCGTCAGCTCGTCGTCCGGCACCAGCAGGCCACCACCCGCGGCCACGACCGGGCCGGCGTTGAGGGCCTGCTCGCCGTTGCCGATCGGCAGCGGCACGAACACCGCGGGCAGACCGACCGCCGACACCTCGGCGACGGTCATCGCACCCGAACGGCACAGCACGGCGTCCGCGGCGGCGTACGCGAGGTCCATGCGCTCCAGGTACGGCACCGGCACGTACGCGGGCGCGCCCGGAACCTGTTGCACGGCAACGGAGTTCTTCGGGCCGTACGCGTGCAGCACGCCGACGCCGGCACGGGCGAACTCGGCGGCCACCGGTGCCACCGCCTCGTTGATCGACCGCGCGCCCTGCGAGCCGCCGAACACCAGCAGCGTCGGCGCGTGCGGGTCCAGGCCGAAGAACCGGCGGGCCTCGTCGCGCAACGCCGCGCGGTCGAGCGTCGTGATGGACTGGCGCAGCGGGATGCCGATGATCTGCGCGTCGGTCAGCCCGGAGTCCGGCACGGCCGCCGCGACGTGCTCGGCGAACTTGGCGCCGACCTTGTTCGCGAGACCGGCCTTGGCGTTGGCCTCGTGCACGACGATCGGCACGCGGCCGCGCGCGGCCAGGTAGGCGGGCAGCGCCACGTAGCCGCCGAACCCGACGACGACGTCCGCGCCGACGCGTTCGAGGACCTCACGCGTCTGCTTCACCGCGCCGCGCACGTTCAACGGCAGCTTCAGCAGGTCCAGCGTGGGCTTGCGCGGCATCGGCACCGGCGGGATCAGCTCCAGCGGGTACCCGCGGGACGGCACGATCTTGGTCTCCAGGCCGCGCGCGGTGCCGAGCGCGACGACACGTGCGTCCGGTCGCAGCCGCATGACCGCGTCGGCCAGCGCCAGTGCCGGCTCGATGTGTCCCGCGGTGCCACCACCTGCGACGACGACGCACGGACCACTGGGGGCGGGGTGCCCGGTCAAGACTTGCCTCCGGTGTTGAGCTCAGGGATCAGTTGTATCGCCCGCGACCGCGGGTCGACCGGCCTTGTTCGGAACGGCTCTGGTTCACCCGCCGTGTTTCGCGGCGACGGTACTCCGACGGTGGAGCGGACCTTCCTGCCATACGACGTTCGTCGACGACCGGGAGTTGCGCGGTGCGTCTGCCCGGTGCGCGCGGAGGCGTGGACGGGCGGACCGGCTTGCGCTTGGGCGGCGGCCGGTACGCCTCGGGCGCGGGCAGCTTGAGCAGGCCGCCGACCCGGCCGGGACCGAGCGACCGCAGCGCCGCCACCGCGTCGGGCTCGTGCCGCGCGCAGTTCGCGAGGATGCCGAACACGATCATGGTCATCACGACGGACGTGCCGCCGGAGGAGATCATCGGCAGCGTGATGCCGGTGACCGGCAGCAGCCGCACGACGTAGCCGATGTTGATCGCGGCCTGCGCGACCAGCCACACCGTCAGCGTCGCGGACACGATCCGGATCCACGGGTCGGTGTTGCGCGCCGCCACCCGCAGGCCGATCCACGCGAGGCCGCCGAACAGCGCCAGCACCAGCCCGCACCCGACGAACCCGAGCTCCTCGCCGATGACCGCGAAGATGAAGTCCGACTCGACGTTGGGCAGGTACCGCCACTGCGAGCTGCCCTGCGCGAGCCCCTTGCCGAAGAACCCGCCCTCGGCCAGCGCGAACATCGCCTGCCGCGCCTGCAGACCCGCTCCCTGCGGATCGGCGTTGGGGTCGAGGAACGACGTCACGCGCTGCAGCCGGTACGCGGCACCGATCGCGAGCACGACCGCACCGGCCAGCGCACCGCCGGCGATCACGCCGAACAACCGCATCGGCGCGCCCACGAACCACAGCAGGCTGATCAGCACCACGCCGAGCGTGATCGTGCCGCCGAGGTCGGGCTGCAGCATGACCAGCGCGAACACCAGCATCGCGACCGGCACGACGGGCACCAGCAGGTGCCGGTACTGCGAGAGCAACGCCCGCTTGGTGACCAGGACGTGCGCGCCCCACAACGCCAGCGCGAGCTTCACGGCCTCGATCGGCTGGAACGAGATCGGCCCCACGGTGAACCACGACCGGGCGCCACCGCGGACATCGCCCAGCGGCGTCAGCACCAGCGCCAGCAGCAGCACGCCGATGCCCATCGCGGCCGTCGAGAGGTGCCGCAGCCGTCTGAGCGGGAACCGCAGCACCAGCCAGAACAGCACGGCACCCACGCACACGAAGATCAGCTGCTTCTGGAACACGCTGTACGCCGACACACCCGACGCGACCTGGCCCGGCGCCGACGCCGACAGCACCATCACCAGACCGAGCACGGTGAGCATGCCGAAGATCGCGAGCAGCAGGTGGAAGTCGGCGAGCGGACGGCTCAGCCACGCGGTCAGCCCGCCGCGCAACGACGCGATGCGACCCGCCGGCCGCACCTTGCGCTTGGGCCTCGTCTTCTCCGCGACGACAGTCATCGGCCGATGAGCTCCTGCACCGCGGCCGTGAAAGCCTGCCCGCGATGGGCGTAGTCGGTGAACATGTCCATGGAGGCTGCCGCCGGCGCGAGCAGCACGGTGTCCCCCGGCCTCGCGAGTTCCTGAGCAGCCCGTACCGCGACGGTCATGGGCTCATCGTCCCCTGTGTCAAGCACACGAACGGGGACATCCGGCGCGTGTCGCGCCAGAGCGTCCGCGATGACCTGGCGGTCCTGGCCGATCAGCACCGCGCCGCGCAGCCGGTGCGCCTCGGTGCGCACCATCTCGTCGACCGACGCGCCCTTGAGCAGGCCACCGGCGATCCAGACGACGCTGTCGAACGCCCGCAGCGACGCCACCGCGGCGTGCGGGTTCGTCGCCTTCGAGTCGTTGACGTACTGGATGCCGGACGAGTCGACGGCGACGAGCACCGCGCGGTGCGCAGCGGGTTCGAACGCCTCCAGACCCTCGCGCACGGCCTCGGACGGCACCCCGTAGGCCCGTGCCAGCGCCGTGGCGGCGAGAGCGTCCGCGATGCCGGGAGGGCCGGCCGGGCGGATCTTCGCCACCTCGACCAGCGGCTCGTCGTCGGCGAACGCGCGGTCGACCAGCCAGCCGTCGCGCACGCCGAGCTGGCCTGCAAGCGGCTCGTCCAGGGTGAATCCGATCCGGTCACGGGCGGGCGAGGCCTCCAGCAGGTCGACGACGAGGTCGTCGTCGAGCCAGCCGATCGCCACGTCACCGGTGAGGATCCGGGCCTTGGCCTGCGCGTAGGCGTCCATGCCGCCGTGCCAGTCGAGGTGGTCCTCGGCGAGGTTGAGCAGCGCGCCCGCCTGCGGCCGCACCGACGGCGCCCAGTGCAGCTGGAAGCTCGACAGCTCCACCGCGAGCACCCGGCGCCCGGCCAGCAGCGCGTCCACCACGGGCAGGCCGACGTTGCCGCACGCCACGGCGTCCGCACCGGCCGCGTGCAGGATCGACTCCAGCATGCCGACCGTGGTGGTCTTGCCGTTCGTGCCGGTCACGGCGAGCCACACCGGCGGGTCGGCCAGCTCGGCGGCCATCCGCCAGGCCAGCTCGACCTCGCCGATCACCTCGATGCCCGCCGACGCGGCGGCCGCGAGCAGCGGGCTCGACGGCTGCCAGCCGGGGCTCGTGACGACCAGCGAGGTGCCCGCGGGCGGTTCGGCCAGCCCGGGCACCAGCTCGACGCCGTCCAGCAGCGTCTCCAGCGCCATCAGCCGTTCCGGCGACGAGTCCGTCACCACGACCTCGGCGCCCGCCGCGAGCAACGCCTCGGCGGCGGACCGGCCGGTCACGCCAGCACCGGCGACCAGTACCCGTGAACCGGCCAGCTTCGTCATCCCTAGAACCCGCCCGTCAGCCACTCGCTGTAGAACACGCCGAGCCCGAACATGCAGCAGATGCCCGCCATCAGCCAGAACCGGATGATGACCGTGGTCTCCGCCCAGCCCGCCAACTCGAAGTGGTGGTGGAAGGGGGCCATGCGGAACAGGCGCCGTCGTGAGGTGCGGAAGACCGCGACCTGCAACGCCACCGACAGGGCCTCGACCACGAACAGACCACCGATGACGATCATCAGCAGCTCGGTGCGGGTCGCGATCGCGAGACCCGCGACCAGGCCGCCGAGCGCGAGCGACCCGGTGTCACCCATGAAGATCTTGGCCGGGGCGGCGTTCCACCAGAGGAAGCCGATGCAGCCGGCCATCGCGGCCGCGGCGATCACCGCGAGGTCCAGCGGGTCGCGCACGTCGTAGCACCCGGCGACGGCGTAGCTGGAGCAGTTGTAGCGGAACTGCCAGAACGAGATCACGACGTAGGTGCCGAACACCATCGCCGACGAGCCACCGGCCAGACCGTCGAGGCCGTCGGTGAGGTTCACGGCGTTCGACCACGCGGCGACCATGCCGTAGCAGAAGACGATGAACCCGACGACGCCGAACGAGACCACGGTGATGTCGCGGACGAACGACAGGTTGACCGACGCGGGCGTCAGGCCGTCCTTGTTCGGGAACTGCATCACCAGGATCGCGAACGTGATCGTGGCGATGAACTGGCCGACCAGCTTCGCGGTCTTGTTCAGGCCGAGGTTGCGCGCCTTGCGGATCTTGATGAAGTCGTCCAGGAAGCCGACGAGTCCCAGCGACGTCGTCAGCATCAGCACGAGCAGACCGGACGCGGACGGGGTCTGTCCCGACGCCGACAACGACATCGAGTTCACCAGGTGCGTGCCGAGGTAGCCGGCCCACATCGCGACCAGGATGGCGAGACCGCCCATGGTCGGCGTGCCGCGCTTGGTCTTGTGGTGCTGCGGGCCGTCCTCGCGGATCTCCTGGCCGAAGCCCTGACGGGAGAAGATCTTGATCAGGTAGGGCGTCAGCAGGATCGACACCGCGAGTGCGATCGCTGCCGCGATCAGGATGCTCTTCACTTGGTTCCTGCCTCCAGCAGGGCCTCGGCGATGCGCCACAGGCGGTAGGCGTTGGATGCCTTGACCAGCACGACGTCACCGGGCCGGACTTCCGCGCGCAGCAACGCGATCGCCGCGTCCACGTCCGGCACCAGGACGGATTCCTCTCCCCAAGATCCTTCCAGGTGCGCTCCCTGGTGCATCGCGCGGGCCGCGTCACCGATGACGACGAGCTTGCTGATGTCCAGGCGCACCACGAGACGACCGATCTCGTCGTGCTCGCGGACCGCGTCGTCGCCCAGTTCCGCCATCGGGCCGAGGACGGCCCAGCTGCGGCGGGCGGGCGTGGTGGAGCGCGAGATCGTCGCGAGGGCCTTCAACGCCGCCCGCACCGAGTCCGGGTTGGCGTTGTACGCGTCGTCGATGACCGTGACGCCGTCGGCCCGCTCGGTGATCACCATGCGGTGCGCGGAAACCCGTTCGGCGGCACCGAGCCGTTGCGCCACCTCCTCCGGCGTGGCGCCCAGCTCCAGTGCGATCGCGGCGGCGACCAGGGCGTTGCCGACCTGGTGCAGACCGTTCAGCCCGAGCCTGACCTGCGCGTCGCCCTTCGCCGTCTTCAGCGTGAAGGTCGCACGGGCTTGCTCGTCGAGCACGATGTTCTCGGCGCGCACGTCGGCGTTCGGGTTCTCACCGACCAGCACGACCTTGGCCTTGGTGCGGCTCGCCATGCCCGCGACCAGCGGGTCGTCGGCGTTGAGGATCGCGACGCCGTCCTCGGGCAGTGCCTCGACGAGCTCGCCCTTGCCCTGCGCGATGCCTTCCCTGGAACCGAACTCGGACAGGTGCGCGCTGCCGACGTTCAGCACGGCGCCGAACTTCGGCGGGGCGACCTCGCAGAGGTTCGCGATGTGGCCGATGCCGCGCGCGGACAGCTCAAGCACGAGGAACTTCGTGTCCTCCGTGGCCCTGAGCGCGGTCCAGGGGTGGCCGAGCTCGTTGTTGAACGAGCCGGGCGGCGCGATGGTCTCCCCGGTGGGGCTCAGCACCTGGGCGATGAGGTCCTTCGTGGACGTCTTGCCCGCGGAACCGGTGATGCCGACGATCGTCAGGTCCTTGAGCCGGTCCGTGACGTACCGGGCGAGCTTGGCGAGCGCTTCGAGCACCGCCGCGCCCTCGCCGGTCTTGTCGCCGGCGAGCACGTAGGCGTTGGCGTGCCTGGTCGGCACCGGCGGCGCGATCACCGCGGGGGCGTCGACCTCCCGGCCGGCCAGCACGCCGGCGGCACCGGACGCGACCGCCTGCGCGGCGAAGTCGTGGCCGTCCACGCGTTCACCGGGCAGCGCCAGGAACAGGCCGCCCTCGGTGATCTTGCGGGTGTCGAACTCGATGGAGCCGGTCACCACCGGGCTGCCGTCGGTTGCGTGCAACCGTCCGCCGACGATCTCCGCGATCTCGGCGAGCGTGAGTGCGATCAACGGTGCGCCTTTCTGATCGCGGCGGTCAGCGTCTCGACGTCCGAGAACGGGTGGATCACGCCGGCGATCTCTTGTCCCGTCTCGTGTCCCTTGCCCGCCACGACGACGACGTCACCCGGATGTGCGAGCTCGACGGCTTTCTCGATGGCGAGCCTCCGGTCACCGATCTCGAGCACCTCGCCCCTGTTCTCGGTGGCGAGAGCCCCTTCGAGCATGGCGGCCCGAATAGAAGACGCGTCTTCGCTCCTGGGGTTGTCATCGGTGATGATCAACACGTCGGCGCGTTGCGCGGCGGCCTCGCCCATCAGCGGGCGCTTGGCCCGGTCGCGGTCACCACCGCAGCCGAGCACGATGATCACCCGGCCGTCGGTCTTGGCGCGCACGGCGTCCAGCGCGAGCGCGACGGCGGCGGGCTTGTGCGAGTAGTCGACGACCGCGGTGAACGCCTGGCCCTCGTCGACGCGCTGCATCCGGCCGGGCACCTGGACGTTCGCGAGGCCGTCCCGGATCGCCTCGCCGGGAATGCCCTCCGCGTGCAGGCAGGCGATGGCGACCAGCGCGTTCGCGATGTTGAACGTACCGGCCAGCGGCAGGTGGACGCGGAGGTCGCCGTCGGGGCCGTGCGCGGTGAACGTCTGCTCACCGGTCTGGCTCACCTCGACACCGCTCGCGGTCCACGTGGCGGGTTTGGTGGTGGCGACGGTGATCGTGTGGTCCTTGACGAGCCGGGGACCCCAGTCGCCGTCCACGCAGACGATCTCCCTGCGCGCCCGTCCGTCGAACAGCTGCGCCTTGACCTGGAAGTACTCCTCCATGTCGGCGTGGAAGTCGAGGTGGTCCTGGCTGAGGTTGGTGAACGCGCCGACCTCGAACTCGGTGGCGGCGACGCGGCCCAGCTGCAGCGCGTGGCTCGACACCTCCATCGCCACGTCGGTGACGCCGCGCTCGGCCATCACCGCGAACAGCGCCTGCAGGTCCGGCGCCTCGGGCGTGGTGTGCGAGCTGCCGAGCTGCTCGGTGCCGATGCGGGTGCCGACCGTCCCGATGAGACCCGTCTGCCGTCCCGCGGCCCGGAGCACCGACTCGATCATGTACGTGGTGGTGGTCTTGCCGGACGTGCCGGTGACGCCCCACAGCCTGACCTTGGTCGACGGCCGCCCGTAGACGTGCGCGGCGAGCAGCCCCACGACCTCGCGCGGCCGCGGGTGGATCAGCACGGGCACGTCCTTCAGGGCCTCGCGCGCGGCTCCCGCCTCGTCCGTGAGCACCGCGACGGCACCGTTCGCGAGAGCCGTCTCGGCGAAGTCGGCGCCGTGCACGTGAGCACCGGGCAGCGCGGCGTAGAGGTCACCGGGAACCACGTGCTGGGCACGCAGAGTCACCCCGGTCACCTGGACGTCGGCATGCGCGGGCCTGGTCAGGTGCACGTCGGCGACCGCGGCGAGAGCAGCCACGGATGCAGGTCGGATGCGGGCGGGGCGGGGCGGGGCGGTCGCGACCTTGCCCTCGAGCTTGGCAGGCACGGGCAAGAGGCTACCGGCGTGCACGGAGTGGCCGAGCGGCGCGTTGGCGTTCGGGTGATGATCGGCCGCGATGGGCCGATCGAGTGGCCGTTTGCGCTGGTCTTCAGGAGTGAGCCCGACCGGCCGAACAAGTTCCTGCGCGGTTTGTGACTTCCGACCCTGTGGACACCGCGGCACGCGCGGTGAGGTAGAGGCGGCAGGAGGCGGCGATGAGAACAACCACGACGGTGCAACCCAGGAGGTTTTCCTTCTGGGCACCGGATTTCAGTCGTTCCGTGACGGTGGGGGTCGACACCTCCGAAACCGCGTACCACGCGTTCGAGTGGGCGGCGCGCCACGCGTGGTCGTTGCGAACAGATCTTCAGGTGTACCTCGCGGACCCCGGCGACACGACGGTCCAGCGGGTGCTCGAACGACTCCCCATGCTCACCGCCCACTTCCGCCCGAGCGGTGACGACCCGGTGGCCGCACTGGTGAGGGCGTCGGATTCCAGCGCGACCTTGGTCTTGGGGTGCAAGGGCGAACAGCACCGCAGCCTGGGTCTGGGCTCCCTCGTCCTCCCGGTGTTGCGCCGCGCGCGGTGCGGAGTCGTAGTGGTGCGCGGACGACCCCCGGCGATCCGTGGCGAGTACGGCTGGATCACCGCCGCCGTCGGCGGGTGCGAGGACCCGGTCGTGCTGCGGCGCGCGGTCGAGCTCTGCCGCACCCGCCGAGCGTCGCTGCGCCTGCTGCACGTCCACCCACCGGCCCAGCACGGCGTCGTCGTCCCCCGCGACGAGGCCGCCGTCCGGCGCGCGGTGCTGTTCCTGCGCACCACGGCCCCCGAACTGACACCCGACGTGGTCGTCGAGTCCCGGCACCCGCACGAGGCACTGGCCTCTTTGGACTCCGATCTCGTGGTGGTGGGCCGCGGTGGGCAGAACGACGGCGTCGGCCTGATCACGCGTGCCGCGCTCTACCACGCCTCCTGCCCGGTTCTCGTGGCTCGGCCGGAGCCGCTGCACGACGATCGGGTGGTGCCGTAGGCCCGGCTCAGCAGGCCTTGCGCAGGATCGACCCGGTCGTACCCGGCAGCGACACCGAGCGGACGGACGCGCCCTTCTCGTTGACGTGCGGCGAGGAGAGCCGCACGGTGACGGCACGGCTGCCCGTCTTGTTCGCGTTGACGAGCACCGTGCCGCACGCGAAGTCGCGCCGGAAGACGTTGGTGGTCACCTCGTAGTAGGAGCCGGCCGGTTCGCCCAGGTTCCAGTCGTACTCGGGGTGCCACGCGGAGGCGTTGTCGTAGCGGTCGACCTCCGCGATCTCGGAGATCGCCGCGTGCGAACCGGCGGCCAGCAGGTAGCTCGCGAAGGCGTAGCGGAACGGCTGCGCGGCGCCGCTGTGGTGCGGCTGCACCCAGGTGATCTTGCCCTTGGCCTCGTTCTCGGCGATCTCCGCGACCTGCCGGCTCCAGCCCTCCGGGTACTCGGAG
The DNA here is from genome assembly GCF_053601075.1 of Lentzea sp. NPDC004789. Classification (NCBI taxonomy): domain Bacteria; kingdom Bacillati; phylum Actinomycetota; class Actinomycetes; order Pseudonocardiales; family Pseudonocardiaceae; genus Lentzea; species Lentzea sp. NPDC004789. The sequence continues at coordinate 64,855 of NZ_JBSGBE010000007.1, read as the reverse complement.
AGCAGGTCCTCGTCGCCGAAGGTCAGCCACCACTCGTCGAAGCCGCCGTCGAGGTACTCGACGTAGCTGTCCCACGCGCCCTCGTGCAGGCGGGCGTTGGACATGTTGGCGACGGTCTTGAGGCCCGCGTCGACGAACTTCTGCCTGGTGTTGGCGAGCATCGAGCGGTATGCGTCGCGCATCGCCTCGTCGGTCGGGTACTCGGCCGGGCAGACGCCGTCGTGGTAGGTGTCGCAGGCGAACAGCGCGTTGTCCATGAACACGCCGTCGAAGACGTTGCGCGACGACGCGATCACGTTGTCGGCCCAGGCGTTCTGGTAGTCGGTGTTGCCGACGTCCATCTGCCAGTGGCCCTCATATCCGCTGTACTCGAAACGCTCACCGTTCGAGTCCAGAAGAAACCACTCAGGGTGATTGTCCGAGGCCTCGCAGTAACCGACACCCGTAGGTAGATCGGTGTTGTCGACGCCGTTCTCACACGCGTAGCCGCGGGTCGAGGAAAGGTCTTTGTAGACGAAGGTCTGGATCTTCGGATTCGCCGCCTTGAACTTCGCGGCAAGATCACCCTCCCACGCGTTGAGCACGACGTACGAACGGCGGGAGGCTTCCTCCGTGATCATTTCGTCGGTGGTCGGCGTGCTGTTCATGTGCAGCCAGTACGACTTCACGGAGGGGCCACCTTCCTCCGCTTGAGCTGCGGGCACCAAGGTCACCGCCAGCACACCCGCCAAGATCGAAATTCCGAATGAACGCACGCCGAACCCCATCTCGCCTTGCACTCCGATTTCGGAGCATTAGACGGGACAAAGTTCGTCTCATTTGTAGTGAGCAACGCGAAAATTTTCACTGTTAATCGGAAAAGTCGGTGATTTCCACCATTGTCACGCCTGCGCGTGTCTCACATCACTTGAGAAACCGGGGCGCGTCATCAACAATGCGCGCCCCGGCCGGACGGGCTACATCTGCAGCTGCACGTACGGCGTCTGCTCGGCCGACATCGGGATCTGGAACCGCTGCGTCAGGTAGGTGGCGATGTCGTGGAACAACGGCGCCGCCGTGCCGCTGAGCGAGGTGCCGTGCGGGTTGTCGAGCATGATGCCGACGACGTAGCGCGGGTGGTCGGCCGGGAGGATGCCGCCGAACGTGATCCAGTACTGCGACTGCGAGTAGCACTTGCAGTTCTGGTCGATCTGCTGCGCGGTACCGGTCTTGCCCGAGATCTGGTAGCCGGGCAGCGCGGCCTGGGGGCCGGTGGCGGTCTGGTTCGCGTCGCGAGGGTTGACCTGGGCCACGTGGCGGAACATCTCGCGGACGGTCTTCGCGGCCTCCGGTGAGACGACCCGCACGCCGTCCGGGCGCGGCTTCTCGGACCGGGCGCCCTCCTCACCGATCTCGGCGCGGATCAGCCGGGGCGGGATGCGCAGGCCGTCGTTGGCGATGGCCTGGTACATGCCGGTCATCTGCAGCAACGTCATGGAGAGGCCCTGGCCGATCGGCAGGTTGCCGAACGTCGAGCCGGACCACTGGTTCAGCGGCGGTACCACGCCGGCCTCCTCGGCGGGCACACCGGAGTTGGTGCGCCGGCCCAGACCGAACTTCTGCAGCATCTCGGCGTAGCGCTCCTTGCCGACCTCCTGCGCCGCCATCAGCGTGCCCACGTTGGAGGACCTGGCGAAGACGCCGGTGAACGACAGGGGCACGGTGCCGTGCCCCCACCAGTCCTTGATCGTGCGGTCGGCGACCTTGATCGAGCCCGGCACCTGCAGCACGTCGTCCGGCTTGAACAGGCCGTACTCGACGGCCGCCGCCGCCGTGACGATCTTGTTCACCGAACCCGGTTCGAACAGCGAGGAGACCGCCGCGTTGCGGAGCTGGTCGTCGGTCGCCTTGCCGAAGTCGGTCGGGTCGTAGGTCTTGTCGTTGGCCATGGCGACGATCTCGCCGGTGCGGCTGTCCAGCACGACCGCCGACGCGGTCTTGGCGCCGGACTTCTTGGCGTAGTCGGTGACCATCCTCTGCACGGCGTACTGGGTGTCGATGTCGATCGTGAGTTCGAGGCTCTTGCCCGGCTGCGGCCGCACGAGCTCCTGCTCGGTGTTCGGGATGACGAGGGTGTCGTCGCCCGACATCGTGTCGACCACGCGCCGTCCCATGCGGCCGGCGAGCACGTTGTCCTGCGAGTTCTCCAGGCCGAGGATGCCCTGCGTGGTCGGCGGCTTCTCCTCCTGGCGCCAGTTCGCGGCGCCGATGATGTTCGACGCCAGCTCGCCGTTGGGGTAGATGCGCTTGGCGCGGTACTCCGAGCCGATCTCCGCCGGGTACTTCGCGACGATCTTCGCGGCCTTCGCCGGGTCCGCCTCGCTGACCAGGACCTCGTAGCTGATGTCCTTGACCAGCTGCTGGTAGACGGTCTCCTCGTCGGTCTTCTCGCCGTTGACCTCGGGGCCGAGCGTCGAGGAGATGAACTTGGCGACCTCGCGCATGTGGTCGTCGTAGGAGAGCGGGTACTGCTTCGGGTCCTTCTGGTGGGCGGCGTCCCAGTTCTTCCTGGCTCGCTGCGGAAGGATGTAGAGCGCCCTGACCTCGATCGAGAACGCGAGCTGGTTGCCGTTGCGGTCGAGGATGGCGCCGCGGCTGGCCGCGATGTTCTGGCGTGTCGTGCGCTGCAGCTTCGCCTGCTCCGAAAGTTCCTTGGAGTCCAGACCCTGCACCTGCACGAGCTTCACGGCCGCGAGCACCAGCGCACCGATCAGCAGGATGCGGCCGATGGCGAAGCGCGCCCGGCTGTTGCCGCCGAGCCGCGCGGCGGGGCGAGGGCCGCGCACCGACAACGGGCGGCGCGGCCCCCTTTGCTGCGGACCCGGCATCAGCCACCCGCCGGAGGCGTCTGGTTGCCGGCGGGCGGGTTCTGCCCGGCCGGTGGGTTCTGCCCCTCGGGCGGTGTCTGTCCCTGCTGTCCCGCGGGCGGCGTCGGCGTCTCGGAGGACGGCGGTGGCGGCGGCGTCGACTTGGTCGGCGCGCTCGGCTTGCCGAACTCCTCGATCGAGCCGTCCGGGTTCTGCCGCAGCCGAGCCGGGTTCGTCGGCTCGACGAGGCCCATCTCGCCCGCCCGGCGCGCGAGGTCGGTCGGCGACTCCAGCAACGCGACCTCGCGGCGCAGCTGCTCGGTCCGCAACTGCAGCTTCTCCGCCTCGGCCTTCGCCTCCTGCAGGCGGTAGGTGTCGGCGGCGGCCTGGGTCGAGAAGTACATGATCCCGGCGACGCCCGCGCCCAGCACCAGCATCACCAGCACCACGAACGGGGCCTTCGACGCGGGCTTGGACTGCGGCGCGGCGGCACCACCGCGCAGGTTCTGGGCGCGCTGGGCCCGGCGCGCGTAGGCACGTTCGGCACCGGCGGTCCGCCGCCGCGCCTTGTCCTGCTCTTCGGCCTTCTTCCTCGACGGGTCGCGGGGCGACGGCCCACCGACCCTCGCGGGTGCCGTCATCTCGGTTCTCCGATCCGTTCCGCCGCCCGCAGCCGCACCGGCGCCGCGCGCGGGTTGTCCTCGATCTCCTGCTCCGACGCGAGCTCCGCGCCCTTCGTGAGCAACTTGAGCTCCGGCCCGTGACCCGGCAGCTCGACCGGCAGACCCGGCGGCGTCCTCGACTTCGCCAGCTCCGCGAACGCCTGCTTCACCATCCGGTCCTCAAGGGACTGGTACGACTCGACGACGATCCGGCCGCCCACGCCCAGCACGCCCAGCGCGGCGGGCAGAGCCAGCCGCAACGACTCCAGCTCGCCGTTGACCTCGATCCGCAGCGCCTGGAACGTCCGCTTGGCGGGATGCCCGCCGGTGCGCCGCGACGCCGCGGGGACGACGTTGTACAGCAGCTCGACGAGCCGCCCGGAGTTCGTGAAGGGTTCCTTCTCGCGTTCCCTCAGCACCGCCGAGGCGATCTTGCCCGCGAACCGCTCCTCGCCGTAGGTGGAGAGGATCCGCGCGAGATCACCGTGCGAGTACGTGTTGAGCACGTCCGCCGCCGTCATGCCGGTGCCCTTGGACATCCGCATGTCGAGCGGCGCGTCCTTCGAGTACGCGAACCCGCGATCCTCCTCGTCCAGCTGCAACGAGGACACGCCCAGGTCCATCAGCACACCGTCCACACGGGAGTGGCCGAGGTCCGCCACGGCTTCGTCGATGTGGTCGTAGGTGACGTTGACGAGATGAACGCGATCACCGTGGCGCGCCAGGCGCTTGCCCGCCATCTCGATCGCCTGAGGGTCGCGGTCGAGCCCGATGAGCGTCAGCTCCGGGTGAGCGCTCAACAGCGCGTCGGAGTGGCCGCCCATGCCGAGCGTCGTGTCGACCACGACGGCGGGCCTGCCTGCCAGCGCCGGAGCGAAGAGTTCCAGGACGCGGTCCAGCAGCACCGGAACGTGCCGCGGCTGATCCATCGTTCCTCGACTCCCCTGATGCGCGTTCGGGTGACGTCAGGTCCCCGCCCGCCCGTCGGACCTGGCGCCGGGGAAGGTGCGCCAGGGCCGGTAGTCGAGCGGACCGAGGCCTCACGGCACCCGAATCGCGTGTGGAACATCCGGCCTGTTGCTCGGCTGACCGCCATCAGAAGACGCCCGGTATGACCTCCTCGCGAGCCGTGGCGTAGCCGTCCTCGTGCTCGTCGAGATAGGTCTGCCAGGCCTGCGCGTCCCAGATCTCCAACCTGGTGAACGCGCCGACGACCACGCACTCCTTGGTCAGCCCGGCATACCGGCGCAGTTCCGGTGCGATCAGAACGCGGCCCTGACCGTCCGGACGCTGCTCGTCCGTACCTGCGAACAGATACCGCTGATAGGCGCGTACGGCGTCGTTGGTGAACGGCGCCTCGGCGACCTTCCTCGCCATCTGCTCGAACTCAGCCCGGGGAAACACGTACAGGCAGTGGTCCTGGCCTTTGGTGACCATGAGACCTCCCGCCAGTTCGTCCCGGAACTTCGCAGGCAGTGTCAGCCGACCCTTGTCGTCCAGGCGCGGGTAGTGAGTGCCGAGGAACACGGCAGCCACCTCCCTTGCCGGGCGACGGACCGGCAGCGGAGCCCCCGTCTGCCCCACCGGCCGCCACAGTACCCCACTTTTCACCACAGTCAACGCTGAAACAGGTGTTTACACACCAACTCGTGACTCGTTTGCCCAGGTAGACGAGGTGGGGAGGCGTGGGGGGACGGTGGGGGACCCGCTCCGGCTCCACCTGCGCGAGTGAGGGTTCTGGCCCGATTCACCACTCGAACGGCCTAGAAATTTCCGCCAAAACGATGGGTTGAGACGCGGTGGTGGGGGAACGTGGAAACTGGTGGTGCGAACCCGGTGCGGCCCGCGGGTGCGGGGCACGTCGCAGCCGGTTCGACTGGACTGAAGGCAGACGGGCATGGGCGTCGGCGGGCGGCTCGCTGGAACTGTCGGTGCGGCCCGCTACCGTGATGACGAAACGGTCACGGGGGTCAGGGCAGGCGACAACCGCCGGAAGACCCGCGCGTCATTGATTCACACTACGGGTAACGACGCTTAGCCGTGGTTTGACACACTGCGTGAAACGCTCACACGTCCGTGTTCCGGACACGGCTGCTGGAGGTTTAGTGACACCGGGAAGCCCAAGCGCGAACAGTCACGCGCCGGTCGATCAGGTCCTGGGGGAGTTGCACGGCGCCGTCCAGCGGATCGCCGCCAACGTCGAACGGGTGCTCGTCGGCAAACCCGACGTGGTCCGTCTCGCCCTCGTGACGCTGCTCGCCGAAGGGCACCTGCTCGTGGAGGACGTGCCGGGCGTCGGCAAGACGTCCCTGGCGAAAGCGCTTGCCCGTTCCATCGACTGCACCGTGAGCCGCGTGCAGTTCACGCCGGACCTGTTGCCCAGCGACATCACCGGCTCCTCCATCTACAACCGGCAGGAGAACGACTTCGAGTTCCGGCCGGGACCGATCTTCGCGAACATCGTGGTCGGCGACGAGATCAACCGCGCCTCCCCCAAGACGCAGTCCGCTCTGCTGGAGTGCATGGAGGAGCACCAGGTCACGGTCGACGCGCACACCTATCCGCTCGGCTCGCCGTTCATGGTGATCGCGACGCAGAACCCGATCGAGATGGAGGGCACCTACGCCCTGCCGGAGGCCCAGCGCGACAGGTTCACCGCGCGCGTGTCGGTCGGATATCCCGATCCGGCCGCCGAGCTCGCGATGGTCGACGAGCACGCGGGCCACAACCCGCTCGACGACCTGCGGCCCGTCTCGGACGCGGCCCAGGTGCTGCGGCTGATCGAGGCCGTGCGCCGGGTACACCTCTCCCCCGAGGTGCGCCGGTACGCCGTCGAGCTGGTGTCGGCCACGCGCCGGCTGCCGGAGCTGCGGCTGGGCGCGTCGCCGCGGTCGACGTTGCACCTCGTGCGCGCCGCACGCGCGCAAGCCGCGCTGGCGGGTCGTGACTTCGTGGTGCCCGACGACATCCACGCGATCGCGATCCCGGTGCTCGCGCACCGGCTCGTGCTGACCGCGGAGGCGCAGGCCGCTCGGCGGTCGCCCGCCGAGCTGATCAGGGCGCTCCTGCAGCGGGTTCCCGTGCCGACCGCTGCGCTCGACCCGAGCGCAGCCTTTGTCCGCAGCATGAACAACAACAACGCAGGGACACCACGCTGACCATGCGCACCGCACTCTCCGGTCTGACCACACGCGGAAGATGCTTGCTGGCCGCGGGGTTCGCCGCCGGAGTGTGCGCCGCGGTGCTGAACGAACGCGACCTGCTGCGGGTCGCCGCCTTCGTGATCGCGCTGCCCCTGCTGGCCGCGTGGCTCGCGACGAGGGCACGGGTGGGGCTGCACGCCGCCCGGTTCCTCGCGCCGAGCCGCGTGCCGGTCGGGGCCGCGTCCGAGGTGAAGCTCGACCTGCGCAGCACCGGCCGGTTGCCGACGGGCGGGCTGATGCTCGAGGACACGGTGCCGTACGCGCTGGGCGCACGGCCGCGGTTCCTGGTGGAACGGTTGCCGCGCAACACGCCCACGTCGTTGCGCTACCCGCTCAAGCCGGTGATGCGCGGCATCCAGCAGGTCGGTCCGCTGATGGCGCGGATCACCGACCCGTTCGGCCTGGCGGAGTTCGACCGCGAGCTGGCCGGCCGGTCGCGCCTGGTCGTGGTGCCCCGCGTCGTGCGGCTGTCGGGGCTGCCCGGCGGTTCCGGCATGGGCGCGGGCGACGACGGTTCGGTGCGGCTGCGGGCCGGTCAGGGCGAGGACGACGCCGTGGTGCGCCCGTACCGGCACGGCGACGACCTGCGGAAGGTCCACTGGCGGTCGACGGCCCGGCGCGACGAGCTGATGGTGCGCGTCGAGGAACGTCCGTGGCGCGGCGGGACGACGGTGCTGCTGGACCACCGGGTGTACGCGCACCGTGGCAGCGGCCCCACCGCATCGCTGGAATGGGCGATCTCGTTCGTGGCCTCGATCTGCCTGCACCTGCACCACTTCGGCCACCAGGTGCGCCTGGTCTCCGAGGACGGGCGGGTGCTCGCGGGCGGGTCGTCCGACGGCGGGCACAGCGACCACGTGGTGCTGGACTCGCTGGCCGCGCTGCAGGGTTCGCACCGGCGTGAGCTGAGCGCCGGCATCGACCCCGGCGCTGGCCAGGAGGTCATCGCGGTGCTCGGCGGCGTGTCCCCGGCGTCGGTGGAAGAGCTGATCAGGTACCGGCCGCGCGGCATGCGCAGTCTGGCCGTGCTGCTGGACGTGAACGCCTGGGCCGGCGGTTCCGACGCCACCGCGCCCGACCCCGAGGACGCGCGGCGGTTGCTGAGCAGCGCGGGCTGGGGCGTGGCGATCGCCAAGCCGTCGGCGTCGATGCAGCAGGTGTGGCAGGAGTTGTGCGCCTCGGCCAGCCACCGGGGGCCGTCCATGCGCTCGGAGGTGGGCTGAGATGGGGTCGCGTTCCGCTCCCGCGAAGGGCGCCGAACCGGAGTGGTTCACGTCGGCCACGCCGTGGATCGCCGCGCTCGCCGTGCTGTGCGCGTCGACCGCGTTGTCCGGGGTGATCGAGGGCGACCTGTGGCTCGTGCGGATCGGCGTGGTGATCGTCGCGATCACCGTGACCGGCGCGTTCCTGCGGGCGACCAGGCTGACCCCGCCGCTGGTCGCGATCGCTCAGGTGTTCGTGCTGTTGTGCCTGCTCACGGCGTTGCACACGCGGTCGGGCATCTTCCTGTTCATCCCCGGCCCGCAAGCGCTGGGCGACCTCGGCGACGTGCTCTCGGAGTCGGTCGCGCAGGTGCAGACCGGGGTGCCGCCGGTGCACGCGACGCCGGCGATCCAGGCGCTCGTGGTGCTGGCGATCGGCCTGGTCGCGGTGCTGGTCGACACCCTCGCGGTGGCCGCCGCGGCCCCGGCGGCGTCCGGGCTGGTGCTGCTGTGCGTGTTCGCGGTGCCCGCGTCGCTGGCCGACGAGATGCTGCCGTTCTGGACGTTCGTCCTCGGCGCGGCGGCGTTCGCGATGCTGCTCGCGGTCGACGGCCAGCACCGGCACGAGGCGTGGCGCGGCCGGCTCGGCTCGGGTTCGGCGAGCGGTTCCGGCGGCTCGGCGACGGCGGTGGCGGCCATCGCGATGGTGATCGCGTTGATCGTCGGCGCGGGCTTCACGATCGTCGGCACGGTCGGGCGGCTGCCGATGGGCGGCAGCGGTGGTGGCGGCAAGGGCGGCATCGGGCTGAGCGAGATGACGTCGTTGCGCGGCATGCTGAACCGCGGCCGGACCGCCGAGGTGTTCTACGTGCGCGGCATGACCGAACCGACGTACATGCGCGCGACCACGCTCGCCAAGTACGTGCCGGACAAGGGCTGGGAACGCGGCACCGACCCCGGCGGCCAGCCCGCGCGCGGCGAGCTGCCGCCGCAGGCAGGTGACCGCGGCGAGGGCAAGACGACACGGATCGACATCGAGCCGCGCGACTGGCGGAGCTTCTGGCTGCCGACCTACGGCGCCGTCCGCCGCATCGAGACCCCGGACGACGACTACCGCTTCGACGTCAAGAAGGGCGTGATCTTCAGCCAGCGGGAGCGCGAGCCGGACCCGTACACGCTCGACACGGTGCTCTCGACGCCCACCAAGCAGTCGCTGCGCCTGACGCCGGACTCGAAGAACGCGGTCGACGCCGAGTACTACAAGTTCGACGGCGTCGAACCCCAGGTCGTCGCCCTCGCGAACAAGATCGTCGAGGGTGCCACCAACAACTTCGACAAGGCCGCCGCGCTGACGTCGTTCTTCAACAACCCGGTCAACGGGTTCAAGTACGACCTCAAGACCCAGGGCGACGTCACCAAGGACGCGCTGACCGACTTCGTGACCAAGGGCAAGGTCGGCTACTGCGAGCAGTTCGCGTCCGCGATGGCCGTGATGGCCCGCGTGGTCGGCCTGCCGTCCCGCGTCGCGATCGGCTTCACCGCCGGCGTGCCCAGCACCGACAACTCGTACCGCGTCATCAGCACCGACGACGCGCACGCGTGGGTCGAGATCTTCTTCCCGAACCACGGCTGGATGACCTTCGACCCGACCCCGATCTCCGACGGCCGCGGCATCGTGCCGCCGTACCTGCGCGAGACGTCGCCGGGTGCGGAGGAGCAGCCGACCGCCGAGACCAAGACCGAGACGGTGGCGCCCTCCGCGTCGGGTTCGGCCAAGCCGTCCACGGCGACCGACGGCGAGCAGGGCGACCAGGGCCAGCAGCAGGCCGCCGAGCAGGAGACGCCCGCGTGGCTGCTGTGGGCGCTGGGCGTCGTGCTGGTGCTGGCGGCGTTGCTGACGCTGCTCCTCGTGCTCGCGCTGCTCGGTGTGCTCAGCGCGGGCCTGATGGGCGTGACGTGGGCGCGCAAGCTGCTGATCCCCGCCGCGGCGGGGCTGTGGCTGATCGGCGTCGGCCTCGCGGCCGCGTTGATCTCGTGGTGGCTCGCCGTGTTCCTGGTGGCCGTGGGCCTCGTGTTCACCCCGCTGCTCGTGCGCGCGGTGCGCCGCCGCAACCGCCTGCACACCGTGGCAGCGCTCGGTCCGGGCGCGGCCACGGCCGCGTGGAGCGAGCTCATAGCGGAGTCGATCGACCGCGGCGCGCCCGTGCCGCCGTCCGAGACGATCCGGACCGCCGCCCGGCGGCTGGCCCGCGAGCACAACCTCGACGACGCGGGCAAGGACGGCCTGCGCGTGGTCATCGGCGCGATCGAGCGCTCCTGGTACAGCGCGAACCCCGCAGCCGACCCGGCACTGCCCGGCGCACTGGCCGCGGTGCGGCAGTCGTTGCGGCACAACGCGCCGCTGTCGCTGCGGGCGCGGCTGTTCCCGAAGTCGGTGCTCAAGCCGAGCCCGGCCCCGGTGGCAGAGACGCCGGAACGCGAGCCGGTCGGCGTCTAGGTGCACCTGGTCGTGAGGTCGGCGGCTGAACGCGGTGATGGGCGCGTGCCCGTCGAGTGCCGCGTGGCGCGGATGCCGAGCGGTCAGCGGGTGGCATTCGGCCCGCCTCGGCACGCCGTGGCGGGTCAGCCCGCGAGGTCAGAACACGGTCCTCGACCCCGGCACGTGTCCGTGCGATGCGGCAGGCTGGACCGATCGGCCAGCTCTGCTGGGCCCTCGTCGCGGAAGCGTCGCAGCCACCGGTGCGCGCACTGTCGCGAGACACCGAGCTCCTTGGCCACATGAGCCCTGAGATGCGAAGGGCCCGCTCCCTCTCGGGGCGGGCCCTTCGGTCTGAAGACTTACTGCTCCTCGTCGAAGCGACGACGGAAGCGCTCCTCCATCCGTTCGGAGAACGAGCTGCGGCTGCGCGTCGGCTTGCCGTCTTCCTGCGTCCCCTCGGCGACCTGGTCTCCGCGACGCAGCGTCGTCAGGGTGATGAGCATGCCGAAGAACATGAGCAGGAAGCCGAAGACGCTCACGACGGGAATCCCGACGATGGCGAGCTTCGACAGGAAGCTCACACCGGCGACGAGTGCCGCCACACCTACTACGAACAACACGATGCCCTGTACACGGCGTCGCTTGGACGGCCGCCGCAACTTGGCGCCTCGTACGGTGGATGCGAACTTCGGGTCTTCGGCGTAGAGCGCGCGCTCGATCTGGTCGAGCAGTCGCTGCTCGTGCTCGGAGAGTGGCATCGTTCCTCCTCCGGCACAGCGGTCGCGGGCGCCGGGTGTACTCGGTTTCCGCCGAACCCGGCGGACGACCCACCCTGGGGACGTCACCCTCCAGGATACGATCCGCGCGGCCCGGCGACTACCCAGTCGGCCCTCTCATACGGTCGGTTCTGTCACCATCATCCTTCTAGGGCAGCGGTGAGGCCGTCGTGAGGCCTCACCGCGGCTCTTGTAGCCGCGCGTTCACGTGTCCGGCCCCCTCGCCGGCGCCTCCGGCACGGAGCGTGACGTCGCCACGCCACCCGTCTCAGTTGGGAGTGCCCGGTAGGCGCGGATGGTTGTCACCTCACCGGTGTTGCCCGCGGCGTCCGCGGTCCTGGTGCCGCGGTCGAGCCACGCCTTCTCTGCCGCAGCACCTCGAGCCATGCGCGGTTGGCGGGCTCACCGCGCTCAATCGGCGTTGAGTCGAGACCGTCCATGATGCACACTGCGTGCTGCCGCCATCTGCGCGCGGCACTGGGGGAAGGTCGCTCTGCTCATGCGTGTTTCGTTGCGTGCTGCCATCGCGGTCGCGCTGCTCGTCGGGTTCTACGTGCTCGCCCTCGGGTTGATCGGCGGGCTCCTCACGCTCGAGGCGTACGCCCTGATCAACCGTCCGTTCGTCGGCCTGAAGCTGCTGTTCTTCGTGGCACCCGTGGTGTTCGCGCTCGGCAAGGGCCTGATCTCGCTGGAGCGCCGCGAGCACGACGGCGAGGTGCCCGGCACTCTCGTCACACCTGAGGAGCAGCCCGCGCTCTGGGACCTGGTCCGCCGCCTGGCCGCCGACGTGGGCACCCGCCCGCCGGACGAGATCCGGATCTTCGCCGAGGCGAACGCCGGGGTCACCGAGGACACCCGGTTCCTCGGTCTGCGCGTGCTGAAGCGCAGGATGTTCATCGGTGCTCCTCTGCTCACCTCCTTGACCGAGAAGCAGCTCATCGCCGTGCTCGCGCACGAGCTGGGGCACTACGCCAACAAGGACACCCGCCTCGCCGGAGTCGTGGTCTCCGGCCGCAACGCCATGCTGCGCGCCGGCTCGCACATGGACGCCGAGCACTGGTTCCAGCGCATGATCGTCAAGCTGTTCCGCAGCTACGCCAAGCTCTACCTCCGCGTCTCCCGGGCCATCGGCCGGCGCCAGGAGTTCGCCGCCGACCGCTTCTCGGCTCAGCTGGCCGGTTCCTCGGCCGCCTCGTCCGCGTTGCGCGAACTGCCGGTGATCGACGTCGCGTGGGAGCTCTTCACCGACCGCCACCTCACCGTCGCGTGGGAGCTCGGCTACCTCCCCGCGACGTTCTTCGACGGCTTCGCCCGCCTGCGCACCGCTCCCGAGCTCCACGAGGAGCTGGAGGAGATCCGCCGGCACCCGTCCGACCCCGACCGCGGCCCGTACGACTCGCACCCGCCGCTGCCGGACCGCATCGCCGCCATCGACGCCCTGGCCCTTGAGCCCGAGTCGGGATGGGGCGACCGCCCAGCACTCGAACTGCTGACCGACGCGATGCCGCTGCTCGACTCGGCCGTGCTGAACTCGCTGAAGGCCGAAGCCCGTTCGAAGCAGCGCGTCGACTGGGCCACGCTCGGCCACATCGGCGCCCGCGCCCGCGTGGTGCACGGCACCCAACGACTGCTGCAGGCAGCCGCCGAGGCGATGAACCAGCCGCCGTCACTGACGACGGTCCTCGACGCGCTCGACGCGGGCCGGCTCGCCGACCTGAGCACGGCCACCCCCGGCAACCGGGAAGCCGGCGCGCGAGCCCGCCGCGAGATGGCCCGCGACGAGGTGCTGCCCGAGCTCTCCGCCTTGGTGGCGCTGGCGTACTCGGACGCCGGACTCGCCCGCTGGGAACTGGACTGGCTGGGGCATGCCACGTTCATCACCTCCTCCGGCGACTTCGACATGGCGGACCACCTGACCGCCGCGGTGGCCGACCAGGGCAGCACCGAGGGCCTGCGCGCCGCACTGGCCGTGGCCGGTGTCGCACCCGACTACCGCCCGGCGCGCTGACCGCTCTCGTTCCGACTGGAGAAATCCCGTGGTCCTCTCACTCCTCTTCAAACCCAAGGAACTCATCACCGTCATCCGCCTGATGCGCGAAGCCAAGCGCCTCGGCGTCGAGATCGAGGACCTCCCCACCGACGTCGTGGCGACCCACGTGCTGCCCAAGACCCACCCCGAGCGCTACGGCCTGGTCCCGGACGCCGAGGTGACCACCTCCACGCCGATGGAGGACCTGGCCCTGGCCGCCGTGAAGGACGACGTCCGAGCCGGCAACTGGCAGAACGCCGCCGACCTGGTCACCACCACCCTCGGCGACTGGGACCGCCGCCAACGCGTCGTGTGGGCCCTGGCCGACCTCGCCGCCAAGGACGACACCTGGATGACGGCCTGGCAAGCCGCCCGCCCCGGCGACCCGCACTGGGCCGTCGTGCACGCGATGTCGCTGGTGTCCCTGGCGTGGGACATCCGCGGCAGCGCCGCCGCCTCCGAGACCACGCGCTCGCAGTTCGACGGCTTCCACCGAGTACTGCTCGAAGCCCGCGAGGCCGCGGCCGTGGCCGCCGCCGTGCTGCCGGAGGACCCGACCCCCTGGAACACGATGCTCACCCTCGCGCGCGGCCTGCAGGTCTCGCACGACGAGTTCCGGGCCATCTGGACCGAGCTGATCTCACGAGATCCGTTGCACCACAACGGACACCAGCAAGCCCTGCAGTACTGGTGCCGCAAATGGCACGGCTCCGACGAGATGGCACTGGAGTTCGCGCTCGTGGCCGCCGCCAAGTCACCGAAGTTCCTGGCGTGGCCGCTGCACGCCGCTTACGAGGCGCAGAGCACCTCTCCGGACGTGTGGAAGACGCCTGCGGTGGTGGCCTCCTTGGACGCGTTGCTGGACCGGTTGGCTGACCAGGGTTCGGACACGTACTCGGTGCGGGACGACCGCGGGTATGCGGCCTTCGCCCTGATGCGGCTGCAGCGGTTCGAGGAGGCGGTGGGGCAGTTCCGGGCTTTGGGGGCATTGGCCGATGCCGGGCCTTGGGACTACTCCGAGCAGCCTCGGCTCGTGTTCTTGGCGTTTCGAGGGGAAGCGGTCAAGGCGATGGCTCGGGGTAAGGGAGTCAAGGCTCCGGTTCGGTAGGGGGCATTCGGGGGCTCCGGTTCTTGGGGCGCGGATCGGGTTTAGGTGAGGGCCTGGCTTTGCGTGCGGGCCGGGCCTTGGGTATCGGCCGGTGTGGTGCAGGCGGGCTTGGGCACGGGTCGGGTCCTGGGTGCGGGTCGGGTGTGGCGCGGCCGGGTGTGGGCGCGACTTCG
>NZ_JBSGBE010000007.1:0-50280 GCF_053601075.1 Lentzea sp. NPDC004789 | reverse complement strand
TCGGGTGCGAGCCAGGCCGGGGTGCGGGTCGGGCTCGGGCACGGGTCGCCTCCTGGGTGCGGGTCGGGTGTGGCGCGGCCGGGTGTGGGCGCGACTTCGGGTGCGAGCCAGGCCGGGGTGCGGGTCGGGCTCGGGCACGGGTCGCCTCCTGGGTGCGGGTCGGGTGTGGCGCGGCCGGGTGTGGGCGCGACTTCCTGGGTACGGGCCCGGTCCTGGGTACGGCTGGGTCTGGCGCAGCTGGGGTGCGAGCCAGGCCGGAGTGCGGGTCGGGGTCCTGGGTACGGGCCGGGGTGATGGATGTGGGCGAGGTCCTGGATGCGGCCGAGTCTGGCGCTGCTGGGATGCGGGTCGGGCTCGGTGCGGGTCGGGTGTGGGCGCCAGCCGGATGTGAACCGGGCCGGGCTTGAGCGCACGCCAGGCTTGGGTGCACGCCAGGCTTGGGTGCACGCCAGGCTTGGGTGCGGATTTGGCTTGGGCAGAGCCTGGTTGAGGATGCGGGCGGAAATTGGTGGCGGGCCGGGTTTTGGTTGCGGGTCAGGGCTTTGAGCTCGGACCGAGACTCGGGATCCGGACCGGCACTCGGGGCGCGGTCCAGGGCTTTGGTTCGGCGGCTTGGTTCGAGGGACAGATCACGATCCTGGGCGGCCTTTTGGCTCGGCCTCGGGCAAGGGCACTCAGGGGCAGCGGTTCCCGCGCGAACCGAGGCGCCTCGGCGCGCGCGTTGGGTCGCGGCCTGGCGCGGGGTGCGCCAGGCGCGCTGTGCTGCGGGGCTGGTGGATGCCTTGCTGGGTAAGGGTTAGCCGACTGCGGCCGGGATGCGGGCGGGCGTGCGGGGTGGTGGGGTTCGGCGTTCCAGCACCGCGCGTTCCAGTTGGCGGGCTGGGGACTCGCCCAGGAGTTTGCGGGCCAGGGCCGTGCCTCGGGGTGGGGCGAGGGCCAGTTCCATGCGCAGGGCCTGGACGCCAACGAAGTGGCTCACCTCCTCCAGGATGGCTTTGGTGTCGGGGATGGACTTGGTTCGGCGGACCGCGTCGATCGCGGCTCGTTCCAGCGGGGCCGTGTGGAAGCCTCGGCGGACCACCGGTTTTGGGAGGCGGTCTGTGTGTTCCACGCGCAGGGCGCCGTAGCCCATGGCTCTGGAGCGGCGTGGGGCCAGGACGTGGATCGGGCCCAGCAGTGGGATCGCCGACTTCATGCCGTGCAGGCAGAGGGCGTCGAAGGCGGTGAGCATGGAGCCTTCGCCCGCGTACATGAGGGCCGCGTGGACCAGCTGGGTGCGGCTGGGGCCCGCTCGGCTCAGGAGCAGGATGCCCGGTAGGAGGCGTTGCCAGGGGCCGCCTGGGCGGCAGCGTTGTTCTACCAGGGGCGGGGTCAGTCCTATGTGGAGCAGGGCGGCTGCCGGGGCCACTCGGTGGTCGAAGAGGGTGCCGAGGGCTTCCAGGTCGATGGGGTGGCGCATGGGTTCATCTTGCGCCGGGTTCGGGTGGGGGAGGTGGGGTGATCCGGAAGCTGTGGACAACTTCCGGGTTGTGGACAAGTCGCGATCACTCGGGCTTGGGTTCGAACTCGGCTGTCCTGTCCGGACTGTTGCCGAGCAGTGACGCCGGGCGGACGGCCAGTGAGCCGAAGCGGGAACGGGCCTGGTCAGCGGCTTGTTCGGCTTCGCGCCAGCCGCGTTCTGGGGCGTCGAAGATCAGTTGCTGGGCGGAGTCTGCGCTGTCAAGACCCTCTATTCGGACGCCGATCAGGCGGACCGCGCCGGGCGGGACCTGGGTGTCGAGGAGCTCGGCGGCGGTGCGGTAGACCTCCTGGGTCACGTCGGTCGCCACCGGCAGGGTGCGTGAGCGGGTGATCGTCGTGAAGTCGGAGAAGCGGACCTTGATGGAGACGGTTCGGCCGCGCAAACCCTTGGCGCGCAACGAACCCGCCGAACGTTCCGACAGGCGCAACAGCTCGCGGCGCAGCAGCTCGCGGTCGTAGTGGTCGACCTCGAAGGTTTCCTCGGCGCCGATCGACTTCTCGCGAGTCACGGGCACGACCGCGCGCTCGTCCACGCCGGCGGCCAGGGCGAAGAGGTGCTCGGCGAGAGCGACGCCGACCATGCGGCGCAGGCGGGGCAACGGGGTCGCGGCGACGTCGGCGACCGTCTCCAGGCCCAGTTCCTCAAGGCGCGCAGCGGTTTTGGCGCCGACGCCCCACAACGCGGACACCGGCAGCGGGTGCAGGAAGTCCAGCGCGGCGTCGGACGGCACGACCATCATGCCGTCGGGCTTGCACATGCCGGAGGCGAGCTTCGCGAGGAACTTCGTCGACGCCACGCCCACCGAACACGTCACCGCGTGCTCGGCGAACACGCGCGACCGGACCAGCTCCCCCACGCCTCCCGGCGTCAGGCCCAGACGGCGAAGTGCACCGCCGACGTCGAGGAACGCCTCGTCGAGAGAAAGCGGCTCCACCAGCGGCGTGATGTCGCGGAAGATCGCCATGACCCCGCGCGAGACCTCCTGGTAGAGGTCGAACTGCGGCGGCAGGTACACGGCGTGCGGGGCCAGGCGGCGCGCGTGCGCGGTGGGCATCGCCGAGCGCACGCCGTACTCGCGGGCCAGGTAGTTGGCGGAGCACACGACACCGCGGCCACCGACACCACCGACCACGACCGGCACCGAGGCGAGCTCGGGTCGTTCGCGGATCTCCACCGACGCGTAGAACGCGTCCATGTCGACGTGCAGCATCCGGCAGCCCGTGTCATCGGGCCAGACGCCATCGCGGGCACGGAACCGATCGCGCAGGCCGCGTGGCAGGTTCGCACTGCGACCCATGAACACCCCCTCGAACGCCAGTTCGAGGAATCCTACAGTTTGTACACGCGCGCCGCGTTCTCCGACGCGATGAGGCGCGCGATCCGATGCGCGTCCTCTTCCAGAAACGCGTCACGACGCAGACCGTCGGACAGGAAGTCGGACAACGCGCGCCGGAACAGCGACGCGCCGAGGTAGTACAACTCGGGCAGGCCGAAGGCGTCCGACGAGAACAGGAACTTGCCGTAAGGCACGATCTCCAACGCCTCCGCCAGCACGCGCGGCGCCTGATGCCCCAGCCCGTGCGTGGCCAGGCCGAGATCGCAGAACACGTGCGGGAACACCTGCGCGAGATACCCGGCCTGCCGGTGGAACGGGTAGTTGTGCAACAACAGGATCGGTACACCCAGACCGGCGGTCGCCCGCAGGAACGGCGTCAGCAACGACGGGTCACATCGGTGCAGATCGATGTCCGAGTCGCCATAGCCCACGTGGAACTGCAACGGCAGCCCGGCGTCCAACGCCTCCCACGCCAGCCACGTGATCACCACCGGATCGGCCAGCCGCCCACCCGGCCACGCCCGCACCGCCGCGAGAACGTCCGCATCGGCCGGCCGCACCCCGGGCAACGCGAGGCCGATCCGGTACGCCGCAACGGATTTCGCCCCGACCGCACCGCCGGAAGCCAGCCGCGCGCGCACCGCCGCCACGAACTCGGCAGGCGCGACCGAAGGCCGCAACGACTCAGCCAGGTGCTCCAGCCGCACGATGTCGTGCGAAACCGCCCCCGCCAACGACGACAGCTCCGCGCCCGACAGCAGCCGATCCGGCTGGAACCCGCCGTCCACCAGGAACGTGTGGATCCCGGACGCCATCAGGAACGTCCGCGACACCTCGGTGATGTGCAGCGAATTCCTCCGTTCGAGGTACGCCGAGGCCGACGCGTGCCGGGGCAGGTCCAGCAGCGGCGCGCACCACCGCCGCACCGCGAACCCCAGCGCCGAGTCGAAGAACGACCCGCCCGACGGTCCCGCGGAGTCGCCCTCCAGGAGCAGCGACTCGAACTCCTCACGCGTGCTGTCGACGCGCAGCACACCGTGGCAGTGGTGATCTATCAGCCCGAGTTCGGCGACGAACGGCAAGATGCCCATAACCTTAGGATCGTGGACTCTGCCGAGCGGGACCAGCGGTTCGACCGGGCGACGGAACTCTTCGACGGGCTGAACGCCAGGGACGTGCGCGTCGTGGCGCTCACCTGGGTCGACAACAGCGGCATCACGCGAACGAAGTCCGTCCCCCTGCGCCGGCTGGCCCACGCGGCGGCGCACGGCGTGGGCGCCTCACCGGTGTTCGACGTGTTCCTGTTCGACGACTGGATCATCCAGGGCCGGTTCGCCGGCGGACCGGTCGGCGACCTGCGCCTGCACCCGGACCTCGACCGCCTCACGGTGCTCGCGGGCCAGCCGGGCTGGGCCTGGGCACCGGCCGACCGCCACTTCCAGAGCGGTGTCCCGTACCCGATGGACCAGCGCCTGCAGGCCCGCAGGGCGCGGCAGAACCTCGCCGACCACGGCCTCACCGCCAAGGCGGGCTTCGAGATCGAGTGGTGCGTCGGCAAGCCCGGCACCGACGACTACGTCCCAGCCACGAGCGGTGCCGCCTATGGACACGCACGGCAGGTAGAGCTGTCCGACTACTGCGTGGACATCCTCACGGCGTTGGACCAGCAAGACGTCGAGGTCCTCCAGTTCCACCCCGAGTACGCGGCGGGCCAGTTCGAGGTCTCCACGGCACCGGAAGACCCGGTCGCGGCAGCGGACACCGCCGTACTCGTCAAAGAGACCATCCGCGCCATCACGATCCGCCACGGCATGCGCCCGTCGTTCTCCCCCAAGGTGGTCAACGGCGGCGTCGGCAACGGCGGCCACCTGCACCTCAGCATCTGGCGCGACGGAACGAACCTCTTCGAGGACTTCCAGGACGAGGCCAGGCAGTTCAGCGCGGGCGTCCTCAACCACATCCGCGCGTTGTGCGCTATTGGTGCTCCCTCTCTCGCGAGCTACCTCAGGCTCGTACCGCACACGTGGTCGGCACCGTTCGTGGCATGGGGCGAAGAGAACCGCGAGACGGCACTCAGGCTCATCCGGGACAACCTCGAGATCAAGTGCTTCGACCTGACCGCGAACCCGTACCTGGTCGTCGCGGGCGTGATCGCGGCCGGTCTGGACGGCATCGCCACGCAGGCCGCGCTCCCGGAAGGCCTCAACGTCGACCCGGCGCTGCTGGACGGCGTGCCGAGACTGCCGACGTCGCTCAGGGAGGCGGTCGAGGAGTTCGAGAAGGACTCAGTGCTCACCGAAGCGCTCGGCAAGGAGCTGGCGGGCACGATCGCGGACGTGCGGCGCGGCGAGATCGAGCGCTACAAGGACGCCAGCCCGCAGGGCATCGCCAACGTCACTCGCTGGCGCCACTGAGCTCCTTGCGCAGCCGCGTCAACGCCCGGTGCTGAGCCACCCGCACCGCACCGGGCGTGGAGCCGACCGCCTCGGCCGTCTCCTCCGCCGACAACCCCACCACCACACGCAGCACCACGATCTCGCGCTGCTTCTCGGGCAACACGCGCAGTAGAGCAGCCATCTGCGCGGACAGCTCCCCTTGCACCGCAAGCTGCTCCGGTCCGGCCTCCGCGTCCACCGACTCGGGCAGCTCGGGCACGGGCTCCGCGCGGTTCCTTGTGAAGCTCCGGTACGAATCAGCCACTTTGTGCGCCGCGATCCCGTACACGAAGGCCAGGAACGGCCGCCCCTGGTCGCGATATGACGGCAAAGCGGTCAACACGGCGAGGCACACGTCCTGCGCAACGTCGTCCGCCGACGCGAACGACCCAACGCGCGCACGGCAGTACCGCACGACCAACGGCCTGATGGTCCCGAGCAACCGGTTGATCGCCGCACGATCCCCCGCCACGGCCAGCGCGACGTGGCTGTCCGCCGCCTCGGGACGGTGGGAGTAGTAGGAGGGCGCCGGCGGGTCGACCGGTTCCTGGCCGCCCACGCCCGTCGTCCGCTCGACCAACGAGTCGAGCGTCTCCTTCGACACGTCGACCGCACCTCCCACGGACGAGTGCTGAACGGCCTCCGCGGGGACCTTGCGATGCAGACCGGGTGTGAACTCCACGCGGATCACCATTCCTCGTCCGTGTGCTGGCGTGCGGTGAGGCGTGCGCGCCGGAGTCGTCCCTCGACGGCACGCGGGGTGAGCCGCGTGAGCTCGGCGATCTCGGCGTGCGAGTAGCCCTGCTCGTGCAGGATCAGCAACCTGCGGCTGTCCTCGCTCAGCGCCGCGAACGCCGCGTTGGCCGCCTGCTGCTCGACGACCGCGTCCTCGGGGTTCCCCTCGGCCACGACCTGTTCGAGCGAGGCGAACGAGTCCAGCAGGTCCACGTCCCGCCAGCCGCTCATGCGCGTCTGCCAACGCCGGTAGACGTTCGGGAACGCCAGCACGCACGCGTTGACGAAGTACTCGTTCAACGGCTGCCCGTGCTCTACCGACCACTCCCTGCCGAGCAGGCCGCGTTCGCAGAAGATCACGAACCCCTCGAAGACCGCGTCGCTCGCGAGCTCCTCGGCCTCGTCCCGCGGAATGACCTGTTGGTGCAGGTACCGGCCGTGACGGCCGCAGCGGGCGAACATCGCCCCCGACCGCACGAGCTTTGTAACGATCGTCAGTCCGTGCCCGAGAAGCTGGCGGTGGAACTGGTCCCAGCGCGACCCCGTCAGTCCTGACTCGCGGAAGTGCTGCACGAGCACCCCGTCGACGCGCAGCCGTTCGGCGGCGTGCGCTGGGTCAGAACTCCTCATGCCCTTAGGTATGTCGTTTGGATGCATTTAGCCCACGCGCCCAAACGAGATTCACCCGATCGGGACACTGGCGGCGACGATCTCCTTGCGCAAACGCCCCAATGCCCGGTGCTGAGCGACCCGAACGGCGCCCGGCGTCGACCCCACCGCCTCGGCAGTCTCCTCGGCGGAGAGACCCACCACCACGCGCAGCACGAGGATTTCGCGCTGCTTCTCCGGCAACATCCGCAACAGCTCGCCCATGGTGCCGTTCAACTCGACCTGAAGCGCGAAGTCCTCCGGCCCGGTGCCGCGCGACGGTTGGTCGGGCACCTCGGCCATCGGCTCGGCACGGTTGCGGGCGAGAGCGCGGTGCGCGTCGGCGACTTTGTGCGCCGCGATGCCGTAGACGAACGCCAGGAATGGCCGGCCCTGCTCCCGGTAGTTCGGCAGCGCCGTCAGGACGGCCAGACAGACGTCCTGCGCGACATCGTCCGCGGTTGTCGCAGAACGCCCCACACGTGCGCGACAGTACTTCACCACCAACGGGCGCAGGTAGCGAAGTAGCTGGTCAATGGCCCTGCGATCGCCCTGCACGGCCAGGTTGACCAGCTCCGCGGATAACGCCGAACTTTCCATTCGAAGCTTCCCCTCCTCGACATCCCGAGGGAGAGACGTGCGGAACGTCACTCCTTATGCGGAAAGTAGGGAGAAGCTTCAAACGTCACCCGAACGGAGCAACCATCAGCGGTTGGTAATAGGCGTGGAGCGACCACTCCGTGTAACCGAAACCGGCGCGTTCCGCCAATTCGGTGAGTTCATGACGGGTAATCGCCCAATATCGTGCCTTGCTCACCACAACGCGCCACGAATCGGCCTCGTGCAGCTGGAACATCTCCAGCTCGTACTGGTCGCCGTCCCAGCGCCAGAGCTGGAACGACACGACACGACCAGGCCCAACAGACGGTGGCGTCGACAATGGCCGTTCGCGCCGGATCGTGTCGTAGTCGCGCGTCGAGATGATGAGCCGACCGCCGGGGCGCAATACCCGCCGCATCTCTCGCAGCGCCGCGAGGACGTCATCCGCAGTCAGCAGGTGGGGCAGCGCGTTGTCCGCGGCGAGCACGACATCGAACGAGGCATCGGCGAACGGCAACGCGCGCATGTCCGCCGCGAACGCGGGCAACGACACCCCACGCGCGGCAGCCTCCACAACGGCCCGAGAAGCCGCCTTGCCACTGAGATCCGACCCGACGACGGAGTAGCCGCGCTGAGCCAGACCGATCGCCTGCGTACCGATGCCGCACGCACAGTCCAGGACGCGCGCGCCGGACGGGATGAACTCCGAGAGCTGCGCCGCCTGCCGGGCCATCGACGCGTCCCAGTCCGGGAACATCAGGTCGTACGTCCCGGCCAGCCCGTCGTAGAAGGCGCCGGTCAAATCAGCTCCTCGACCCCCACCGACGACCGCAGCTTCGCCAGCGCCCGGTGCTGAGCCACCCGCACGGCGCCCGGCGTCGACCCGACCGCCTCGGCCGTCTCCTCGGCCGACAGCCCGACCACGACCCGCAGCAGCAGGATCTCGCGCTGCTTTTCCGGCAACCCGTTCAGCAGCCTGCCCAGCCGCACCGAGAGCGACCCGAGCAGCGCGTTCTCCTCCGGGTCGACGGCCAGCGACGGCCCGTCCGGCACCTCGGCGACGGGCTCGGACCGGTTGCGCGCCGAGACCCGGTGCGCGTCCGCGACCTTGTGCGCGGCGATGCCGTAGACGAACGCGAGGAACGGCCGGCCCTGGTCGCGGTACGTGGGCAGGGCTGTCAGCACCGCCAGGCAGACCTCCTGCGCCACGTCGTCGGCCGACGCATACGCCCGTTCGTTGCGACCTACGCGCGCGCGGCAGTACCGCGACACGAGCGGTCGCACGGACGCCAGCAGCCGTTCGACGGCACGCCGGTCCCCCGCGACGGCCTCGTTCACGAGCGAGGCCAGCAGGTCGGAGCTCTCCATGGCGTTGGTCCCTACTTCGGCAGCGGAGCCACCAATCTTTCGCCGCAAAGTCGTTTGGGGCCAGCCATCAGGACCACAAAAGTCCCGACTGCAAACCCAAATGATCAAACACGGTCAGGCGGTGCGGCGGGCCAGTACGTGCAGTCGAGCGGCCACGTCCCGCAGCGGAGACCGTGTGGCAGCAGCCAGTTCCAGTTCGGCGAGCGCGTCGGCGGCGCCGGGGTTCGCGTCCAGCACCACGCCGGGCACGAGGTCGGACACGATGCCATGACCTTGCAGGACCTCGACGGAAAGTCCCGCTTCCAGGACCAGCTTCTCAAGTCCTGGAACGTCGAACCTGCGTTGCAACGGATCACGCGTGCCCGCGAGCTGACCCGCGTCGTCGTCCAGCAACCGCCGAGCGTCGACGATACGGCCTGCGATCGCGCGGTGCAGGATCGCCGCGAACCGGTTCGCGACCAGCACCGACACCGCGCCGCCCGGCGCGACGGCCGCGGCCAGCGAGGTGAGCGCGGCGGGTGCGTCGTCCACGACCTCCAGCAGGCCGTGCGCGAGCACCAGATCGGCCTCACCAGCGGGAACACCGAGGGAGTCGGTGTCGCCCTGGACCGCGTTGATGGTCACCCCGGCCTCGCGCGCACGGGTGTTCAACGTGGCCAGCGCGTTCGGCGACGGCTCGACGACCGTGACCGCGCAGCCCGCCGCGGCGAGGGGCACGGCCCAGACACCGCTGCCACCACCCACGTCGAGGACGCGCGGAGGTTCGCCGCCACGACGTGTGCGGGCGGCGGCCAGTTCGGCGTCGAGCACCCTGTGTACGGCGTCCGGTCGCATGGCAGTAAGAGTAGGAGACCCTAGAGTGGGTCTGTGCATACGGTGTCCGTGCTCAGCCTCAAGGGAGGCGTCGGCAAGACGACGGTGGTCCTCGGCCTCGCCTCGGCCGCGCTCCGTCGTGGCGTCCGCACGCTGGTGATCGACCTCGACCCGCAGTGCAACGCCACGTCGACGCTCGAACCGGAGGAGTCCAAGGCGAGCATCTACGACGTCCTGCAGGACCCGTCCGAGGAGAACCTGGAGCAGGCGATCCGCCCGAGCAGGTGGGGCGACGGCATCGACGTGCTGTCCGGGTCGGAGGACGCCGAGCTGCTCAACCATCCGGACCCGAACGAGTCGCGGCTGCACCGGCTGAAAGACGCGTTGCGCACGTTGCGGGACATGTACGACGAGTTCCCGTACCACCTGGTGCTGCTCGACTGCCCGCCGTCGCTGGGCCAGCTGACCCGCTCGGCGCTGGTGGCCGCGGACCGTGCGTTGCTGGTCACGGAACCGACGATGTTCGCGGTGGCGGGCGTGCAACGGGCGTTCGAGGCGGTGCAGAACGAGCGCGAGCAGAACAACGCGGACCTGCAGCCGCTGGGCGTCGTGGTGAACCGGGTGCGGCCGCGGTCCCACGAGCACCAGTTCCGCATCGACGAGCTGCGCGACATCTTCGGCCCGTTGGTGATGCCGGTGGCGTTGCCGGACCGTCTGGCCGTGCAGCAGGCACAGGGCGCGTGCATGCCCATCCACGAGTGGGGCACGCCGGGCGCGCGCGAGGTGGCGCTGGCGTTCAACCTGCTGCTCGCCCGCATCCAGCGCATCTCCCGCAGCCGGCGCCGCGCGGTGCACCAGGACTTCGACGACGACGAGATCCAAGAGGCGGTGGATGCCTGAGGGCGACACCGTCTTCCTGGCCGGGCACCGCATGCACGAGGCCCTGGCCGGGAAGACGCTGCGGCGCGGCGAACTGCGCCACCCCCGGCTGTCCGCACTGGAGCTGGCCGGGCTCGACGTGCTCGGGGTGCGCACCTACGGCAAGCACATGTTCACCCGGTTCTCCGACGGGAACAGCCTGCGCAGCCACTTCCGGATGGACGGCGCGTGGCACCTCTACCGGCCGGGCGAGCGCTGGCGGCGGCCCGCCCACCAGGCCCGCGCGGTGTTCGAGGTGGACGACCGGCAGGCCATCGGTTTCGCGCTGCACGACCTGGAGTTCGTGCCGACCGCGCACGAGGATCGGCTGATCTCACATCTCGGGCCCGACCTGCTCGCACCGGACTTCGACGCCGCTGAGGCCGTTCGGCGGTTGACCGAGGACCATTCGCGACCTGTTGGTCTCGCATTGCTGGACCAGCGGATCATGGCCGGTGTCGGGAACCTGTACCGCGTCGAAGTCTGTTTCCTGTTGCGGGTTTCGCCGTGGGCGCCGGTGTCGTCGGTCGACGCGGAACGCGCGGTTGCGTTGTCCCGCAAGCTCTTGCAAGCCAACCAGTGGCGGCCGGAGCAGATCACGACGTCTGATCCGCGGGTCAAGAACTGGGTTTTCGAGCGCACCAGCAGACCGTGCGTGCGTTGCGGCACAAGAGTCCGATCGGGCGATATGGATGCCAGAACTGTGTACTTCTGCCCCAATTGCCAATCCGTTTGAACCGCGGCCGTGTTCTGTTCGTGTCCTCGAACATGGCGGTCAATCTGGATGCTCTGCGCCCCGGTTTCACCGAGGACCCGTACGCGGTGCTGAAGGACCTGCGGGAAGCAGGCCCCGTGCACCAGATCGAGGTCTTCGGCATGTCCATGTGGCTGGTGACCCGCTACGCCGACGTGCGCGCCGCGCTGAACAACCCGTTGCTGGCCTCTCACGGCTCCGCAGCGGGCCCAGTACCGCGCACGTACCCCATGGTGGCCGCCGGGTGGTTCAGCGACGTTGCGGACCACATGCTGATGAGCGACGTACCGGACCACACGCGCCTGCGCCGTGCCGTGTCGCGTGAGTTCACCCCACGCCGCATCGCCGCGCTGCGCCCACGCATCGAGCAGGTCGCGTCGTCGTTGATCGACTCGTTCGTGCACGACGGCCAGTGCGACCTCATCTCGTCGTTCGCCTCGCCGCTGCCGGTCACGGTGATCATGGAACTGCTCGGCGTGCCCGAGGTCGACCGCGAGAACTTCAAGTACTGGGCCGACGTCGTCACCGGCGTTAACGAGGGCGACCACGAGCTGGTCGCGGGCATCCACGAGGAGGCGTCCGGGTACCTGCGCGACCTGGTGGCGTGGAAGCGGACCTCCGGCGACACCGACCTGATCGGGTCACTGGCCCGCGTGACCGGCGAGGACGCGCTGAACGACCGCGAGCTGGTGTCGTTGGCGTTCCTGCTGCTCGTGGCCGGTTACGTGACGACGATCGACCTGATCGGCAACGGCACCCTGGCCCTGCTGCGCAATCCCGAACAGCAGGAGCTGCTCGCGCGGTCGCCGTCGCTGCTGCCGGGCGCGATCGAGGAGTTCCTGCGGTTCGACCCGCCGACCTCGCACGCCACCATGCGGTTCGCACGGCCGGGCCTGCAGATCGGCGGTGTGCCGATTCCGCCGGGCGACGTCGTGCTGCTGTCGCTCGCTTCGGCCAACCACGACGCGGCGCGCTACCCGCGGGCCGACGTGCTGAACATCGAGCGGGCCGACCGGCAGCACCTCGCCTTCGGGCACGGGATCCACTTCTGCCTGGGCGCGCCGCTCGCGCGGCTGGAGGGTGAGATCGCGTTCCGGACGTTGCTGCAACGGTGCCCCGGGCTGGTGCTGAACCCGGACGAGCCGCTGGCGTGGCGGGTGTCGGTCAACATCCGCGGGTTGAAGTCGCTGCCGGTGCGGTTCCGGACCAAGCCGGCCATGCCGCTCGACGAGCAGGCAACGATCAAGGTGCCCAAGCTGTCCTGACTCGCGTAACGGCATTGCCGGAAGTCGGCAATCATCAACGTGAGCCAGCCGATGACCGTCCCAGTTCCAGTCCACCCTCCACCACGCGCCCCCGCGGCACGGGCGTTCGAGGCCGTCTACCAGGCCGAGTTCGACGTCGTGATGGCGTACTTCGCCCGGCGCACCGCCGACCCGCAGACCGCCGCCGACCTCACCGCGGACACGTTCGTCGCCGCCATCACGTCGTTCGGCGGCTTCGACTCCTCTCGCGGTACCGCGCGCGCCTGGCTGTTGGGCATCGCCCGCCGTGTGTTCGCACAGCACTGTGAGGCCGTCACGCGCGGCCGCGACGTCGTCGTGCGAATGACCGGTCGTCGCGCGCTGTCCGGTGACGAGATCGACGATCTGGTGGGTCGCATCGACGCCGAACGCGCGGGCCGCGACCTGGTCGCCGCCCTGTCGGCGTTGCCGGCGCTGGACCGCGAAGTGATCGAGTTGGTCGACGTGGTCGGCATGACACCGAAGGAAGCCGCGGCGGTGCTGGGCGTCTCGTCCGGCGCGGTGCGGATCAGGCTTTTCCGGGTGCGCGGCAAGATCCGCGACCTGGCTGCGGGCGGGGGACAGCGATGACTTTCAAGGACAACCTCCTGGACGACCTGATGAGCGAGCACGGTGCGGCGCTGGTCGACGTGCCGGAGCAGCGCAGCAGGTCCGTGCGGCCGTTGCTGGTGGCGGCGGCGGTGCTGGCGGTCGCGGGCGCGGCCACGGTGGCGATCACCACGAATGGCAACGCTCCCGAGGCCTGGGCGGTCACCAAGAACGCCGACGGCAGCGTCACGGTGACCATCCGGGACGTCAAAGGAGTCGACCAGGCCAACGCCAAGCTGCGCGAGTACGGGATCGGCGCGAAAGCGGTGCCGATGTCGAAGGACTGCGCTCCTCTCGACGAGAGCAGGCTGGACCTCCTCGGCGGCTACAAGATGCCGCGCATCGGTGAGGACGGCTCGGTCACGATGAGCCCCGGCGACATCCCGGCCGGCTACACGGTGCTGCTGGGCGTCTCGAACATGCCGAACCGCGCCACCGGGCTGAGCTTCACCGGTCCGCACCGCGACCCGGCGCCCGACTGCCTCGCCGAGGTCGGCAGCTGAGGTCCACGCGCCCACCCTGAACTGGCGTTATAGGGTGGGCGCGTGGTTTACAAGCAGGTGGTTCGCAGGGCGTTGTTCGGGATGCACGGCGGCGACGCGGAGCGGGTCCACGAGACCACGCTGAACGTCATGGCCCGCCTCAGCCCGCTGGCCAGGTTCGCCCGCAACCAGAACAACCCGCGCACGGTGTTCGGCGTCCGCTTCCCCAACCCCGTCGGGCTCGCGGCGGGCCTGGACAAGGACGGCAGGGCGCTGCCGGCGTGGGCCGCGCTGGGGTTCGGGTTCGTCGAGGTCGGCACGGTCACCTGGCACGCGCAGCCGGGGAACCCGAAGCCGCGGCTGTTCCGGTTGCGCGAGGACGAGGCGATCATCAACCGGATGGGCTTCAACAACGCCGGAGCCCAGGCGCTGGCGCGGAAGCTCGACCGGACGACGCTGCGGGCGCCGCTCGGCATCAGCCTCGGCAAGTCCAAGATCACGCCGGTCGAGGACGCCGTGCAGGACTACCTGAACTCGCTCGAAGCGCTCAGGGACCACGGCGACTACTACGCGATCAACGTCAGCTCACCCAACACGCCCGGTCTGCGCAGCCTGCAGGACAAGGGGGCGCTCACCGAGCTCGTGCAGGCCCTCACCGCGGCCACGGACAAGCCGATGCTGGTCAAGATCGCGCCGGACCTCACCGACGATGCCATCGAAGAGGTGATCCAGGTGTGCGTGGACAACGGCATCAAGGGCCTCATCGCCACGAACACCACACTCAGCCGCGAGGGCCTCAAGAGCGTCCATCGGAGCGAGACCGGTGGCCTCAGCGGCCGGCCGCTCACGCACCGGGCGAACGACGTCGTCCGGTTCATCACCAAGAACAGCGAGCTGCCGGTCATCGGGGTCGGCGGCATCGCGACGGCCGACGACGCCAAGCGCATGATCGACGCCGGGGCGAGCCTGGTGCAGATCTACACCGGGTTCATCTACGAGGGGCCGGGGCTGGTCAGCCGGATCAACCGGGCCCTGAGGTGAGCGTGCGCTCGACGTGCTCCCAGCGGCCGACCGGACGGCAGCCGCGGAGCACCGTCAGCAGTGAGCGCACCACCGCGACGAAGTCGACGAACACGATCACCATCAGCAACGGGTAGGCCAACGGCACCAGCGCGAGCAACGGTGTCTTGGCCCGCCACGGCTCGGTCAGGTCGCCGACGATCGTGAAGAAGGCGACGCCCGTGTACAGGGCGCACAACAGCAGGATGCCGGTGAACCAGCCGGTCTGGAATGTTGCGCTGACGACGACGTACACGAAGAGCGGCTCGAACAGCACCAGGACCTCTGCTGCTGCCGTGTACGGCAGGTGCAGCCACGAGAGAAGGCGCGAGCAGGACGTGCCGAAGAAGAGCGAGCGGTGTTTGTAGAACGCTTGCAGACGGCCAAATTTCCAGCGGAACCGTTGCCGCAGCAGTCCGTGCAGTGACGGCACGGCCTGCGTGTGGGCGATGGCGTCGGCGGCGAAGATGATGCGCCAGTCGTGGTTGCCGCGCACGGACAGGATCTTCATGGAGAAGTCGATGTCCTCGGTCATCGTGTCGGTGTCGAAGTAGCCGCACGCACGCACGATCGACGTGCGGAACATCGAGCCGACACCGCCGATCACGTACTCGCAGTTGAACACCGTGTAGCCCTGCTTCAACCGGTGCACCACGGCGTATTCGAGCCGCTGCACCCACCCCAGCACGCCCCGCGGGCAGGCGATCTTCACGTTGGCCGCGGCGGCGAGCACCACCGGGTCGGCGAAGTGCGCGACCATCCGCGAGACGGCGGTCCTGGACAACGTCGAGTCCGCGTCCAGCACCATCACCAGCCCGTCGCCGACGAGGCGCATGCCGGTGTTGATCGCCGCGGCCTTGCCCGCATTCGGTTGCGAGACCACCCGAACGCGCGCGCCGAAGCCCTGCAGCGCGGCGACCGTGCCATCGCTCGAACCGTCGTCGACGACGATCACCGACACGTCGGCGTAGGTGCTGCCGAGGACGGACCGCACCGCGCGAGCGACGCACAGCTCCTCGTTGCAGGCCGGGATGACGACCCACACCGGTGGCGCGTACGGCACCGGACGTGCGCGGTGCAACGACAGGTCGTAAAGATCAGCCGCGACCAGGACGACGCACACCCGCACCACGCCGATCGTCGCCAACGGCACCATGAGCCATGTCAGCGAGGTCATCGGCGGTACCGGAGCAGGAGGATGCGGGACGCGACGAGACTGCCCGCGATGACGGAGCAGGCGAGGAACAACACCACGTAGTACGCGGCGACCATGACGGAACTCCCTCCGTGGACCGGAAGGAGGATCGGTCCGAAGTGGAGGGACGAAAACCACACAAAGGTGTGGCCACTAGTGGTGTGGCTCGGAACGTTGCCGGGGGAATTCGCGGTCAGACGGGTGCATCGTGGTGCCGCGAGCGCCCTGCTGAGCGTGGATTACCTCGCCAATGTTCCGAGACGCGCCACTAGTTACGACGTGCTGCCCTCAGCCAGCGCATCACCGGGTGCAGGATCACGACCAGCAGCGAGCCCCAGACCATGCCGCCCATCTGCAGGTCACCGATCTCGATGGTCAGGTCGCCGACGCCCGCCACCAGCGCCGCGCCGCCGACCATCGCGTTCGCCGGGTTGGCCAGGTCCACGCCGCGGTCCATCCAGATGCGGACGCCGATGAGCACGATCAGGCCGTAGAGCACCAACGTGCAGCCGCCGAGCACACCCGGCGGGATGGTGCCGAACAGCGCGATGGCCTTCGGGGAGAACGCGAGAGCAGCGGCGAACACACCGGCGAACGCGAAGGCCGCCGTCGAGTAGACACGGGTCACGGCCATGACGCCGATGTTCTCGGAGTACGTCGTCGTACCGGCGCCGCCACCGAGGCCGGACAGCGCGGTCGAGAGGCCGTTCGCGATGATCGCGTCACCGGCGCTGCCGTCGAGGTTGCGGCCGGTCAGGGCCGCGACCGCCTTCACGTGCCCGACGACCTCGGCGACCAGCACGATCACCACGGGCAGCATCAGCAGCACCACGGACGGGCGCAGTTCCGGCTGGTAGAGCTTCGGCAGGCCCACCCACGCGGCGGCGCGCAGGTCCGCGAACTTCGAGTCCGGCACGGCGCCGAACACCACGCCGCCGAGCCAGATCGCGACGAAGCCCACCAGGACCGAGAACCGGAACAGCAGACCGCGACCCAGCACGCCGGCCAGCAGGATCACCACGGTGGTCAGGGCGGCCAGCAGGGGCTGCGCGGCGAAGTTCGAGGTGGCCTGGTGCGACAGGTTCAGGCCGATGATGATCACGACGGCGCCGCTGACCACCGGCGGCATGACCGACTCCAGCAGGCGGACGCCCAGCGCCTTGACCGCGATGCCGACGACGATGACCAGCAGGCCCGCGGCGACGACGCCACCGAGCTGGGCCGCGGTGCCCTGTTCACGGGCGGCCACGAGAGGTGCGACGAAGGCGAAGGACGAGCCCAGGTAGCTCGGGACGCGGTTCTTGGTGATCACCAGGAACAGCAGCGTGCCGAGGCCGGAGAACAACAGCGTGGTGGCGACGGGAAGACCGGTGATGGTGGGGACGAGCACGGTCGCGCCGAACATGGCGACCAGGTGCTGCACACCGAACCCGATGGTGAGCGGCCAGCTCAGCCGCTCCTGCGGTGCGACGGTTTCACTGTCGGTGATCCGACCGTCCCCGTGCACGGTCCACAACGCCAACGCACTGCCTCCCGGCAACCCAGCCGGACTTCCCGCAGACCGGCCCCGGAATCCTGCCACGCCATGTAGTGGCTACGGCTAGATAACGGTCTGATAATCACACGATCGCCGTAAAGATCTCTACAGGGAACCGCCGAATAGCGGCACGCAACTACAGAGCGTGAGGCTCAGTACGCTCGATAGCCTGACACGTCTCGCATTGCAGACGCGAGACCGGCCATGTGGTCGGTGGCGTCGTCGAGCACCTGACGCGGGTCCTGGAACGCCGTGCTCGCCGCCAGCGCCTGACCGGCGGCCGCCACCAGCGAACAGTAGCGGTCCACGCCGTCCGCGAGTTGGATCCTGAGCACGCGCACACCCTCGACCAGCGGTGCGCGCTCCAACGGCGGTGCGGTGTTGCGCGCCTGTTCCACGGCCTGGAGCTGCGCGGACACCGCGCGGATGGCCGCGGAGGCCTCCTGGGCCGTCTGCCGGGCGTGCTGCACGGACTCGGTCGGCATCGACGTGAGCGTCGGCGAGTCGAGCTGCCGCAGCAGCTCGTGCATCGTGTCCTCGGCGCCGTGCAGCTTCTCCATCGGGATGCGCGCGGCCGAGATGTGCGCGGGCAACGGCGGCCGGACCGCGGGCGGTGGCGTCAGTTCCAGCCGCTGCTTCGAGGCTTTGAGCTCGCGCAGCTTGAACCCGCTGCGCACGGCGAGCAGACCGGGCAGCGCCGCGCCGATCGTGCCGCTGACGGTGGCCCACGTGCCGAGCACGCCGGTGAAGCCGAAGACGGCCAGCGTGCCGAAGATGGTGATCAACGCCAGCCAGAACGTGAGCACGGCGTTGGTGCGCTTGCGCTTGCGTTCCAGCTTGGCGCGCGGGTCGTTCCACTTCTGCAGGCGGTAACGCGCCTGTTCGGCCAGCGGGTGGCCCTGGAGCGACGCACCCAACTCGTTGACGACCTTGCGGACGATCTCGTTGTTGGGACGGTTTCTCCAGGGCTCCATGATCACCTGCTGACTCCTCCCCCGTGGCGCAGCGTCAGTGCTGAGCCGGCGGGACCTGCTGCTGCGTGGTCTTCTGCTCCTGCTGCACGCGCTGCGCGATCTCGGCCTGGATCTGCGCCGCCGCGCTGTTGCCCGCGGTGACCTGCGGCGGCGTGCTCGACGCACCGCCGGACATGGACGCGCGGATCTGCTCCAGCCGCGAGGCGCCGGCGAGCTGCGTGGTCGAGGCCTGCACCTCGAGCATGCGGCCCTGCACCGAGTTCTGGGCCAGCTCGGCCGACCCGATCGCGGTGGCGTAGCGCTTCTCGATCTTGTCGCGGACCTCTTCGAGCGACGGCACGTTGCCGGGCGCCGCGAGCTCGCTCATCTGGGTCAGCGACGCGGAGACCTGCTCCTGCATCTTCGCCTGCTCCAGCTGGCTGAGCAGCTTCGTGCGCTCGGCGAGCTTCTGCTGCAGCATCATCGAGTTGCGCTCGACCGCCTGCTTGGCCTGTGCGGCGGCCTGCAGCGACTGGTCGTGCAGCGTCTTGAGGTCCTCGATGCCCTGCTCGGCGGTGACGAGCTGGGTGGCGAAGCCCTGCGCGGCGTTCTCGAACTGCTGGGCCTTCTGCTCGTCACCCTTCGAGCGCGCCTCGTCGGCGAGCACGAGGGCCTGGCGGGCGGAGGCCTGCAGCTTCTCGACCTCGCCGAGCTGCCGGTTCAGCTTCATCTCCAGCTGGCGCTGGTTGCCGATGACGGCCGCGGCCTGCTGAGAGAGCGCCTGGTGCTGACGCTGCGCCTCCTCGATGGCCTGCTGGATCTGCACCTTCGGGTCAGCGTGCTCGTCGATCTTCGACGAGAACGATGCCATCAGGTACTTCCAGAACTTAACGAACGGACTGGCCATCTCCTACGCCTGCCTTCTCGGTGCCGGTGTTGGATCCATCGTCTCAATTGTGCGTCGGCGGTTCCACCAACCTGGGGAGATATCCGGGAAGACCCCGACCCTCCCCGGGACTTTGGAGTGAACGCCCGACGGCGCCCAATCCTGCCCGCACCCGCGCCCCGAGACGCGGTGACCCAACGTGCTGTGGCCAAGCCGTTGCCTGCCGCCCAGCGTGCTGGCGTCGTTGTTGAGTTGAACGTGCGAACGGGCAATCTTGTTGCAGACCGTCACGTGGCGGGGACCACAGCCCGTCGACGTTCACCCGAATGCCAGCGACCCCGCCCACTCGAACGTGGACGGGGTCGGAACGACATGGGATTACGCCGCGACGACTGCCTTCGGCGTCTTGCCGATCTTGCTCGTGAGCCGGTGACTGAGCATCGGCTGCAGGCGCAGGTCGGACAGGTCGTCCGAGAGCGTGGTCGGCAGCACCCGGCCGCCTTCCAGCTTCCCGCGATCCGAGCGGCCGTCGGGGACGGTGTCCGGCACCGTGTCCGGCGTCTGCGAGACGGCGCCGATGTCGGAGGCGACGTGGTGCAGCAGTTCGGACAGCGGCAGCTCTAACGCTTCACAGATGGCCGCGAGGAGCTCGCTGGACGCCTCTTTGCGGCCGCGCTCCACCTCGGACAGGTACCCCAGGCTCACGCGGGCGGTCCGAGAGACCTCGCGCAGCGTGCGGCGTTGGTTGGTGCGGGCATGGCGAAGCCGATCACCGATCGCCTCGCGCAGCAGCACGGTCATCGCGCGCCTCCTTCCGGCCGGCCGTGTCCCTACGTTACCGATCGACACCGACAACGGGCAGTGACTTCCGAACACGTCCGCCAAGGGCGAACGAACGCGGAGTCATCGTTTGTTCCCGTCCTCGGTCACCAGCAGGTAATCCGACAGCAGGACCAGCGCTTTTTCCACGGCTGTGAAACGCACCGCTTTTCTGTCACCACTCACCGTGATGGTCCGCACTGTGGACACTCCAGGCCCGCTCAAGCCGATGTGGACCGTTCCTGGAGCGACACCGTCCTGCGGATCAGGTCCGGCGACGCCGGTGAGTCCGATTCCCCAGTCCGATTTGCACCGGTTCCGGGCTCCCTCAGCCAGTTGGATCGCAACGTCGGGGTGCACGGCTCCGTGCTCGTCGAGCAACTGCTGGTCCACGCCGGCGAGCTCGTGCTTGAGCTCGGTGGCGTAGACGATCAACCCACCGCGGACCACGGCACTCGCCCCCGGTGTGTCGACGATCGTCGCGCACAGCAGACCCGCGGTCAGCGACTCGGCGGTGGCAACGGTCTGCCCGCGCGCCTTCAGCAGTCCGACGACGTTCGTCACGCCACCGCCCTACCCGCGCGAGCCTTCAACTTAAACGCGCGGACGACGTAGTCGATTCCCGTGACGACGGTGAGGATCAGCGCGGCGGCCATGATCACCCACGCGATGACCTCGATGACGTCGTTCTGCGGCAACAGGAACAGCCCGATCGCGATGACCTGCAGCAACGTCTTGGCCTTGCCGCCGCGGCTGGCCGGGATCACGCCGTAGCGGATCACCCAGAACCGCAGCAGCGTCACGCCGACCTCGCGCACGGCGATCACGATCGTGATCCACCACGGCAGCACGTCGAGGATGCTCAGGCCGACCAGCGCCGATCCGGTGAGCGCCTTGTCCGCGATCGGGTCGGCGATCTTGCCGAAGTCGGTGATCAGCCCGTGCTTGCGGGCGAGCGTGCCGTCGATGTGGTCGGTGAA
The DNA here is from genome assembly GCF_053601075.1 of Lentzea sp. NPDC004789. Lineage (NCBI taxonomy): Bacteria > Bacillati > Actinomycetota > Actinomycetes > Pseudonocardiales > Pseudonocardiaceae > Lentzea > Lentzea sp. NPDC004789. The sequence continues at coordinate 29,348 of NZ_JBSGBE010000007.1, read as the reverse complement.
GCTCGCGACGGCGAAGATGCCGAACGCGACGAGCCGCCACGTGGTGTCGAAGCCGCCCGCCGCGAACAGTGAGAGCAGGAAGACCGGAACGAGTGCCATCCGCGCCATCGTGAGGACGTTGGCGACGTTGAGCAGCGGGACCTTCCTGGCCTCCGTCATGTCCCCAGCACCTCGACCACTTCCACGACCAGGTCCACGCCCTCGGAGTCGACCACGCGGCACCGCACGAGGTCACCGCGCTTGAGGTCCTCGCCTTCGAGCACGATGCACTCGCCGTCGACCTCGGGCGCCTGGTGCTCGGCCCGGCCGACGCAGTCGCTCTCCTCGTCCTCCTCGTGCTCGATCAGCACGACGACCTCGGAACCGACCCGGTCCTCCGCGCGCTGGCTGGTGAGCTCCTCGACGAGGTTGCCGATGCGCTGCACCCGTTCCGCGATGGTGTCGGCGTCGAGCTTGCCGTCGAGGTTCTCGGCCTCCGTGCCGTCCTCGTCGGAGTAGCCGAAGATGCCGACCGCGTCGAGCCGCGCCTCGGTCAGGAACCGCTCCAGCTCGGCCAGGTCCTCCTCGGTCTCGCCGGGGAAGCCCACGATGAAGTTGCTGCGGATGCCCGCCTCGGGCGCGTGCTCGCGGATCTGCCACACGAGCTTGAGGAAGCTGTCGGTGTCACCGAACCGGCGCATGCGGCGCAGCACGTTCTCGCTGGAGTGCTGGAACGACATGTCGTAGTAGTTCGCGACCTTCTCGGTCTTCGCGATGGCGGCGACGAGGCTGGGCTTGGTCTCGGCCGGCTGCAGGTAGCTCACGCGCACCCGCTCGACGCCCGGGATGCTCGCGAGCCGCGGCAGCAGCTGCTCCAGCGCACCCTGCTCACGCGGCAGGTCCTTGCCGTAGCTGGTGCTGTTCTCGCTGACGAGGAACAGCTCCTTGACGCCGTTCTCGGCGAGCCACATGGCCTCGGAGACGATCTCGTCGGGGTGCCGCGACACGAACGCGCCGCGGAAGCTCGGGATGGCGCAGAAGCTGCACCGGCGGTCACACCCGGACGCGATCTTCAGCGGTGCCACCGGGGCGTCGTCGAGGCGCTTGCGGGGCGTCTTGGTGGGGCCCCAGCCGTGGCCGGGCACCTGGACCGAATCCTTGGCGTCCTGGCGCTTCACCGGCGTGATCGGCAGCAGCGTGCGGCGGTCCACCGGCACGTGCGACTCGACCGGCTTGCCGTGCAGCACGTCGTTGAGGCGCTCGGCGAGGTCGTTGTACTGGTCGAAGCCCAGCACGGCCGCGGCCTCGGGCAGGCTGTCCGCGAGCTCCTTGCCGTACCGCTCGGCCATGCAGCCGACCGCGACGACCTTGGCACCGGTGTCGGACGCGGCCAGCAGCGTGTCGACCGAGTCCTTCTTGGCCTGCTCGACGAAGCCGCAGGTGTTGACGACGACGACGTCCGCTTCGGCGCCCTCGTCCACCAGCTCCCAGCCGCCCTCGCCGAGGCGTCCGGCGAGTTCCTCGGAGTCGACCTCGTTGCGGGCACAGCCCAGGGTCAGCAGCGACACGCGTCGCGGAGTGGTGGGAGAAGACACGGTGCTCAGCGTAACCGGGTGGGGTGCCGTGGCTTTAATCAGCGCTGCAACAGCACCTCGACGAGTCGCCACATGTCCGTGGACGGGTTACCCGGTCCCAACTCCTTGGCGCGCTTGATCGCCGACTCGACTCCCTCGTCGAACATCGCGTAGTCGACCTTCGTCTTGTCGTAGTCGGGAACGTGCCTGGTCAACAGCTTGCAGCACGCCTTGCCGTTGTCGACGTGCGCGCGATGATCGGCGAAGTGAAGGATCAGCCAGATCTCGAAACAGGGGTTGGACACGACCAGTTCAACGCCCAGACGTTCAGCTGCCGAACGAGCCGCCTGCACGTCGAACTCATCAACATCGACAACACACCAAACGCCGTCGTACTCGTCGGCGGTGAAGATGCGTTTCGCATACCTCACCAGGTTCTCGGGCGAGTCGGTCCTGGATCTCACTTTGATGCGGGCACGGCGGGCCTGAGCCAGCCCGTTGAGGTAGGCAGGCTCAGTTCGTTCGCCGCCGGTCACCACGAGAACGTGGCCAGGACGCAGTGCACGCGTTCGACCACGTCGCGACTGCGTGTTCTCCCGTCTTCTGTCACGCTTCGCCACGACCACCTCTGACGATGTGCGTGAACCTGTCTTCGAACAGCTCCGGTACGGCCCCATAACGCCCAGCGAGATAGCGCCGTTCAAGATTGTCCTCGCTGCGGGGTTTGAAGTCCGTCAACGGGTACAGCGTGCTGGCCCCGGTCGACTTCTCCTTCTCGACGAACCAGACCTCGTCCCTCGCGAGCACCTCTTCGTCGAATGGCGCGTGCAGGAGCGTGGCGTCGTGCGTGGTGAAGATCAGCTGGCCACCCGTCGGATTCACGCGATCATTGTTGAAAAGCGAGATCAGGCGCATGGTCAGCAGGGGGTGGAGACTCGCGTCGATCTCGTCGATGACGAGGCAGCCGCCGTCCCGCAGCACCGAGAGAACAGCAGGTAGAACACCCAGCCAGGACCTCGTACCCGCCGACTCCTCGTCGAGCCGAAACGGTTCCGCACCGCCGCGGTGAACTAAGAGAACGCCTGGCTTGCGCGACATCAGTTGACCATGACCGCTGATGAACAGACGGTTCGCCGAATCCAGCAACCGAGCGGTTCCCGCACCATCGACGACCTGCGAATGCGGCACAACGACGAACCCGTCCGGCGACTTGAAGGACGACCAGTCGTCGGCAGCCCACAACCTTTCGCCACCTCTGAGCAGAACGAAATCTTCACGCGCGTCACTGACAATTATGTCGTTGATTCCGACATCTGCCGCACGCACAAGTTCGACCAGCTCACCCTTGAGCTCCGGCCGGGCGTGCAGGAATTCTGCGATCTCCAATTCAAGTGCCCGTCCCCCTACCGGAGACTGGAACCGCATGGAGTTCACGAACCAGCGGTATACCGGCAGCACCCAGGAAACCTTGAGCTGAGCGGCAAGGCTAACCAGAAGCGCATTCGGCCGGAGCATCGTTTCCAGGACTTCCAGCGCGGACTTCGAGTCGTCGAGCGTGCTCCCGAACTTGATGTCGTCACCAACACGCTCGAACAGGATCCGCTTGCGCTTCTCCGGATAGCTGTACAGCCACTCCTCCCGAACGCGTGCGTCGTCCACCTCAACGCCGTAGGTGTACCGCACGCCGTCCTGGATCAACTCGACCACGTACATGGACGGCTCAGCACGCTTACCCGCATCAAGCTTGAACGAGCGACGACCGACCACACCTGCGTCAGGCCCCCACAAGGCGAACGAGTCCCGCACCGCGTCCGCCATGAACTTCAGGCCGTCGAGCAGGTTCGACTTACCAGAGGCGTTGGCACCATAGATCGCCACGACCGGCAGGGCATCGCGTTCCTTGACGTACGCAGGCATGAGCAACAACTCGTGCTCGTCGCGGAACGAGCGATGATTCTCCAGCCGGAAGCTCCTGAGCACCGAAACCACCTCCGCCAAAGCCTTTCAAGCCGTCTTGTGCAAGTAAACCGCACAGAACGACCCCTAGCTTGCTCCAGCGACAATCCCGCAAGCAAGCACACCGCCGCGCACCGGTCACGAGGGGCCAGCCCATACTTGACGGTTGTGACCAGTGGGGTAGTCGTGCGGCGTGCCCGCACCAGCGATGTGCGCGCCATGAAGGCGTTGATCGACGGGTACGCGGGGAAGGTCCTGCTCGCCAAACCGCTGGTCACCCTGTACGAGGCGGTGCAGGAGTTCTGGGTGGCCGAACAGGACGGTGAGCTGCTCGGCTGCGGCGCCCTGCACGTGATGTGGGAGGACCTGGCCGAGATCCGCAGCGTCGCCGTCTCCCCCATGGCGCTGGGACGCGGCGTGGGTCACCGGATCGTGGCGCAGCTCGTCGCCCTGGCGAAGGAGCTGGAGCTCAAGCGGATCTTCGTGCTGACGTTCGAGACCGAGTTCTTCGGCAAGCACGGGTTCGTGGAGATCGAGGGCACGCCGGTGAGCCCCGAGGTCTACGAGGAGATCATGCGGTCCGTCGACGAGGGTGTCGCCGAGTTCCTCGACCTCAGCTACGTGAAGCCCAACACGCTCGGCAACAGCCGGATGCTCCTGGAGCTCTAACTATTCGAGTAATCACTCGAATAGTCTTGACTCGACGAACGGCGCGGGCCATGATCGGTCCGTGCCCGAGTCGCTGACCATCGACGAGCTCGCCGCCCGGATCGGCCTGCCCAGCAGCACCATTCGCATGTACCAGACGAAGGGTGTGCTGCACGCGCCGAGACGGCAGGGGCGCGTGGCGTACTACGACGCCTCGCACGTCGAGCGGTTGACGTTGGTGCAGCGGTTGCAGCAGCGGGGGTTCTCGCTGCCCGCGATCGCCGAGCTGATCTCGGCACGGGAGAAGGGCGAGTCGGTCGCCGCGGTGCTCGGCATGGGCGAGACCGAGGGGCCCGACGACTGGGTCCGGATCAAGGTGCGCGACATCAAGCACCTGATCCCGATGGGAGACGTCCAACCGCGACTCCTCCTCCGGGCAATGCGGTTGGGCTTGGTGCGGTGGAAGTACGGCTGGCCGCACGCGCGTCGCTGGGCACTCGAAGCGGGCGGCAGGCTCGCCGGCCTGAGGGTGCCCAGCGATGACGTCATGGACAGCTTCACCCGCCTGCGCACGGCGACCGACGCGATCGCGGCGGACTTCGTGCGGTTGTTCGAGCAGCAGTTCTGGCCGGAGCTCGCGCGCAAGGCCGGCGACGAGAACCAGTTGGAGAACGTCCGCGCGTTGCTGGTCGAGCTGACCTACACGGCGGAGACCGCGGTGGTGGGGACGCTGCGGGAGTCGATCCGCGACGCGGCGGAGGAGTTCGCGTCCCGGCACGGGCTGCTGCCCAGCGACGACTTCCAGCCCGCGTGGGCCGAGCAGCCGTTGCCGCCGATCGCCGAGAACATCGTCGACCCGGCCGGTGACCTGCCCACCGAGCAGGAGATCGAGAACTTCCTGGCGAGGGGGGACGAGGATGAGTCTGGTCGCTGATCCCGCGTGGCACGCCCAGGTCAGAGACGAAGGCCTGGTCGTGTACGCGGGGGCTGACCTCGCGTATTTGATTCCGGACCTGCCCAGGGCGGTGGCCGTGGCGCTGGCGGGACTGTTCGAGCCGGTGTTGAGGGGAGTGGCTCGAACGGTCGACGAAAGCCGGTTGGGGGAACCGGTGCGCCGGCACGTGGCCCAGCTGAGGACCCTGGGCGCTCTCCGCCCGGCGCGGTTGCCCGCGGACGAACGCAAGCCGATGGGGATCGGCACGCGGTTCGTCGGCGAGGCACCCGCCGGGCTGGTGGAGCGGTTGCCGCACCACGAGAATCCGGATCTCCTGCTCGTGGTGCGGACGACCGGCACGTTGGTCGACCTCGTCGAGGTGGCTCGCGAAACCCGTGTCCCGCACCTGTTGCTGGACCTCGCGTACCACCACACCGCCGCGATCGGGCCGTTCGTGGTGCCCGGTGCCGGCGCGTGCCTGGCGTGCCTCGCGGTGCGGGCGGGACGGCGGTGGGGGGATCCGCCGCCGCCCCCGCATCCGGCGGCGATGTCGTCGGACTTCCCGATTTCCCTCGCCCTGCAAGCTGTCCAGAACATCCGCGACGGCTCGCTGGCGTTGCTCGACGCGGTCGTGACCGTCCACCTCGACGAGTTCACGACGACGCGCGAGAGCGTGCTGCCCGCCGCGGACTGCGAAATCTGCCCGAAGGTCGAGTTCGGGCGCGTGTCCTTGCCTTGGGGGAACGATGACCACAGCGGTTCGGTTACCTGACCAGTTCTCACCCGGTGCGGCCGCCGCGAACGCCGCGACGCCCACCTGTTGCTGTTGTTGTTGCTGTTGCGCGGTTTCCTCGGTCGGCGCGGCCGTGCACATCCCGGCAGCGCTGCACCAGGACACCGAAGAGCTCGAACGCCCGCGCAGCGCACTCGTGCTGCCGGCCGCGCTCTACCCGCTCCTCCTCGTCGTGCTGCCCTTCGTCACGATGGGCGCGATGTTCGACGTGCACTGGGGCTGGTGGGCCGGCGGCTTCGCGGTCGCGCTGGCGTGGGCGCTCGCGAGCGGGTTCCTCGCCAAGTCGCCGAAACCGTTCATGAGCGCGGTGCGGTTGCTCGGCTGGGCGGTGTTGTGGTGCCTCGAACCCTTCGTCGTGTATTTCACGCTCGGCCCGATCGCCGCGTACACGCACATCGCGGTGGCACTGGTGATCTACGGTGCGGCGACGCTGGCGGCCGGGTACGCCGTGTTCCGGCACTACCGGAGGAAGCGGTGAAGACCGTCGCCGAGGCGCTGATCGAGCGCGCGGTCGGGTGGCGGCAGGGTGTGGTGTCGCAGCTGCACCCCGTGCCGCGCAGTCTGTCCGATGTGGACCTTGAAGGCTGGGCCGCCGTGCCGGAGCCGTTCGCCACCGGCGGCACTTCCGGTGGCACGACTCGGGTTGCGGCACTGGCCGAGGCATTGGAACGACATGCCGCCGCACGGGCCCGGCTGGAGATCGTCACCGACGGCGAGTGCTGGCCGTTGGAACACTTCAGCCTGCACACCGTCGAGCAACGCGTCCGCGGCGACTACCGCTACCGCAAGGGATACGTCGACACCCCGTACACCCGGGCGTGGACGTTGCCCGGCAACTCACCGATCCGCGTGCCGGCCGGGCTCGTCGGCATGGACGCCGGTCACGGGCTGCCGACGACCTCCTCGGGGCTGGCGGCCGGACCGTCGACGACGAGTGCGTTGCTGAGGGCCACGCAGGAGCTGATCGAGCGCGACGCGTTCACCACCACGTGGCTGCACTCCATTGCACCGCAACGGTTCGCGGCCGATCTGCCGCACGGCGCCCAGGCGTTCGACCTCACCCCCGCCTACAGCCCGCACCCGGTGATCGCGGTGGCGGGGTCGCTGCCGATCGCCGGCAGGCCGCGGCCGACCCTCGGTCTCGCCTGCCGCGCAACGGTCACGGACGCGCTGCGCAAGGCCTGCGAGGAGTGGGTGCAAGGCACGGTGTTCATCGAGGTCTGGCTGGCGCGCAACGGCGATCAGCCCGTCGACGAGGTCACCGACTTCGACGAGCACGCCGTGTACTACGCGACGCGCCCGGACGAGTGGGATGCGCTGCCGTGGTTCAACGGCATCGAGACGGATCCGCCGCGCGACGCCGAATCCGTTGGTGTCGAAGCGGAACTGACCGAACTGGTGCACGCGCTGGACCGCGCGGGCATCCGGCTCGCCTACCGCGAGCTGACCACACCGGAGCTGTCCGCGGTCGGGCTGCACTGCGTCCGCGTCCTGTCCCCCGACCTCGCGCCGCTGCACTCCGACCACCGCTGGCCCCACCTCGGCGGCCGCGCCCGTGAGCTGGAGTGGCGCTACCCGCACGCCTCACCGGGCGTGTTCCCCAATCCCGCACCGCATCCGCTGGGGTGAGAAGTGTTCGACGACTTCTGGGCCGCGAGCCGGTTCTCGCCGCTGCACCAGCGCAGGCTGGGCGAACGGCTGCGCGACTTCCGGCCGGAACCGCCGTTGGTCGATCCGTTGGAGCTGCCGTCCGCACCGACACCGCTGCCGCGCCCGAAAGACCGGCTGCAGAAGCTCTTCCAGGCCCGGCGAAGCACGCGGGAGTTCGCGGCGAAGCCCTTGACCGACAAGCAGCTCGGGACGGTGCTCGGTGCGCTGGGGGACAACAGCTACCCGTCCGCCGGCGGTCTGCACCCGTTGCGCTGCTACGCGTTCCGGAACGGTCGCGCGGTCCGGTACGACATCCGCCGGCACGCCCTGCAGGACATCGGCCCGGCACCGGAGGACCTCGCGGAGATCCTCGGCACGCCCGAGGTGCCGCCGCTCGCGATCGTCCTGGTCCTCTCCGACGGCGAGGCGTTCGAGAAGTACGGCGAACGCGCGGGCCGGTTCGGCCTGATCGAGGTCGGTGCCGCGGCCCAGAACATCTGCCTCCGCCTGGCGCAGCAGAACCTGGGCGGCTACCTGCTCGGCGGCGTTGCGGACAACGAGATGCTTCACTCGCTCGGACTACCGCGGACTCTTCGGGTGGCCACCGCGATCGCGTGCGGTCACATGATCACCTGACGTTCATCAGATCGTGTCTACCTAGGCGCACCGATCCCCGCTACAACATGGCGAGACCCTGCTCACACCCGAGGAGCTCGCCATGTCGAAGACCCTGCGTTCGGCATTCGTGGGTACCGCCGCGTCCGTGGCCCTGATCTTCACGGGCGCCCCGGCCCAGGCCGTGGACATCGCCGCGGTGACCGACGGCTACCTGTTCTCGACGACCCTCAGCCAGTTCGAGACACTGCGCGCCCAGCAGCCCTACGCCGACCAGCTCGACTGGTCGTCCGACGGCTGCTCCTACTCGCCGGACAACCCGTTCGGCTTCAAGTTCCTGCCGGCCTGCCACCGCCACGACTTCGGCTACCGCAACTACAAGCGGCAGTCGCGGTTCAACGAGACCACCCGGCTGCGCGTCGACAACAACTTCAAGTCCGACATGTACAACCAGTGCGGCGGCAACTGGGCGTGCAAGCGGACGGCCGACATCTACTACAAGGCCGTGCGGGAGTTCGGCGGCACCGCCTCGTCGACCGCGACGAGCATCCAGCAGGCCGGCGTCTAACGCCCCTGCCAGGTGGTGTAGTCGAAGTCCAGTCGCTTCGACACCTTCGAGGGCACGTGGGTGAGTCGCAACACGCCCAGGTTGCCGTCGGTGGTGATCACGCAGACGCGTTCGCCGATGCGCATCTTGTAGAGGTCGTAGATGGTCTTGTCCCAGACGGCAGGTGCAGTCGCCGAGCACGCGGCGTAGGCCCTGCCGTCGATGGGGCCTGGATCCGGCAGGGTGGCCAGCTTCGGCGTGCCGTGGGTCATGGCGTTGATGACGACCGCATCGCCGCCGGGACTGATGTCGACGCCCTGGACGTTCTCACCGGTGACCTCGCCGGTGTCCATGTCGAGGCCCTGGTCGGGGACGAGCTCGTGGTGGCCGGACCGCAGCACAGGTGGCGCGGCCGGGCCGGCCACGAGGAAGTGCCATGCGCCGTATGCGATCGAGCCGCACACAGCGACGGCGGCTACCACGGCGATGAGGCGCTGTTTGCTCGACAGCCGCCGCTTCGGCGGCTTCTTCGCCAACGGGTGGTTGTCCCCGTTGGCGAAGAAGATGTCGCCGTGGACGGCCCGGGCCTGCACGATGCGGTCCACGTTGGTGCCGGTCGCGGTGTTGGTCTGACTGCCCGGCTCGTCGGCGGAGGTCATTCTTCAGGCTAGCGTCGGACGGCCCCGAACAAGCTCTGCTTCAGCCGATGAGGTGACAAACCGCTAGTCCTCGTCGGCGGGGCCGCCTCCGCGCATCAGGTAGATCACGGACTCGAGCTCGTCCGGCTTGATCAGCACCTCACGTGCCTTCGAGCCCTCGGACGGCCCGACCACGCCGCGGGTCTCCAGCAGGTCCATGAGGCGCCCCGCCTTCGCGAACCCGACGCGGAGCTTGCGCTGCAGCATCGACGTCGAGCCGAACTGCGACGTCACGATCAGCTCGGTCGCCTGCACGAGCAGCTCCAGGTCGTCGCCGATGTCGGCGTCGATCTCCTTCTTCTCGCCCGCCTTCTGCGCCGTGACGCCGTCGGTGTACTCGGGCTGGGCCTGGTTCTTGGTGAAGTCGACGATCTGGGAGATCTCTTCGTCACCGACGAACGCGCCCTGGATGCGCACCGGTTTCGAGGCGCCCATCGGCAGGTACAGGCCGTCGCCCATGCCGATCAGCTTCTCGGCGCCCGGCTGGTCCAGGATGACCCGCGAGTCCGTCAGCGACGAGGTGGCGAACGCCAGCCGGGACGGCACGTTCGTCTTGATCAGGCCGGTGACGACGTCGACGGACGGGCGCTGCGTCGCCAGCACCAGGTGGATGCCGGCGGCACGCGCCTTCTGCGTGATGCGGACGATCGCGTCCTCGACGTCGCGCGGCGCCGTCATCATCAGGTCGGCGAGCTCGTCGACGATCGCCATGATGTACGGGTACGGCCGGTAGACGCGCTCGGAGCCGGGAGGCGCGCTGATCTCACCGGACTTCACCTTGCGGTTGAAGTCGTCGATGTGGCGCACCCGGTTGACCTGCATGTCCTGGTAGCGCTGTTCCATCTCCTCCACGAGCCACGCCAGCGCCGCCGCCGCCTTCTTCGGCTGCGTGATGATCGGCGTGATCAGGTGCGGGATGCCCTCGTACGGGGTCAGCTCGACCATCTTCGGGTCGATCAGGATCATCCTGACCTCGTCCGGCGTCGCGCGGGCCAGCAGCGACACCAGCATCGAGTTGACGAACGACGACTTGCCCGAACCCGTGGAACCCGCGACCAGCAGGTGCGGCATCTTCGTGAGGTTCGCGGTGACCATGTGGCCCTCGATGTCCTTGCCGAGGCCGATCACCATCGGGTGCGTGTCCTTCAACGTCGACGGCGCGCGCAGCACGTCGCCGAGGCGCACCATCTCGCGGTCGCTGTTGGGCACCTCGATGCCGACCGCGGACTTGCCGGGGATCGGCGCGAGCAGCCGGACGTTGTCGGTGGCGACCGCGTACGCGATGTTCTTGGTCAGCGCGGTGATCTTCTCGACCTTCACGCCGGGGCCGAGCTCGACCTCGTAGCGCGTGACCGTCGGGCCGCGGGTGAAGCCGGTGACCTGGGCGTCGATCGAGAACTGGTCCAGCACGCCGGTGATGGCCTCGATCATCTGGTCGTTGGCCTTGCTGCGGGCCTTCGGCGCGTCGCCGTCCTTGAGGATCGTCGGCGGCGGCAGCTGGTAGTCGCCCTCGACCGCGCGCACGGCCATGTCCTGAGCCGGTGCCTTCTTCGGTTCCTTGACGGGCTTCGCGGGCGCGGGTTCCGGTTCCTCCAGCGCGAGCTCGGCCTGCGGCTCCTCCTCGACCGGCGCGGCGGCCTGGCGGCGGCGCGACGGGCGGCGCAGGCGAACCGGCTTGGGCTCTTCCTCTTCCTCGGTCTCGTCGACCGGTTCCTGCGACGGCTCGCGGTGCACGAGTGCGCGAAGTCGCTGCGGCACTTCACGAACCGGCCAGTGCAGCACGCAGAGCAACCCGAAGGCGAAGATCAGCACGAGCAGCGGACCGGCGACCCACGGCGTGAGGCCCTGCGCGAGGAACCCGCCGGCCAGGTAGCCCAGCGCGCCACCAGCGTCCCGGCGCGCCAGCGGATCCATCGGCAGACCGCCGATCAGGTGGAACATGCCGAGCACGCCGATGCCGATCAGCACGCCGCCGACGACCAGCCGGAACCGCTCCTCCGGCTTCGCGTCCGTGCGCATCAGCGTCACGCCGATGCCGAGCAGCACGACGGGGACGATCACCGCGGGGAAGCCGACCGAGCTGCGCACTGCGACGTCGACCCACTGACCGACCGGACCGCCCGCCTGCCACCACACGCCCGCGCCCGTGATGAACGCGAGGGCGATGAGGAACAGTCCGATGCCGTCCCGCCGGTGCTCGGGATCGAGGCCCTTGGTGCCGGTGATCGCGCGGACCACGGTGCCGACACCACGTCCGATGCCACCCCACACGGCGCTGATGGCGCCGCCGCTCCTGCGCGGAGCGGGTTTCCTGGACGCGGCGGATCGCGCCCGCGGCTTGGCAGGTGCTTTACCGCGTGACGTGGTCTTGCGTGAAGTCCCTGTACGCCCGGCCATGTGTATAAGGTAGTCCCTCGCGTCTCACCAGCCCCGTTTGCAACTGGGACGCGTGCGTTTCCTCATGGTTCCCCGGATCCTGCGTGGTGTCGTTCCGACACGCCGTACGCTGCCCCGCGTGTCCACACCGCTCTTCTGGCGCGTGCTCATGGCTCTCGACCGTGGCTTCGTCGCGCTGACCGGCAAGCTCGAGGTGTCCGGGGACGTGCCACCGGAACTGCTCGGCAAGCCGTTGCTCCTCGCTTCCAACCACATCGGCAACCTCGACCCGTTCGTGCTCATCGCGGCGTGTCGCAAGATGGGCGTCAACCCGCGCTTCATGCTCGCGGGCGGGTTGCTCGACGCGCCGATCGTTGGACCCGCGCTCAAGGCGTGCGGCCACCTGCGCGTCGACCGGGCGTCGGCGAACGTCGGCGAGGCCATGCACCGCGCGGTCGAGGCGTTGGGGAAGGGCGGCGACCCGATCGCCGTCTACCCCGAGGGCAAGATCACGCTGGACCCCGGCATGTGGCCGGAGCGCGGCAAGACCGGCGTCGCGCGGATGGCGCTGGGCGGCGGCATCCCGGTGATCCCCATCAGCCAGTGGGGCGCGCACGAGGCGGTGTACTGGGGCAACCTGCACGTGAGCGGTTGGAAGGACTTCCTGCCGTACCTGACGTCCTGGCTGTCCGCGATCCGCCGGCGGCCCACGTTCAAGGTGCACTTCGGCAAGCCCGTCGAGCTGTCGGACCTGTCCGCGGAGACGATGGGCGACGCCCGGCGCGCCCACGAGCGGATCATGCGCGCGATCACCGAGGGCTTGGTGCCGTTGCGCCTCGACGAGCCGGACCTGCCGCGGTTCCACGACCCGACGCGTCCGACGACCGGCCGTTCCCCCTGGCGGCCCGCCTGATCGTGTAGGCGATCACCGTGACCAGCATGAACGCCGGCATGGGGTTGCCCATCCACAGGCTGAGCGCGAAGTCGGCGGCCGGGACGACCAGGGCGAGCACGAACGCCGGGGCGCTCGCCATGGGCAGCTTCTGCGAACCTGTCCACGGCGTGCGGCCCCACGGCTTCGCGACACTGAGCCACGCCTGGAAGGCGATCGCGCCGGCCATCAGCGCGGTGCCCACCGGCATCCACACCGTCACATGGCCGTTCACGGCGGCTTCGAGGTTCTTGCTCAGGACGAAGATGCCGAGGTAGAGCTGGCTGACGGTGATCGTGAACTTCGCGAGCACCCACCAGTGCCGGAAATAGCCCCACGGCGTGGTGGCGCTGAGCATCATGCCGGTGAACGCGCTGATGTTGGCCATGATCGCGAGCACGTCGTGGTCGAGGACGCGGGCCATCCGGAAAGCGTTGGGGTCACTCGTCTTCATGCCGTGCAGGAGCAGGGCCAGCAGCGCCACGGCCTGGCTGAGCCAGCCGACGGACGTGACGACGTGCAGCCACACCAGCAGGGTTCTCGCGCGCTTCGCCATGACATGTAGTGTGCCTACACGTCATGGCGCCGCGCATCAGGGATCGCCCCTACAGAGCAGCCCGATCGAGCCACTCGCCCATGAGCGCGTTGAACAACACCGGCTGCTCGATCTGCAGGTTGTGCCCGGCGGTGTCCAACACGGCGAACGACGCGTACGGGTAGTGCGGCAGCAACGCGTACACGTCCTCGTACCCGGTGACGTTGTCCTGGCGTCCGGTCAGGAACAGCGCCGGTCGTTCGTAGACCCCCAGTTCCGGACCTGCCGAGAGCTCCCAGGCGAGCTGGATCCGCGCCATCGCGGCGCGGTCGGCGAGTTCCAGACCTGGCAGGATCTCCTCGGCGAACCGGCGGGCCGTCTCCGCCGTCCGCACCACGGCCATGCCGTCGAACTGCGCGGCCAATTCCGGGTCCAGCACAACGCCGTCCGACCGCCGCACCTCGAACTCCGGCACGGTCCGTTCCGCGGCCGGCAGCTTCGTCCCGGTCGGGCAGATCAACGCGAGCCCGCGCACCTGGCCGGGCCGGCGATTCGCCACCGCCCGCGCGAGGTAGCCGCCGTAGGACTCGCCGATCACCAGGAACGGCTCCGCGCCGATCTCCGCGTCGATGAACTCCTCAAGCACCGCAAGGATGTCGTCGGTGGACCGCACGTCGTTCGCCGGCGACTTCCCCATCGCCGGCAGATCCGGGTACAGGCGGCGGTAGCCGGGCCTGGCGGCGAAGAGCGGTTCCAGGCAACCGAGCATCAGGCGGTGGTCAGGGGTCCAGCCGTGGACGGCGAGCACCGGAACGCCCGCACCGTGTTCAACGAAATGCACGCCGCATTTCTACGCGAGCTCGTGCAACCGTGCCCGCACTTCGGGGATGAGCGGGTGGTCGTAGTCCTCGTAGATCGCCAACGCTTCCAGCAGGTGCGTGCGCGCCACCTCCGGCTGGCCGGAGCTCACCTCGCCCAGGCCGTGCAACGCCTCCGCGAGGCTCTTGCGGTCGCCGAGCACCCGCAGGAACTCCAGCGCGTGCCGGAACGAGTCGCGCGACTCGACCCGCTGGCCCAGCTTGAGCTGCGCCCAGCCGATGCTCACGAGCGCCATCGCCTTGCCGTGCACAGCGTCGTGCGAGTCCATCAGCTCGAACGCCGTCCGCGCCGAGTCCAGCGACGCCTCGTACTGCCCGGCCAGGCGCAGGATGTCGCTCAGGAACAACCGGGTGCCGCCCAGCCCGAACCACGACTCCGCCTCGGCGTGCCCGTCCAGCGCCTCGCCGAACCTGTCGACGGCGAGGTCGAACTGGCGCAGACCGCCGTACGCCATGCCCAGGCCGGTCAGGCTCCACGCGGCGCCCACGCGATCACCGATGGCACGGCGGATCGACAGCGCGCGGTCGAAGAGTTCGAGGGCGTCGGCGAAACGCTGGCCGCGGAAGGCCGCCAGGCCCTGACCGTGCACGGCCCACGCGCGCGCCGCCTGGTCGCCGTCCCGGGCGGCCGAGCGTTCGGCGACGCGGTAGGTGCGCGTCCACTCGTCCAGAGCGCTGGAGACGACGAAGTAGTTCCACAGCGCGACGGGGATCTGCCAGGCCGCGGGTGAGTGCTCCTCCTCCGCCAGCCGGCTCACGGCCAGCAGGTTCGAGGACTCGGTGCGGCACCAGGTGAAGGCCTCGTCGTGCGAGGTGAAGTCCTGAGTGGACAGTGCGGGCAGCAGGTACGACGGGTGGTCCGGTGGCGCGATGACCGCGCCGGCGGCGTTCGCCGTGTCGCAGTACCACCGCAGCAGGCGGGAGATCGCCTCGGAGCGGCCCTCCGCGGACTCCTCGGTCGCGCTGAGCTCCGTGGCGTACAGGCGAAGCAGGTCGTGCAGGCGGAAGCGTCCGCGAGCGACCTCCTCCAGCATGTGGCCGCCCGCCAGCACGTCGAGCAGCGTGCGCGCGCGTGCCGCAGACACGCCGGTCAACGCGGCCACGGCGTCGAGGCTGATCTCGGCGCCGGGATGCAGCCCGATGAGCCGGAACGTCCTGGCCGCGTCGGGTTTCAGGGCCAGGTACGACCACGAGAACGCCGCGCGCACGGCCGTGTCCTCGTCGTCGCCGGTCGCGAGCACGTTCAGGCGGTCGCGTTCGTCGGCCAGGTCGCCCGCGAGATCGGCGAGCGTCAGGTGCGGGCGGGTGACGACGCGTTCGGCCGCGATCCGCACCGCCAGCGGCAGGTGGCCGCACAGCTCGACGAGCTTGGCCGCGGCCTCCGGTTCGGCGGCGACGCGGTCCGGCCCGACCGCGGAGCTCAACAACGCCAACGCTTCGTCGCGGGTCAGCGTCGACAACGTCACCGAGTGCGCGCCGTCGCGCGCGACCAGGCCACCGAGGTGGTTGCGCGACGTCACCAGCACCATCGACGACGACCGGCCCGGCAGCAGCGGACGGACCTGCTCGGGCAGCCGGGCGTTGTCGAGCAGCACCAGCACCCGTTTGCCGGCCAGCACACTGCGGTACAGCGCGGACTTCGCGGGCAGGTCGTCCGGGATGCGTTCGGCCGGCACGCCCAGGCTCTGCAGCAGCTGGTGCAGCGCCGCGGCGGGCTGGACCGGCGGCGACGACGCGTCGAACCCGCGCAGGTCGACGTGCAGCTGCCCGTCGGGGAACCGGGACGCCATCTGGTGCGCGAACCGCACGGCGAGCGCGGTCTTGCCGATGCCACCGGTACCGGTGATGGCGACGAGCACCGGGGAGTGGTCGTGCGGAACGATCTCGGAGAGCTTCGCGAGCTCCTTGGCACGGCCGGTGAAGTCGCGGATCTCGTGCGGCAGCTGGACGGGCACCAGCACGGGTGCCGCGGGCTCCGGCTGCGGGTCGTGCCGGCCGACGAGCAGTTGTTCGTGGAGCTGGCGGAGCTCGGGCCCGGGCTCGATGCCGAGCTCCTCGATGAGCAACCTGCGCAAGTCCGTGTAGACGGCGAGCGCCTCGGCCTGCCTGCCGCCGCGGTACAACGCCGACATCAGCAGGCCGTGCAGCCTCTCGCGCAACGGATGCGCGGTGACCAACGTCGTCAGCTCCCCCGCCACCTCCGTCTCACGACCGACGGAGAGCATCAACGCCGCACGCTGCTCCACGGCCGTGAGCCGCAACTCGGCGAGGCGCGCGCGTTCCACCGCGGCGAACGGTCCGGGCACGCCGTCCAGAGCTATGCCACGCCACAAGCCCAAAGCGGCGTCGAACGCGGCGATGGCCTCGGCCGGTCGGGTGCGCAGCCGTCCCGCCTCGTCCAGGTGGGCGCGGAACATGGCGACGTCGGAACTACCGGACGGGAGCTTCAGCAGGTATCCAGCGTCTGTGGAGAGCAGCACGGAACTCGGTGCGCGCGAAGCCCTCTGCGGTTCGAAAAGGCGCCGCAGACCCGCCACGTAGGTGTGGATCCCGTTGTCCGCGCTCGCCGGCGGCTCATCGCCCCAGACGGCGTCGATCAGCTCGCTGCGCGACACGACGTGGTTGGCGCGCAAGGCGAGCACCGCGAGCACAGCTCTCTGCCGCGGCGGACCCAGGGTGAGCTCCTGACCGTCCACCGTCGCCGCGAGCGCGCCCAGCATGCTGACGCGCAACTCGTTCTGCACCCTATGTCCCACTTCGTCGCTGTCCGCAGTCATCCAGCAACCTACCGTCAGGATCCGTCCAGAAGCCATCCAGAGTCCGTGCAGAGGGCTTCTCCACACTTCACATCAGGTGGATTGGGCCGAAATGAGGGGCGGAGATGAACGCGGCCGAGGTCTTCGACACGCTCGGACTGGAGTATCAACGCGCTTGGTCGCACCAGCCCGCACTGCACGGCACCCTCGCCTGGTTCGCCGCGACGCAGCCCTCCGGCTCGCGCGTGCTGGACCTCGGTTGCGGCACGGGCGTTCCCGTGGCGCGCACCCTGGCCAAGGCGGGCATGAAGGTCACCGGTCTCGACGTCTCGCCGGTCATGGTCGACATCGCGACCGCCCAGGTCCCGGACGCGACGTTCCACAAGATCGACATCCGCGACTTCGAGTCGCCCGCCGGTTCGTGGGACGTCATCTGCGCCGTCTTCTCCCTGCTGCAGATGCCGCAGGCCGAGATCATCCAGACCCTCGGCCGCATCTCGGCGTGGCTGCGGCCGGGCGGCCACTTCTTCCTCGCCACCGTGGCGATCGACGCCGAGCAGGTCACGTTGCCCTGGATGGGCCAGGAGATCGAGGTGTCGTCGTTCTCCGAGGAGAACTTCGAGTCGCACCTCGGTGACGTCGGCCTGCGGGTCGTGCGCCGGAGCCGTCCGGTCTTCACCCCCTCCTACCCC
Organism: Lentzea sp. NPDC004789; assembly: GCF_053601075.1. NCBI lineage: Bacteria > Bacillati > Actinomycetota > Actinomycetes > Pseudonocardiales > Pseudonocardiaceae > Lentzea > Lentzea sp. NPDC004789. Next base: position 11,786 of record NZ_JBSGBE010000007.1, on the reverse strand, counting down.
GGCGCCATGCCCGAGGAGTCGCTGCACCTGGTGTGCCAGCGCCCCTAGCGCCCACCGAGTCCCTCTGGCGCCGCACGGTCCACGCGACCGCCTGCTGCCGTTCATCGGTCAGCACGAAGAACCCGACCGGCCGGTCTCCGTCGGAATCCACGAGCCGTGCCAGCTCGGTGACCTGTTCGCGCAGCCAGCCGACGGACGACTCTGCTCGGGCACGAACTCGAGCCGGCCCCGCACACCGACGTACACGCCCATGGCCTCAGTGCTGCTCCGCCAGCGCACGTCCGATGAAGTGCGCCGACAACAGGGCGAAGATGTAGGCCTGCAGCACCTGCACCAGCGCCTCCAGGCAGATCAGCGCGAGGGCGAGCGCGAACCCCAGCACCGACACCGGCTTCAGCCAGAGCGGGGCGCTCAGCAGCAGGAACTCGCTGCCGAGCGTGAACACCAGCACCAGCAGGTGACCCGCGAACATCGCCGCGAACACCCGGATCGCGAGGTTCACCGGGTCGAAGAAGAACTTCAGGATGACCTCGGTCGGGATCAGCAGCCCCCACAGCACCGGCTTCGGCACGTCCGGGATGACGAACTGGTTGCGCAGATAGCCCCGCAGACCGAACTTCCTGATGCCCACGTAGTGGTAGAGCGGGAAGATGATGATCAGTGCGATCGCGGCGGGAAAACCGCTGTGCGTGAACGTCGGGAACTGCACGAACGGGATCAACCCGTAGACGTTGTTCACCAGCACGAAGCAGAAGATGCTGACGATCAACGGCACGTACGGCGCGAACTCCTTGGCGCCGATCTGCTCCCGCGCGATCGTGTTGCGGCCGAAGTCGTAGACCGACTCGGCGGCGAACTGCCAGCGCGACGGGATCAGCTTGAGATTGCGCGTGGTGGTCAGGAAGAACGTCACCACGATCACCACCGACAGGACCAGCAGGACCTGCGGTTTGGTCACCGAGAAGTCGAACGGAAGCCCGAGCGGCTGGTGCCAGGTGAAGATCGGCGGCAGCAGGATGTCGTCTTTACCGGGCGGGACAAAAACATCGGCCATGAGGCGACCCCCTCGTCCATGGTCTGGAGCTAGACCTTATCGGACGAGGGGGACGCAGATCACAGCAGGGTCACACCGGGATGACCGTCGGCACGATCATCGGACGGCGCCGGTAGGTCTCGGCCACCCAGCGCCCGACCACGCGGCGCACGGCCTGAGCGACCCGGTGCGTGTCGGTGATCCCCTCGGCCTCGGTCCGCGCCAGCTCCATCTCGACCAGCGGCACGACCTGGTCCAGTGCCTTGGGGTCGTCCGAGAAGCCGCGCCCGGAGATGGTCGGCGACGACATCGCCCGCCCGGTCGCGGTGTCGATGGCGACGGAGATCGAGATGAACCCGCCCTCGCCCAGCACCAGTCGATCGGACAAAGTGGACTCACCGACGTCGCCGACGGACAGCCCGTCGACGTAGACGTGGCCCACCACAACGCGTCCGGAGACAGCCGCCTTGCCGTCCACCAGGTCCACGACGACGCCGTCCTCGGCGATCACGACGTGGTCCTCGGCGACACCGGTGGCGACCGCGAGTGCCGCGTTCGCGCGGAGGTGCCGCCACTCGCCGTGCACCGGCATCACGTTGGACGGCCGAACGGCGTTGTACAGGAACAGAAGTTCGCCGGCCGGCGAGTGGCCGGAGACGTGCACCTTGGCGTTGCCCTGGTGCACGACGGTGGCGCCGAGCTTGGCCAGGCCGTTGACGACGTTGAAGACCGCGTTCTCGTTGCCGGGGATCAGCGACGACGCCAGGATCACCGTGTCGCCCTCGCGGATCGAGATCTGCCGGTGGTCGCCGCGGGCCATGCGCGACAACGCCGACAGCGGCTCGCCCTGCGAACCCGTCGACACGAAGAGGACCTCGTCCTCCTCCATCCGCATGGCCTCGTCGAGGTCGACGAACAACCCGTCCGGCACGTTCAGGAAGCCCAGGTCCGAGGCGATGCCCATGTTGCGCACCATCGAGCGGCCCACGAACGCGACCTTGCGCTTGTACTGCACCGCGACGTCCAGCACCTGCTGCACGCGGTGCACGTGCGAGGCGAAGCAGGCGACGATGACCCGCTGGCGGGCCTTGCGGATCACGTTCTCCAGCACCGGGCCGATCTCGCGCTCCGGCACGACGAAACCGGGCACCTCGGCGTTGGTCGAGTCGACCAGGAACAGGTCCACGCCCTCGTCGCCCAGACGGGAGAACCCGGCCAGGTCGGTCAGGCGGCCGTCCAGCGGCAGCTGGTCCAGCTTGATGTCACCGGTGTGCAGCACCAGGCCGGCGGAGGTGCGGATCGCGATGGCGAGCGCGTCCGGGATCGAGTGGTTGACCGCGAAGAACTCCAGCTCGAACGGTCCGAACGAGCGCCTTTCGCCCTCGCGGACCTCCACCAGCTGCGGGTTCTGCCGGTGCTCCCGGCACTTGGCGGCCAGCAGCGCCAGCGTGAAGCGCGAACCCACGACCGGCACGTCGGGGCGCAGCTTCAGCAGGAACGGCACGGCGCCGATGTGGTCCTCGTGCCCGTGCGTCAGGACGATGGCGTCGATGTCGTCGAGCCGGTCCTCGATGGCGCGGAAGTCCGGCAGGATCAGGTCGACGCCCGGTTGGTCGTCCTCGGGGAACAGAACGCCGCAGTCGACCACGAGCAGCCGGCCGGCGTGCTCGAAGACGGTCATGTTGCGGCCGACCTCGCCGATTCCGCCGAGTGCGACGACCCGCAGGCCACCTTCCGGCAGAGCGGGCGGGATTTCGGTCGATTGGGTCACGCGTTGACTCCCAGTTCGGCCGCGATGGCCTCGATGTCTTCGGCCGCGGCCGGCACGAGCGGCAGACGGGGGTCACCCACGTCCAGTCCGCGCAGGCGCAATGCGGCCTTCGTGTACGTCACGCCGGGAACCCGGCGGAAGGGTCGCAGCAGCGGCAGCAGCGACTCGTGGATTTGCTTCGCCCGGACCACGTCTCCGGCTTCATACGCATCAATGAGATCCCGCAGGCGGTCCGCGGCCAGGTGACCGATGACGCTCACGAACCCGACGGCGCCCACGGACAGCCACGGCAGGTTCAGCGGGTCGTCGCCCGAGTAGTAGGCGAGGTCGGTGTTCGCCATCACCCGGCTGCCGGCGTGCAGGTCGCCCTTGGCGTCCTTCACGGCCAGGATCCGCGGGTGCTCCGCCAGCCGAAGGAGGGTGTCGACCTCGATCGGCACGACCGCGCGCGGCGGGATGTCGTAGAGCATCACCGGCAGCCCGGAGGCGTCGGCGACGGCGGTGAAGTGCGCCAGCAGCCCCTCCTGCGGCGGCCGCGAGTAGTAGGGCGTCACGACCAGAACGCCGTGCGCGCCCGCCTTCTCGGCCTGCTGCACCAGGTGGATGCTGTGCGCGGTGTCATAGGTGCCCGCGCCCGCCACCACGGTCGCCCGATCCCCCACGGCCTCCACGACGGCCGTGATCAGCGCGGCCTTCTCGCGGTCGGTCGTGGTCGGGCTCTCCCCGGTCGTGCCGTTGACGACCAGGCCGTCGTTGCCCAGGTCCACCAGGTGTTTCGCCAGCTCCTGCGCCTTGGGCAGGTCGATCTCGCCGCGCGAGTCGAAGGGCGTGACCATGGCGGTGAGAACGCGGCCGAACGGGCGGTCCGGCCCTGCGCACGGGCTTGCAGGCATGCGCAGAAACTACCCGAGATCAGACACTTCGGTTCAACGACCGCACCCGTTGCACCGCGTCGGCGTCACCGCTGTATTCCACCCGAGCCTCATCACGCCCGAACGCGAGCATCACCAGCTCCGAGACCTCGCCCGTGATCACCACGCCGTTCGCCCCCGGCTTGGCCACGATGTGCTCGCCGTCAGGCCGCACGAGCGTGACGCCCACCGGCGACGACTTGTACGTCATGCGCGCCGTGAACGGCAGCAGCTTCCACAGCGCCTTCTCGCGGTGCTCGTCGTACGGCCGTGGTTCCCAGTCGGGCTGTGCGCGGCGCACGTCCTCGTGGTGCACGAAGTACTCGCCGGTGTTCATCAGGTCGTCGACCGGCTGGATCCAGAACGGCGGCGTGCGCACGAGGTCGAGGAGTTCGCTCCACGCCTTGTGCGTGTAGTCCTCCTGCACCTTCTCGGTCCACTTCGCGAAGACGGGCAGCACGATGCCTGGCGCGGTGTCCGGGCGCCGTTCGCGGATCGCCAGGTGGGCGGCGAGGTCCTTCGTCGACCACGTGCCGCACAACGTCGGCGCGTCGGGGCCGAGCTCGGTCATGAGGTCGACGAGCGCCTTGCGCTCGTCGCGGGCGAGACCCACGTGTGCTCCTAGGACTCGTTCGGCTGGTAGCAGCTGGTGAAGCCGTCCGGCTTGGCCGAACTGCCGGCCATCAGCTTGACCACCTGGTCGCGGGTCAGGTTCTCCGGGTAGCCGGGCCAGTCCGGTTCCTGCCCCCTGACGTGCAGTTCGTCCAGCCAGTAGCCGGACTGGCCGGAGATCTTGGCGAACTCCAGGTCGCAGCCCTTCACCCGCACCATCACCTCGATCGTGCGCTGCTTGGACTTGACCGTGCGCTTGCCGATCTTCTTGGACTTCGTCTCGGTCTCCGTGCTGGGCGCGCCGGGGTTGGTGAACCCGGCGGCCTTGAGCTCGGAGACGAACTCGTCCTCGTTGCTCGCGCAGGCCGTGCCACCGAGGAGCAGCAGGACGGCGATGATCGTCCTCCTCACCCTCAGCTGCCCTTCTTCGCACTGATGGTGCTGCTGAGCTGGCTACCGTCCTTCTTACTCGCCACGCAGTAGATGCGGCGCTGCGCGTTGTCGTTCTTGTCCTTCTTCCACGCCGACGCGGTGGGGACCAGGGTGGTGAGCTTGAGCTTTGCGCCGTCCTTGACCCACTGTGATTTCAGCGTCAATTCACAGCGGGAGACACCGAGGGTCGTCAGGGTCTCGACGCCGGGGTAGGTCGCGTCGGGCAGGTTCGACTGCACCGGAAGCGTCTCCACGGCCTCGTACACCTCGAAGTCGTGCGGCTTGTCGCAGTCCTCGTGGGCCTCCGAGTCGAGCTGCTTGGTGGGCGCGACCTCGCCGGTGCCGCACGTGTTGTCGGAGAGGCCGAAGACGGGGACCTCGCCGCCTTCGCCGTAGGTCAGCGCCTGGCTGCCGCTGCCGCCGGGCGCCGTGAACCAGCTGTGCGCGTAGATGCCGCCGGTGAACGCCAACGCGGCGATGAGCACGGCACCGACGATCGCGAGGATGCGGTTGCGCTTCTTCTTCGCGGGGTCGACGGCGGCAGTCTGCTGGTACTGCTGCGTCTGGGCCGGCGGAATTCCGGTGGGCGGCGTCGGCTGGTTGCCGATGCTCGACAGCATCGCGCGGGCCTGCGGGCCGGACAGCCGCGCGTTCGGGTCGGCGATCAGCAGACCGGTGATCACCGCGCCGAGCACGCCGGTGGCACGCGTCAGCCTGGGCGTCTCGCTCATGATCGCGTGCAGCGTGGACGCCGTGGACGAGCGCTCGAACGGGCTCCAGCCCTCGACGGCGTAGCAGAGGGTCGCGCCCAGGGCCCACAGGTCGGACGCGGGGCCGGCCTCGTGGCCGTGGATGCGTTCCGGCGCCATGTACGCGGGCGAACCGATGAGGCTGCCGCTGGTCGTGAGGCGCGGGTCGTCGACGGCCTGGGCGATGCCGAAGTCGGTGAGCTTGAGCTTGCCGTCCGGGCGGACCATCAGGTTGCCGGGCTTGACGTCGCGGTGCACGATTCCGGCCTGGTGCGCGGTCTCCAGCGCGGACAACGCCTGCAGCGCGATCGACACGACCTGGTTCGGCGGCATCGGGCCGTGGGTGCTGATCAACGTCGACAGCGTCGCCGCCTCGACCAGCTCCATGACGATGTACGTCGTGCCGTGCTCGTTGATGGCGTCGTACACGGTCACGATCGACGGGTCGTTGAGCTTGCCCGCGGTGCGCGCCTCACGCAGAGCGCGCTCTTCGAGCACACGGCGTTCCTCATGCGCGATGCCGTCGGGCAGGTGCAGTTCCTTGATCGCGACGAAGCGTCCGATGTGACGGTCCTGTGCACGCCACACAATGCCCATGCCACCGCGGCCGAGCTCGGCCACCAAGGCGTACCTGCCGGCGATTACGCGCGGTTCGACAGCCTGTCCGTGCAACGTGCTCTCCTACCAGAGGAACCGGGGGGCGTTGACGGTACTTCAGACCCGCCACACAGGTGATCGGTTCCTAGGCTTCCGGTGCTACGACCAGTTCGTGACCCGCGGCGCGCAACGCCAGCACGGCACGGCCGAGGTCCGAGTGCTTCACCAGCAGGTGGTCGGTGTCGTAGCTGGACAACGCGAACAACGAGACGCCCGCCGCCGCGAGCTCGCCCGCGAGCGCGGCCATGATGCCGGTGAGCGTGAACTCCAGCGGCCCGCGCACGGTGAGCAGCCGCCAACCCTTCTCGGCGTTGTCCGCGGGCAGCGCGAACGACGACGGCGCGATGACCGACATCTCGTCCGGTGTCCTCGTCACGGACACCAGCGCGTCGGTCGGATCGAGCAGCCCGGAGGGGACCGGAGCGTCCGCTGCCAGGCGCGTGACCGTGTATTCACCAGGCCGGACGTCCACGATGAGCCGCTTCATGGACGTCAGCCTTCAACCACCAGTGGGCTCGAAGCAACTTCTGTGCCGTCCGGGAGTGTCGAGATGACGAAGTCCGCGAACGCGTTGGGCGCGGCCTTGGTCAGTTCCCTCAGGCAGGCCACCGCCAGCTCGCGCAGTTCCACGTTGATGTGCTCGGTGGCGCGCATCGCGATGAAATGCCGCCACGAGCGGTAGTTGCCCGTCACGACGATCTCGGTACCGGTGGCGTTGGGCAGCACGGACCGTGCGATCTGCCGCGCGCGCCGCCCGTTGACCGTCTGCTCAAGGCTCTGCACGAGGTCCTCGTACGCCTTGAGGCTCGCCTCGGTGGCGGCGACGAACCGCGCGTGCAGCTCGGGGTCCTGCGCGATCAGGTCGGGCTCGACGACGTCGGTCGGGTCGGTGCGCTGGGACAGCTGCGAGTACGAGAAGTGCCGGTGCCGGATCAGCTCGTGGGTGAGCGACCGGGGCAGCTCGGTCAGGTAGAGCGTCGCGCTGCCGTGCTCGAACGCGGCGAGGTGCCCGACGTCGAGCAGGTGGTGCAGGAACGTCGCGTTGGTGTTCGTCATGGGGTTCGAGCGGTCCCACGACTGGTAGCAGGCCCGGCCGGCGAACTCGACGAGCGCCGCGCCGCCGTCCGCGTCGGTCGTCCACGGCACGTCGTCCGGCGGGATGAACTCGGTTTTCGCCACCAAGCGCACTCTCGGCATAGCCCGAGACACTATCCGATGGTTGCGCGACACCAGATGTGACGTCATAGTGGTGTCATGGATCTGTCGCCGTACATCGCGTCACTGCGCGAGGACCTGGCGACGGCCGCATCAGCGGGGGACGAGAACACCCGTCGAACGGCCGCCGCGTTGTCCGCAGCGCTCGAGCCAGCCGCGCGACTGGCGATCATGAATGCACTGTCGGACCTGGCCGCCGAGGTCACCGCCTCGCTGGAAGGCCAGGTCGTGGAGGTCCGGCTGGCCGGCCGGGACGTCCAGGTGGTCGTCACCGGGTCCGCCGAACCGGAGCCGGAGCCCGCCGGTCAGCAGGAGGCGCCGAACTACGCCGCCGGTGACACCACGGGTGACATCAGCCGCATCACCCTGCGCATGATCAACGAGCTCAAGGCGAAGGCCGAGGCCGCCGCGGCCGCCCAGGGCGTGTCGCTGAACTCGTTCATCCAGCAGGCCGTCGGGGGCGCGGTGCACAGCAAGCACAAGCATCAGCACAAGGGGTGGCACGGCAACGCGGGCTCCGGTTCGCGCGTGCGCGGATGGGTGCAGGGGTGAGCGAGATGACCGAACCGTCAGAACAGGCAGGCGTGGTCCGGCAGCAGAGCTTCGAGTTCGCGGGCATCGCCGAGATCGACATCTCGCTGCTCAGCGGCCGGGTGCAGGTGCACCTGGTGGACGCGCCGGGCGTGCACGTCGAGGTGCGGCACGACCCGGCCGCGGGCAACTCGTGGACCGAGGGCCTGTCCAGCGTGCTGAGCTGGGTCAGCGGCCAGTTCGGCCCGGACAAGGGCACCGGTCCGGCCGGTCCGGAGGAGGCCGTCCGCGAGGCCCGCGTCGAACTGCTGGGCAACCGTTTGCGCATCGAGTCGTCCAAGGCGCTGCCGTTGCGCGCGGTACCGCTGTCCGTGGCCGTGACGGCACCTGTGGGGTCGCACGTGACGTCACGGACCGGCGCGGCTGACGTCATCGTGACCGGCGGGGCGGGCCGCCTCGACCTGAACACCGGCACGGGCACCGTGTCGGCGGACCGGGCGACCGGCGAGGCCAAGGTGAACTCCGGCGCGGGCACGGTCCGGCTGGGCACGATGCTGGCGGGCCTCAAGGCCAAGACCGGCAGCGGTGACGTCGAGGTGTCGTCGGTGGGCGGCAACAGCACGTTGATCACCGGCACCGGCGACGTGTGGCTGGGTGCCGTGCAGAGCGACGTCATGGTCCGCACCGGCAGCGGCGACCTGACCGTGGCCGACGCGGCCGCCGGCGAGATCCAGCTCGCCACCGGTTCGGGCAACATCCGCGTCGGCATCCGCCAGGGCACGCTCGCGCGCATCGACCTGGTGTCCACGTCCGGCAACGCCCGCAGCGACTTCGACGTCTCGTCCGAGCCGCTGGGCGAGGCCTCGCTGACGGTCACGGGCCGCACGGGCAGCGGCACCGCACTGGTGACCGCCGCCGCAAGCTGACCGGGGGGTCGGAGGAAAGGCACGCGGGGCGCCTTCGTGCGCTCAGAGAGTACGAAAGCTCCCCGCGTGCACTTGAAAACGCCGCCGTCACGGCTCCTGGAACGGCTTGGAGCCGCCGGGGACGTCGTCCGGGAAGATCGGGCAGCGGATCTCGCCGGTCAGGAACTTCCTGGTGAAACTGGAGAAGTTCCCGTCGTACGACCAGCTCTGGCGCAGATCGGTGATCACCACGGTCCACTCGTCCGGCTCACCGCGGGTGTACCAGAGGCAGTGCTCGCCGCCCGGGGTCGTGCCCCACGGCAGCAGCCCCGGCACGTCCGGGTGCACGCGGAGGCCGGGTTGCCTGCGCAGCGCCCGCAGGAGCTTGGGCGCCTGCGCCATCCAGTTCATGAACCCCGCACGGGCCGTGGGATGCAGGATCCGGATGTAACCGCCGACGATCAGCGGTGGATAGGCCTCCGCGAGGTGCACGTAGTCGGTCGGCAACGCCGTGCCGGCACGTGCCACGACCGCGTCCCAGTCGACCGGGTCCGGACGCCTTTCGGGCGCTCCCAGCAGATCGATCCACTCGTCAGGCGGCACCGCTCACCTCCGTGACCCTCAAGCATCGCCTGCGGCACTCGGGATTCGGTTGTACCGCAGTCCAGCGATGACCAGTGAGACGACGGCGTCGAACGCGTCCTGAATGTGAGGATCCCCCCACTCCCGGGCGTGGGACGGGTGGTGGAACATGTCGGTCGCGTCCCACACCGCCTGTGCCGTCCTCCGCACGTCGTCGGTCACGAACTCCTGGGTTTCCACTCCCGCCGAAATGATGCGCGCGACCTGCCCCACCAGGTGGTCGACGTGGTACTCGAGGATGGTGCGACTCTCCCTGACCAGCACCAGGTACGTCGCGAACAACTCGGGTTCGTCGACGTGCGAGCGCCTCTTGCGGTCGAAGAGCTTCTGCAGCCAGGCCCTGAGCGTCTCGGCCGCGGTGAGGCCCTGGTCGAACGCCGGTTCCATCGCCACGTGCTGCGCGTCGAGCCAGCGCCGCGTCACGGCCTCCCGCAACGCGGCCTTGGTCGTGAAGTGGCGGTAGACGCTGCCGTGGCTGACCCCGAGCGCCTTGGCGACGTCGACCACCGTCGCCTTGGCAGGGCCGTACCGTCGCAGCACCTCTTCGGTCGCCACGAGGATCGCCTCCGACGTCAACGCCTCCGCCACGTGCTCACCTCTCGCTGTCCAGCACGGCCATCTGCTCCGCGGCGTACCGCGTGCCCGCAGCGGCCCCGACCGGAACAACGGCCTCGATCTCCTGCAGTTCCCGCTCGGTGAACGTCACGTCGACGGCACCGATCGCCTCGTTCAGCCTCGCACGCTTGGTTGTGCCGACGAGAGGCACCACGTCCTCACCGCGCGACGCGACCCAGGCGATGGCCAGCTGCGCGACCGTGACGCCCTTGTTCGCGGCGATCTCGTCGAGCTTCTCGACCAGCGCGCGGTTGCGGGTCAGGTTGTCGCCCTGGAACCGGGGCGTGTGGCCGCGCCAGTCGCTCTCGCCGATGGTGAGCGGCGTGGCCGAGATGAGGCCGCGCGACAGCACCCCGTACGCGGTGATGGAGATGCCGAGCTCGCGGGTGGTCTGGAGGATCTCCCGCTCGACGCCGCGCTCCAGCAGCCCGTACTCGATCTGCAGGTCGACGATGGGGTGGACCGCGTGCGCCCGGCGGATGGTCTCCACGCCGACCTCGGACAGGCCGATGTGCCGGACGCGGCCCTTCTCGATCTGCTCGGCGATGGCGCCGATGGTGTCCTCGATCGGCACGCTCGGGTCGAGCCGCGCCGGCCGGTAGACGTCGACGTGGTCGGTGCCGAGCCGCTGCAGCGAGTACGCCAGGGAGTTGGCGACCGCGGCAGGCCGGCCGTCGAAGCCGAGGAACGCGCCGTCGGCGTCCCTCATCCCGCCGAACTTGACGCTGAGCTGCACCTCGTCGCGGCGGCCCTTGATCGCCTCCGCGATGAGCAGCTCGTTGTGGCCCATCCCGTAGAAGTCACCGGTGTCGAGCAACGTGATGCCCGCGTCCATGGCCGCGTGGATCGTCGCGATGCTCTCGTCGCGGTCGGCCGGACCGTAGGCGTTGGACATGCCCATGCAGCCGAGGCCGATGGCGGACACGACCGGGCCGGTGGTGCCGAGCTGACGCTTCTGCATTGCCGAACTCCTTCGTCTCTTCGGTGAGCCCCACCCTGCCCGATGGACTGACAGATTTCAATATCTGTCAGTCGTCATCTGTTCCGAGGATTGACAAAAGACTTTTGAACGTTCAAAGTTGTTTTTGCGATGAGAGACGTGATCTACCTGGACCGGATGGAGCAGGCCGAGACCCTGCTCAAGCCGCAGCGCGTGGAAGTGCTGCGGCAGCTCGCCGCGCCGCGCTCGTGCACCGAGGTCGCCGAGGTGCTCGACCAGACGCCGCAACGCGTGCACTACCACGTGAAACAGCTGGTCAAGGCCGGTCTGGCGAGCCAGGTCGCCGAACGCAAGGTGCGGGGCGTGCACGAGGGCCTCTACCAGGCCGTGGCGCGCTCGTACTGGTTGTCGCCGCGGCTGGTGGGACGCATCGGGTCGCGCGACGAGCTGGCGCTGGGTCACCTCGTGGACCTGGCCGAGCAGGTGCAGGCGGACGTGGCCGCGCTGGACCGGTCGAGCGAGCTGCCGTCCGTGGGCGTGTCCGGCGAGATCCGGGTGCGACCCGAGGAACGGCAGCAGTTCCTGGCCGAGCTGCAGACGACGTTGCAGGACCTCTTCACCCGATACGGCGGCGCGGAGGGGGATGCGTTCCGCATCGCGTTCGCCTGCTACCCGAAGGGAATCTGAATGATCGTGTCAAGCCGCAGCGGTAGCGGGTTGTGGTGCGGTTGCTGTGAAGGTTCGACCGTCGCGCAGCAGTGCCCACAGCACGT
>NZ_JBSGBE010000006.1:0-462031 GCF_053601075.1 Lentzea sp. NPDC004789 | reverse complement strand
TCTGCCAAGAGCATTGCTGGTTGGCTACGTTCGGAAGGGATAACCGCTGAAGGCATCTAAGCGGGAAGCTCGTTCCAAGATGAGGTATCCCACTCTTTGTGAGTTAAGGCCCCCAGCTAGACCACTGGGTTGATAGGCCAGAGGTGGAAGACCGGTAACGGTTGGAGCTGACTGGTACTAATAGGCCGAGGACTTGTTACAAAGACGCTACGCATCCACTGTGCGGTTCTGGGAGAACAACCAGAACCGATCGCGCCCCGCGGGGTGCTGGTTGATATTTCCATAGTGTTTCGGTGGTTATAGCGTTGGGGAAACACCCGGTCCCATTCCGAACCCGGTAGTTAAGCCCTTCTGCGCCGATGGTACTGCACTGGTTACGGTGTGGGAGAGTAGGTCGCCGCCGAACTTAATTTAGCCCTGCGGGTCGAGTTGCCAAAAGCGACTCCCCGCAGGGCTTTTTCACGTTCTAGTACGGCAGCCCGGGATCGGTATGCAGGCGTCGGCCGGTGGTCGTGTGGCCTCGTCGCTGGTAGTGACTTCGTCGAGCGCGGGCTTGGTGTCGGCGTCGCCATCGTGACCAGGCCAGCCAGTGGCTGATGGTGTGGGCCGTAGTCGCGATCGGTTTGGTGAACAAGCGGTGTATTTCAGGGAGGCTCGGCGGGATCAGCCCTTCCTCGGGCTGGTGGTGCGCGTGTTCTCGGGCGGTGATCACGGTCAGGATGGCGTGGCGGTACCAGGAGCTCCAGCGGCGCACTTGGTGCTGGTCGAGGCCGACGGCGCCCTTGCCGGTCTGGAAGCAGGTCTCGATTGACCAGCGGCTGCCGGCCCCGCGGACCAGGGCGGGAAGCCCCACCGGCTGTGGTGACCAGCAGCGGTAGAAGGCCAGTTCTCCGTCACCGATCCGACGGCGGATTAGCAGCCGGTGATGCCCGCCGTCCTCTTCGTCCTTTTGAACCGTCGCCGGCGCTGTAACGATTCCACGCCCGTTTTGGCAGCCTGGCTGCGACCTGCTCGGCGCGCTGGGTGGTGCAATTGAGGAGACGATCCCGGGCTGCCGTTCTAGAACAACCTGTTCGCGAACCCCGCAACCGCTTGCGCATCGCAGTCGCGCAGCAACTCGCGCAGGTTCGCCGCGGCCTTGCGATCGGAGTGGGCGAACCCGAGCCGAGCGATCGTCGCGCCCCACCGGACGTCGTCGTCGACCGCATCGGCCAGGTCCTGCCACGCACCGCGCAGCCGGTGCAGGTAGGCGGGCCACCTGACCGCGATCTCGGCGACGGCGACCAGGTGGCAGGCCTCCTCGACCTCCGCTGTCTCGAAGACGCGCAGGTAGAACTGCCAGACGTTCAGCAGCCGCTTCTCCTCGCGGACGGACTGCTCCGGCTGCGCCCCGAGCCGGCGCCGCAGGTGTTCGCGGACCGTCGAGTGCCGCTCGATGGCGATGTACTCGGGCTGGATTTGGGGCAACCCGCCGAGCGCGTCGCTGCCGGCGGGGGAGTCCGCGACGTACCCGTCCTCGGGCGTGGCGGGAGGCGAGTCCTGGTGCACCGGCCCGAGCTGAGCGAGCAACACCTGATCGATGCTGTCCGCGGTGGTGCGGGGCAGTCGGACAGGCAGCTGGACGAGCTTGCGCAGGAACGTCCACCCAGGACTCGGATCATCGGGATGCGTCACGATCTTCGCGTCGGCGAGCTCCTTGTAGGCGTTGTCCACATGCGCCGCGACGACGGTGGTGTCCAGACCCAGCACGAACTTCGTGGCCGGGAAGTCGTCGGACAGGAACACGTTGATCGCCTCGAACACCTGGGCCGTAGTCCGGGGCGTGCAGCGGTCGAGATCGTCGATCAGCAGGACCAGCTCGTAGTGGTGTGCCGCGAGGTCCTGCACCAACGCCTCGACGTCGTGCTGCACGAGGTAGAGGTAGCCGGCACGGGCGTGGTAGTACGGGTCGCGGATCAACGGATCCGTTGTCGTGCCGGCGAAAGCGTTGCTCACGACCGGCCCGGCGAACAGCTCGCCCGGCAGGAACGCCGACGCCCTGGCGAACAGGTACCTCCAGCCCGTGTGCAGCACTCCGGCGGCGGCCAGACCTACCGTCACCCACCACGCCCAGCCGAGCTTCAGGTTGGTCAGGGCGTTCAGCACCGACACCCCGAAGCTCAGTCCGGCGAGGGACAGGAACGGCGAGAGGGTTCGCCGCCACAGCCGGCGTTGCAGGTGCCGGCGGTCCACGCGCTCGGCGTTGCGGGTGAACCAGTACCGCTCGCGGGTGCTCTGGTGCGGCAGGATCGTCGCTTCCGCCGCCTCGGTGACCGCCTTCGCGAGTCCTGCCCACACCTGTTCGCTCGACTGGTGCCGCCACGGGTTGAACGACACGACCAGCGGTCTGGCCAACGGCTTGATCTTCGTCGGGCTCGGCGGCTTCACCCGGTGCCGCAACAACGCGAGGTCCGCGGCGAACACCGTGAACCTGCGACCCCGCGGGATCTCGGCGGGCTCGGTGGACAGCCGGTTCTTCACGAGTTCCAGCAGGGTGCTCTTCCCGGAACCCCACGCACCCTCCACCGTGATCACGGTCGGCGCGTCCTCGTCGCTCGGCTTGAGCAGGTCCGTGAGCGCCTCCACCAGCGCGCCGCGGGCGAGCAGGTCCTCCCTCGCCACGCGGTCGCTGAACCCGCGGGTCGACACCAGGCCGGTCAACGGCGGCACGGGCAGCCGCGGGTTCCACAGACGCAACCGGCCGGTGCTGCCACCGGACGCGATGCGTGGGCGTCCGTCCGGTCCCATGTACGTGAGCAGCACCGAAACCCGGGAGGGCTGGCTCTTGCGAAGCAGCTCACCGGTGCGTGGATTCCAGATCCGGACGGAGCCGCCCTCACTGCCCGACACCAGCAGTGGTGCGCCGGTGGTCGGATAGCTCGCGAGGGATGTGACGCGCGTGCTGTGCCCGGTCAGCCGGACGATCTCGGCGGCCTCTCGGTGCACGACGATGTCCTTGCCGTCTGCCCGCACCAGCAGGTCTCCGACCTCCAGCGACTGCACCGCGGAGCTCTGTCGCCGGGAGTACCTGTCACTGGCGTCCACCCGCACCAGCTCCGTCGTGCGCCCCTCGAAGGCAACGATGAGCACCGGGTTGTCCGGGTCCTCGACGTCGATGCCGAGACTGACGACGGGCGCGCTCAGCTCGATCGTGCGTTCGAGCTCCATCAGCGGCACATCGGCGGAGGTCACGCCTCCAAGGTCGGGAAATGACCGAGTTTCGTTTCCGCGAGGTTTCTTGTCCGGTCGGACTAGTGCAAAAGCAGCACCAACCGGGTGAAGATGTGGACCATGGAACGCCGAGCCCGCACCTCAGGACTGCGCCGCAGCCGCACGGTCACCACGCCGAGGCTCGGTGAGCTGTTCAACGGCTATCTCAACCCCGATCGGCCGCACGCCGGCGCTTACGACGAGATGTTCTCGACCGACAACGGAGTGCGATCGGCTTATCGCGCGCTGTACGAGTCGGTGGCTCCGTCGCAGGTCAACGAGCTGAACGCACGGAGTGAGGCTCTTGGCAGGGCGTTTGTCGACCAGGGGATCACGTTCAGCCTCAGCGGGCAGGAGCGGCCGTTCCCGCTCGACCTCATTCCGCGCATCATCACCGCGAGCGAGTGGGCGAAGCTCGAACGCGGGATCGTGCAGCGGGTGCGGGCGATGGAGCTGTTCCTCGCGGACATCTACGGCGATGCGCAGATCGTCCGGGATGGAGTGTTGCCGCGGCGTCTCATCACGTCGTGCGAGCACTTCCACCGGGAGGCGGCCGGCATCAACCCGCCGAACGGGGTGCGCATCCACGTCGCCGGTGTCGACCTGGTGCGGGACGAGCAGGGGACGTTCCGGGTCCTCGAAGACAATCTTCGGTGTCCGTCCGGTGTCTCCTACGTCATGGAGAACCGCCGGACGATGGCGCGCGTGTTCCCCGACTTGTTCGCACGGCATCGCGTGCGCGCGGTGGGTGACTACGCGGTGCATCTGCTCAGGTCGCTGCGGAACGCCGCGGCGCCCAACGCGGCGGATCCGAACGTGGTCGTGCTGACGCCGGGGCTGGCGAACTCCGCCTACTTCGAGCACTCGCTGCTGGCGCGGCAGATGGGGGTGGAGCTGGTCGAGGGGCGGGACCTGTTCTGCCGCGACAACTTCGTGTACCTCCGCACGACCGAGGGGGAGCGGCAGGTCGACGTCATCTACCGGCGCATCGACGACGACTTCCTCGATCCCGTGCACTTCCGGCCGGACTCGGTGCTCGGCATCGCCGGGCTGTTGAACGCGGCGCGGGCGGGCAACGTCGTGATCGCCAACGCGGTCGGCAACGGGGTGGCGGACGACAAGCTCGTCTACACCTACATGCCCGAGATCGTGCAGTACTACCTCAACGAGAAACCGTTGCTGCCCAACGTGGACACGTTCCGGTGCTGGTTGCAGGACGAGCGGGCGCACGTGCTGGACCACCTCGACGAGCTGGTGGTGAAGCCGGTCGAGGGGTCTGGCGGGTACGGGATCGTGTTCGGGCCGGACGCGAGCGCCAAGGAGCTCAACTCGCTGCGGAAGCGGATCCGGAACAACCCGCGCGGCTGGATCGCGCAGCCCGTGGTGCAGCTGTCGACCGTGCCCACCAAGGTCGGTGACCGGCTGGCGCCGCGGCACGTCGACCTGCGGCCGTTCGCGGTCAACGACGGCAACTTCATCTTCGTGCTGCCGGGCGGGCTGACGCGGGTGGCGTTGCCGGAGGGCAGCCTGGTGGTCAACTCGTCGCAGGGCGGCGGGTCGAAGGACACCTGGGTGCTCGCGCCGAAGTCGTCCACTGTGGAGCGCGAGCTGGCGGAACCCGGGCTGGCCGGGCCGTCCGAAATGGAGTCCGCGGCGGCCGAGCAGGGGCCGGAGCTGACCACTTCCCAGCAACAGCAACAACAGCAGCAGTAGGGAGGCGCGAAGTGCTGGCACGCAACGCGGAGTCGCTGTACTGGATCGGCCGCTACGTCGAACGAGCGGACGACACGGCGCGCATCCTGGACGTCTCGGTGCATCAGCTGCTCGAGGACGCGACGGTGGACCCGGACGCCACGTCACGGCAGCTGCTGACGGTCCTCGGGATCACGCCGCCGGCCGGGGCCGACCAGTTCGACGTGTGGTCGTTGACGGAACTGGTGGCGTACAACAAGGACAACCCGAGCTCGATCGTCTCGTCGGTCAACAGCGCGCGAGAGAACACGCGTGGCGCTCGTGAGGTCGTGTCGACCGAGATGTGGGAGTGCCTCAACGCGATGTGGAACGCCGTCGCCGAACGGCAGCGTTACGCGCGCACGATGGGGCCGCACGCGTTCTTCAGCTTCGTGGAGGAACGGGCGGCGATGTTCGCCGGCCTGGCGGACTCCACGATGTCGCGGGACGACGGGTGGCGGTTCCTCGTGCTGGGGCGGTCGGTCGAGCGCGTCGACATGATCGTGCGGCTGCTGCTGGCACGCGTGGGAGACCGGGCTTCGTCTCCTGGCTGGGTCACCGTGCTGCGGTCGGCCGGCGCGCACGACACGTACCTGCGGACCTATCGTGGCGCGTTGGACGCGTCACGGGTGGTGCAGTTCCTGTTGCTGGACAGGCTGTTCCCGCGATCGGTGTTCCACGCGCTCAAGCAGGCGGAGGCGTGTCTGGAGCAGCTGGAGAACCAGCCGTCGGTCCGGGTCGGGGCGCGGGCGGAGGCGCTGCGGTTGCTCGGCAAGGCGCGGAGTGAGCTGGAGTTCCTGCGGCCGCACGACCTGCTCGACGACCTGCCGAAACGTCTGGCCGCACTGCAGAAAACGGTTCGTGACGTCGGTGAAGCCGTGTCGCAGCAGTACTTCCACGTGGCGCCGTGGGTCGCCTGGACGAACACCGAGGTGGGCTGACCATGAGCTGGCGCGTACGCGTCGTGCACACGACGGGCTATGAGTACGAGGCACCGGTTGTGCAGTCGTACAACGAAGCACGGCTGACCCCGCGTGCCGACCGACGGCAGAACGTCGTCGTCTCGCGCGTGGAGACCAATCCGGCCACTCGCGCGTACCGGTACACGGATTACTGGGGCACCGAGGTCACCTCGTTCGACCTGCACGCACCTCACACGGAACTGAAGGTCGTCGCGTCGTCGGTGGTCGAGACGAGTGCGGAGATCGAACCGGTCACGTCTGGCACATGGGCGGACATCCGCGAGGACAACCTCGTGGACCGCTACACGGAGTTCTTGGAACCCACGCGCTACACGCCGCGCAACCGTGAACTGCTGGCGGTGGCGCGCGAGCTGAAGAAGGGCCGGTCGCCATCGGATGCGGTGCTGGCCGCCTCGCAGTGGGTGTGGGAGCAGCTCAAGTACCAGCCGGGGTCGACGGGTGTGCACAGCTCGGCCGTGGACGCGTGGCAGGAGAAGAAGGGCGTCTGCCAGGACTTCGCGCATCTGACGTTGGTGTTGTTGCGCGGTATGGGGATTCCGGCGCGCTATGTGTCCGGATACCTGCACACCAAGAAAGACGGTCCGCTGCGAGAGACGGTGCGCGGCGAGTCGCACGCGTGGATCGAGGCGTGGACCGGCGGGTGGTGGGGGTACGACCCCACGAACGCGATTCCGGTCGGACCTCGGCACGTGTGGGTGGCGCTTGGCCGTGACTACTCGGATGTGGCGCCGTTGAAGGGGATCTACTCGGGTGGGGCGGCCACCGCGTTGGAGGTGACGGTCGAGATCACGCGGCTCGCCTGACGGTTTTCACCCGAACGAGCCTGTTCATTTGAGCCGGGGCAAGACCTAGCGTCGGGTCCATGACTGTGATCACAGCGACGGTGTGCAGCAGGGCGTTGGGCGATGAGCTGCGCCGCCTTCGGGAGACCTGCACCGATTTGGGCGGCGCTCAGATGGCCACGCGGCTGGGGTGGCACCCGAGCAAGGTCACCAACATCGAGAAGGGCAAGGCGCGGGCGAGCGAGATCGACCTCGTGCAGTACCTGACGATGTGCGGCAAGGACATCGATTTCTTTGAAGACTTCCGACGGCGGTACAAGAACGCCTTCGAGGAGTACGTGGTGCAGGTGCCGGACAACCTGCGCACAGTCGCGATGGCCGAGGCGACGGCTAAGACGATCACCAGCTACACCGTGCACGCGGTACCGGGACTGGTGCAGACGCCGGAGTACGCCGATGCGTTCTACCGCCTCGGTGGGTTCATGACCGAAGAGCGAATCGTCGCGAACCTGCGGTTCCGCATGGACCGTCAGGCGGTTCTGAGGCGACACGATCGGCCGACTTGCTTGTTCTACGTCCATGAGATAGCGCTGAAGCAGCGTGTTGGTGACGACCGGATCATGGAGGACCAGTACGCCAGGCTGTTGTTCGACACCCACGACATTCGGATTGTGCCTCTGGACGTTGTGATTCCCTCCTACGGCTGTGTGCTGTGGGAGTTCGAGAAGTCGATGCCAGTGGCCTACAGCGAAACTGATCTCGCGCAGGTGTTCGTGCAAGATCTGGGCGCTATCGCGCGGACCAGGCTGCTCTTCGACCACTTGGCCGAGGTTGCCTTGGATGGGGAACAATCGCGGAGCAAGCTGGCGGAGTATGTCAGCCCACCGCGAGAGGAACACGATGGCCGGGGACCGCGTCTGGCGTAAGAGCAGCTACAGCGGAGCTACTGACGGGGCCGAGTGCGTCGAAGTCTCGTTTGCTCAGGACGTGTGCGTGCGTGACTCCAAGAACGCCGACGCGGGCACGCTGACGTTCAGCGCACCCGCGTGGCGTGTGTTCGTTCAGCGCCAGCTGTGACGTTCGCGTAGGGCGTCCACGACCTGGCCGAAGGCGGCGGGTGCCAGCACGGCGCCCTCACGCCTGATGTCGTCGTCCGTGTCGAGGGCGAAGACCCGGTCCAGGCGCAGGTAGGACGGGCGGCCCTCGCGGTCCCAGGCGCCCGCGCCCAGCTCCAGGTAGTCGTCGCGCGGCTCCTTCGAGGAGAGCATCAGCGCGATCAGCTCGCCGTTCGCGCGGCCCACGACCAGCAATGGGCGGTCCTTGCCGCGTGAGGCGTCCTCTTCGAAGGGCACCCAGGCCCAGACGACCTCGCCCGGGTCCGCGTCGCCGTCCATCGAGGGCTCGTACTCGAGCTTGGCGGCGTCCGCAGCGTCGAAAATCTCGCGGACCGCGCCCTTCGCCGGGCGGGGGTCCTCACCGTTCATCAGCACGAACGCACCCTAGTGGTGCAGGGCACACCGGCCGCTATGGGACCATAAGGGGACACCCGTCCGATTTCCTGCTGAGGACCACCTTGACCACGTTCGCCGACACGACGTTCACGTCGCCGGAGCTGATCCGGAACTTCTGCATCATCGCGCACATCGACCACGGCAAGTCGACGCTGGCCGACCGGATGCTGCAGCTCACCGGCGTGGTCGAGGAGCGGGCGATGCGCGCGCAGTACCTCGACCGCATGGACATCGAGCGCGAGCGCGGCATCACGATCAAGGCGCAGAACGTGCGTCTGCCGTGGCAGCTCGACGGGCAGGACCACGTCCTGCACATGATCGACACGCCAGGTCACGTCGACTTCACCTACGAGGTCTCCCGCGCGCTGGAGGCGTGCGAGGGCGCGATCCTGCTGGTCGACGCCGCGCAGGGGATCGAGGCGCAGACGCTCGCCAACCTGTACCTGGCGATGGAGAACGACCTCACCATCATCCCGGTGCTGAACAAGATCGACCTGCCGGCCGCGGACCCGGACAAGTACTCGAAGGAGATCGCGCACATCGTCGGCTGCGAGCCGGAGGACGTGCTGCGGGTGTCCGCGAAGACCGGTCTCGGTGTCGCGGAGCTGCTGAACGAGGTCGTCAAGCAGGTGCCGCCGCCCGTCGGCGAGGCCGACGCCCCGGCCCGCGCGATGATCTTCGACTCGGTCTACGACACCTACCGCGGCGTCGTCACCTACGTCCGCGTCGTCGACGGCAAGATCACGCCGCGCGAGCGCATCAAGATGATGTCGACGGGTGCCACCCACGAGATCCTCGAGGTCGGCATCGTCTCGCCCGAGCCCAAGCCGTCCCGCGGCCTCGGCGTCGGCGAGGTGGGCTACCTGATCACCGGCGTGAAGGACGTGCGCCAGTCGAAGGTCGGCGACACCGTCACGTCCGAGAAGAAGGGCGCCACCGAGCCGCTGGCCGGCTACCGCGAGCCGCGCCCGATGGTCTACTCCGGGCTCTACCCGGTCGACGGCTCCGACTACCCGGAGCTGCGCGAGGCGCTGGAGAAGCTGCAGCTCAACGACGCGGCGCTGACGTTCGAGCCGGAGACCTCCGCCGCTCTCGGCTTCGGTTTCCGCTGCGGCTTCCTCGGGCTGCTGCACCTGGAGATCACGCGTGACCGGCTGGAGCGCGAGTACGGCCTCGACCTCATCTCGACGGCCCCGAACGTCGTCTACCGCGTGATCATGGAAGACGGCACCGAGCACGTCGTGACGAACCCGTCCGACTGGCCGGAGGGCAAGCGGGCCGAGGTGTACGAGCCCGTCACCAAGTGCACGATCATCGCGCCGTCGGACTACATCGGCGCGATCATGGAGCTCTGCCAGTCGAAGCGCGGTCAGCTGGGCGGCATGGACTACCTGTCCGAGGACCGGGTCGAGCTCCGCTACACCATGCCTTTGGGTGAAATCATCTTCGACTTCTTCGACTCGCTGAAGTCCCGCACCCGCGGCTACGCGTCGCTGGACTACGAAGAGTCCGGCGAGGCCGAGGCGGACCTCGTCAAGGTCGACATCCTGCTGCAGGGCGAGGCCGTCGACGCGTTCTCCGCGATCGTGCACAAGGACCACGCGTACGGGTACGGCACGCGCATGGCCACGAAGCTGCGCGAGCTGATCCCGCGGCAGCAGTTCGAGGTGCCGATCCAGGCGGCGATCGGGTCTCGGGTCATCGCCCGCGAGACGATCCGGGCGATCCGCAAGGACGTGCTCGCCAAGTGCTACGGCGGTGACATCACCCGTAAGCGCAAGCTGCTGGAGAAGCAGAAGGAAGGCAAGAAGCGCATGAAGATGGTCGGCCGGGTCGAGGTGCCGCAGGAGGCCTTCGTCGCCGCGCTGTCCACCGAGGAGCCGAAGGGCAAGAAGTAGGCGTAGTGACACGTCTTCAGGTCGGCTGCGCGATGTGGAACCACAAAGCGTGGCTCGGGCGGTTCCTGCCGCAGTCGCTTCCTGCGGGGGAGCGACTGCGGGCCTACGCCGGCTGGTGCAACGCCGTCGAGGGCAACACCACGTTCTACGCGACGCCGGCCCGCAAGACCGTCGAGACCTGGGCGCGGCAGCTCGACCCCGGCTTCCGGTTCGTGGTCAAGCTGCCCAAGGTCGTCACGCACGAGCGCCGGCTGAACGGCGTCGAGGTGCCGATGCGGGCGTTCCTGGACGCGATCGAGCCTCTCGGTGAACGTGCCGTCCTGTGGACCCAGCTGCCCGGCTCGTTCGGCCCCGCGGACGTCGACGCCCTGGGCCGCTTCCTGCGCAGGCTGCCCGTCGGTCTCCGGCGTGCGGTGGAGGTGCGTCACCCGGTGTTCTTCACCGACGCCGGTGCGACATCGTTGCTGGAGGGGGCGCTCGCTGACGCGGACGCCGAGTGGGTGCCGTTCGACACCACGGTCTTCTTCCAGAGCCCGCCGACCAGCGAGGCCGAGCGGGAGGCCTGGGACCGCAAACCGCGGTTGCCGCGGCGGACGCGGGCGCTGACCGACCAGCCGATCGTTCGCTACCTGGGCCGGGACTCGGTCGAGGACACGGTCGAGGGGTGGCGGCCGTGGACCGAGGTGGTCGCCGAGTGGCTGCGGGAGGGCCGGTCGCCGACGGTGTTCGTGCACACCCCCGACAACGACGACGCTCCGGCGCTGGCCCGCCGGTTCCACGACGACGTGCGCGCGCTCGTGCCCGGTCTTGAGGCGCTGCCGGAGCCCGAGCCGGTTGAGCCTGCGACCTTGTTCTGAAATAGCCCTGGTGTTCGGTGGCGTCACACGAACGGGTGGTGCCGTCGTTGAGGCCCGGATTTGGGCCGAAACTGTCAGACCCCTCTGCGATGGTTGGCAGGAGTGCCGAAAGGAGGGGACCATGTCAGTCATGACGATCGGCGTGAACGGACGTCCCTACACGGTCGACGACCTGGAGGGTATGCCTGATGACGGACGCCGATACGAACTCATCGACGGGCTGCTTCTGGTGAGCCCCGCGCCGGGCACCCGGCACCAGAAGATCTCGGTGAAGTTGTCGTCCAAGTTGGACGCTGCATGTCCAGATGACCTGCACGTGCTGGCTGCGCCGTTCGCGGTGAGGCAGTCGAAGAACACGGAGCTGCAGCCGGACCTGCTGGTCTGCAGGGACGGCGATCTCACGGACAAGCTGTTGCCGGCGGCACCGCTGCTCGCGGTGGAGATCCTGTCGCCGAATTCGGTGCTTTTCGACCTGAACACCAAGAAAGCGGTCTACGAGCGGCTCGGTGTGCCGACTTACTGGGTCATCGATCCGGACGAGCCGACGCTGACCGTGTTCGAGTTCGGTGCCGATGGCCTGTACGAGCAGACGGCCGTGGTCAAGGCCGATGAGGTGTTCGAAGCGACGGCGCCGTTCCCGGTGCGGTTCTCGCCCGCCGAGTTGCTGGGCACGCTGAGGTAACTTCTCGCCTCTTCGGCGTTTTCGCGGTCGTATGACGATGACGGCACACGAGCTCTCGGAGATGCAACTCCGATCGGGACCTCGTCAGGTCCGAGCCGGCCGCTGCTGGTCCGCGGAAAAGCCGAAGGAAGCGCAAGATCGAGCTACTTGCCCACGCGGTAGGTGACGTGGGTGAAGCCGTTGCCTGCTCGCGACTCCACCTGCTCCAGGCTGAGCGCCGGTACGCCGTCGAACAACCGCGTTCCCGCGCCGAGCGTCAGCGGCACGATGCGCAGCCGCAGTTCGTCGATCAGGCCCTTCGCGAGGTACTGGTTGATGGTCGTAGCGCCGCCGTGGATCGAGATGTTGCCGCCGCGTGCCGCCTCGCGCGCGAGCTCGAACGCGGCGTCGATGCCTTCGGTGACGAAGTGGAACGTGGTGCCGCCGTCCATCGGCTGCGGGTCGCGCGCGTGGTGGGTGAGCACGAAGACAGGGGCGTGGTACGGCGGGTTGTCGCCCCACCAGCCGTTCCACTCGCGGTCCCAGTCGCCGCGGATCGGGCCGAACATGTTGCGCCCCATGATGAACGCCTTGGTTTCGGCCAAAAGATCCAGCTGCAGCTGCATTTCCGCGGGGTCCTCCATCCACGCGTGGAGCCTGCTGCCCCAGCCGTCGCCGCCGTCGTCGCCGAACGGGCGGTCCTCGGCCTGGTTGAGCCCGGCGCTGTAGCCGTCGAGTGAGATCGTCAGGTCGCAGGTCACCTTGGTCATGTACTCAGCATGCCCTACTCGCGGTGTTGCTGAACCGGCAACGGAAGTTGCCGACCTGGCACGGCAGCGCGCATCTTGGGAGCATGACGACTGCACAGGAGTTCTGGGAGTCCTTCTACTCGGAGCGGGACCAGGTGTGGTCCGGCAACCCGAACCCGCTGCTCGTGCGGGAGGCCGAACGTCTCACGCCCGGCAGCGCGCTCGACATCGGGTGCGCCGAGGGCGGCGACGCCGTGTGGCTCGCCAAGCGGGGCTGGCGGGTGCTGGGCGTGGACGTGTCGCAGGTGGCGCTGGACCGGGCGTTGAAGCACGCGTACGAGGCCGGCGTCGAGATCGCGGTGGAGCGGCACGACCTCAAGGAGACGTTCCCCGAGGGGCTGTACGACCTGGTCAGCGCGCAGTTCCTGCACTCGCCCGTCGAGGAGGACGGGGAGCGCAACAGCATCCTGAAGCGCGCCTCGCAGGCGGTGGCGCCGGGCGGGTACCTGGTCATCGGCGGGCACGCGGGTGCGCCGTCGTGGTCCGAGCACCAGGACCACTACTTCCCGACCACCAAGGACGTGCTCGACCACCTCGATCTCGCGGACAACTGGATCGTCGTCACCGATGAGGTGGTCGAGCGGGCCATCACGGGGCCGGACGGGCAGGCGGAGTCGCGCAAGGACAACGTGCTCACCGTCAAACGTCTCTACTGACCGGTCGGCCCCACCCCCCATTTAACGGGGTGGCCTACCCAGTCAATTCGTCCCCCATTGTTTCGGCCTGTCCAGGACCCGCATCGTCGATGTCGTCCACCAGCACGATCCACGGACGACCGTCCCCGAGCGAACTGAGAACAGAGCATGTCAACCACCACTGTCATGGGCGTTTCCCAACGGAAACCAGTACGGCGCCGTCGCGCGGTCGCCGTCGCGATGGCCGCGTTCTCGCTGGCGATCGCGGCGGTGACCGGGCTGCTCGGTCCGCTCACCAGCCCGCCGAGCGCGCACGCCGAGGACGGCAACCCCACCTACTACCTCGGCTCCCAGAACGGCGGGGACTACGTCAACTTCATCAACGACATCCGCAACCGGGTCAACGACGGCGCATCCACCTCGGTCGCGGGCGCCGGCAACGCCTACCAGGTGGACCACACCGACGCACGCGGCGGTTTCATCCGGGTCGACATCCACATGTGGGGCAATCCCAACTACGTCCGCCTTCAGCTGCGGCGTTCGGACCTGTACGTCGTCGGCTGGTGGACGGGCGGGAGCACCTACAACTACATCGGCGCTCGTAGCGGGGCGGGTCCCTCCGACGGCGCCAGCCACGGGGAATGGCAGACCCGGTTCGGCGAGGGCTACGACAGCCTCGAGAGCTTTGCGGGTCAGACGCGCACAGGACTGGCGATCAACCGGGACTCCGTCAACGGAGCGATTTGGAACCTGTGGTTCGCCTCCAACGACCGTGACATGGCTCGAGGCGTGCTGATGATGACCCAGTTCCTCTCCGAAGCCGCCCGCTTCCGGCCGCTGCGGGACGAGATCGCGCTGACGATGAACGGCAACAACACGCTGGTCATGCCGACCGAGTACACCCAGCAGGAGAACAGCTGGAGCCCGTTGAGCGTGGCCTTCAACACGTTGTTGCGCCAGCCGCAGGGAACTCGCGACGAGGAACCGAGGGAGGGCTGGGGACGGATCGAACCGTTTACCGGTCGTCCGCAACGGATCATTCTGGACACGGCTGTCGCCTACGCGCAGTACGTGCTGGCCACCTCGCTGCGCCGCTGATTCCCGCTGAACCATGATCTCGCTGCCCCGCCGAGCGCCCGCTCGGCGGGGCACGAGGCTGCTCAGACCACGTACCCGTGCTCGGTCTTCAGCGTGCGCTGGTAGAAGCGGCCGTCCACCGTGCCGCGCCAGCGTTCGCTGGACGCACCGTCCGCGTAGGAGAGCACGCCGTTGGTCCGTCCGAAACCGCCCTGCGTGTCGATGGTGTCGTCGCTGAACCGGGCTCCTTCGCCAGCCGTCCACAAGCGACGTCCCATGTGGACTTGGGCGTCGATGCGGTAGTTGTTGTCATTGACGATGTTCTGCGTGACGTCGACGTTGAGCGGGAAGTCGAACCCGTCGACCCGGCCGCGGGACGAGTACGCGCCGGTCACCTTCTGGTCGGTCTTCTGCTTGGTGGCCTTCTCCGCGAGCGACGTCGTGTTGTCGAACGTCCAGGCGCCCTGGGAGAAGACCTGCTGGGTGCCGTGCGACGTCCTGATCACGCCGCTGGTCCGCCACGTCCGGTGCACCTGCGTCTTGATCGTCACGTCCAGGTCGGTGCCGGTCGTGGTCGTCTTCACGTCAGCGGCGGGCACGTCCGCGGAGGTCAGCGTTCCGGTGACGCGCTGAACGTGCGGATCCGTGGTGGCGAAGAGGTTTCCGCCCAGCGTCCAGTCGTCGACGATCCCGCGCGGCGGCACCAGGTCGATCGTGTGCGCCTTGCCGTCGGTCAGCGTTCCGATGAACGGGCTCAGGTCGATCGTGTACGGCAGCGTGTCGATGGCGTCGATGGCCGAGATCGGGCGCCACAGCATCGGTGCCACGCCGCCGGTGTAGATCACGGAGTACGGGGCGACCACGCCGGCGGGGCGGCCGTCGACGCGCACCTCGACCTCGCGGTACGTGCCGCCGCCGCACAGTCCGGCGTCCGGGAACCTGGTGGCGAGGTCGCTCGGCACGTTCGACCACCAGAACTCCTCGCAGCCGCCGCCGCGCGCGTAGATCTCGGCGGTCAGCTTCGCGGTGTTCGGTGGGACGGTGAGCTGCTTCGTGAAGTTCTTGCCGTCCTTGAGGAACTGCCAGCCCGGCTGCTGCGCGTCGGCGGACAGGGGCAGCACGACGTCGGCTTGCCGAGGCGCGGGATACTTCTTCGTCGCCTGGTAGTAGGTGACGGTCACCTCGATGTCGAACGGGCCGGTGTAGGTGTCGTTGACGATGTTGCCGAGGTCCACCACGAACGGCTGCGGCTTGGTCAGCAGCGGCGCGAAAGCCGTGATGTCCCGGTCGAAGTGCCACACGATGCCCGACGGGTCCGGCTCCGGCGTCGACGTCCGCAGCACTTCCGCGCCGCCGATCCACAGCCCGGCGAGCCGGTCGAACTGGCGTCCCTTGCTGCGTCCCGTCCAGTCCAGCACGACCTTCGTCCACGGCCCGGCGCACTCCGGTGGTGGCGTGAGCGTGCCCACGAACGGCTGCCCGTACGAGTTCGCGAACGTGTGCCGCATCGCCGTGACGGCGCACGACTTCGTCGGCGGCCGGCTCACCGCGGGGATCGCCTGCAGCGGGTCCTGGTAGTCGGTGACCACCCGGTCGGCCTTCGCCGCGGACACCGGCATCAGGGCGAGCACGGCCAACGCCGTGGCGAGGAAGCGACGCATGGCCGGACGTTAGCGCCGTCCAACCGAGACGGCACCTGTTCACGGTTGCCGGGAAACGCAAAGGCCACCCGCGGCAACGTTGCCGGGGTGGCCCACACATGGAACCGGGGTCAGGCGGAACGGATCAAACGGTCCATCGCCTGGCGGTTGATGATCGAACGGAGCTCGGTCGTCTCCTCGGCGGTGTGCCGGGCGAGGATGGCGTCCAGTTCGAGACGGTCGCTCTCGGTGGTGTAGCTGGCCAACTGCCGCTCCAGGCTCTGACGCTGAAGACGAGCGGCGCGGCGGGAGGCCAGGCTCGAGCGCAGGGACTTCACGGACAGGTCGTGGCGGGTCATCTTGTCCTTCCAATCTTGGTTACGAATCGATAATACACCCTGTTCAAGCGACCTGTACCGATGAAGAAGGTTAGTTAACTCACGAACTCGGAGAGCAACCTCAGCGCGGTGGCGTACTTGATCTCCAGGCGGGCTCTGGTCTCGGTGTCGAGACGGGCCACGCGGGCGGGGGAGAGGTTGTCGGCGATGTCCGCGCGCTTCACGGTGAGTGCCAGCGGATTGGCGGCGACGCGGCGCAAGTACACGTCCTGGGGCTCGTCCGGCAGGTGTGACAACGCGACGACGGCGTCGACCACAGCAGTGGGGCAGCCACGCGACAACAGTTCCTCTGCGGTCACCGAGGTGTCCTCGATGACGTCGTGCAGAACGGCGGCCATCTGCGCGTGTTCACCCTCTACCGACGCCATCACTCGCAGTGGGTGCCCGATGTAGGGGTAGCCGGACTTGTCGACCTGGCCGTCATGAGCGGCGGTGGCGATGGCGATGGCGTCGTTGAGGGTGAACACGCGCATCAAGCTAAAGCAGCGAGACATCCACCGCCTGGCCCATGGCCTGATAGCCGGCGTCGGTGAGGTGCAGGTGGTCCGGCCTGGCGAAGTCCTCGCGCAACCACGTCGGCTTGGCGGGGTCGCGGACCGCGGCGTCGAAGTCCACCACGCCGTCGAACGCGCCGGACGTGCGGATCCAGGAGTTCACGGCGGAACGCACGGCCTCGCGTGCGTCGGTGTAGTTCGCGTAGCCGCCCATCGGCGTGATGGTCCCGCCGAGCACGCGGACGCGGTGGGCGTGCGCGAGAGAGATCACTCGCAAGTAGCCGTCGCGCAGCTCCTCGAACGTGGCGTCGGGCTTGGCCTTGATGTCGTTGATGCCCTCCAACACGATCGCCGTCCGCACGCCGGACCGGGCAAGCACGTCCCGCGGCGTTCGTGAGATGCCGGAAACGCCGTACGTGCCGTCGCGCAGCAGCTGGTTGCCGGAGATGCCCGAGTTGACCACGCCCAACGACGTCCGCGAGGCGAGAACGTCGGTCCAGCGCCGGTTCGCGCCGCCGGTCGAGCCCGAGCCGTCGGTGATCGAGTCGCCGAGGGCCACCACGGACCCGCGCACGGCCGACGTCACGGACACCTCGGACAGGTAGTACCAGGACGACACCTTCTGCGTGAACGCCGCGCCGTCGAGGTCCGCGGCGTGGTCGCCGGGCGCCACGTAGTTGGAGGACAGGGCACTGCGGTGATAGGTCGCCACGGCAGGTGCGGACGACGCCCAGATCGACACGGCCACGGAGGAGTCGGCCGACGTCCGGAGCGCGACCGGGTCGGACAGCACCTCACCGCCGCGCGGCACGACGACGGACGTGCGGCCGTGGAAGGTGACCCGGCGGGCCTTGTCTCCCAGTGCGGCACCGGTTCCGGCCGGGGCCGCGGACACCCCGCCCACGGTCAGGTCGCCGGAGCTGAACACGTTCGACAGTCGCACCCGGACCGCCGAGCCGCCGACGGTGAGCCGGACGACGTTCCGCACGGTGTAGGAGGTGCCGCTGACATCCGATGAAACCGGGGTCTGCATCGCGGATCCCCACGACGCCACCCAGCCGGGCGAGGCGTCGGCCGGGGCGACAAAACCCAACAGCAGGGCCAGGACAGCGAGTATGCGCATGCCACTCCTCAACTACAGGCAGCGGCAGACTCACCCTAAATACATCCGATGACCAGCGCAATGCTTGACCCGGTGTAGTGGTCTAGTCCATTTTTAGTCCACTCACAACATGGCCGCCGCATGATGTGTGGAGGTGGACCATGTCCAAGACCAGACGAGCAGCGATAGCGCTGCTGTCCGCGCTGTTCGCCTGTGCCGGTCTGGTGTTGGTGATCAACGGCAGCGCCGCCGCCGCGAACCTCGCGGCCAACAGCGGGTTCGAGGCCGGCAACCTGAGCGGCTGGACCTGCTCGGAGGGCACGAGCGTCACCACGGGCACGAAACGCACCGGCGGCTACGCCCTGCAGGGCACACCGGTCGGGCAGAGCAACGCGCGTTGCCAGCAAACCGTGACGGTGCAACCGAACACGGCCTACAAGCTGTCCGCCTGGGTGCAGGGCAGCTACGTCTACCTCGGTGTCACCGGCGGCGTGGAGAAGAGCACGTGGACGCCCGGCACGAGCGGTTTCCAGCAGCTCACCGTCGACTTCACCAGCGGCAGCGCCACCAGCGTCACGATCTACGTGAACGGCTGGTACGGCCAGCCCACCTACTACGCCGACGACTTCAACCTCGACGGCCCCGGCACGCCGCCGACAACGACCACGAGCACGACGACGTCCACCACCACGACGACCACGACCACCACCACGACCGGCAACCCGCCGAACACCGGCCTGCCCAAGCACGTCCTGACGGGCTACTGGCAGAACTTCTACAACGGTGCGCGCGCACTCAAGCTCGCGGACGTCCCCACCACCTACGACATCGTCGCGGTGGCCTTCGCCGACGCGACCGGTACGCCGGGACAGGTGTCGTTCACGCTCGACTCCGGGCTGAGCGGCCAGCTCGGCGGCTACACCGACGCGCAGTTCAAGGCCGACATCCGGACCCTGCAGAACCGCGGCCAGAAGGTGATCATCAGCGTCGGCGGGCAGAACGGCACGATCAGCGTCAGCGACTCCACCTCGGCCACCAACTTCGCGAACAGCGTCAAGTCGCTGATCACGAACTACGGCTTCAACGGCGTCGACATCGATCTCGAGAACGGCGTCAACTCCACCTACATGGGGCAGGCGCTGCGCAGCATCTACGCCGGTGGCGGCACCGTCATCACGATGGCGCCGCAGACGATCGACATGCAGTCGACCGGCATGGAGTACTTCAAGCTGGCGCTGAACATCAAGGACATCCTGACCATCGTCAACATGCAGTACTACAACTCCGGCTCGATGAACGGCTGCGACCAGCAGGTCTACAGCCAGGGCACGGTCAACTTCCTGACCGCGCTCGCGTGCCTGCAGCTGCAGGGCGGCCTGCGCGCCGACCAGGTCGGCCTCGGCCTGCCCGCGTCACCGTCCGGAGCCGGTGGCGGCTACCAGTCGCCGTCCAACGTCAACAACGCGCTCGACTGCCTCGCCCGCGGCACCAACTGCGGGACGTTCAAGCCGAGCACGACCTGGCCGTCCATCCGCGGCGCCATGACTTGGTCGATCAACTGGGACGCGTCGAACAACTGGCAGTTCGCCAACACGGTCGCCCCTCATCTGGACTCCCTGCCCTAGATGATGGCCCGTCCGCGATGAGCGGCTGCCCGTCGTAACCACCCGGCGGCTCGGGGAGGCCGAACAGCCTCCCCACCGTCGGGGCGACATCCACAGTGGACACCGGCGCGGCGCAAACCCCGCGCCCCAACGCGGGATCGCCTCCCGCGACGAGCATCGGCACCGGTGCCGTCGCGGGATGGCGGGCCACGACCAGGTCGCCCGCCTCGGGTCCGAGCCGCCACGACCGCGGTGCGTGCGCCGACAGGACGCCCGGCACCCGGCTGACCACGGACTCCAGGTGCTTCAGCGCCACCGCGCGGTCGGAGCGCGGCCCGGTCCAGTAGAGCAGGTCCGCGCCGCCGTTCGGTGCGACGACGACCTTGCCCCGCAGCAACGGGTCCGCGTCGACGTGGCCCGGCAACGACGCCCCGGTCCGCGGCAGCGCCCGGTCGGCCACGACGACCAGCACGGACCGCTCCCAGCGCCCGGTCGCCCTCAGGTGCCGGACGAGCTTGCCCAGCTGCTCGTCCGAGGTCCGCACGGCCAGCGGACGGGAGATTCCCGCGGGCGCGCCGAAGCCCGTGAACACCAGATCGGGGTCGACCTCGTCGATCATGGCGTGCAGCGCGTGGGAGGTGAACGCGTCGGACGGGTACCGGGGTTTCCACCGGTACGACGCCCGCGTGCCGAACAGGCCGTGCAGACGTTCGTCCGAGAGCACCGAACCCGTGCGGAAACCCAGCCCCGGCAACCGTTCCAGCAGCGTGGGGAACTTCAGGTCCGACGCGCGGTCGAGCACGCGCACAACGCCTCGCGCGCGGTCGTAGACGCAGTTCGCCGGCACGCCGGTCCGGTCCGGCCGCACGCCGGTCATCATCATCACGTGGTTCGGTGTCGTCCCCATGATCGGCAACGACCGCGCGTGCGGGAAGGACGTGCCTTCCTCTTGCAGCGCAACGAGGTTCGGTGTCAGCACCGCGCTGACGTCGTCCGGCCGCAGCCCGCCCAGCACGACGACGTGCACGCGACGGCCGGTGGCTGCTTTCGGGGAGGAGCGGCGTTTCACGACGATCACCATCGCCCATCGGCATGGACGGCACGTGAACACCCTGGTCCGAGTGGAGTAACGATGTGTTCCTTGCGTCATCAAGGACACAGGCGCTTCACCGGGCATCCATCGCCCGGTCCAACTAGGTTGTGCTCATGTTCCACACGCTGGCCGTGCCCGTGATCGCCGCGCCCATGGCAGGTGGCGCCTCCACCCCCGAACTGGTCGCCGCGGTGAGCGACGCCGGCGGGTTCGGGTTCCTCGCGGCCGGCTACCTCAGCGTCGAGCAGCTCGCGGAGAAGATCAAGCGGACCGGCGAGCTCACGAGCGCGCCGTTCGGGGTCAACCTGTTCGTGCCCGGCACGCGGCCGACCGCCGACATCTCGCCGTACGTGGACCGCGTCACGGCGTGCGCGCAGAAGGTCGGGGCGGTGCCCGGCGACCCGCGCTGGGACGACGACAACTACGGGGCCAAGCTGGAGCTGGTGCTGGCGCTGCGGATTCCGGTGGTGTCGTTCACGTTCGGGCTGCCGGACGTGGACGACGTGCAGCGGCTCAAGGCGGCCGGGACCACGATCGTGGTGACGGTCACCACACCCAGTGAGGCCAGGCAGGCGCAGCAGATCGGCGCGGACGTGCTGTGCGTGCAGGGTGCGGACGCCGGTGCGCACCGCGGCACGTTCACCGACGACGGCATCTCGCCCGGTGGTGGCGAGCTGTACGGGACGCTGGCCGCGTTGACGCTCGTGCGCAGCGCCGTCGACCTGCCGGTGATCGCGACCGGTGGGCTGATGACCGGCGCGGACGTGGCCGCGGTGCTGGCGGCCGGGGCCGTGGCGGCCCAGCTCGGCACCGCGTTCCTCGGCTGCCCGGAGGCCGGAACCGCTGCGGCGCACCGGGAAGCGCTCGCCGAAGGAGCGCGTCGCACGGCGTTGACGCGGGCGTTCAGCGGACGGCCCGCCCGCGGGCTCGTCAACCGGTTCCTGATCGAGAACAGCCCGCACGCGCCCGCCGCGTACCCGAACGTGCACCACCTCACCAAGCCGGTGCGCGCGACCGGTGAGCTGGAGGTCATGTCGCTGTGGGCGGGCACCGCGTACCCGCTGGCCACCGCCGAACCGGCCGCCGACGTCGTGCGCAGGATCCACACCGAGCTCACCGATGTCGTCAATTCCTTGGCGGAGCGCTTCCGGCGCAGCTAAGAAGGAGAGCGTGACCTCGCTCTCCGATGAGACCTTCCGGGCGATGATGGACTGGTCTCCGATGTTCGCCACCGTCGTCGGCGTGCCCGGCTGGGACGACCGGCTCGAAGACCTCAGCGTCGACGGCCAGCAGGCCCTGCGCGCGCGGCTGGAGGACATCCTCAGCCGCGTCGACCAGAGCGACGAGGAGCCGGTCGCGAAGGACGTGATCAGGCACCAGGCGACGTTGATCATCACGATGCTCGACGCCAGGCTCGTCGAGCACAGCGTGTCCCGCGGGTTGAACGCGCCGGTCGCGGCTCTGCTCAGGATGGCGTCGCAGATCGACTTCTCCCGGCGGCTGCACCTCGTCCCGCACTTCCTCGACCAGGCGGCCGGGCGGCTGCTCGACACCGACCGCCGGCCGTTGCGCCGGCACCTGGAGGGCGGGGCGGCGCACGTCGAACGCTTCCTGGAGTCCCCGAAGCAGGAGTGGGAGGGCGACGCGGACCTGCGCCCGGCGTTCGCCCGCTACCGCGAGGTCCTGCTCGGGCTGCCCGGACGCGACGACGAGCAGGCAGGCCTGTGCTGGTTGCCCGACGGCGAGGAGAACTACCGCAAGCTGGTCCGCGACTACACGACCGCGTCCTACACCCCCGCGGAACTGCACCGGCTCGGGCTCGACCTGATCGCGTCGTTGCGCGACGAGTACGCGGAGATCGGCTCGCGGGTGTGGGGCACGGCCGACGTGCCGGAGATCTTCCGGCGGTTGCGCACGGATCTGTTGTGGGACAACGAGGACGACATGCTCGTCAGCGCGGTGGAGACCGTCGCGCGGGCCGAGGCCGAGGCGCCGAACTGGTTCGGCCGGCTGCCGAAGGCGCGCTGCGAAGTCCGGTTCGTGCCGGAGGTCGACCGCCAGAGCGCCGCGTTCGCCTACTACGTGGACGCCGCGCTCGACGGGTCCCGTCCCGGCACGTACTTCGTGAACCCGTTGGGCGCCACCGGACGCAGCCGGACGGTGTCGGAGGTGACGGCGTTCCACGAGGCCATCCCCGGCCACCACTTCCAGCTCTCGATCGCGGCCGAGACCGAGCTGTCGAACCTGCGCAAGTTCGCGTTCGTCGACGCCTACATCGAGGGCTGGGGCCTCTACACCGAACGCCTGGCCGACGAGATGGGCCTGTACTCGTCCGACGAGGCACGGCTGGGCATGCTGAGCCTCGACGCGATGCGCGCCGGGCGGCTCGTGGTCGACACCGGCCTGCACGCCATGGGGTGGTCGCGCCAGCAGGCCGTCGACTACCTGCGCCAGAACACCGTGATGGACGACACCGAGATCAACTCGGAGGTCGACCGGTACATCGAGACGCCGGGTCAGGCGCTCGCGTACATGGTGGGACGGCTGGAGATCCAGCGGTTGCGCGGTGAGGCGAAGTCGAAGCTGGGCGACCGGTTCGACATCAGGGCGTTCCACGACCTCGTGCTGGACAACGGCGTCGTGCCGCTGTCCACGCTCGGTGACCTGGTCGCCGACTGGGCGGGGCGGCCCTGATGGCGTCGCTGTCCGACGAGATGTTCGCCGCGGCCATGGACTGGTCGCCGTTCCTGCCGTCGATGTACGGGCTGCCCGGCTGGGACGACAAGCTGGAGGACCTCAGCGTCGAGGGGGAGCAGGCGTTGCGGGCGCGGGTCGCCGACATCCTGCGCCGGGCGGAGACCAGCGACGAGGACCCCGTCACCCTGGCCGTGCTGCGGCACCAGGGCGAGACCATCGTGGCGCGGATCGACGCGAGGCTGGTCGAGCACACCGTGGCAACTGGCATGAGCGCGCCGGTGAACGCGTTGCTGCAGATGGCGGCACAGCTGGACGTGTCACGGCGGCGCGGCGAGATCGCGCGGTACGTGACGCAGGCGGCCGGGCGGGTGCGCGACTCCGACCGTCGACCGTTGCGCCGGCACCTGAGGACCGGGGCGGCCCGGATGGAGCGGTTCCTCGCCTCGCCCGTGCAGGAGTGGGAGGGTCCGGCCTCCGCGGAGATCCGCGCGGCCGTCGCCTCCTACCGCGACGTGCTGACCTCGGTCGACGGCCGCCCCGACGACCAGCCGGGCATCTGCTGGCTGCCCGAGGGCGAGCAGAACTACGCCAACCTCGTCCGCAACTACACGACCACCTCGTACACCCCGGCCGCGCTGCACCGGCTGGGCCTGGACCTGGTCGCCGCGTTGCGCGACGAGTACGCGGAGATCGGCGCACGGGTGTGGGGCACGGCCGACGTGCCGGAGATCTTCCGTCGGCTGCGCACGGAACTGTTGTGGGACAACGAGGAGGAGATGGTCGCGCACGCCGCTGAGGCGATCGCGCGGGCCGAGGCCGAGGCACCGCGGTGGTTCGGCCGGATGCCGAGGACCGGCTGCCGGGTGTGCCTGGTGGGCGAGGCGGAACGGGAGACGGCGCCGATCGCGTTCTACCAGCCCGCGCCGCTGGACGGCAGCCGTCCCGGCACCTACTGGCTGAACCCGTTGGGCGCCACCGAACGCAGCCGCACGGTGTCGGAGGTGACGGCGTTCCACGAGGCCGTGCCCGGCCACCACTACCAGCTCTCGATCGCCGCCGAGGCGTCGATGCCGAACCTGCGGCGGTTCGCGTTCATCGAGGCGTACCTGGAGGGCTGGGGCCTCTACACCGAGCGCCTCGCCGACGAGATGGGGCTGTACTCGTCGGACGAGCAACGCCTCGGCATGCTCGGGCTGGACGCGATGCGCGCCGGGCGGCTGGTGGTCGACACGGGCCTGCACGCGTTCGGGTGGACCCGGCAGCAGGCCGTCGACTACCTGCGCGAGAACACGGTCATGACCGAACCCGAGATCACCTCGGAGGTCGACCGGTACATCGAGGTGCCGGGCCAGGCGCTCGCGTACATGGTGGGGCGCCTGGAGATCCAGCGCGTGCGCGGCGAAGCGGCCGCCCGGCTGGGCGACCGCTTCGACGTGAAGGCGTTCCACGACCTCGTGATCGGGCTCGGACCGGTGCCGCTGTCCGTGCTCGACCAGCAGGTCACCGCGTGGAGTTCTGCTTCTCCATGACGGAGTTGCGCCGCGAGTAGGTGAAGTAGACGACCATGCCGATCACGAACCAGATCGCGAACCGGGCCCAGGTCTGCGGCGTGAGGAACGTGATCAGCCAGACCGAGAAGATCACCCCGATGACCGGCACGACCGGCATGCCCGGCGTCCGGAACGTGCGCGGCAGGTCGGGCTGCTTGTACCGCAACACGATCACGGCCACGCACACGACCACGAACGCCAGCAGGATGCCGATGTTGGTGAGCTCGGCGGCCTCCGCGATCGGCAGGAACCCGGCGATGACCGCCGAGGCGATGCCGAGCACCCACGTGATCCGGGACGGCACGTGCTTCACCGGGTGCGTCTTGGCGAACCACTTGGGCAGCAGGCCGTCGCGGCTCATCGAGTAACCGACGCGGGCCGCGCCCAGCAGGAACGTGAACAGCACCGTGGTGATGCCGAGGATCGCGCCGACGCTGATGATGATGCCCAGCCAGTGGAAGCCGATGTCCGCGAACGCCGTGGCGAACGCGCTTTCCGCGTCGACGTCCTTGTAGTTGACCATGCCGGTCAGCACGAGGCAGGCCAGCACGTACAGGACCATCGAGATCGCCAGCGAGTAGATGATCGCCTTGGGCATGTGCTTCTGGGAGTCCTTGGACTCCTCGGCCGCGGTGCTCATCGCGTCGTAGCCGAACACGGCGAAGAAGACCGTTGCCGCACCGGTGAAAGCGCCGGACAGGCCGAACGGGAAGAACGGGTTGTAGTTGGCGGTGTCGATGTGGAAGACGCCGACGCCGATGACCAGCAGCACCACGGCGATCTTCAGGTACACCAGCGTGGTCTCGAACCTGGCCGCGTTCTTCATGCCCAGGTTCAGCACGTACGCGATCAGCAGGCACAGGATCACCGCGAACAGGTTGACCTTGTAGCTGCCCGGTGCGACGCCCTGGCTCTCGGTGCCCGGCGCGCCCAGCATCCACTGCGGCAGATGGATGTTGAGCAGGCTCAGCAGTTCCGTGAAGTAGCCGGAGATGCCGATCGCGACCACCGCCACGATCGCGGTGTACTCGAGCAGCAGGTCCCAGCCGATGAACCAGCCGACGATCTCGCCCAGCACCGCGTAGCCGTAGGTGTAGGCGCTGCCCGCCTTGGGGATCAGGCCCGCGAACTCCGCGTACGAGAACGCCGCCGCCGCGCTCGCGACACCGGCGATGAGGAACGAGATCAGCACCGCGGGGCCGGCCGTCTTGTTCGCGACGGCGCCGGCGAGCGAGAAGA
Source organism: Lentzea sp. NPDC004789 (assembly GCF_053601075.1). Classification (NCBI taxonomy): domain Bacteria; kingdom Bacillati; phylum Actinomycetota; class Actinomycetes; order Pseudonocardiales; family Pseudonocardiaceae; genus Lentzea; species Lentzea sp. NPDC004789. The sequence goes on along the minus strand of NZ_JBSGBE010000006.1, from coordinate 436,021 downwards.
TGCCCGCGCCGATGATGCCGCCGATGCCGATCGCGGTCAGTTGCCACAGGCCCAGTGTTCTGGTGAGTCCGTCGCCCCGGTCGTCCGCGATCTGGTCGATGGGCTTGCGCCGGAACACGCCCTGGGTAGTCATGCCTTCAGCTCCCTCGATGAAGTGGGTCCGGGCGAACCTATGCGTGTCAACTGTCACGCGGTTTGTCCGGACCCACCAATCAAGAGATCGTTTTTTGGCCGATCGGGCTGTTTACCGCTATCGGGTGAGCACGATCTTGCCCGCGGTCTCGCCGTCGAGCATGGCCTTGAGCCCCTGTTCGGCGTCGGAGAACTTCAGCTCGGCACCGATCTGCGGCCTGAGGCCGTTGAGGGCGCAGAACCGCAGCAGGTCGCCCAGCTCCTCGCGGGTGCCCATGGTCGAACCGACCACGCGCAGCTGCAGGAAGAACAGCCGCTGCAGCTCGGCCGCGCTCGCGTCACCGGACGTGGCGCCGGAGATCACCACGATGCCGCCGGGCTTGAGCGCCTTCATCGAGTGCGACCAGGTGGCCTTGCCGACGGTCTCCATCACCGCGTCGACCCGTTCCGGCAACCGGGCGCCGGACTCGAAGACCTCGTGGGCACCGAGTGCGGTGGCCAGCGCGCGCTTCTCCTCGGTGCGGCCGGTGACCCAGACGCGCAACCCGGCGGCGCGGCCCAGCTGGATGAGCGCGGTCGAGACACCACCGGACGCACCCTGCACGAGCATCGTCTGACCAGGCCGCAGGCCGGACTTCACGAACAGCATCCGGTAGGCGGTGAGCCACGCCGTGCCCATGCAGGCGGCCTCGGCGAACGACAGGTCGGCGGGCTTGGGCAGCGCGTTGCGGGCGGGCACCGTGACGTAGTCGGCGAACGTGCCCTGGTGCTTCTCGGTGAGCAGCGTGCGCTTCGGGTCCAGCGTCTCCTCGCCCGACCAGTTCGGGTCACCGATGACGGAGTGCAGCACCACCTCGGTGCCGTCGTCGAGGACACCGGCGCCGTCGCAGCCCAGGATCATCGGGAACTGCTCGGGCTTGATGCCGACGCCGCGCAACGTCCACAGGTCGTGCATGTTGAGGCTGGCCGCCTTGACCGCGACCCGCACCCAACCGGCGGGCACCTCGGGCTCGGGGCGCTCGCCGACGCGAAGCGAGGCCAGCGGGTTCTCAGGACTGGGTTCTGCTGCGTAAACGGCGAACATGGTTCGCAACATACCGACCGTGGCCATGGCCAAATGCCGTGACACCGGTCACGAGACTACGCTCGGGGTCGTGGACTGGCTTTGGCAGTGGTGGGACGGGGTCGAGTTGTGGCTCGTGCAGCTGCCCGTCGCCGTGCAGTTCCCCGTCGTGATGATCGTGGTGTTGCCGCTCTGCCTGGGCGTGGCGCGGCTGATCGACCGCGTCGTCGACTGGCGGGCGAAGAACCCCGCGTCGGCGCCCGAGCCCGAACCCGAGCCCGAGAAGGTCCCCGCGTGAGTCCTGGTCGTCGCCTCACCGTCGCACTGGTCGGCCTGATCGCGCTGGTCGTGGTCGGCTGGTTCGTCAAGGACAACGTCTCGTCGAGCCCGCAGAAGCCGCCCGCGACCCCTTCCGCGTCGGCGTCGGGGGCCGCTGTGCCCGGTGCCTCGTCGGGCCTGGAGGTCCAGGCGCTGTCGAAGCTGCCCGCCGAGGCCGCGAAGACGTGGAAGCTGATCGAGTCGAAGGGCCCGTTCCCGTACCCGCGCAACGACGGCGTGACGTTCGAGAACCGGGAGAAGCGGCTGCCGCAGCAGAAGTCCGGTTACTACAAGGAGTACACCGTGCCGACGCCCGGCAGTCCCGACCGCGGCGCCCGGCGGCTCATCACCGGCAGCGCGAGTGAGGTCTTCTACACCGGCGACCACTATTCGACGTTCGTCGTCGTGGACGTGCGCAAGTGAAACGGCACATTCTCGTTTCGGAAAAGGCGGAGGCCATTGCCGCCATTGCCCGCGCATTGGACTTCCCGGACTGGTTCGGGCAGAACCTGGACGCGTTGTACGACAGCCTGAGCGATCTCTCCTGGCTACCTGCGGGGGAGTACGTGCTGGTCGTGCCCGCGGACCTGGACCAGTCCGTTCGGGAAGTGCTGCGTGACGCTGTGAAACGGACCGCTGAATCAGGTGACCGAAAACTGCGGGTGATTCGCACAGAACGGTGACTTGGGCTGCGCTTTGGCGGTCCGGAGTGGACAGTGCAGTGCCATGGGAAAGCAATTCCGCCGCCTGAGCTGTGCGCTCGGCGTCGTGGTGGTGGTCGGTTTCTTGTGCCCGGTCCCGTCATTCGCCGGTGATGCCGGCTGCACGCAGGAAGACCCCTTCACACCGTTCGACACCATCGACGGCGACAACCCGGTGACGATGCAGAACAGCCGGGTCGTCGAGCTGCGCGCGTCGAACAGGTCCAAGTGCGCCTGGGGCCGCATCTCCTACGGCACGCCGGGCGAGGAGATCTGGACGGATCGCAAGGACCCTTCGGCCAACGAGCACGAGGGGTTCCTCGGGTACACGCGGATCGACTCGGGCAGTGCGAAGTACACCGAACCGTTCAAGAACGACGGGAAGGTCATGCGCGCCTGCGGTTCGTCTCAGGGCGTCATCGAGTGCACCGGCTGGTTCTGAGCGGTCGGCAGTTCCGGCAGCGGAAGTTCGGGCAGCCGCAACGACGGCAGCACCACGCTCGTGGGCACCGGTATCGGGTTCTCCTCGCGGGGCACCACGCTCGGCACCTCCACCGGCGGCGCACCTGACGGCGGCGCCGGTGGAGGCACCACGTCGGCCGGACGGGCCGTGGTGCCGACCACGGCCGGTGTCTGAACGACGGCCGGAGGCTCCTGGTGCACCGGCTGGTCCGGTCGCACCGAGATCAACGCCCCGATGCCGATCGGCACCACGACCGCTGCCGCGGCCACCACCACGGCGGGCTTCTGTCGCAACAGGACGACCACCGGCACCGCGACGGCGATCGCCAGTCGTCTCAACAGCTTCCTCGCCCGGCTGAGATGTCCCTCGACCGCGCGGACCGTGATGCCCATCTCCGCCGCGATCTCCTCGCGGCTGCTTCCCCGTCCCACGGCCTCGCACACCTCGCGGGTCGTCTGCGGCAGGCCGTCGAGCGAGCGCACGAGCCACTGGGCCTGGAGCCGGTCGTCGATCTCGCCGACCGGGTCGACGGACTCCTGTTCGTTTCGGACGCACTCGCGCTCCCGCACCGCACGTCGCACCACGTCGACGTGCCTGCGCCGGGCGATCGTGCTCACCAGCGCGGCGACGTTGCGCGCCTCGCCGGACCGCGTCAGCACCGCGGCGACGGCCTCCTGCGCGCAGTCCTCGGCGACCTCGACGCTGGCGCCGGCCGCGAGGCAGTGTCGTACCGCAAGGTCGCGCGCGGCGACCAGATCCTGTTCGCTCACCCCAGAACCCCCCAGTTCGAGCGGACCCTAACACGTGCCGGGATCCGCATTTTCAAGATCTTTTTGAGTGCCTGCCCCTCCTCGGGCGACTACCTGGTGACAAGCAGTCACACGGGGGAGTCTCAAGTGGGTTCTGGCAGCAGAACGGCCGTGGCGGTGCTGGCCGCCGCACTCATCGCCGTGCCGCAGGCGCAGGCGGCCGAGCAGACGAGCATCGGTCGCGTCTTCGACGACGGCCTGGACACCAGGCTCGCGGCCGCGTCGCTGGCCGACGGTGCGCGGTCCGCCGGCTACACCTCAGCGGGCCACCTGGGCGGCCGCACCGCCGACGAGGCGTGGACCGACGGCCGGAACGCCAACGTGTTCGGCCTGTTCGGACACGCCAACGCGGGCATCTTCCAGACCTCGGAAGGCCCGACGGACAACGAGGACCCCATTCTCGCCGCGGGCAAGGACAGCGACCTGACCAGCCCGTACGTCGCGCTGCGGTTCTTCTCCGAGTACCTGCCGGCCGTCGACGTGGACGACATGAAGATCCTCGTGCTGGCCGGGTGCTACACGGCGAACAGCAGTGCCCAGTTCGGCGGCTTCAACGACGTCCCGGTGCGCCGCGGCGTCGACTCGGTGATCACGTTCCCCGACCTCGTCTACTTCCCCGCGAGCTCGGCGTCGACGCCGATCTCGGCGACCAACTACTCGGGCAACTACTTCTGGTCCCGGTTCGCCGCGCACACGGCCTCGGGCGCCTCCGTCGCGAACGCGCTGGCGTGGGCCCGCACGGACCTGATCGCCAAGGAGGGCTCGGCCGGCGGCTGGGACCGCTACGTGATCAGGGGCTCGGTCGCGGACCCCGGCGCGGTGACGCTGACCCCCGCCGCGCCCGGTGAGCCGCTCACCTCGCGCCCGACGCAGAACTACCAGAGCTTCGACACGCTCACCGTCACGCGCACCTCGTCCAGCGGCGACGGACTGACCATTGTGGACACGGCGGAGCAGGTTCGGTTGCGGCGCACGGCGAACGGCCGGGTGCTCGACGCGGTCGGCACGCCGGCCACCAGCGGTCCGGTGCTCCTGGACGAGGCCGCGGCGGTGCGCCGTGCGCGGGAGTTCGCCGGAGCCGGTTCGTCACCGGCCGAGTCCGGTCCGATCTCCCACGTCGCCGACGACGCCGTCACCCACGTCGTGTTCCGGCAGTCGCACCCCGGCGGCACCCGTCAGGTGATCGTGGAGGTCGACCGGCGCAGCGGTGCCGTCGTGTACTACGCGGATCTCGCGGCGGCGGGCAGCGGCGACGCCGTGATCTCGCGGGACGAGGCGATCAGCAAGGCGCGCAAGGCGATCGGCGTCACCGACGGCACCGCCACCGCCACCGCCGACGTGTGGGACGTCGCCCGCTGGACGGTGACCATCGACCGCGGTCTGCAGGGCCGCTCCTCCGCTCCGGTACCCGACGTGCGCCGCGTCGTCGTGGACGCACGTTCCGGCGCGATCATCCACATCGCTCGCACCTGAGAAGGAAATCACTGTGGGGACACGCAACATCGCTCTGATCACGGCCTGCGCGGTCGCACTGCTGACCGGGAGCCAGGCTCCCGCGCTGGCCGACCGCCCGTTCCCGGCGTGCTTCGTGCGCTCGGACGTCGGCAGCAACAGCACCGAGCCGGGCCGGGTGAACGAACCCGGCGCCGGTCCGGTGCTCCTGCACGCGGAGGGCCTGTACGAGGACCCGCGCAACGCCCAGATCATCGACATCGAGTGGCACACCGAGAACAACTCGCGGCTCACCAACGGTCGCAACCTGACCGGCAAGAACACGATCGCGAACGTGACGGTGAACGGCATCAGCCAGCGCTGGGACAGCCAGGAGGGCGCCGGCAAGACCACGTCGCCCGGCTACACCGTGCACGGCCGCATCGACCGCTTCTGGGTCGACAAGGCCGGCCGCGGCCACGAGCTCACGAAGGGCGACGTGGTCACGTGGTCGGTCAACGTGACGTTCATCGGTGCCACCACCAACGACTCGTTCAGCGGCAACACGCAGGCCACCTGCGTCGTCTAGAGTCACCGATCATGCCGGAAGCGCACACCCTCGGCGTGCACCTGCGCCTGAACGGTGTCGTGCCGTCCCATGAGCTGTGGCTGGACACGCTGACGGTCGGCGCCGGAGGCATGAGTCTCACCTACGAGCTCTTCCCCGGCGCCGACCTCGGCGCATCCCGCACGTGGCGCTGGCAGTGCGCCGTCGAGGACGACCTGGGCACGATCTACGAGGACCTGGCGTCCGGCGGGATCGAGGCCGGTGCCGGCACCCGCAGCGCACGTCAGCACGTTCCCGCCGAGGCCGGCCTGCTCGCTCTCGTGATCAGCACTCCCCGCACCGCGGACGCACCGTTCGGTGTCGAGGTCGCCACCGCCGTGCTGCCGTTGACGGCGGGAGCCGGTGCGTCGTGGGCCGGCGTCGACCGACGGCGCACCGCCGAGCAGCTGGACCGGTGGCAGCGGGGCGAGCGCGACGAACGAGTCCGCCGGCGGTTGATGCGCAAGGGGCTCGTGGACGTCTCCGGCGCGCTCACCCCCGCCGGCCGGTCGTCTCTCTAGCCCTGTGCCGGCACCCAGGAGGGCCTGCGCTTCTCCTTGAACGCCGCGATGCCCTCCTGCCCCTCCGGCCCACCGAAGTGCCGGGCCGACAGTTCGAGCATGTCCGCGAACACCTCGCCGAGGTTCGCGGACCGCTCCTGCCGCAGCATCTCCTTGGTGGCGGCGAGAGCGTTGGGCGCGCCGAGCGCGAGCATGTCGGTGTAGCGGCGCACCTCCGCGTCGACGCCGTCGACCGGCACGGCGGAGTTGAGCAGGCCGATCTCCTTGGCGCGGTGGGCGTCGAACGTCTCACCGGTGAGGAACAGCTCGTGCGCTTGGCGGGGGAGCAGCCGCGGCAGCACGGTGACCGAGATGACCGCGGGCACGACGCCGATCCGGACCTCGCTGAACGCGAACGTGGCCTCGTTGGCGGCGACCGCGATGTCGCAGGCCGCGACGATGCCGACACCACCCGCGCGGGCCGGCCCCTTGAGCGCGGCCACGACCGGTTTCGGACTGGTCCAGAGCTGTTCCAGGATCGCGGGGAACTCGTTGACCCCCTGGTCTCCCGCGCTCGCGCCGGCGGCCTCCTTGAGGTCCATGCCGGAGCAGAACACGGAACCCGTGTGGGTCAGCACGACCACCCGCACCTCGTCGTCCTTCGCCGCCGCGGCCAGGTGCTCGGTGAGCTCCCGGCGCAGCTGCGCGGACAGGGCGTTGCGGTTGTGGGGAGAGTCCAGCGTGATCGTCGCGATGCCACGCTGCACCTCGTAGTGGACCAGCTCGTCTGCCATGCCGCTGACCTTAGCCGCGCCGGTGCGCAGGGGTGCTGCGCACCGGCGCGGACGGCTACCTCGTGATGCCCGGCAGGGGTTGGGGCACCACGTCTCAGCCGATGGTGGTGGTCGTCAGCACGGGGCTCGGGTCCGGATAGCCCTTGGCCGCGGCGTTGATCGGGAACCCGATGACCGTGACGACGGCGGTGAAGGTCAGACCGGGCGCGTCGTAGCTCGTGCCGCCCAGCTTCGTGGTGATGGTGCCGGTGCCACCGGCCTGCAGGTTGATCGTGACCGTCGGCAGCTCGAAGTCCGCGCCGCCCTTGATCGGCCCGGGCACGTTCAGCACGACGTCGTTGCCCTGCAAGCCGACCGTCGGCGTGCCGCCCAGCCCGGAACCACCGGACAGCGCCGCGGACTGGAACTTGGAGTTGGCCGGCACCGGCAGCTTCAGCGCGAGACCCTTGATCTCACGCACCTGCCGCCCGCCCGCCTCGGACGGGATCTTGTTGGGCGCGGGGTCGATGGTGACCTTGAGCGTCCCGTTCGGCGCGACCGCCGCAGGCGCACTCGCGTCGACGCCCTGGTCGAGCGTGAAGTCCGACGACTGCCCGGCGGCGCTCGCGCGGAGCTTGTAGGTGATGGTCTGCGGGGCTGCTGACGCGTTGGTGGCGAACATCAGCATCGGTACCACCAGTAGAGATGCGATTCCGGCTAGCTTCATGGCCTCTCCCCGTTGAGTGGACGAGGGACATTCGCAGCACGCGGCGTAATCACTTGACTACTGATGAGTAGGTTTCACGTCAACAGTTCACACTTCACATCGCCCGAACGGCGCTGCGCATTCGATCTTGTGGCGGCGGCCGGAAGTGTCGCCGCACCGGGGGAGTCTGCTGCGGCTCAGCGCCGTTTCGAGGTGCTGTGGCCCAGTGCGCCGATCGCCGTCAGGACGAAACCGGCGAAGAAGAGACCGAAGCCCAGCGGCAGGTTCGGGCCTCCGACGCTCGGTGGCGTCAGCTGTCCGGTGGTGGGGAAGTCCGTCAGGCGGGAGCTGAACGGATCCGGCGGGTCCGGAGGGCTCAGCACGCCGAACATGAGGACTCCGAGGCCCGCGATCGCCAGGAGAGCGCCCGTCCACACGAACACCTTGACCCACGGAGGAGCGCCGGACAGGTCGTGGTGGCCGTACCGGTGACGGCGTCGTGAGCGCGGGAAACCGTCGTCGAAACCGTGGTAGCTCAGATCCTGGAGGTCGTCGGCGCTGCCGTCGAAGATGCCGTCGCGAATGCTGTGATCTGGCTGATGCGGATCGTCTTGCACGTCGCCCCCTGGTGCCGTTGCGCAGTTGATACCACGTCAGGGCCTCCCGCCGTGGCGATTCGGCGGAGCAGAGCTAGGCGGCGACGGCCTGGCGAGTCAGCGCGGAGTCGTAGCGGTCCAGCACCAGCTGAGCCACCTCGACGTCGTCCCCCAACGGCCGCGCCACCACGGCATCCCCGGCAAGCGAAGCGACCTTGTCCGGCAGCAACCCCGGCGCGAGGAACCACGACGCGACGGCGATCCGCGTGGCCCCGCGGGCACGCAACCGCGAGATCGCCTCAGGAACGGTAGGCGAGGCGATCGACGCGAAAGCCGCCTCCACCCCGGCCCACCCCGACTCACGGGCCCACCGCCGGGCGACGCGCGCTACGGCCTCGTTGGCCGGACCGTGCGACGATCCGGCGCCGGCCAGCACCACCCCGAGCGACCGGTCGCCGAACGAGACCCCGGCCTCGGACAGCCGGCGCAAAGCCGCCGACTCCAGCCGCGGGTCCGGCCCCAGCACATCGGTCACGACCGCGGGCACACGAGACTCGGCCACGGCGGCCGGCACGTCCACCCGCGCGTGGAAAGCCTTGCCCAGCAACAAGGGCACGACCACCGAAGGCCCGTGCAGCACGTCGTTCAACCGAGGCGCGCAGAGGTCCAGGAACGCACCCCGGACGTCCAGGTCGGGCCGCAACGACCGCACCACGTCCAGCAACGCGTGGACGGACGCGGCCGAGCGAGGATCACGACTACCGTGCGCAACGGCCACCAACGGGATCCCAGAAGAAGTCACAGCGCACCCGTCAGGCCACGAGCCCTCAGCACCGCGCGCTCCAACGGGCGGAACAGCAGCAGCTCGATCCCGATGCCCACCAACAGGATCAGGAAGATCGCCGCGATCACCATGTTGATGTCGTTCAACGACGACCCGTTGTGCAGGTACTGACCGAGTCCCACACCCAGCTGGGGCGAGGTGGCGATGATCTCCGCGGCCATCAGCGACCGCCACGAGAACGCCCAGCCCTGCTTGAGGCCCGCCAAATACCCGGGCAGAGCAGCAGGAAGCAGGATGTGCCGCGCCGAAGCCAGCCGACCGGCTCCCAGGGCACGTCCCACCCGAGGCAGCAGAGGCGGAATCTGGTCGATGCCGGCCACCAGGCCGTTGGCGATCGACGGCACGGAACCCATCAGCACCACGAAGTAGATCGTGGACGGCGTCACGCCGAACCACAGGATCGCGGCGGGCACCCAGGCCACCGAGGGCAGTGACTGCAGACCGGTCAGCAACGACCCGATCGCCGCGCGCACCACCCGGACCTTGGCGACGAGCAACCCCAGCGGCGTCGCGATCAGCACCGCCGCGACGAACCCGAACACCGCGCGGTGCAACGAGGTCCACAGGACGCTGAACGCCTGGCCGGTGGAGACCGAGCGCACGAGCTCGTTCCACACGTTGACCGGCGCGGGCAGCTGGAACTCCGGCAGGATCGCCGACGCCCACAACGCCTGCCACACGCCCAGCAGCAGTGCGAACGCGATGATCGGTGGCACACCGGTCTTCAGGAAACGGCGCCAGATCGGCGGCTTCTGCGCCTCAACGGGCACATCGAGCGCGTCGAGTCCGGCGCCGACCTTGTCGAGCGTGTCAGACGGCGTGGCCACTGATGACCTCTCGCAGATGGGTGTTGATCTCGTCGAGAACCGTGTCGGAGGAGCCCGTGACGTCCCACTCGCGCACCACACGGCCAGGGCGCGAGGACAGCAGCACGACGCGCTGACCGAGGCGCACGGCCTCGCGGACGTCGTGCGTCACGAAGATGATCGCGGTGTTCGTGGTCTCCCACACGCGCAGCAGCTCGCTCTGCAGCACGTCGCGCGTGATGGCGTCCAACGCCGCGAACGGCTCGTCCATCAGCAGAAGCGCCGGCGCGCCATCGGCCGACACCGTGGTGGACGCCAGCGCGCGGGCCAGGGCCACGCGCTGACGCATACCACCGGAGAGCTCGTGCGGCCGCTTGTCCGCGACGTCACCGAGCCGCACGAGGTCGAGCAGCTCCAGCGCGCGACGCTTGCGCGCCAACCGGCCCACACCGGCGAAGCGCAGCGCCAGCTCGACGTTGCGCGCGGCGGTGAGCCACGGCATCAGAGCGGGCTCCTGGAACATCACGGCCGGACGGGACGTGTTGAGCTGCAACGAGCCCGACGTCGCGCCGTCCAGGCCGGCGACGATGTTCAGCAGCGTGCTCTTGCCGCAGCCCGACGCGCCGAGGAGGCACACGAACTCGCCGGGCTTGACCTTCAGATCAACCCCGTCGAGGGCCACCACGGCCGAGGCGCCGTGGCCGAACACCTTGCGGACGCCGGCCAGTTCGACGGCAGTATCCACAGTAGACAGAACAGTGGTCTCGAGCGTGGCGGTCATGTCCGTGTCCCCTCGGTGCTTACTTCTTGTCCAGTCCGGCTGCTTGCACCTGCGGCTTGCCCTGTGCCTGAAGAACCTTGTTCAGCAACGTGAAGTCGGCGTAGCCGGCGACGTTCGCGGCCTCGGTGGCCACGCCCGCGGTCACGGCGTCCTTCGCGAGCTGCGGGAAGGTCTTCGCCTGCGCGTCGGTGGTCAGCTCGATGTTCTTCCACGCGGCGTCGAGGATCTTGTCGCCGAGCTTCTTCGACGTGAGCTTCTCCAGCGCGGCGTTCACCGTCTTCTTCGCGTCGTCGGCGTTGCCCTTGGCCCAGTCGACCGCGGCGACGTGCCCCTTGAGCACGGCCTCGACGGTCTCCGGGTGCTCCTGCAGGAACTTCGTCCGCACGATGATCACCGTGGTCGGGAACTGCCCGCCCTCCCACAGGGTCTTCTCGTCGAGCAGCACCTTCGCGCCCGCCTCGGCGACGACGCGCGACGACCACGGCTCCGGCAGCCACGCGCCCTGGATGTCGCCCTTCTTGAACAGGTCGAGCGTCTGCGCGTTCTCCACGTTCTGGACGGTGACCTGGCCGGTGAGGTTCTTGCCCGCCAGGTACTTCTTCAGCGCCACGTCCTGGGTGTTCGCGAGCTGCGGCGTCGCGACGGTCTTGCCCTTGAGGTCCTCGATCGAGTTGATCTCGGGCTTCACCACCAGCGCCGCGCCGCCGGACGTGGCACCGGAGATGAGCTTCACGGCCTCGCCCTTGGACTTCGCGTAGGCGTTGATCGCCGGGCCGGACCCGATGTACGCGATGTCGAGCGACTCGCCGAGGAGCGCGTTGACCTCGTCGGGACCCGCGTTGAACGTCTGCGTCGTGAGCTTGGTGCTGCCGAGCTCCTTCTTGAACAGGTCCTTCTCCACGCCGATCAACGCGGCGGCGTGGGTGACGTTCGGGAAGTAGCCGATGCGGACCTCGGCCGCCGGGCCCTTCGACTGGGCGGCGGGGGTGTCGCTGGACCCGGCGCGGCTGCAACCGGAAAGTGCGGCCAGGGCAACGAGTGCGATGGCAACGGCGGGCTTGAGGTTCACGGCGTGAATGCCTTTCAGGGACCGGGGGACACGAGGGCGTGGGTGTCAGGGGCAGCCGGATTTGGATCATTTGGGCTGCCCTCCGTACAGCTCTCCACGCCGTTCTCGAGCAGCGGCAGCGGAGCCCCGACCAGTCCGGCGGCGAGCGTGGATCCGTCGCTCGCGTCGATCACCAGGAAGGACCCGGTGCGCCGGCTGAAGCTGTAGTCGTCCAGCGGTACTTCCTCCGCGAGGCGCAACGCCACGCGGCCGATCTCGTTGAGCTCCAGCGAAGCCGGGCTGTCCACGCTGGACAGCGTCTGCTCGTCGAAGCGGTCGCGCAGTTCCGTGACCATCGCCTGCACCGTGCGCGTGCCGTGCTTGACGAGGACTCGGGCGCCGGGACGGAGAGGCTTCTCCGCGAGCCAGCACAGCGTGGCGTCCAGCTCGTCGGTGACCTTGGGCTCGTTGCCCGCCACCGAGATCAGGTCGCCGCGCGAGATGTCGATGTCGTCGGCCAGCAGCAACGTCACGGACTGACCGGCCGCCGCCTCCGCCAGTTCGCCGTCCGCCGTGTCGATCTTCGTGACCGTCGAGCGGCGGCCCGACGGCAGCACCACGACCTCGTCGCCCGGCTTGACCGTGCCCGCCGCGACCAGACCGGCGTAGCCGCGGTAGTCGAGGTGCTCGGCGGTGCGCGGGCGGATCACGTACTGCACCGGGAACCGGAACGGCGCGTCGTGCGGGTCGGGCTCGACCGGCACGTTCTCCAGGTGCTCCAACAGGGTCGGGCCGGAGTACCACGGCGTGTTCGCGGACTTCTCCACGACGTTGTCGCCGGCGAGCGCGGACACCGGGATCTCGACGACCGCGTCCTCGGTGTAGCCGAGCGCCGTCGCGTGCGCGGTGAACTCCTTGGCGATGCGGGAGAACGTCACCTCGTCGTAGTCCACGAGATCGATCTTGTTGACCGCCAGGACGAGCCGCGGCACCCCGAGCAGCGCGAGAACCGCGGCGTGGCGGCGGGTCTGCTCGATGACGCCCTTGCGCGCGTCGACCAGCAGGACCGCCAGCTGCGCGGTGGACGCGCCGGTGACCGTGTTGCGGGTGTACTGCACGTGGCCCGGGGTGTCCGCGAGAACGAACGACCGCTTGGGCGTTGCGAAGTACCGGTACGCCACGTCGATCGTGATGCCCTGCTCGCGTTCCGAACGCAGGCCGTCGACCAGCAGCGACAGGTCCGGCGTCGCGAGACCGCGGTCGGCGCTGGCGCGGTGCACGGCGTCGAGCGTGTCCGCGAGCACGGACTTGGTGTCGTAGAGCAGCCTGCCGACGAGCGTGGACTTGCCGTCGTCCACGCTGCCTGCGGTAGCCAGCCTCAACAGGTCGCTCATGTTTAGAAGTACCCCTCCCGCTTGCGGTCTTCCATGGCGGCCTCGGACAGCCGGTCGTCGGCCCGCGTGGCGCCGCGCTCGGTCAGCCGGGACGCGGCGACCTCGGCGATCACCGCGTGGATGTCGGCGGCGTCGGACTCGACGGCACCGGTGCAGGAGCCGTCACCGACCGTGCGGTAGCGAACCGTCTTGCGCACCAGCGTTTCGCCGTCACGCGCCTTGCCCCACGGGCCTTCGGCGAGCCACATGCCGTCGCGCAGGAACACCTCGCGCTCGTGCGCGTAGTAGATGTCGGGCAGCTCCACGCCCTCGCGCTCGATGTAGTTCCACACGTCGAGCTCGGTCCAGTTGGACAGCGGGAACACGCGGACGTGCTCACCGGGGCGGTGCCGGCCGTTGTAGAGGTTCCACAGCTCCGGGCGCTGGCGCTTCGGGTCCCACTGGCCGAACGCCGTGCGCAGGCTGAAGATCCGCTCCTTGGCGCGGGCGCGTTCCTCGTCCCTGCGGCCGCCGCCGAAGACCGCGTCGAACTTGTGCTGCGTGATGGAGTCCAGCAGCGGCACGGTCTGCAACGGGTTGCGCGTGCCGTCCGGGCGCTCCTCCAGCCGGCCGTCGTCGATCCAGTCCTGGACCTTCGCGACCTCCAGGCGCAGACCGTGCTGCGCGACGACGCGGTCGCGGAACTCGATGACCTCGTCGAAGTTGTGCCCGGTGTCGACGTGCAGCAGCGGGAACGGCACCGGCGCCGGGTAGAACGCCTTGATCGCGAGGTGCAGCAGCAGCGTCGAGTCCTTGCCGCCGGAGAAGAGGATCACCGGCCGGTCGAACTCGCCCGCGACCTCGCGGAAGATGTGGATCGCCTCCGATTCGAGGCGGCCCAGAGTGTCCAGAGCCCTTGCAGTTGATGTGACCGTCATCCGTGCAACCCGCATTCCGTCTTCGCCTGACCCGCCCAACGGCCGCTGCGGGCGTCCTGCCCCGGCAACGGCTTCGACGTGCACGGCAGGCAGCCGATGGAGGGATATCCCTCCTGCACCAGCAAGTTCTCCAGGATGCCCTTCTCGCGGATGTAGGCGTTGAACTCGTCATCGCTCCACGGCGCGATCGGGTTGATCTTCACCAGGCCGTTGCGCTCGTCCCACTGCACGATCGGCGTGTTCGCGCGCGTCGGTGCGTCCACGCGGCGAACGCCGGTGACCCACGCGTCGTACTTCGCGAGCTCCCGGCGCAGCGGCACGACCTTGCGCAGGTGACAGCACTTCGCCGGATCCGACTGGTACAGCAGGCCGAACTCGGCCTCCTGGTCGGCGACCGACTGCTCGGCGGCGGCGTTCACGATCCGCACGTCCGGGTACACGACCCCGACCGCGTCACGCACACCGATGGTCTCCGGGAAGTGGTAGCCCGTCTCCAGGAACAGCACGTCGAAGTTCGGCTTCACCTTCGCGGCGAGATCGATCAGCACCGCGTCCTGCATGTTCGACGCGACGATGTAGTTGTCGCCGAACGTGCGAGCGGTCCACTCCAGCGCCTCGATGGCGGTGGCGTTGGCCAGCTCCTCCTGAGCGGCTTCGGCGACGATCTTGAGGTCTTCCTTGAGATCACTCACTTCTTCACCTCCTGCGGCAGGTTGAGCCCGACGAACGAGACCTTGAAGACGCGGCGGCACCCGGTGCACAGCCACGCGTAGCTGGGTTCCTCCTGCGGACGGAGGTCCTCGTCGCCGCAGTAGGGGCAGTAGAACGGCGTCGCGCGTTCGCTCACCTCAGCGCACCCTCTTCCGCGCGGGCGACCCACTGGGCGAACCGCTCGTCGGTCTCGCGCTGGGCGACGAAGTTCCGCACGACGCGCTCGACGTACTCGGGCAGCTCGGTCGCGGTGACCTTGTGGCCGCGCAGCTTCCGGCCGAACCCGGCGTCGAGGCCGAGGCCGCCGCCGAGGTGGACCTGGAAGCCCTCGACCTGGTTGCCGGCGTCGTCCGTGACGATCTGGCCCTTGAGGCCGATGTCCGCGGTCTGGATGCGGGCGCAGGAGTTGGGGCAGCCGTTGATGTGCACGGTGATCGGCGCGGTGACGCCGTCGACGATGTCCTTGAGGTTGGCTTCGAGCTGCGTGACGAGCTCGTTGGCGCGGGCCTTGGTCTCGACGATCGCGAGCTTGCAGAACTCGATGCCGGTGCACGCCATGATGCCCCGCCGCCACGGCGACGGCTCGACCTGCAGGCCCAGCTTGGCGAGGTTGCTCTTCAGCGTGGAGACCTCGGCCTCCGGCACGTCCAGCACGATGATCTTCTGCTGCGGCGTGAACCGGACGCGCTGCGACCCGGCCTGCTCGGCGATCTTCGCGACCTCGACCAGGATCGAGCCGGAGACGCGGCCGGCGACCGGCGCGGCGCCTACGTAGAACAGGCCGTCCTTCTGCTTGTGCACGCCGATGTGGTCGAGCTGCTGACCGAGCACCTCCGGCGCGGGGCCGTCGATCATCTTGCGCTTGAGGTACTCGTCCTCCATGACCTGGCGGAACTTCTCCGGACCCCAGTCGGCGACGAGGAACTTGATGCGCGCGCGGTGCCGCAGACGCCGGTAGCCGTAGTCGCGGAAGACGCTGATGACCGCTTCCCACACGTCCGGCACCTCGTCGAGCGGCACCCAGGCGCCCAAACGCTTGCCCAGCATGGGGTTCGTGGACAGTCCGCCGCCGACCCAGAGGTCGAAGCCGGGCCCGTGCTCGGGGTGGTTCACGCCGACGAACGCCACGTCGTGGATCTCGTGCGCGACGTCCTGCAGGCCGGAGATGGCGGTCTTGAACTTGCGCGGCAGGTTGGAGAACCGCGGGTCGCCGATGTAGCGCTCGAGGATGGTCTCGATCGCCGGCTGGCCGTTGACGATCTCGTCCTCGGCGATGCCCGCGACCGGCGAACCGAGGATGACGCGCGGGCTGTCACCGCACGCCTCCATCGTGGTCAGGCCGACGGCTTCGAGCTTCTGCCAGATGGTGGGAACGTCCTCGATCCGGATCCAGTGGTACTGGATGTTCTGCCGGTCGGTGATGTCCGCGGTGTCGCGCGCGTAGGTCTGCGAGATCTCGCCGAGAACCTTCAGCTGCTGCGTGGTGAGCGCACCGCCGTCGCTGCGCACGCGCATCATGAAGAACTCGTCGTCCAGCTCCTCCGGTTCGAGCGTGGCCGTGCGTCCGCCGTCGATGCCGGGCTTGCGCTGGGTGTAAAGGCCGTACCACCGGAAGCGTCCGCGCAGGTCGGCCGGGTCGATGGAGTCGAAACCGCGGTGGGCGTAGATGTTCTCGATGCGGGTGCGGACGTTGAGCGGGTTGTCGTCCTTCTTGCTCCGCTCGTTGGGGTTCAGCGGCTCTCGGTACCCGAGCGCCCACTGCCCCTCGCCGCGACGCTGCTTGGCTCGCGGTGACGTCTGCGGCGGGACCATCGCCATCCTCCGGGGTTTCGAGGCGCTGGATGCGCATGCGAGCCCAGAGGTGCTGTGGTGGGGGTCTCGTCAGCGCACCAAGCGCCGACGGGAACAAATCAGCGCGCGGTTATGCCGTGCGACGGCACATCGCGCTGGAGACACGACGGAAGTCGACGTGGCGGCGGGCCACGAGGCGGACTCCAGTCGAATGCATGTGACCAGTGTGCCTGGCGTCCAGAGCATGGTCCACCGCCAACCGAATGCTGGGATTTTGCTGGGGAAGTTGACATTCTTGGCCGGTTTCGCAGAGTAATAGATCTGTCACAGACAGAGATGAGTCCTGGCTGGGCACCGCCGTTCGGGCGTCGTAGTGGACACTGAACGTCATGCCCTCCGCTTTGCCCGAAGGCGAGCCCGCGCCCGCCGACGGTTCGCTTCCCCCTTCTGCACTGGCCGGCGTCGGCTCGCGTCCGTTCGGCATCTACGTGCACGTGCCGTTCTGCGCGACCCGCTGCGGCTACTGCGACTTCAACACCTACACGCCCGGCGAGCTCGGCACGTCCGCCTCGCCGGAGTCGTGGCTGGAGGGCCTGCGCCGCGAGCTCGACCTCGCCGCCTCCGTGCTGGGCGGCGGCGTGCCCGCCTCGACCGTCTTCGTGGGCGGCGGCACCCCGTCGCTGCTGGGCGCTTCCGGCCTCACCGAGGTGTTGGATGCGATACATCGGTCGTTCGGCCTGGCTCCCGGCGCAGAGGTGACGACGGAGTCGAACCCCGAGTCCACGTCACCGTCGTTCTTCGAGGGCATCCGGTCGGCGGGGTACACGAGGGTGTCGCTGGGCATGCAGTCGGCGGCACGGCACGTGCTGGCCGTGCTCGACCGCAAGCACACGCCCGGCCGCGCCCTGGACGCCGCCCGTGAGGCACGCGCGGCCGGCTTCGAGCACGTGAACCTGGACCTGATCTACGGCACGCCGGGGGAGCGGCCGGCAGATCTCGCCGCGTCACTGGACGCCGTCCTGGAAGCGGGCGTCGACCACGTGTCCGCGTACGCGTTGATCGTCGAGGACGGCACGGGCCTCGCCCGCCGCATCCGCCGCGGTGACCTCCCGATGCCGGACGACGACGTGCTCGCCTCGTCCTACGAGATGGTCGACTCGACGCTGTCCGCGGCCGGCTTCTCCTGGTACGAGGTCTCCAACTGGGCGACTTCGGCCGAGGCCCGGTGTCAGCACAACGTCCTGTACTGGAAGGGCGCCGACTGGTGGGGCTTCGGCCCCGGCGCGCACAGCCACGTCGGCGGCGTCCGCTTCTGGAACGTGAAGCACCCGGCGCGCTACTCGTCCCTGCTGGCGGAAGGCCTGTCGCCGGCCGCGGGGCGCGAGGTGCTCTCGGACGAGGACCGGCGCGTCGAGCGGGTGCTGCTGGAACTGCGCCTGGCCGAGGGCCTGCCTCTCGACGTGCTGGACGACGCCGGCCAGGCCGAGGCCCGCGCGGCGGTCGCGGACGGCCTGCTGGAACCGCTGGGCGACCGGTGCGTGCTGACCGACCGCGGCCGCCTGCTGGCCGACGCCGTGGTGCGGCGCCTGCTGCCCTAACGCGCCCGCACGTCGTGCTGGCTGCGCACCTCGGTGACGACCTCGCCGCGCTTCTCGTACGTCACGGTGGCCCACCACAGGCCGTCCTGACGCCTGGCCGGTTCCCAGACCAGCGTGCCCTCCCACCACCTGTCCTCGCTCAGCACCAGGCACGGCTTCTCCGACGGGTCGTCGTCAGGAGGTGGCCGGAGCCACACCACGTTGTTCATGTCTCGCCCCCGCATCTCTCGATGGTTTGGACCCTAGCGACCACCACCGACAAAAACAGGGGCGACGACGCGGAGTTCCACAGCGGGCACCAGGCGGGAAACAGCCTGGGTAAACTCGGTGAGCACGGGACACGGAGGTGAACAGCGGTGAACGCCGATGAGCGTCGGTTCGAGGTGTTGCGCGCCATCGTTGCCGACTACGTGTCCAACCAGGAGCCGGTCGGGTCGAAGGCCCTGGTGGAGAGGCACAACCTGGGGGTGTCGAGCGCGACCGTGCGCAACGACATGGCCGCGTTGGAGGACGAGGGCTACATCGCCCAGCCGCACACCAGCGCCGGCCGGGTGCCGACGGACAAGGGCTACCGGCTCTTCGTCGACAAGCTGAGCGAGATCAAGCCGCTCTCGCAGGCGGAGAAGCGGGCGATCCGCAGCTTCCTCGACGGGGCGCTCGACCTCGACGACGTCATGCGCCGCAGCGTCCGGTTGCTCGCGCAGCTGACCAGGCAGGTCGCGGTCATCCAGGTGCCGACGCTGTCCCGCGCGGCCGTGCGGCACCTCGAAGTGCTGCCGATCACGCCGTCCCGGCTGATGCTCGTGCTGATCACCGACACCGGCCGGGTCGACCAGCGCATCGTCGAGCTGGGCGACGTGATCAGCGAGGAGGACACGGCGCTGCTGCGCACCATGCTGAACCAGGCGATGGCGGGCCAGCGGCTGTCCGACGCGAGCGCCAAGGTCGCCGAGCTGCCCGAGGAGGTGCGGCAGGACCTGCGCGACCCGATGCTGCGGGTCGCGACGGTGCTGATCGAGACGCTCGTCGAGCACCCGGAGGAACGGCTCGTGCTCGGCGGCACCGCGAACCTCACCCGCAACGTCGCGGACTTCCCGGGCTCGCTGCGGCAGGTGCTGGAGGCGCTCGAGGAACAGGTGATCGTGCTCAAGCTGCTCGCCGCCTCCCGCGACCCCGGTCGCGTGCTGGTGCGCATCGGCGAGGAGAACGAAGCCGCCGAGATGCGCAGCACCTCCGTGGTGTCCATCGGCTACGGCAGCCGGGACAACCCGCTCGGCGGCCTCGGCGTCGTCGGGCCCACGCGCATGGACTACCCAGGAACAATGGCGGCTGTCCGCGCCGTTGCCAACTACGTCGGTGAGATCCTCACCGGCCGCTGAACTCGAACACCGCACACACGAGAACTTCTTGCTCTGAAAGATGAACACGAAAGCGAACAAGGTGGCCAGGGATTACTACGGCATCCTCGGTGTCTCGCAGAACGCGACACAGGATGAGATCAAGCGCGCCTATCGCAAGCTCGCCAGGCAGCTGCACCCGGACGTCAATCCCAACGAGGAGGCCCGCTTCAAGGAGGTGACGGCCGCCTACGAGGTGTTGTCGAACCCCGAGAAGCGCCGCGTCGTCGACCTCGGTGGCGACCCGCTCGACTCCGGTGGCGGACGTGCGGGCGGTGACCCGTTCGCGGGCTTCGGCCTCGGCGACATCATGGACGCCTTCTTCGGCGCCACGTCCGGCGGCGGCCGCGGTCCGCGCAGCCGCGTGCAGCCCGGCTCCGACGCGCTCATCCGGCTCGACATGACGCTGGAGGAGTGCGCGGCGGGCGCCACCCGTGAGCTGACCGTCGACACCGCGATCCTCTGCGACCGTTGCCACGGCGCCGGCACCTCCGGTGACTCCAAGCCGATCCGCTGCGACACCTGCAACGGCCGCGGCGAGGTCCAGTCGGTGCAGCGCTCGTTCCTCGGCCAGGTCGTGACGTCGCGGCCGTGCCCGGTGTGCCGCGGCTTCGGCGAGGTCATCCCCGACCCGTGCCAGCAGTGCAGCGGCGACGGCCGCGTCCGCTCGCGCCGCACGATCTCCGTGAACATCCCCGCCGGTGTCGCCGAGGGCATGCGCGTGCGCCTCGCGGGCCAGGGCGAGGTCGGCCCCGGCGGCGGCCCGGCCGGTGACCTCTACGTCGAGGTCGAGGAGCAGCCGCACGAGATCTTCGAACGCGACGGCGCCGACCTGCACTGCGTCGTGCAGATCCCGATGACCACGGCCGCCCTCGGCGCCACGCTGCCGTTGAAGACGCTCGACGGCGAGGAAGAACTGCAGATCGACGCCGGCACGCAGCCCAACACGCAGCTCGTGCTGCAGGGCCGCGGCATGCCGAAGCTGCGGTCCACCGGCCGCGTCGACGGCCGCGGCGACCTGCACGTGCACCTGGAGGTCGTCGTGCCCACCAAGCTCGACGCCGCCCAGACCACGCTGCTGCGGGAGCTGGCCGAGCTGCGCGGCGAGAGCGAGCCTTCGTTGTCCCACAACGGCAAGGGCGGCGGCGGCCTGTTCTCCCGCCTGCGTGCCTCCCGCGGGCACCGATGACCCTGCCGGTCTTCCTCGTCCCGGCGCTGCCGCCGGGCGAGGAGTTCGTGCTGGACGGGCCGGAAGGCCGCCACGCCGCCACCGTGCGACGCCTGCGCGTGGGCGAGGAACTCGTGCTGTCCGACGGTTCCGGGACGCTGGTGCGGTGCTCGGTGGTCGCCGTCGAACGGGACGCGTTGTCGCTGCACGTGGTCGAACGCACGGTGGAGCCCGAGCCGGCCCCGCGCGTGGTGCTCGCCCAGGCACTGGTGAAGGGCGACCGCGGCGAGCTCGCCGTCGAACTGGCCACCGAGGCCGGTGTGGACGGGGTGGTGCCGTGGCGCGCCTCCCGCTGCGTGGCGAAATGGGAGGACGGCCCGCGCGGCGAGAAAGCCTTGGGGCGCTGGCGATCCACGGTTCGTGAGGCGGCGAAGCAGGCCCGCCGTTCGCGCGTGCCGTTCGTCGACGAACCCGTGAGCACGGCTCAGCTTTCCCAGCGCGTGTCGTCCTCGGCGTTGACGCTCGTGTTGCATGAGAGCGCGACCGAGCGCCTGGCTGACGTGCCGCTGCCCGATTCCGGAGACGTGCTGCTCGTCGTCGGTCCAGAAGGCGGAATCACGCCCGAGGAACTCGAAGCTCTGCGATCTTCAGGGGCCAGAATCGTCCGATTGGGCCCAACCGTTCTGCGTGCATCTACCGCTGCCGCGGTTGCTCTGGGTGCGCTCGGGGTACTCACCTCTCGCTGGTGACCCAGTTCACTTCGAAGGTGAACATCGGATGGATTGGCTTGACGGAAGCTGTAGCGAACCGCAGGCCGATGGGGTTACCCTTATCGGCAGAGGGGCTGATTGGTCTATCCGGAAACGGAGTAGACAGTTAGACCCTTCTAACTAAAGGACTCGCCGGACACCTCCCCCCTCGGTCCGGCGTCGGCGCCTCGCGGCGAAGCGACCCCCAGGCTTCGGACCGCGGGGCGCCCCTTTTGGTTCTGGTTCGCCCTGCTCGGCGCTTCGCGCCTTCGCCGGTCGATCCAAAAGGGTGTCTTTTGGGGGCCGAGCCCCCAAACCCCAGCCGGGGCTGCGCCCCGGACCCCCTGGTGCCTCGCCTTCGGCGTCGGCTTTGGCCTTGGCGTTGGTCTTGGTGTCGGCCTTGGGGTCTGGGTGGGTCTATTTTTGTTCTCTCGCGTAGCGTCTGCGTGTGCAGCGGATTGCTTACGGTGATCACCCCAGTCAATTTGGTGAGCTTTGCGTTCCTGACGGTGTTGCGGACGGTGCCGTTGTCGTCATTCACGGTGGTTTTTGGCATCAGCGGTACGGGTTGGAGCTCGGTCGTGCGGCTGCCGAGGTGCTTGTTCGTGAGGGATTTGTTGTTTGGAACATCGAATATCGGCGGGTTGGCGGTGACGGTGGGTGGCCGGTTACCGGACAGGACGTGTTGGCCGCGATTGAGGCTGTCGACATCGGGCCCGCGGTGACGCTCGGGCACAGTGCTGGAGGCCATCTCGCTGTGTGGGCGGCCAAGCACTCCGAGCGAGTGGTCGGAGCGGTGGCTCAGGCGGCGGTGCTCGACTTCACGAAGCACATCACGCACCGGGCGTTGGAGCTGTGCACCGAGGAGCAGTTCGGGGAGGCCTCGCCGACGGCGTTGGTGCCGATCGGCAAGCCCGTGGTCTGCGTGCACGGTGATCTTGACGAGGACGTGCCCGTCGAGCAGAGCGTCGAGTTCTGCGCGGTGGAGCCGCAGGCGGAGCTCGTCGTGGTGCCCGGCGCCGGGCACATGGACGTGATCACGCCTGGCACCGAGGCCTGGGAGCGGTGCCGGGAGGCGGTCGTCCGGCTGGCCCGCGGCCGCTAGAAGGGTGGCACCGAAGGTCGTCGACCACTCCGAACGCCGCCGCGAACTGGCCGAGGAATGGGTCTACGCCCAGGTCTTCACCAGCGCCCAGCACCGCGCCGACGCCGTGCCCGAGTTCCTGCACCACCACAACCACCACCGAGTCCACACCGCACTCGGCGGACGACCACCCATCGGCCGCGTCGACAACTTCCCAGGGCACTTCGCATCGCGGCACCGCGATGCACCCGTCCGACCGCGAGTTCCCCCGGCGCCCCTCCGCGGCACACCGCTAGCGTCTTGAGGCATGTCCTGTTTGTTCTGCCGCATCCTCGACGGTGAGATCCCCGCGACGGTCGTGCACGAGACCAAGACGACGCTGGCGTTCCGCGACATCCAGCCCAAGGCGCCGGTGCACGTGCTGATCATTCCGCGCGAGCACGTGCCCAACGCCGTCGACCTGAACGGCGACCAGCTCGGCGACCTCTTCGCCGCCGCGAAGGAGGTCGCCGAGGGCGAGGGCGTCTCGGAGAGCGGATACCGGCTGCTGTTCAACACCGGGCCGGACAGCGGGCAGGAGGTCTTCCACGCCCACCTGCACCTGCTCGGCGGCAAGCCCCTCTAACCCAGTGCCTGCAGAAGCGGGGCGTGATAGCGGGTGCGGTCGCCCGGCAGCCGGTCCGCGTTCCTGACCATCCACGTGGGCGCGCCCCACGACTCCATGCCGTGCGCCCGCACGAACGCGACGACTTCGGGGTCGTGCACGTCCACGCGGACGCTGCCGTTGCCGGCGGCCGAGTCGGCGATGAGCGCGCACGCGGCGGCGGCGCTGTCGGCGATGACCGGGCCGATCAGGTACCTCTCCGACCGCACCTGCCACCCGCCCGCGATGCCGTCCGGTGACACCCGGACGGTCCCCTTGGTGAGCAGCCACTCCCACAGGAACGGGCGGGTGAGGCCGGTGACCTTGGCGTCCAGCGCGACGAGGTCGTCGAGGTCGGCGCGCGTGGCGATGTGCGATGTACTGGACATCGGCCCCGTGAACACGCCGGTGTGGATGTCGGTGAAGCCGACGGCGTGGAAGCCCAGCTGCTCGTAGAGCGGGCGGCCCATCTCCGTCGCGAACAACGTCGAGACACCGGTATCCAACACATGGGACACGAGTCGGCGGGCGTGGCCCTGGCGCTCACGGCGCTGCGCGACGAGCACCATGCTCACCGACGTCAGCTCCGGGTAGCGCGTCGCGATCGTCGTGCCGAACAGGCCCTCGTCGTCGAACAGGCCCCAGCCCTCGCCGTGCGTGAGCAGAAACCTCCACTTGTCCTCCTCGCGCGGCCACGACCGGCTCTCGGCCAGGTCGGAGCACGCGGTGAGGTCGTCGAACGTCAGTCGTCGCAGTTCCACAAATCCCCCAGGTCATCCCAGTGCGTGCGAG
This sequence comes from Lentzea sp. NPDC004789, assembly GCF_053601075.1. Lineage (NCBI taxonomy): Bacteria > Bacillati > Actinomycetota > Actinomycetes > Pseudonocardiales > Pseudonocardiaceae > Lentzea > Lentzea sp. NPDC004789. The sequence continues at coordinate 412,199 of NZ_JBSGBE010000006.1, read as the reverse complement.
GCGGGCGCGAAGTAGCGCGACCGGTCACCCGGCACGTCCGCGGCGCCGCGCACCATCAGCGCGCAACCGCCGTCGCGTTCCTCGAAACCCCGCCCCAGCAGATAAGCCGCCACCTCGGCGGAATCGGTGTCCACGCGGACACGGCCCGTACCCGCGGCCACATCCGCGATGAGCTCGCACGCCGCGGCGGCCGAGGGTGCGATCAGCGGGCCGACCGTCACCCCGTCCGGGTTCGGCCGGGTGGCGATGACGCCCGCGTCGGACGTGCGCACGACGTACGGCGCGGACGGGGCGAGCAGCCGCTCCCAGAGCGCGGCCCGCGAGTACCCGCTCACCTCGTGGTCGAGCGCGGCCAGCGACGCCGCGTCGGCCGCGGTGGCGAGCCGCGACACGCCGGCCGCGGTCCCGGTGAACTCGCCCTGGTACGAGGCCGTGACCCCGACCGAGTGAAAGCCGAGCCTCGTGTACAGCGGCGTTCCCATCTCCGTCGCGTACAGCGCGGACGGGCTGATATCCAATATATTGGTCATGAGTGCGGTGCCGATGCCCCGGCGCCCGGCCCACGAACCGACCAGCACCCCGCTGATCGCCTGCATCTCCGGATACGGCGTGGTGAGCGCCGTGCCCAGCAACCCCGTCGCGTCGAACGCTCCCCACCCCGGCCCCAGCGCCAGCATCAGCTCCCACTGGGCGGGCGTCCACGCCCAACCCCGGTCCGTGACGAGCTTCATGCACTCGGGTATGTCGTCGACACCAAGCCTGCGGATCTCCACAGGTCGTGAGCACACACGGTGAGCAATCCGGTAGCCACTCATTTTCGGCCGGACTAGCATCGACGGCACCAGATCCGAGCGACAGGAAGCAGGCCGGGGCCACGTGGCCGAAGAAACACAGCAGAGCACCAAGGAAGGTCAGTCCCGGTTCGCCGTGCCAGACGGCGCGGTGCTCAGCCTGCTGGGGTCGCGCGACGAGAACCTCCGGCTAGCGGAGGAACTGCTCGACGCCGACGTCCACGTCCGCGGGAACGAGATCACCCTGTCCGGCGACCCCGCCGACGTGGCCTTCGCGGAACGCGTCTTCTCCGAGCTCGTCACCCTCGCCAGCCGCGGCCAGGCCATCGACCAGAACACGGTCCGCCGCACCGTCGCGATGCTGTCCGCGAACGCCGACGAGTCACCGGCCGAGGTCCTCAGCCTGGACATCATCAGCCGCCGCGGCCGCACGATCCGGCCCAAGACGCTGAACCAGAAGCACTACGTCGACGCGATCGACAAGAACACCGTCGTGTTCGGCATCGGCCCCGCCGGCACGGGCAAGACCTACCTCGCCATGGCCAAGGCCGTGCAGGCCCTGCAGGCCAAGCAGGTCAACCGGATCATCCTCACCCGCCCGGCCGTCGAGGCGGGCGAACGGCTCGGCTACCTGCCCGGCACGCTCTACGAGAAGATCGACCCGTACCTGCGCCCGCTCTACGACGCGCTGCACGACATGGTCGACCCGGAGTCGATCCCGCGCCTCACCCAGGCCGGCACGATCGAGGTCGCCCCTCTCGCGTACATGCGGGGACGGACGTTGAACGACGCGTTCATCATCCTCGACGAGGCGCAGAACACGACGCCCGAGCAGATGAAGATGTTCCTCACCCGGCTCGGCTTCGGCTCGAAGATCGTGGTGACCGGCGACATCACCCAGGTCGACCTGCCCGGCGGCCAGCGCAGCGGCCTGAAGGTCGTCAAGGACATCCTCGAAGGCGTCGACGACGTGCACTTCTCGGTGCTGACCAGCCAGGACGTGGTGCGCCACCGCCTGGTCGGCGACATCGTCGACGCGTACGAGAAGTGGCAGGTCGAGCAGGACGTCATCGACCAGGACGGACGACACCACGGACCCGGTGCACGCCGGGGGAACCAGCGCCGGGGACGATAGGCGCCGTGAGCATCGAGATCGCCAACGAGTCGGGTGTCGGAGTCGACGAGGGTTCCATCGTCTCCGCCGCCCGCTTCGCGCTGGACCGCATGGGCGTGAGCCCGCTGGCCGAGCTGTCCGTCCTGCTCGTCGAGCTGGACGTGATGGCCGACCTGCACGAGCGCTGGATGGACCTGCCGGGCCCCACGGACGTCATGGCCTTCCCCATGGACGAGCTGGACTCCGCGCGCCGGCCCGACGCCGCGGGCCTCGGCCCGGCGCTGCTCGGGGACATCGTGCTGTGCCCGGCGTTCGCCAAGGACCAGGCCAAGAAGGCGGGCCACAGCCTGCTGGACGAGCTGCACCTGCTGACCGTGCACGGAGTGCTGCACCTGCTCGGCTACGACCACGCCGAGCCCGCCGAGGAACGCGAGATGTTCACGCTGCAGAACCGCATCCTCGCGGACTTCCGCACCGCGCGCGACGAGGCGGAGCGGGCCGCGCACCAGCGCAGCACCGACGACAAGGTGCTCGGTGCGGTGGGCCTGGACGAGCAGAAACCGCTCCAGCACCCCGAAGAAGACTGACGCGACATGAGCGGCAACCCAGCCAGCGTGATCGTGCTGGCCGTCTTGCTCGTGCTCGCCGCTGGTGTCTTCGCGTGTGTGGACGCCGCGCTCGGCACCGTGTCACGCGCACGGGTGGAGGCGCTGCAACGGCAGGGGCAGTGGGGGACCGGGCAGTTGCTGCAGGTCCTCAACGACCGGCCGCGGCACGTCAACCTGTTGCTGCTGCTGCGGCTGTTCTGCGAGATGCTCGCGGCGGTCCTGGTCACGACGGTGTTCCTGCAGTACGAGGACGAGAACTGGCTCGCGGTCCTGTACTCGTGCCTGAGCATGCTCGTCGTGTCGTACGTGCTCGTCGGCGTCGGTCCGCGCACCATCGGCCGTCAGCACCCGTACGGCGTGAGCCTTCTCGCCGCGGGCACGGTGCGTCAGCTCGGCCGGGTGCTCGGGCCGCTGTCCAAGCTGCTGATCCTCGTCGGCAACGCCATCACGCCCGGCAAGGGCTTCCGCGAGGGCCCGTTCAGCTCCGAGGTCGAGCTGCGCGAGCTCGTCGACATGGCGCAGGAACGCGGCGTCGTCGACGAGGGCGAGCGCGAGATGATCCACTCGGTGTTCGAGCTGGGCGACACCATCGCGCGCGAGATCATGGTGCCGCGCACCGAGATCGTGTGGATCGAGCAGGCCAAGTCGCTGCGGCAGGCGCTCGCGCTGTCGTTGCGCTCCGGCTACACCCGCGTGCCGGTGATCGGCGAGAGCGTCGACGACGTGCTCGGCGTGGTGAACATCAAGGACCTCATGCGGGCCACGCTCGCCGAGGACGAGGACCCGAAGAGCGTCGCCGAGCTGATGCGGCCGATGAGCTTCATCCCGGACTCGAAGCCGATCGCGGACCTGCTGCGCGAGATGCAGGTGTCGCGCCGGCACATGGCGATCGTGGTCGACGAGTACGGCGGCACCGCGGGCCTGCTGACCATCGAGGACATCCTCGAGGAGATCGTCGGCGAGATCACCGACGAGTCCGACACCGACGACCGCCCGCCGGTCGAGCACCTCGAGGACGGCGCGGTGCGGGTGAGCGCGCGGCTGCCGGTCGACGACCTGGACGCGTTGTTCGGCACCGAGCTGGACGACCACGAGGTCGAGACGGTCGGCGGCCTGCTCGCGCAACGGCTCGGGCGCGTGCCCCTGCCCGGCACGGAGGCCGAGATCGCGGGCCTGCGCATGCGGGCGGAGGGCGGCAAGGACCTGCGCGGCCGCATCCGCGTCACCACGGTGCTCGTGCGCCCTGTGCAGAAGGAGAAGGAAGCAGAAGATGAGTGACTTGGACCCCGAGGACGCCAAGCTCGTGACGCTCGCACGGTCCGTGCGCGCGCGTAACGGCGCGGCGGAGGGTGCCGCCGTGCGCGACCTCGACGGCCGCACGTACAACGCGTCCACGGTCGAGTTGCCGTCGCTGAAGCTGACCGCGCTGCAGGCCGCCGTGGCCGCCGCGGTGTCGAGCGGTGCCGAGGGCCTCGAAGCCGCGGCCGTGGTGACCGACGCGGACGGGCTCGACGACGCGTCCGTGCAGGCTGTGCGCGACCTGACGCAGAGCGGTCCCGTGCTGCGAGCAGACGCGTCCGGAGAGGTCAAGGAAGTCCGCTGAGCGCTTTGAGCGACAATGGGCGGATGGATGGTTACCGCTCCGGGTTCGCGTGCTTCGTCGGCCGCCCGAACGCAGGGAAGTCGACGCTGACGAACGCACTGGTGGGCACCAAGGTCGCCATCACCTCGAACAAGCCGCAGACGACCCGCCACACGATCCGCGGCATCGTGCACCGCCCGGACGGCCAGCTGGTGCTCGTGGACACGCCCGGTCTGCACCGGCCGCGCACGTTGCTCGGCCAGCGGCTCAACGACCTGGTGCGGGAGACGTGGTCGGAGGTCGACGTCGTCGGCTTCTGCGTGCCCGCGGACCAGAAGGTCGGGCCCGGTGACAAGTTCATCGCCGCCGAGCTGGAGAAGGTCGCCAAGCGCACGCCCGTGGTGGGCATCGTCACCAAGACCGACCTGGTGTCGCCGCAGCAGGTGATGGAGCAGCTGCTCGCGCTGCAGAAGGTGATGGAGTTCGCCGAGATCATCCCGGTGTCCGCGGTCGACGGCTTCCAGGTCGACAAGCTGAGCGACCTGCTGCTGCAGAAGCTGCCGGAGGGTCCGCAGCTGTTCCCGGACGGCGACCTCACCGACGAGCCTGAGCAGACCCTGGTCGCCGAGCTGATCCGCGAGGCCGCGCTTGAGGGCGTGCGCGACGAGCTGCCGCACTCCATCGCCGTGGTGGTGGAGGAGATGCTCCCGCGCGAGGGCCGTGACGACCTGATGGACATCCACGCCTTCGTGTTCGTGGAGCGGCCGTCGCAGAAGGCGATCATCCTGGGGCACCGGGGGGAGCGGCTCAAGCAGGTCGGCATGACCGCGCGCAAGCAGATCGAGGCGCTGCTGGGCACCCGCGTGTACCTGGACCTGCACATCAAGATCGCCAAGGACTGGCAGCGCGATCCGAAACAGTTGCGCCGCCTGGGCTTCTGATGGCGAATCTGTACCGCGACACCGGCATCGTGCTTCGCGTGCAGAAGCTCGGTGAAGCGGACCGGATCATCACCTTCCTGACCCAGCGGCACGGCAAGCTCCGCGCGGTGGCCAAGGGCGTGCGCCGCACGTCGTCGAAGTTCGGCGCGCGGCTGGAGCCGTTCTGCCACGTCGACGTGCAGTTCCACCCCGGCCGGTCGCTCGACATCATCACGCAGGTGCAGACGCTCGACGCGTTCGGCGTGGGGATCGTCAACGACTACCAGCGCTACACGGCCGCGTGCGCGATCCTGGAGACCGCCGACCGCCTCACGGCCGAAGAGGGCGAACCGGTCGTACGGCTCTATCTGCTCGTCGCGGGCGCACTCAGAGCGTTGGCCGCCGCCGAACGTGATCCGTCGCTGCTGCTGGACGCGTTCCTCATGCGTGCCATGGCGTTCGCCGGATGGGCGCCGGCGGTGAACGAGTGCGCGAAGTGCGGCACACCTGGGCCGCACCGGGCGTTCAGCGTCCAGGCCGGCGGGACGTGCTGCCCGAACTGCCGCCCGCCGGGCTCCGCGTCGCCGTCCGCGGACACGCTGACGTTGCTCTCCGCACTGCTGCACGGCCAGTGGGGCGTGGTCGACGAGATCCCGCACGTGGCCCGCCGGGACGCGAGTGGCCTGGTCGCGGCGCACCTGCAGTGGCACCTCGAACGGCAGCTCCGTTCGTTGCCCTTGGTCGAGCGCAAGGCGAAGCCGGACGACGGCTAATCTGGCGGCCACCCGATCGTTCGAAAGGATGCCGAGCCTCATGCTGCGTCGCCGCCGCTCCGAACGCGAGAAGCGCGTCCCGCGCCCGCCGGAGCCGCACCCGTCCGGCGCGACGCCCCCGGCGATCCCCGCCGAGTTCGTGCCCAAGCACATCGCGATCGTGATGGACGGCAACGGCCGTTGGGCCAACCAGCGCGGGCTGTCGCGGGTCGAGGGGCACAAGCGCGGCGAGCAGGTCGTCGTCGAGGTCGCCAAGGGCGCGATCGAGATGGGCGTGAAGTGGCTGTCGCTGTACGCCTTCTCCACGGAGAACTGGCGCCGCAGCCCAGAAGAGGTCCGGTTCCTGATGGGCTTCTCCCGCGACGTGATCCACCACCGCACCGACGAGCTCGACGAGCTGGGTGTGCGGGTGCGCTGGGCAGGCAGGCGGCCGCGGTTGTGGCGCAGCGTCATCAAGGAGCTGGAGGTCGCCGAGGAGCGCACGCGCGACAACGACGTGCTGAACCTCGCGATGTGCATCAACTACGGCGGCCGCGCCGAGATCGGTGACGCCGCCCGCGAGATCGCGCGGCTGGCCGCCGCCGGGCAGCTCAACCCGGACAAGGTCGACGAGAAGACCATCGCGCGCTACCTCTACCAGCCCGAGATGCCGGACGTGGACCTGTTCATCCGGCCGTCCGGTGAGCAGCGCACCTCCAACTTCATGCTCTGGCAGTCCGCGTACGCCGAGCTGGTGTTCCAGGACATCCTGTGGCCCGACTTCGACCGCCGGGACATGTGGCGTGCCGTCGAGAAGTTCGCCGAGCGCGACCGCCGGTTCGGTGGTGCGATCGACAAGCCCGATTCGGAGGTGTCGTGAACGCGAGCGGTGAGGCTCTGGAGGCCGCGCGCAAGGCGCTGGAGCTGTTCCACGACGTGTCCGTGGACGACGACGGCGCGTTGAGCTTCCGCCACGGCGACGTGCCGTGCGCCGTGCAGGGCATGGAACTGGCCGAAGGCCTGACGGTGCTCTCGTTGACGGTCGTGGTCGCGTGGGACCTGGTCGGTGACGTGGCCACGTGGGTGGCTGAACGCGCTGGTCAGGGCCTTTTCGGCACGCTCGGTGTCATTTCCTCCGAGCGTGGCACGGACGTGATGCTGCGCTACGCGTTCCCGGCGGACGGCCTCAAGCCGGAGCCGTTGAGCACGTTGCTCATGCTGGTCGTGTCGACCGCGTCGCAGGTGCGCGGCGAGCTCCTCTCCCGCTTTTCTTGAGAAAGGACCCCTCGATGGGTGGCGTGATCATTTACGAGCCGGAAGAGGACTCGGACGTCAACGAGTTCCCGTGGACCGTCACGTTCGAGCCCTCGGGCGGTGACGACTGGGACTCGTTCATCTGCGGCCCGTACGAACGCGACCACGCCGTGGCGCTGGCCGAGGCCGTGGCCCTGGACGACGCCGAGGGTGGCGTGCTGGCGATCGTGAAGCCGATGCTGCCCGCGCTGAGCGCCGAGGACGTCTCCGCGACGATCGACGAGCTGCGCGAGGCCGCCCTCGAAGAAGAGGCCGACGAGGAGACCGTCAACGGCACGCCCGTCGACTTCGACGACGACGATGACCTCGAAGAGGAAGAGGCCGAGTTCGCCGAGCCGCCGTCGCCGGAGGAGATCCGCGAGGGCATGGCCCGCACCTACCGCCGGCTGCTCGACCTGGACTCGGAACTGGACTCTGAATGACGATCACCGGCGAGATCCGCTCGTCGAAGCGGCGCTCCGGCCCGCCTCGGTTGAAGATCACGTCGTTGGAGGTGCTGTGCGGGATCCTCGTTCTCGCACTGCTCTTCCAATCCCGGCTCGTCGACCTGCTGGACGTGCCGAAGCTGCGCACCGCGTCGACGGTGTTCGTCGCGATCTGCGTGCAGGCCCTGCCGTTCCTGGTCCTGGGCGTGCTGATCTCCGGTGCCATCGCGGCGTTCGTGCCGGCCTCGGCCCTGCGCCGGCTGCTGCCGGCGAAGTCCGCGCTGGCGGTGCCCGTCGCAGGTGTCGCGGGTGTGGCCCTGCCGGGCTGTGAGTGCGCCTCGGTGCCGGTGGCCCGGCGGCTGATGCAGCAGGGCGTCGCACCGGCCGTGGCACTGACGTTCCTGCTGGCCGCGCCCGCGGTGAACCCGATCGTGCTGGTGGCGACGGCGGTGGCGTTCAACGACACCCCGATGATGGTCGTCGCGCGGTTCGTCGGCTCGTTGCTGACCTCGATGGTCATGGGCTGGCTGTGGGCGCGCTTCGGCAAGGCCGAGTGGATCGCCGAACGCGCCCTGGCCCGCCTGCAGGACAACTCCGACAGCCCGAAGTGGACGGTCTTCGCCGAGAGCGCGCGGCACGACCTCGTGGATGCCGGTGGCTTCCTGGTGATGGGCGGGCTGTTCGCGGCGGCGTTCAAGACGTTCGTGCCGGTCTCGTGGATGGCCACGATCGGCGGCCAGATCGTGCTCGGCGTGATCGTGATGGCGTTCCTCGCGCTGCTGCTGGCGTTGTGCTCCGAGGCGGACGCGTTCGTGGCGGCGGCCTTCTCCACGCTGCCGCTGCTGCCCCGCCTGGTGTTCCTGGTCGTCGGCCCGGCCGTCGACGTGAAGCTGTTCGCGCTGCAGGCGGGCACGTTCGGCAAGGCCTTCGCCCTGCGGTTCGCACCGGCTACCTTCGTAGTGGCGATCTTGTGCGCAGTCGTGACCGGGGTGGTGCTGCTGTGAGGCGGGAAACTCAGAACATCCTGCTGGTCCTGCTCGGCGGTGCGCTGCTGAAGATCAGCTTCTCGGGCCTGTACCTGCGGTACGTCAAGCCCGGGCTGCTGCCATTGCTGATCGCCGGTGGCGTGGTGATGATCGCGCTGGCGCTGTTCGCGATCCTGCGCGACATCAAGCGCGGCAAGCCGGTCGAGGACGATCACGCCGACCACGGCGATCACGAGCACTCGCACTCGTCCCGGTCGACGTGGCTGTTGCTGCTGCCCGTGCTGGCGGTGTTCCTGATCTCGCCGCCCGCACTGGGCGGGGACGTCGTCGGCTCGACCGCTTCCGCGAACCAGACGCAGCGCACCCGCAACCTGCTCGGCGACCTGCCGTCCGGGGACGTGATCCCGCTGTCGATGACGGAGTTCATCACCCGCACGGCGTGGGACGAGTCCGGCACCCTCGACAACCGGCGGGTGAAGCTGACCGGCTTCCTCACGCGCGCCGAGGGCACCACCTACGTGGCCCGTATCGCGATCTCGTGCTGTGCCGCGGACGCCCGGCCGTTGAAGGTGAAGCTGGCCGGAGACGTGCCGTCGCTGCCGGACGAGCAGTGGGTCGAGGTGACCGGTCAGGTCGTGCCGAAGTCGGCGAACGAGAAGAACTCGTGGGTGCCGAGCTTCACGGTCGAGTCGTTCACCCCGGTGGCCCAGCCGGTCGAGCCCTACGAGTCCTGAGGCTTCCGCACCTTCTCAGGCACGAGGAGGTGCGGCCCGCCGGGTTCGTCGTGGTCCGGCACAGCCCGCCACGCGGAAGGCCACGAGTGGTTCTGGCGCGGGTCGGTCACGCGTGCGTTCTCCAGGCTGAGCGTGCCGTCGAACCTCGCGGCGGGAAGATGCGCGACCGGGGAACGCAACGTCACCCAGTGAGCGGCTTTGAAAGCGGCTTCGGGGTCGACCCCGTCGCCCCTCGTGTTGGGCGCGTCCTGCTGAAGTCGGCGAGGTCGTCGATCGTCGCTTCGACGAAGCTGGCGTACCGGGTGACCGTCGACCCCGCGAAGTGGGTTGGCTGGAAGAGCTCCGCCGCCGTGCTGGCGGTGCTCGCCACCTTCATCACGGTGGACCGGCTCCGCCTCGGCCAGCGCGAGCACCACCCGGTCCGGCAGGCGAGCACCAGGGTCAGCCACACCCACCGCCTGCGGAACTCCACCTGCCTGGGTTCGGGAAGCGTCGCGATGTCCACGGTTCATCTCATCGCGAACCGTTCTGGTGGAGCTAGGCCTGCTTGAGCCCCTTGGCCGTGCACTCCGCGCACGTGCCGAAGATCTCGACGGTGTGGCTGACCTCGGAGAAGCCGTTCTCGGCGGCGACGCGGTCGGCCCACTTCTCGACCGCGGGGCCCTCCACCTCGACCGTGCGGCCGCAGTGGCGGCACACGAGGTGATGGTGGTGGTGGGCCGAGCAACGGCGGTAGATGGCCTCGCCCGAGTCGGTGCGCAGGACGTCGACCTGGCCCGCGTCGGCCAGGGACTGCAGGGTGCGGTAGACCGTGGTCAGGCCGATGCCCTCGCCGCGGCGGCGCAGTTCCTCGTGCAGTTCCTGGGCGCTGCGGAATTCGTCCAGCTGGTCGAGCAGGTTCGAGACGGCCGTGCGCTGCTTGGTGGACCTCAGTCCGGTCACAGTTTCTCCTCGACGTGCGTCACCGCGTCCACCACGATGTGCGCCAGGTGTTCGTCCACGAGCCGGTAGACGACCTCGCGGCCGTGCCGTTCGCCGTGCACCACACCTGCCGACTTGAGCACGCGGAGGTGCTGGCTGATCAGCGGCTGGGCGACGCCCAGTGCTTCGACCAGTTCGTGCACGCAGCGGTCGTGCTCGCGCAGCTGCAGGACGATGGCGATGCGGACGGGGGCGGCGAGCGCGCGCAGCAGGTCGCCCGCCTCGGCGAGCGTGTGGGCGGCACGCGGTGGTGCCGGTGCGGGCGCCTCGCGTTCGGGGGAGTGCTCGCCGTGCAGCTGGACGGTCATGGCGGCGCACCTCACCTGGTAGGGATTTTCACAACCAATTCTACGGTGATGACCAGGAGCACGAGCAGGACCACCACACGCAACGTGCGCTGAGCTGGGGAAAGCACCTTCCAGGTGGCGGCCAGCAGGATGACGGCGCCGACGGCGAGGACGCCCAGGAGCGTCGCGCCGAGGGTTCCGCCGACCAGCACGCCGGTGATGAAGAGGCCGAGCACGGCCACGAACGCCACCACCGGGCGCACGCGCGCGAGTGGACCGTCGCCGGGCAGGAGAGGGCGCTTGGACGTCACCGTGTCATCCTTGCACCGTGCTGCTCGTGTGCCGTTTCCGCGTGTCCGATCCTGAGGCGTTCACCTCGCGCGTCGAGCAGGCCCTGAAGTTGCTGACGGCCCAACCCGGTTGCGAGCGGGGCACGCTGGCGCGGTCGACCGACGAGGACGACCGGTGGGTGCTGACGGTCGAGTTCGAGTCCGTGGTGGCCTACCGGCGCGCGATGTCGCCGTTCCCCGTGCGCGAGCACGTCGTTCCGCTGCTGTCCGAGGCGCTGACCGACGAGCCCGCGATGTACGAGCCGACGCTGACCAGCGCGGACGGCGAGGTCGAGGAGCACACGAGCCTGCTCGCCGAGGACGCGTTCACCGTGCGTCTCGGCGAGGCGGCCGGTCCCGCTAAGCCTCGTTAGCGATCTTGGTCATCTCCGCGAGGAACTCCTCGTCCGAGCCCTCCGGCAGCAGCTCCAGCGCCTTGCGGGCCGCGTCGGCGGCTTCGGCGGAGCGGCCGAGGACGTGCAGCGTCTTGGCCTTGCCGTACGCCGCGTAGGGGGCGGGCGTCTTCTCGAACGCCGCCAGCGCCTCGTCGTAGCGCTCGTGCTCGAAGTAGTACCAGCCCACGTTGTTGTGGAGCGGGCCGAGCCAGTGGGAGAGCTCCGGGTGCTCCTCGATCAGGTCGAGGCCCACCTGCGTCCACTTCTCCGGATCGTCGACGAGGGCCACCATGTGGGCCGCGTCCGCGGCGAACCACAGGTCACCGTTCTTCTTCGCCAGCACGAACGCCGCCACGAACAGCGGTTGCGCCGCCTCTGGATCACCACCGGAGCGGTACAGCCTGCCGCGTTCGAGCAACGCGCGGACGCGTCCCGTCGACTCGGGACCGACGAGCGCCTCCGCCTCGTCGACGAGCGCGTGGCCCGCGGCGAAGTTGTCCCGCAGACCCTCGACGCGGGCGAGTTGGGTCAGCACCTCGGCACGCTCGTCGTCGGTCGCGACGTCGCCGAGGGCCGCGCGGAACCTCGCCTCCGTGCCGTCCAGGTCGGCGAAGTCCCACAGCTCTCTCAGCCGGTCTTCCATTCCTGCAGGGTAAGGCTCCGGTCGCCCGTTCGGGGCGCAACGTGACGGGCTAGGCTTGAGCCCCCGATTCTCATTCCCCCGATGGAGTTCCCGTTGGCCGCCGATCGCATCGATACCGTTGTCAGCCTCTGCAAGCGCAGGGGGTTCGTCTACCCGTGCGGGGAGATCTACGGCGGTACCCGCTCGGCGTGGGACTACGGACCTCTGGGCGTCGAGCTCAAGGACAACATCAAGCGCCAGTGGTGGAACTTCATGGTCCGCGGCCGCGAGGACGTCGTGGGCCTGGACTCGTCGGTCATCCTGCCGCGTGACGTGTGGGTCGCCTCCGGTCACGTCGAGGCGTTCGTCGACCCGCTGATCGAGTGCGAGTCGTGCCACAAGCGGTTCCGCGCGGACACCCTGTCCGAGGAGTACGCCGAGCGCACCGGCAAGGAGGTCGCCGAAGGCGACGTGTCGGACGTGCCGTGCCCCAACTGCGGCGTGCGCGGCCAGTACACCGAGCCGAAGATGTTCAACGGCCTGCTCAAGACGCACCTCGGTCCGGTCGAGACCGAGGAGGGCCTGCACTATCTGCGCCCCGAGACCGCGCAGGGCATCTTCACGAACTTCCTGAACGTGCAGACGACCTCCCGCAAGAAGCCGCCGTTCGGCATCGGCCAGATCGGCAAGTCGTTCCGCAACGAGATCACGCCGGGCAACTTCATCTTCCGCACGCGCGAGTTCGAGCAGATGGAGATGGAGTTCTTCGTCGAGCCGGGCACAGACGAGGAATGGCACCAGTACTGGATCGACGAGCGCACCCGCTGGTACACGGACCTGGGTATCGCGAAGGAGAACCTGCGGCACTACGAGCACCCGCAGGAGAAGCTCTCGCACTACTCGAAGCGCACCGTCGACATCGAGTACCGCTTCCAGTTCGGCGGCCAGGAGTGGGGTGAGCTGGAGGGCATCGCGAACCGCACCGACTACGACCTCACCACGCACTCCAACGCCTCGGGTGTCGACCTGTCGTACTTCGACCAGGCCACCAACTCGCGCTACAAGCCGTTCGTCATCGAACCGGCCGCCGGTGTCGGCCGACCGATGATGGCGTTCCTGCTGGAGGCGTACGTCGAGGACGAGGCCCCGAACGCCAAGGGCGGCGTGGACAAGCGCGTCGTGCTGAAGCTCGACAGGCGGTTGGCGCCGGTGAAGGTGGCCGTGCTGCCGTTGTCGCGCAACGCCGAGCTGTCCCCGAAGGCCCGTGACCTCGCCACCGCGCTGCGCCGCCACTGGAACGTCGACTTCGACGACGCCGGCGCCATCGGCCGCCGCTACCGCCGCCAGGACGAGATCGGCACGCCGTTCTGCGTGACGGTCGACTTCGACACCCTCACCGACCACGCCGTGACGGTGCGGGAGCGCGACACGATGTCGCAGGAGCGGGTGGCGATGGACCAGCTGGAGTCCTACCTGGCCGCACGCCTCATCGGCTGCTGAGCTCGGTCACGTGTGGGAACCTCGACCGGTGATCATCGGTCGAGGTGAACCGCCGCGCCGGTTCCAGGCTGCACCGGTCGGCGTGCGGCAGGTCAGGGCGGTGATGGCCGAGATGCCGCCGCCCGCGGAACGCCATCGCGGGTCCGACGCTGCCCGGCCACGACGTCGTCGCGTCGGCACTTTCCTCATGGGTCGATCACGGTGACCGAATGATCATGATCGGTCAGGGTCCGTCACCGCACTGGGTGTGGGTCTCCGCGCCACGCGTCGAACGGATTCGGGCGCGGTTGACGGTGATGGGCCTGCCGATCGTCGGAATGGCGCTGGTGTTCGGGATCGTGCTCGTCGCGGTCGGCCTGAACCTGCCGTCCTCCCACAACCCGATCAATGTGATCGGAGTGATGATGGGCGGGATCGGCGCGTTCTGGGGAGTGCTGTCCGGGCTCAGTCTCGCCACTGGCCGTTCGTGTGCGCAGGGTGAGTACGTCGATGTGAACAACGCTCGCCTGGTCCTGCGGCTGCTCGGCGTGTGGTGGGGCGGCGCGGTCTTCAGTGTGCTGTTCCCGTTGTTCTTCGAGGTGATGTCGCTGCGCGGCGAGGTGCCGTTCACGGTGGGGTCGGCGGTGTACCTCGCGGTGCTGGTCCTGCTCGTGGTGCTGGGCGGGGTCGCGTTCTTCACCGCGCGCCGCGTGTTCCGGATCAGTTGTTGACGCCCAGCTTCACCAGCAGCGCCTTGGAGACCGCGTTGATCGCCTGACGGGCTGTGGTCCAGGAACCGGTCGGGCTCGTGGTGAGGACGGCGACGGCGTAGCGGTTGTCGAGGACGCCCGCGCTGTGCAGGTAGACCTCGCTCGGCAGGTAGAACATCCAGCCCTGCTTGGCGTAGGCACCGGTGACGCCGAGCAGGCCGAACTGCTGGTCGAAGCCGTCGGCGGCGGTGGCCTGCGCCGACGACAGGTCGGCGACGATCGTGTCGCGGACCGGTGAGCCGAGGATGTAGTGGTAGAGCCGGACCATGTCGTTCGCGGTGATGACGACCTCGCCCCACTGTGACGGGTCGTCCGGGGCGTGCGTGCCGGTGAGGCCTGCTTCGGTGGCGACGCGGCCGATGGCGTCCATGCCGTCGAACCTCTCCCACAGCACGTCCATGGCGTCGTCGTCGCTGACGCTCAACGCGCGGTGGATCAGATCCTGGTCCTCTTCGGACAGCGGCTCTTGCAACGCGTCGGTGGCGAGGATCAGCTTCGCCAGCGACGCCGAGTAGAACGGCTTGTCGCCCTGGTCCGAGACGACCTGGCCGGTCTGCAGGTCCATCACGGCGAAGCCGACGTCGGACTTGCCGCCCGCCGCGGCGATATCCGATATATCAGCAGGCAATATATTGGATACCGCCGACGGCGGCGGTGTCGTGGCCGAGATGTCGGGGCTGGAGTGCGATACATCGGATCCGATGTCCGATGTATCAGGCGCCTGGTCGGTGTCCAGAACGTCGGGACCGCGCGACACCTGAGCGGACTGCGTCGCGTGCGCATGGCACGGGATGGCGTCCGGGATCACGAAGACGGCCGCCGCGAGGAAGAAGATCAGAGTCCAGCGCACCCCTCCAAGGTCCGTGTCACAGGAGCCTGGTGTCGAGCTTTTCCTCCTGAGCGGTTGCTGAAGACTCTTCCCTGGTCACGACATACGCGCCGGACCCACGCCGTTCCGAGACGGCCTCGACGAGCTCGGTGCCGCGGTAGAGCAGGCCGACGCCGTCGTCGGTGCAGTACGTCGTCGGCAGCAGGCCCGCGCCCACCGCCTCGTGGATCTTCGGGCGGCGGGTCTCCTCGGAGTCGTAGTGCACGCCGTTGCCGTAGGGCAGGAAGCCGAGGCCGTTGGTGACGATCCGCAGCTCCGGGCCGAACGAGTCGGTGGCCCCGCCGACGTGCCAGCAGATCGAGCCCGCCGACACACCGCTGAGCACCACGCCGGCCTCCCACGCCTTGCGGAGGACCGCGCCGAGGCCGTGCACCTCCCACACCGCGAGCAGGTTCGCCACCGAGCCGCCGCCCACCCAGATGACGTCGTGGGACAGCACGAAGTCCTCGAGGTCGTCGGTCGGGGGCATCGTGAAGAGGTTCAGGAACGAGACGCCGATGCCCGCGACGTTGCCCGCCTCGGCCATGTTCGCGTTCATGTACCGCTGGTCGCCCCCGGCGGTGCCGACGTGGCAGAGCCGCGGTGCGCGACCCTCCACACCGGCCAGGTCCACCGCGAAGTGGATCAGGTCGCCGAATTCGACGTAGGTCCGGTGGCCGGCGCGCAGGCCTCCGGACGTGGCGAGGATGGTGGGCTGCTCAGCAGGCATGACGATGATCCTCGCAGGGGCGTCAACGCACCGCCGGGCCGGTTCTGGAACCATGCTTGGAGTGCGGACCCCACCCCTCAAACCTCTGGCCAGGATTCGTCGGATCGTGTTGCGCCTGTTCTTCGGCGCACTGGTCGTCGGTGTGCTCGTGGTGGGCGGCACGGCGTTCCGCGTGTGGCAGGTCGCGCGCGTGGACGACTGGACGAAGGCCGACATGGCGATCGTCCTGGGTGCCGCGCAGTACAACGGCGTCCCGTCCGACGTGCTCGAAGCCCGGCTCGAACACGCGCTCGGCCTCTACAAGGCGGGTGTCGTCGGCTACATCGCCACGACCGGCGGCCGCCAGCCCGGCGACAACTTCACCGAGGGCCAGGTCGGCAAGCTGTGGCTGGTGAAGCGCGGGGTCCCGGAGGACCGCGTGCTGCAGGTCGGCGAGGGCGCGGACACGCTCGGGTCGCTGCGGGCCGTCGCCTCGGTCGCCCAGGAACGCGACCTGAAGACCGCCGTGATCGTCAGCGACCCGTGGCACTCGCTGCGCGCCCGCACGATGGCCGAGGACGCCGGTCTGCACGCGTGGACGTCACCGACCCGCGTCGGCCCGAACGTGCAGACCCGGGAGACGCAGTGGTTCTACATCAAGCGCGAGACCGGAGCGCTGCTGTACTACCGCTTGATGAAGGCTCACGCCGGCGTGTTCGACGAGCTCAAGCTCCCTAAAATCGGGTGATGGGATACACCGGCCACGACGCGGAGCGCCTGCTCCCCGAGGAACCGAAGAGCGCCGCGCTGCCGGGTGCCCGCACCGACACGCGCACGCCGTTCTCCCGCGATCGGGCCCGTGTGCTGCACTCCGCGGCGTTGCGCCGGCTCGCTGGCAAGACGCAGGTCGTCGGCCCTGGTGAGGGCTCCGAGGTCACCGGTGTCCCGCGCACCCGGCTCACCCACTCGCTGGAGGTCGCGCAGATCGGCCGCGGCATCGGTGAGGAACTGGGCTGCGACCCGGACATCGTCGACACGGCCGGTCTCGCGCACGACATCGGCCATCCGCCTTTCGGGCACAACGGCGAGAGGGCCCTCAATGAACTCGCCGGGCCGTGCGGCGGCTTCGAGGGCAACGCGCAGACGTTCCGCATCCTCGCCCGCCTCGAACCGAAGACCGCGCACGGCCTGAACCTCACTCGCGCGGTGCTCGACGCCGCGACCAAGTACCCGTGGCCGCGCACGCCGGGCACGGTGAAGTTCGGCGTGTACGACGACGACCTCGAAGTGTTCAAGTGGATGCGTGCGGGAGCACCGGACCGTGAGCGCTGCATCGAGTCGCAGGTGATGGACTGGGCCGACGACGTGGCGTACTCGGTGCACGATGTCGAGGACGGCGTGCTGGCCCACCGCATCAGCCTGGGCGCGCTGGCCCGTGCCGACGAACGCGCCGCCATCGCGTCGCTCGCGGCCAAGACGTTCTCCGACGAGTCCGTCGCCACGCTCGAAGCCACCGCGGAGGAGCTGCTCACGTTGCCGGTCATCGGCTTCTGGACCGAGCACGAGTACGACGGCTCGCTCGGCGCGCAGGTGGCGTTGAAGAACCTCACCAGCGAGCTGGTCGGCCGGTTCGCGACCGCGGCCGTGACGGCGACCCGCGAGGTGCACGGCGACGGAGCGCTCACGAGGTACAACGCGGCGCTGGAGGTGCCACCGCAGGTCGCGGCGGAAGTGGCGTTGCTCAAGGCGATGGCCGTCCGGTACGTGATGAGCGACCCGGCCCGGCTGGCCATGCAGGCCAGGCAGCGCGAGCTCATCACCGATCTGGTCACCCGGTTGATGGAACGGCCGACGCTGCTCGACCCCGTGTTCCGCCCGGTGTTCGCGGCCGCTTCCTCTTACGCGGCAAGGCTTCGCGTCGTCGTCGACCAGGTCGCCCTGCTCACCGACGCGCAGGCCGTGGCCTGGCACCGCGCATCGGCGTAGCTTCGAGGGCATGGCGGACGAATCCAGACCGCCGGGCCGACCTTGGCCGTGGCGGAGACCGAGCAGGGAAGCCGTGCCGGCGGGCTTCCCCACTGAAGACGAGGGGGACGACGGGTCGGCCGGTGTGCGCGAACCCCGTCACCCCAAACCACTTGGGCCGATGGGAGGAGCGGGAGAGCGGCCCGTCCCGGAAGATCCGATCATGGTGTCACTGCCGGACCCACGTCAGTAGGGGAGATTCTCCGTGACCGATCAGGCCGACTTCGCCCTCGCCGTGCACCGCGTCGCCGTACCTGACCCGTCGCGGAACGCGTGCTGGTCACCGTTCTCGGTGGCCAGTGCGCTCGCGCTGGCCCGCGAGGCCGCGCGCGGCGAGACCCGTGCCGAGCTCGACGGGCTGCTCGCCGGATTCGACCCCGCGGATTCCCTGGACGTCCCCGAACTGGCCGTCGCGAACACGTTGTGGGCGGACGACGACCTGACCCTGAACCCGGACTTCTCGCTCGCGGAGTCGGTGCGGCGCACGGCGTTCTCGGATCCGCAGACGGTCCGCAAGCTCCTCAACACCGACGTCGCCGAGACCACCCGCGGCCTGATCCCCGAACTGCTGACGAGCCCGCCGCCCCCCGACGCGGCGGCGATCATCGTCAACGCCCTGTACCTCAAGGTGGGCTGGCTGAACCCGTTCGCCGCGGGAGAGACCGAGCAGATGCCGTTCCACGCACCGGGCGGCGACGTGGACGTGCCGACGATGAAGGTGACCGAGAAGTTCCGCTACGCCCGCCACGACGGCTGGCAGACGGTGGTGCTGCCCGCGGCCTCCGGTGTCGAGGCCGTGATCCTGCTGCCGGACACCTCACTGGACCAGCCGCTCGACCCGTCGGTGTTCGACGCCACCAGCCGGATGAACGTCGAGCTCTCACTGCCCAAAGTGGACGTTCGGGAGAAGTTCCAGCTCAAGAACGTGTTGGAACGCCTCGGGGTCCGGCGCATGTTCGCGCGCGACGCCGACTTCAGCGGGCTCTCGCCGGACGAACGGCTGTTCGTCGACGACGTGATCCACGAGGCCGTGCTGCGCGTCGACGAGGAGGGTCTGGAGGGCGCTGCGGCCACCGCCGTCACGTTCCGGACCGTGTCGTTCGAGCTCCCGGCCGATCCGGTCGTGGTCACCGTCGACCGGCCGTTCCTGCTGGCCGTGCGGCACGCGCGGTCGAAGGCGATCTACTTCCTCGCGCAGGTCGCCCGCCCGTGACACCGACGTCCTGGGGGAATCTTGACTGATCAGGCCAGCTTCGCCCGGAACCTGCACCGCGTCGCCGTTCCTGATCCGAAAGAGAACGCGTGCTGGTCACCGTTCTCGGTGGCGAGCGCTCTCGCCCTGGTCCGCGAGGGCGCCCGCGGCCGGACCCGCGCCGAGCTCGACGCGTTGCTGCGGGACTTCGACCCCGGCGACGCGCTGGACGTGCCGGAGCTGTCCGTCGCGAACAAGTTGTGGGCTGACGACAGCCTGACCTTGAACCCCGGGTTCTCGCTGGCCTCCTCGGTCCGGCGGACGGCCTTCGCCGACCCCGCGACCGCACGCAAGCTCATCAACGCCGACGTCGAGGAAGCGACCCGCGGACTCGTCCCCGAACTGCTCGGCCGCCTTTCCCCGGCCGCGGTCGCGGTCCTCGTCAACGCCCTGTACCTCAAGGCCGGCTGGCGCAACCCCTTCAAGGCCGGCGCGACGAAACCGCGGAACTTCCACGCGCCCGGCGGTGACGTCGAGGTGCCGACGATGAAGGTGACCGCAAAGCTCGGCTACGCCCGGCACGACGGGTGGCAGACCGTCGCGTTGCCCACGGAGGATCGCGTCGAGATGCTGGTGCTGTTGCCGGACACCTCGCTGGAGCAGCCGCTCGACCCGTCGGTGTTCGAGGTCCGCACCACCACCGAGGTCGCGCTGTCACTGCCCAAAGTGGACGTCAGCGCGAACTACGACCTGGCGGAGACGTTGGCGGAGCTGGGTGTGCGGGCGATGTTCGCCGAGGACGCGGATCTGGGCGGAATCTCGCCGGACCACCTGATCGTGAGCGAGGTCGTCCACGAGGCCGTGTTGCGCGTCGACGAGCAGGGGCTGGAGGGTGCCGCCGCGACCGCGGTCATGATCAGCCGGGGTGCGCGGCCGAACCGCCGGGACCCGATCGTGGTCACCGTCGACCGGCCGTTCCTGCTGGCCGTGCGGCACGCGCGGTCGAAGGCGATCTACTTCCTCGCGCAGATCGCCTGTCCGTAACCGTTTTCCCGCCGCATTCGCCCTGATGGGCGAGCGTTTCGCGCGGCGAGATCATGATCACGCCTTTACCGTTCCAGGCATGACCCAGCACGGTGCCGGCGAGCAGCTCGTCGTGCTCGCCACGGCAGGCGCCACGCGGATCACCTGCTTCAGCGCCGTCACCATTCCCGTCCTCCTGCGGACCGAGTGCTACGCGAAGGCGCTGGCCGGCGCGCTCGGCCTCACCCCGGCGCCGGAGCTGCAACGCGACGGCGTGCTGCCGCAGTGCGTGTTCTTCATCCACGAGTACGCGTTGCGCACCGCGGTCGGGAACAACCGACTGATGGAGGACCAGATCCTGCACCTGCTGTTCCACGCGCCGTCCATCAGGGTCGTGCCGGCCAGCGCGGGCGGGGCGGCGGCGGTCGGGCTCGACTACGCGCTGATCCAGTACGAGCACGAGCCGCCGCTCGTCTACCTCGCGAACTGGGCACTCGTCAGCGACGCGGCCACCGTCGAGCGGGCCGTGCTGGTGTTTCAGCGCATGCACGCCGTCGCGCTCGACAACGAGCGGTCGCGCGATCTGTTGATGGACTACGTGGCCGTGTACGACCGTTAGCTGGGGGTGTTGCGGCGCAGGAAGAGCCGCATGCCGTCCTCGCCGGGCAACGCGCACAGCAGCAGCCGGACGTTCTGGTGACGCACCGGCACCGCACACGAATCGCCCGCCAGCAGTGTCCCCGCCAGCAGGCCGGCCGACTCGTGATCGATGTCCAGCACGAAGTCGTTGCTCATGCGAGGACCCTATGAGCTGCTCGCCCCGCAACCCAGTCACCCAAAGGTGTCACGTTCGCTGTCACGTTCGTGGACGCTGTCTCGTCCAGTGAGCATGACGAGGATCAAGGGAGTCACCAAGAAGGAAGCGGGCCTGCTCACCAGGGCCGTGTACTGGTTCGCGCGGCGTGAGTTCGGGGCGGTGCCGGAGCCGGCCATGGTCCTGGCGCACCACCCGAAGCTGCTCATCGCGAGCGGACGGCACGAGCTCGCGGTCAAGAAGGCTGCGCACGGGCCGCTGTTCGAGCTGTGCGTCTACCGGACGGCCGTGAAGCTCGGCTGCTCGTGGTGCGTCGACTTCGGCGCGATGCTCATGAAGCACGGAGGATTGGACATCGAACGGTTGAAGCACATCGACTCGTATGCCACCTCACCGCTGTTCACCGACATCGAACGCAAGGCGCTCGCGTACGCCGACGCGATCACGGACACGCCCGTCAGCGTCACCGACGAGCAGGTCGCCGAGCTGGAGAGGTTGCTGGGGCGCAAGGAACTCGTCGCGCTGACCTACCAGATCTCGCTGGAGAACCAGCGGGCGCGGTTCAACAGCGCGTTCGGCATCAGGGACCAGGGGTTCACGAGCGGCGACGCCTGTCGCGTCCCGGCACACTAGGCACGTGGAGAAGATCACCCTGACGGGTGCCCAGGAGACCATGCTCGCCACGTTGTACGGCCGGGCGATCGACAGCGAACAAACCACTTCCGTGCTGCGCGACGACGAGGCGAAGCGTGCCGTCGACCGGATCGACTACGACTTCGCCAAGACCGGCATGAACCTCACGAGCGCGGTCGGCGTCGCCATTCGCGCGAGGGTGCTCGACGACTGGACGCGCGAGTTCCTGCAGCGCAACCCGTCCTGCACGGTGCTGCACCTCGCGTGCGGCCTGGACACCCGCGCGCATCGCATCGAACGGCCGGACACGGTGCGGTGGGTCGACGTCGACATGCCGGACGTCGTTGCGTTGCGGCACAAGCTGTTGCCGGAACCGTCCGGTGACTACCGGCTCGTGGCGTCGTCCGTGACCGAGGACGAGTGGCTCGCCGCGGCGCCCGCGGATCGTCCCGTGGTGGCGGTGTTCGAGGGTCTCTCGATGTACCTCACGCGGGAGGAAGGTCATGGGTTGATCAGGCGGATCACCAGCAGGTTCGACAGCGGTGAGCTGCTGTTCGACGTCTACGGCTCGTGGGGGATCAAGCTGCAGAGGCTCGTCCCGGCCGTGCGCAACGCCGGAGCGACGCTGCACTGGGGCGTCGACGACCCGCGCGAGGTCGAGGCGCTGCACCCCGGACTGACCGCTGTGGACGCCTGGCGCAGCGTGGACCTGCCGCACCTGGACGCGTTGCCCAGGTCCGGCAGGATCCAGATGAAGGTCGTCAGCGCGATCCCGAAGCTGCGGGACGTCGGGAAGCTGCTGCGCCTGCGGTGGTGATCTCTGAGATGACCACTACTCGACGACGAAGTCGAACCGGGCCGTGTAGCGGTTGCCGACGAGCGGGCTGAGCTCGACCGTGCAGTCGCGGTTGATGAAGCCGTCGCGCCGGTTCAGCGCGGCCACGTTCATGCCGTACGCCTGGAGGTTGTCCGGGAAGAACAGCTGTGTGGTGAGGATCGGGCCGTTCGGCGCCTGCACCTTGACGTGGATGTGCGGCGTTCGGCCCGGATAGTCCTTGGGCACGACGGTTTCCAGGACGTACGCGCCGGTCGTGCTGGTGAACTGGTGCCCGCGCATCTTGAACGCGGGACTGCTGTTGTCGTACACGCCCTTGTCGTCGGCCTGCCAGAAGTCCAGCAGGGCGTGCTGAATCGGCGCGCACTTCAACGTGTAGACGAACCCGGTCAGGGAGAGCACGACCCCGGTGACGCCGGCCGTGCGCAGGTTCGTGCGTTCCGGGGAGTTGCGCTTGAAGTAGGGACCTTCGATGTTCGACGGGGTGTCGTCGTCATCGACGCAGGTCGGGGTGAGGGGGAGAGGAGCGCTGAGCGCCTTGGTGGTGCCGGCGGCGGTGAGTGCGACCACGGTGGCCGCACCCGTCGCCAGGAACGCCCGGCGTGAGTGGCTGTTGTCGTGTTCGGGCATGTCGGAACTCCGATGGTTGCAACCCGCGGCAGGGGTCTTGGGCTGACCAAACGGCTCCGAACGTTAGTGACCCGACGATGCCGCAACCAGGAACGGTCCAGACCAAAGGCGCTGATCAGAGGTCGATGTGGGCCAGTTTGTCCGGATTCGCGATGTCGTAGACGGCGAGGACCTTGCCGTCGTGCACGGTGAACGTCGTCACCCGGGCGGCCACGTCCCCCTGCGCCGCCATGACGACGCCGAGGTCGCCGTTGACCAGCACCGGCTGCATCTCCGGGAACCCGTACTTGCGCACGAGACCGAGGAAGAAGCGGGCGACCTTGTCCGCGCCGGCGACCGTGTTGACCGCCGTGCGCGCCTTGCCGCCGCCGTCGCCGATCATCACCGCGTCCGGGTGCAACAGGCCGAGCACGGCGTCGATGTCCCCGCTCGACATGGCCTGGAGGAACTTCTCCAGCACCTCCTGCTGCTCGGCCAGCGCCGCGCGCGGAGGTGGCTCGGCGCCCGCGACGACCTTGCGCGCACGGGAGGCGTGCTGCCGGGCGGCCTCGGGCGTGACGCCCAGGACGTCCGCGATCTCCGTGAACGGCAACGAGAACGCGTCGTGCAGCACGAACGCGACGCGCTGTTCCGGGGTCAGCCGGTCCAGCACGACCAGCGCCGCCATGCGCACGCCGTCGGACCGCACCACCGACGCCAGCGGGTCGTCGTCCTCGCTCGTGGTCAGCAGCGGTTCCGGCAGCCACGAGCCCACGTAGGTCTCCCGGCGCACGGCCGCGGACCGCAGCCGGTCCAGGCAGATGCGGCTGACGACGGTCGTGAGCCAGCCGCGGACGTCCCTGATCCCCTCGGCGGACGAGAAGCGCAGCCACGCCTCCTGCACGGCGTCCTCGGCGTCGGCGACGCTGCCGGTCAACCGGTAGGCGACACCGACGAGATGCGTGCGGTGAAGCCCGAAGTCTTCGGCGGAGGTCACGAGCCGCAGTCTGCCATCCCGGGTTTTTCACAAGCCGTAGACTCGGGGCGTGGCAGGACGCATCAG
This sequence comes from Lentzea sp. NPDC004789, assembly GCF_053601075.1. NCBI lineage: Bacteria > Bacillati > Actinomycetota > Actinomycetes > Pseudonocardiales > Pseudonocardiaceae > Lentzea > Lentzea sp. NPDC004789. The sequence continues at coordinate 388,339 of NZ_JBSGBE010000006.1, read as the reverse complement.
GGAAAGCGACATCGCGTTGGTGCGTGAGCGCAGCCGCATCGACGAGGTCGTCGGTGACCAGGTCTCGCTGAAGCGGGCGGGCGGGGGAGCGCTCAAGGGGCTTTGCCCCTTCCACGACGAGAAGACGCCGTCGTTCAACGTGCGCCCGTCGCACGGCACGTTCCACTGCTTCGGCTGCGGCGAGGGCGGCGACGTGATCGCCTTCGTGATGAAGGTCGAGCACCTGTCGTTCGTGGAGGCCGTCGAGCGGCTCGCGGACCGGGCCGGCATCCAGCTCACCTACGAGGGCGGCGGCGTCACGATCCAGCGCGATCGCGGCACCCGCAGCAGGCTCATCGAGGCGCACAAGGTGGCCGCCGAGTTCTACGCCGAGCAGCTCGCCTCACCGGAGGCGCAGGCGGCGCGCGAGTTCCTGGCCGAGCGCGGGTTCGACGAGGCCGCGGCCCGCCAGTTCGGCTGCGGGTTCGCGCCCGGCGGCTGGGACAAGCTCACCAAGCACCTGCTGGGCCGCGGCTTCGAGCTCACCGAGCTGATCAAGTCGCAGCTCACCAAGGAAGGTCGTCAGGGGCCGATCGACCGGTTCCACCGGCGGCTGCTGTGGCCGATCAAGGACATCGGCGGCGAGGTCGTCGGGTTCGGCGCGCGGCGGATCTTCGACGACGACCCGATCCAGGCGAAGTACCTCAACACCAGCGAGTCGATGATCTACAAGAAGTCGCAGGTGCTGTTCGGGCTCGACCAGGCCAAGCGGGAGATCGCCAAGCGCAAGCAGGCCGTCATCGTCGAGGGCTACACCGACGTGATGGCGATGCACCTGGCCGGCGTGCCGACCGCGGTCGCCTCCTGCGGTACGGCGTTCGGCACGGACCACATGAACGTGCTGCGCAGGCTGTTGATCGACGACGACGTGAACGGCGAGGTCATCTTCACCTTCGACGGCGACGAGGCGGGCCAGAAGGCCGCGCTGAAGGCGTTCGAGGGGGAGCAGCAGTTCTCCGCGCAGACCTACATCGCGGTCGCGCCGGACGGCATGGACCCGTGCGAGCTGCGGCAGGCCAAGGGCGACGTGGCCGTGCGCGACCTGGTGGCGCGGCGCACGCCGTTGATCGAGTTCGCGATCAAGGCGCAGCTCAAGGCGTACGACCTCGACTCGGTGGACGGGCGCGTCGAGGCGCTGAAGAAGATGGTGCCGTTCGTCGCGCAGATCAAGGACCGCGCCAAGCGCGACGGTTACGCGACGCGCCTGGCCTGGTGGGTGGGCTGGGACGACGAGGCCATGGTCGTGCGCCGGGTGCGCCAGGTCGCCGGTGGCAAGGCGCCGGTCGTGGCTGCTCAGCGCGTCGACCCGAACCAGATGGCGCTCGGCGTGGAGGTCGACGGCCCGCCGCGGCCGAACCCGCGCGACCCGCGGCTGGTGCCCGAACGCGAGGTGCTCAAGGTCGCGCTGCGGCTGCCCGAGTACGCCGGTCCGCTGTACGACTCGTTGCCCGACGAGGCGTTCACGGACCCCGCCTACGTGGCGCTGCACCGCGCGATCCGCGACGCCGGCGGCGCGTCCTCCGGGCTCGCGGGCACGGCGTACCTCGACGCGATCTCGCAGGCGTGCTCGCACGCGTCGGTGCGGTCGGTGCTGACCGAGCTCGCGGTGGAACCGCTGGCGGTCAAGCAGGACGACGAGTTCCGCTACGTGTCGATGGTGATCGCGCGGCTGCAGGAGGTGCAGGTCGGCAAGCAGATCGAGGACGTGAAGTCGCGGCTGCGCCGGCTCTCGCCGATCAAGGACGCCGACGAGTACCGGGCGCTGTGGGGCGACCTGGTGGCGCTGGAGGAGTACCGCAAGGCGCTCCTGCAGCAGAGCGCTGGAGTGCTGTAGTGGGGTTGTTCCGCCGCTTGTTCGGCTCCGGCGCGCCGGACGGGTTCACCGGGTCGCTGGAGCCGGACGAGACCGTGATCGCGTCCGCTCCCGTGCCGGACGGGCACCTCGTCGTCACCTCTCTCGGGCTGTGGGTGCCCGGTCCCCGGCGGATCGGGTGGCACCTGATCAGCAAGGTGAAGTGGGAGGGCGCGCTGCGCGTGGTCGAGGCGCGGGAGGCCGGCGCGGAAGGTCCCGTCGTGCTGCTGGAAGACCTTCCCGCGCAACGGTTCGCGGTCGAGGAACCCAGCCGGGTGCTGCGGGCGATCAGCCAGCGCGTCGAGAGCTCGATCCGGCACCGGGAGCGCGTCGAATCGCCGGGGGTGTGGATCCTGCAGCGCAAGATCCCCGGCCAGGACGGTGTCGTGTGGCAGGCGCGTGGAGACGCCGGAGTGGATCTCGCGGACGTGCGCGTGGCCGTTTCCGCGTTCGTTTCAAGGCTGTCGCATTAAAGGACTGGCGGGCTAGCAGTACGCGTGTACTGTTAGCCGTATGTGGGATCCGGCGCAGTACCTGGCCTTCGCCGATCACCGGGCGCGGCCGTTCTACGAGTTGGTGGCACGCGTGGGGGCCGCGGAGCCCCGTCGTGTGGTGGATGTGGGCTGTGGGCCCGGAAATCTGACCGCGTCGCTGTCCTCGCGGTGGCCTTCCGCGGTCGTCGAGGCGTTCGACTCGTCCGTCGAGATGGTCGAGGCCGCTCGTGCCGCGGGCGTGGATGCGCGCGTCGACGACGTGACGACCTGGGAACCGTTGCCGGACACCGATGTCCTGGTGTCCAACGCGGTGCTGCAGTGGGTTCCGTCACATCCCTCGATCGTGGAGAAGTGGGCGACGGCGCTGCCTTCCGGCGCGTGGCTCGCGTTCCAGGTGCCCGGCAACCACTCGGACGCCTCGCACCGGTTGATCCGAGAGGTCGCCGGACCGTCGTTGGCGCACGTCTTCCGCGCGGAGAAGCCCGTGCTGGACCCCGTGGAGTACGCCGAACTGCTGGCCGGCTGCTCCTCTGTGGACGCCTGGGAGACCACGTACGTGCAGCGGCTGTCCGGGCCCGATCCGGTGCTCGAATGGGTTACCGGCACGGCGTTGCGGCCGGTGCGCGCGGCACTGTCCTCATCGGACTGGGAGGCGTACGTCGCGGAACTGGCGCCGCGACTGCGCGAGGCCTACCCGCGGCGGGCCGACGGCACGACGTGGTTCCCGTTCAGGCGGATCTTCGTGGTGGCCCAGGTGTGAAGATGATCACGCCCGAGGGGTGACGGGCCGCCCGTTGGCCTCCTCCTGGTGCCGCCACGGAGCCTTCTCGGCGGCCTTCTCCGCAGCGTCCACGGCGAGGTCTTTTGCCTGGTGAGCGGCCTCGAACGCCTTGTCCTTGGCCTGGCTCGCCGTCCTGCGCACCGTGGGGTTCTCCGTGACGCGGTGCCAGAGCCGAACGATCTGGTCGTAGCGCTCCCGCCCGGCCTTGGCGCCGAGCACGTAGCCGACCGCCATGCCGACCAAGATGCCCTTCATGGGGTCTCCTCTCGCATTGTGGCTGGTCAGAGGCCATTTAACCGCAAAACGGGGGGGTGCCTGCAGAACCCGTTTTGAGACTCATGTAGAGTTACCCACTGTCAGGAGGAACCAAGCCTGACAGGCAAGACCACAACAGAACATTCCCCCATAGCTCAATTGGCAGAGCATGCGACTGTTAATCGCAGGGTTACTGGTTCGAGTCCAGTTGGGGGAGCGTAAGGCACTAGGCCCCAGTCATCCGACTGGGGCCTAGTGCTTTGTGGGCGCGTGAGCCAGCTTGGGTGCATGTCCCGCTTCTCGAACCTCCGCCGCATCACGTCGCTGGACCCCGTCGCCGACCACGAGGAGATCATGAGGATCTCCGCGGGCCTGGAGTTCCCGTGGGACTACCAGAAGTCGCTGGAGCTGGCCCTGTTCCGCACGTACTGCGTGCCGGCGATCTCGGGCCTGCTGGAGCGCACCGGCGAGTTCGAACGCCGCCCGCAGAAGCGCTACGACGACACCGCCGTCCTCATGGCCGAGCTCGTCGAGCACGGCTACGACTCCCCACGCGGTCGTGAGGCGCTACGCGTCGTGAACCGGCAGCACGGCCGTTACGACATCTCCAACGACGACATGCTGTATGTCCTGGCGACGTTCATCTACGACCCGATCGACTGGCTCCTGCAGTACGGCTGGCGCCCGCTGACGCGCAACGAACAGCTGGCGGCGTTCCACTTCTACCGCGCGGTCGGCGCGCGCATGGGCATCCGGGACATTCCTTCCGACTTCGAGGCCTACCGGGCCTTCAAAGCGGCCTACGAGCAGAAGCACTTCGTGTTCGCCCCGTCGAACCGCCGCATCGGGCAGTACACCGTCGACCTGTTCTGCTCGTGGTACCCGTCGATCCTCAAGCCCGTCGTCTCGCGCGCCGTCGTCGGCATGCTGGACCCGCTGATGGTGCGCGCGTTCGGTTTCACCGCCCCACCTTCGTGGGTGGGGGCGGTGGGACGGCTGGCGTTGCGGCTGCGTGCGTTGGTGGTGCGCCGCATGCCCGTGCGGCGCACGCTGAAGCTGACCCGCGCGCGCAACCGCACCTACCCCGGCTACCCGGACGGCTACCGGCCGTCGGACCTCGGCGCGAGCTCCAGCACCGCGCGCTGACCGTTGAGGGTGAAGCCCATGGCCCTGAGGAACTCGTTGCCGGGCTTGAAGTCCGTGAGGCTCACGTGCACATGCGTCACGCCGGGATAGCGCTGCGTGAGCGCCTTGGCCATCTCGGTGCCGATGCCCCACCGCCGGAGGTCGCGCGGCACCAGGAAGAACCCGATGGTCGCGTGCCCCGGCTCCGGGTGGTCCACGACCAGGTCCACGAACCCGATCATCCCCTCCGCCTCCGCGACGAGCAGGTGCTTCTGCTCGTCACGCGCCCCCTCCGGCAGCGCGTAGAAGAGGCTCTGCACGTCACCGGGCCCGGACGGGTGGCCCGTGGCGGCCTGGAACCAGTCGTCGCACTCGGCGAACAGCCGCAGCACCTCGGGCTCGTCCGCCGGGGTGAAGTCGCGGAGGGTCAAACGCACGTGTGCAGCCTATGTGTCGCTCGCCACGGGGGTGCGCAAGGCCCGTTCGGCGTGATCGGTATCCTCCACCACGCAGCGTTGCCGGGTTCGTGCCGCCGCTGCGAGGGGGCAGTAGCTCAACCGGTCAGAGCAGCAGACTCATAATCTGTCAGGTTGTCGGTTCGAATCCGACCTGCCCCACCATCACGGCATGGGTGTGTCGAAGCGTGGACGGGTGGTGCCGTGGGGGCGTGGTCGTTCCTCGTCATGCCGGATGAGCCGGTGCCGTCGAACTACGTGTACGACTCCTTGGTGGCGAACCACCGGCGGGTCGCTGCGGGGGACACGGTCGTCCTTCGGGGTCTCCGCAGCGTGCTGGGGGTGGGCATCGTCAGCCGAGTGGAGGCAGAACCGGCCTCGCGTGTGCGTCATCGATGCCCTCACTGTGGCAGCGGCCAGGTCAACGCCCGCAAGGCGCTCGCGCCGCGCTACATGTGCTGGCGTTGTCGCACCACCTTCGAGGAACCGCAGCAGTCGACCGTGCCGGTCACTCGGTACACCGCCCACTTCGATGACGGGTGGCGCGCGACCGATGGCCGGATCAGCGTCGGCGCCCTCGAGTTGGTCGCGCTCAGCAGATTCAGGCAGAACGCCATCAGGCAGCTTGATCCTGATGGCCTTGAAAGGCTGCTTGCGGTAATGGGGGAGTGGGTCGAGAGCGAGGTTTACCCCTTCGCCGGAGCGCCCAGAACCGCCGTCGAGAACGCGGAGCGAAAGGTCTTCGACGCTGTGGCCTATGCGGCCTCCGAGGCGGTCAACAAGGGGGAGCCAACTTTGCGGAGGCTGCTCCTCCGGCTCCTGAAGGACCGGGTGGAGACGGATGCCGAGAAGGTCTGCGAGGTTCTGGAAAGTGTCATCGGGCTGCCGGGACGAGACCTCGCGAACCTGAAGGAGCTTCTCGCGGAGACCGATCTGCCCGCAATCATCGCCACGGCGAAGCACGTGCGCGACAGGTTGTGCTTCCTGGCAGGTCTGGAGACCGTCCTGTACGACGAGGAGCCGCGGAAGCAGACCCGTGAAAGGGGACAGCTCCACCGCATCCTCGCCAATGAGACCTGGTTGTTCGGTGAGCAGTACTCGTTGGTCGGCAACGACGAATCCTTGACCAACGTCGCCCGCAAGCACTTGAAGTTCCTCGGGGAGGACGTCGACCTCGCCGACACGCGGCCCGTCCTGGGCTACGACGGCAAGAAAGTCATTCCAGACCTGGTTCTATGTCGCAAAGGGCTCAACGGCTCGGCGGACAATCTCGTGGTCGAGCTCAAACGCCCGTCCGTGGTCATCGGTGCGGACGAACTCATGCAGATCGAGAAGTACGCGCACGCGGTAATTCGGGATTCGCGGTTCACCCGAACAGGAGCGAAGTGGACGTTCGTCCTGGTCGGGACCGAACTCGATGACTTCGTCACCCGCAGCAGCGGCCAGTCCTACCTACCGGTCGGTTGCGTCAAGATGTTCGACGACTGCCAGATCTACGTCCGCACCTGGTCGGAGCTGATCAACGGTGCGAAAGTCCGTCTGCGGGAACTCGAAGACACCCTGGGTGTTCAGGCTGACGAAGCGGATGGCATCGAGTACCTCCGCAAGGCGCACGGTCAGCACCTGCCGCCGGTACTTTCGGCGGACGACGCCGACTAGTTCCGTGCCGCGACGGCAGGTCTACGCGCGCAGGCCGTCCACGTAGATGGACAGGAAGCGCCGCCACTCGCCGGGCGAGTCCCGGATGACCTGGGCCATCGCCCTCGTCAGCGTGGCCATGTCCGCGATCGAGTAGTCGTCCCGCAGCACGCCGGCCTCGATCGCGCGCGCGATCAGGACCTCCGCGTGGCCCGCGCCGCGGTGGCACGCCGAGACCACCTCCGGGGCGTTCGGCAGGTCTCTGGCCAGGACGTCGTTGAGGCCGCGATCCTGCGCCTGCAGGGCGAAGAGGTCGTCGAGGTAGCCGGCGAACGCGTGCCACGGGTCCGGGTCGGCCAGGGCCTTCGCGCCGATGACGTCCAGGGCGGCGAGGCGTTCGGGGAAGATCGCGGCCGCGAAGTCCTCGCGGGTCGGGAAGTGCTTGTAGAGCGTGCCGATGCTGACTTCGGCGCGGCGGGCGATGTGTTCCAGGGGGACGTCGAGGCCGCGTTCTGCGAACAGGGCGGCGGCTGCTGCCAGCAGTTTTTCGCGGTTGCGGGCCGCGTCCGCACGCAGGGGCCTCGACGCGGTGGACATGGGCGGAATCCTACGCGGGCGGCTAAGTCGAGGGTTCCCTCGAATTCTGTGGTAGCGTCGGGGCTAAGTCGAGGGCAGCCTCGAATTAGCGTCAGGGGAGGAAACCCATGTCTCGCACCGCGGTTGTGCTCGGTGTCGGTCCCGGGCTCGGCATGTCCATCGCGCACCGGTTCGGCAGGGAGGGGTACGACATCGTGCTGGTCTCGCGCGGCAGTGCCAGGCACGGCGGCTATCTCGACGAACTCGGCGATGCCGGGGTCAAGGCGAGGGCGTTCGCCGCCGACCTGCTCGACCGCGAACAGTTGCTGTCCACATTGGACGAAATCGGGGCGGTCGACGTCGTGTACTACGGGCCCGGCGCCACGGACTTCGACGACCTGCCCGGCGAGATCACGTCGACCACGTCGGACGACGCGCGGGCCGCGATGCGGTGGGTCTACCCGGCGATCGACGTCGTTCAGCACGTGCTGCCGAAGGTCGTGGAGCGCGGTGGCGGGCTGCTGTTCGCCGGTGGGCTCAGCTCGGTGGTGCCGATGCCGATGCTCGGCGCGTTCGCGGTGGCGTCGGCGGCGTTGCGCAACTACGTCGTGACGCTGAACGCGGCGTTGGCGGACAAAGGTGCTTACGCGGGCACGTTGACCATCGGCGGTGTCGTCGAACGCGGCGACATTCACCGGATGGTGCAGAACAGGCCGGAGCAGTTCGGTGACCTGGCCGGGCACACGCTCGATCCGGACGACATCGCCGAGGTCGCGTGGCAGATGTTCGTCAAGCGGGATCGGGCGGAGGAGGTGTTCTCGGCTCTCTGACAGCTCGATGCGGGCTTGAGTTCCGGTGACTACGGTGGGACGCGTGCGAGTGGCGACCTGGAACGTGAACTCCGTCAAGCAGCGCGTGCCGAGGCTCCTGCCCTGGCTGGACCAGCGCAAGCCCGACGTCGTGTGCCTGCAGGAGACCAAGCTGGCCGACGACGCCTTCACCGCGCTGCTCGGTTCGGAGCTGGCCGACCGCGGCTACGAGGTGGCGCTGTTCGGCGAGACGCAGTGGAACGGTGTGGCGCTGCTGTCCCGCGTCGGGCTGACCGACGTCGCGGTCGGGGTGGCCGGGGCGCCCGGTTTCCCGCACGTCGAGGCCCGCGCCGTGGCGGCCACGTGCGGCGGTGTGCGGGTGCACTCGCTGTACGTGCCGAACGGCCGCGAACCCGAGTCGGACCACTACAAGTACAAGCTGGAGTGGCTCGCCGCGTTGCGCGACGTCCTCGAAGCGGGGCCGGCGGACGCGTTGGTGTGCGGTGACATCAACATCGCGCCCACCGACGCGGACGTGTTCGATCCCGAGGCCTACATCGGGCAGACGCACGTGACCGAGCCGGAACGCGCTGCGCTGCGGGCGATCCAGGCGCTCGGGTTCCACGACGTGGTGCGCGACCGGTGGCCGACCGAGCGGATCTTCAGCTACTGGGACTACCGGGCCGGGATGTTCCACCGGGACCTGGGCATGCGCATCGACCTGATCCTGGCCTCCACCCCGGTCGCGGAGCGGGTGCGGGCGGCGTGGATCGACCGGCACGCGCGCAAGGGCACCGGGCCGAGCGACCACGCACCGGTGATCGTGGACCTGGACGAGGCGCCGGACGGGGACATCGGTCCCGTGGTGCCGCCGCCGTCCTCGCCGGGGGCGAAGAAGAAGGTCAAGCTGCCGCAGGCGAAGTAGGCCTGCACTGGCGCGTCACCCCGGCCAGCTGACGGTGCCGGTCAGCAAGACAGGGCAGTCGTCGTACCTCGTACCGGAGAATGCCGGGATGCCGGGCTTCAGCACTTCCGGCGGGACCTCGAGCCTGCACGACTCCCATCGCCCAGCTGAGGCGCGATCTGCGGGCGCCTGAGCAGATATCCACTCGTTCGGCACGGTGGCGATCGCGGCCGGCCTGAGTTCGTCGGTCAGCCGGACTGCGACGAGATGCCATTCGGTGTCGCGGCGCATGGTCTCGAACTCGTGCCTGGACAGGTGAATGGTGAGACGGCCTCGGCGGGTCGTTGACTTCACCTCCAGATGCACGGGACGTGGATCCGCATGAACAGCGATGTCGAAGCCATATCCGTCCGATACAACCGCGACGTGCTCCACTCGCGCTGGGATGCCTTTGGACAGAAGTTCCACCAGTGCGAGCTCTCCAGCGTTGCCAACGCGCTGGCGTTGTTCAAGATCGACCTTGCCCCACAGCACGGTGATCTCGCCGTGCGCTTCAATCGGCGAGAGCCCGAGCAGCTCAGCGGCGCGCAGTGCGTCCGCAGGTAGTTCGGACGGCTCGCGAACGAGGATGTCCGCATTCGCGAACCACACGGCCGAACTGCTGGCGACAGCTGCGGAGAACACCCTGAGCTCCACCGGGCGTGACGAGTGCGGGTCTGCGAGCAACCCGGTCTCGTGCAGCCACGCCAATGCCAAGTCGTACTGGGTCGGGGTGATGTCGCTGTAGCCCGAGTGAGTGGAGAAGAGAACGCGGCAGCGAGCTGGATCGGACTGAGGAAGCTGTTCGAGCCAGCGGACTGCCGCGCGCAGGATCCGGTCAGAGGGAATGGCCACGGAGGTGCCCCAGCAAAGCTTCGAGGTCCTGCTGGTCGAGGCCGCCGCCGACCGCGGGTTCCTCGTCGAGGTCGGCAAGCTCGTGCACTGCTGGATCGTCGAGCACGCGGCCCATGAACTCCAGTTTGTCGCCGAGACGTGCGCTGACGACCTCGTCGATGCTGCCCTCTGTCACCAGGACTGTGATTCTGGTTTCGGTCTCGGGCGGAAGCCCGAGCCGGTGGATGCGGTCGAGGCTCTGCAGGAAGCGGCCTGCCGCGAAGTCCCGGTCCACGTACACGGCATCGTGGCAGTGGTGGTGCAGGCTGATTCCCTCGCCGAGCGTGGCCGGGTTCGACAGCAGGACCATGCAGTCCGGATCGTTGCGGAAGCGGTCGATCTCGGCTTCACGGTCCTCCGTGCCACCGTGCACCATCGCGGGGTTGAACGCGCTGAGCAACCGCTGAAGTGTGTTGAGGCTGCGGATGAAGGTGGACCACACCAGAGTCTTCCGGCCGTTGGCGGCGTTCTTGGCGACGATCGCCAGCGCTTCCTGGTACTTGGGTGACAACTCGTACGCCGGCAGGTCCTGCATCAGCTTGAACAACGGTGTGTCCGACGGAACGGTGAGCGGTGGCACCTGGTAGGCGAGTGGCTCGTACCTCGTTGTACCAACGGAAAGCAGCGCGGGACTGGTCGCGGCCATCAGCATGTACACGACGATCTTGCCGAGTGCGGCGAAGTCCCCTTCGGCGCCGAGTGCGCGTGAGGAGAAGCGGCCGCACAGTGCCTCGTACACCTCCTGGTGCAGCGGTGGCATCGGAACCGGGACCATCTTGGTCTCAGCAGGGGTGAGACCAAGATCGGACTTGGTCGTCCGGGTGAAGAGAGGTCGTAGCACCTGGCTCGCCTTGGACAGATTGCCCCCAGCCACGGCCTGGATGACCTTCTGCCTGCCGTGGCCGGGCCACACGAAACCGAAGAGGTTCTCGAGGTCCTTGACCCCGTTCGGTGCGGGCGTGCCGGTCAGGATGAGGCGGTGGCGTGCCCGCGGTCCGAGTGCCAGACAAGCTGCCCCGTAGGTGCCGTCGGCACCGAGCTTCATCCGGTGCGCCTCGTCCAGAACCAGCATCGAAGGCCGTGCAGTGAGCCATTGGCCCAGCTCGTTGACAGCGGGCGCTAGCCGCTCGTAGTTCACGATGAGCGCTTCTGCGGCGGGATCTGCTTCCCGGGAGAACACGCTGACGCGCAAAGGTGAGGCGAAGCAGATTTTGTTCTCCTCCTGCCAGGCCTCGTAGCAGGATTTCGGGCCCACGATGAGGACGCGCTCGATCCCCTTCGTCTGGCGGAGAGCGTGGAACACGGCAAGCGCGACGCGAGTCTTTCCCGCTCCTGGCACGGAGAAGTTCGCCCCGTGCCTCAGCGACAGGAGTTTCGCGATGTCCCGGCGCTGAAAAGCGGTCAGGTCACCGATCCAGCCGTGATCGATGAGCAGGCTGAGGTCTTCCGTGACGATCTCAGCTGCCGCCGGTTCGTCTGAAGCCAGCCGGGCCTCAACGGCTTTCGCGTCCGCGTTGGAATCAGTTGCCAATGCGGCGAGATGCGGGTCCCAGGAGACGTTCGCCGGTGCGGGCCAGGCGGCGAGCGCGACGAGGTTTGTGAGCAGGTCGTCGATGTCGACGTCCATCGTGCTCGCGGAACGCTGCACGCCGCTGCGCAACCGGAGCGCGAGTCGGCGCAGCTCGCTCTCGTATCCGCTGCCTGCCCGCAGACGCGCCTTGGTCACCTCATCGCCGAAGCCGATCGTGAGGCTCGGCTCGGTGCTTTCCGGCATCACTTCTCCCGGGCCGCGTCGAGCAACCAGGCAACACCGTCGCCAGGGGCGTTGAACGTGCGCCCTGCCTGCTTGGCGAGACTCGCCAGGCTGGCTCGCAACGTGAGCAGAGCGTCGTCGAAGGCGTCCTCGTCCAAGGCGCGCCTCGCCTTCGCCTCGGCGAACTCCGCTACGCACTGGTTGACGTAGTCGGCGGCGTCTGTGAGGCGCTCTGAGACCGCGATCTGCCGCTTCAACCGCCTCGCGTCTTGCTTGGCGCGGTCTACGGCGTCGTCGAAGGCGCCACGTGCTGATCTGATCAGCTGATCTGCCTTCGACACCTGGCTTGGGGAGACCTTGTCGCCGGCTTGCGCGATGGCTTTTGCCTGCAGCAGCGTGTTCGTCAGCTCGCGAGTGGTCTTCGCCCCTGTCGTCGCGTCTGTGACCGTGACCCCCGGCAAACCGGGGATGCTGACGCTGGCAGATTTCTGTACGACGGGCTTGAGGTCATCTGGAAGCTTCGAGTCCAGGTAGCGGTCGTAGAAATCGGCCTCGGCCAGCCGCAGATCGGTCTTCGCATAGTTCAGCACGACCATCGCGAGCCGGGACTCCTTGAGCTGCATGGCCGCGTCCGGGTCTGTCTTCGCCAGCTTCTCGTAGTCGCGGTGAAGTTCCCGGAGCTTCTCCTGGTGGTCTTCGAAGTCGACCAGTCTCAGTGTTGCGCCGCCGCTCGTCGCACTCCGCTCGATTGCGTCCATGATGAGTTCGTAGACCCACCTGTCCTTGCGGAGGGTCGTGATCTTGATGTTGAACTCGCGGGCGACGTCGTCCTCACGCCGGCCTTCCGCCAGCTGCTCTTCGATCGCCATGAGCCGGTTGATGTACGAGTACTCGCGCCTCTTGTCACGACGCAGCTGGAGCGCGAGCTCGACCTGGTTGATGTCGCTGCGTGAGGTGTCCACGGGCAGGACACCAACCCTGATGTCCTTGACACCGAGTTCCTGCAGGGCGGCGCGCCGGGTGTTGCCGTCGACCAGGATGCCTTCCCTGGTGATGATGCCCGGCTCTTTCTGCTGGAAGTCGTCCAGCTCGTCCATCAGCGCGGTGTAGTCGGGATCCAGCTGGCTCGGGTTCGACGGCCGGCGGGTGAGCAGGTATCGCAGGTACTCCTGGCTCTCGGTGCTCCACGGGTCTTCGTCGAGCGCCTTGTCCCGCGCCGGGTCCAGAGTGCGCTGAGCTCGCACCCGGTGCGTGTCCGGGTTGAAGTACAGCAGCGCCACCGGCATGGAGATGACGTCCAGGTGCCTCTGCTCGCCGCGCCAGTCCACGGTGATCTTGGCGCCTCTCTCCTGCAGCGCCTGCTCCAGCCGTTCCTCCACGATGGAGCGGATGTGGTCACCCTGTGGCGGAACACCGAACTTGCGGGACATGCACTGGCCTCCAGCCGGGTCTGATCTTGTCTTCTGTGCATCATCGCAGGAACCACTGACAATGTTGCGGCTCTTGATCCACAATTGGCCACTCAGTCGCGAGAACGGAGCTGAGTTGGCGATCCCGCAGTGGAACGATCCGTCGTTGAGGGCAGGCACGATGATCAAGGGCGCGTTGTGGCTGTTGCAGCAGGTAGGTGAGGGGAACCGGTTCACGAAGGAGCAGCTGCGAGAGGCCTTTCCCGGTGTGTCGCAGGCTGATCGCCGCATTCGCGATCTGCGCGCCTTCGGCTGGGTAATCCTCACGAACACCGAGGATGCGACGCTCACGGCCGAGGATCAGCGGTTCGTGAAGGCTGGAGTTCCTGTGTGGGATCCGGTCGCCCGCCGCGCCGCCGCGCCGCAGAAGGCGGTTTCCTCAAAGGAGCGGAGGGAGGTGATGACCAGGGACAACTACATGTGCACGAGCTGCGGTATTTCCGGTGGTGAGGAATACTCGGACGACTCGAACCAGACCGCCGTGCTGTCGGTGACCCGGCAGGAGGTCGTGATGCCCGACGGAGACCTGGAGACCCAGTTGACCACTGAGTGCAAGCGGTGCCGGGCCGGTGCGGATGGCGAACCGGTCAGGATCAGCGACGTAGTGACAGCTGTGAGGGCGCTCGACGAGGGTGATCAGGCGCGGCTGCTGCGCTGGATGAACCGCGGCCGCCGGGGTTCGACCGCGCTTGAGCGAGCGTGGAATTCATATAGGCGACTGCCACGTGACGCGAAGGACGCGGTGAGGGCGGAACTGCTCAATTGACACGTGAGTGACCTCGCGATGATGGGCAAATCTGCGCTAGCAGCATGCGGTTCAGAGAACTAAGGACAAGATTGTGGTAGATCCGGCGTTTGTCTCCGATGTGGAGCTCGGCCTCGTGCGATCCGAGTTGCTCAAGCTCGATCCCGACGGCCAAAGGTTCGCCAGGGTCATCCGGGAGACATACGACCAGTTGTACGACGGTCAGCGGACTGGCCGGTGGAACTACGATCAGCTCCACAAGACCGAAAAGACTCATATGGGCACGTTGGTGGAAATCAACCTTCACCGAGAGTTCAACTTCGGCGACGGTGATGAGACCGACTACGAGATCGCTGGTGTTCAGGTCGATTGCAAGTTTTCCAGGAAGCTGGGTGACTGGATGCTGCCGCCGGAGTCCTGGAATCACATCTGCCTGGTCGTGTGGGCCAGCGACGCAGAAAGCGCGTGGTCGGCAGGTCTTGTCAGGGTCAGTGCAGAGCACATCACGGCAAAAGCGAACCGTGACAACAAGCGCCGGCTCACGGCTCAAGGCAGGTCAGCTGTCGTCCAGCTGTGGCCGGACCGTGGTGCGCTGCCCGAGAACCTCTTGCTGCACATGGATCCTGCCGCCCGTGACCGCGTGCTCAACGCGACCGCCAAGAGGGCGGGGGCGAAGCCCGGGCAGGCGCGTGTGAACCAGTTGTTCCGGGAGGTGCAGGGAATTCTCATCGGGCGAACGGCGTTGGAGACCATCGCTCGGCAGCGAGATCCTATGAAGCGCGCGAGAGGCGACGGAGGTGCGCGGTCCGACCTTCTTCCTGAGGGGATCCTGGTACTCGGGCATCAGTCCCATCACCGTGCCGTCGCGCGTGATCTCGGGCTTCCGCTGCCGCGAGCCGGTGAGCTTGTCGCGGTGCGTGTGGTGCCGGTTGGCGCGGAGGACGCAGGGCGCTCCGCGGAGATAGACGGCCGCCGCTGGAGGATTGCCGCTTCCTCGGATCCCGTCGTTGCAGCACCGGTCATCCCGCCCTTGCCGAAGAAAAAGCAGCGCCCGCGTGTCTGATGCCGATTGGGCGGACAGTGTCAGACCTCGGAGGTAGAGTCGAACTTATGTTCGGTCTGCTTCAGGGCGGCTACGACAGCGCCGACGGCGTCGGGCACCTGCTCGTGCTCCCAGAACCGCAGGACGCGCCATCCAGCCGCGTTCAGTGCGGTGTTCACCGCTTGGTCGCGTTCCATGTTCCTGCGGAGCTTTGGCGTCCAGTACCACTCGTTCGTGGTGGGCTGCCGGCCGTGTTCGGGGCAGACGTGCCAGAAGCAGCCGTCGACGAAGACAGCGACCTTCCTTGCGGTGAAGACGATGTCCGGTTTGACCCGGATCCCGTCGTCGAGCCGGAGCAGGTGATCTTTCCGGTAGCGGTACCCGAGCCTGAACAGGGCACTGCGCAGCGCGATCTCGGGCTTGGTCCCGGAGCGCCGGTTCGCGCTCATGTTGCGAGAGCGGCCTTCGTTGAGCGGCGCAGGGTAGAGCCCTGCGGCGTGGGCGCGCTCGCGAGCTTCCGCCCTGCTCTTATCAGACATCTGTGGTCACCTGAGACCGACTCCGCTTGGGAACGCTGAGCACCCATGGACGATACTGCACCCCGACATCCGCCTGATCGTTCTGGCTCTGGGAAGGAGCTCCTGTGCAGAAACTCGAAGTAGTGGAGATCTGCGCTGGAGCTGGAGGCCAGGCGCTGGGGCTGGAGAAGGCGGGATTCAAGCACAGGCTCGCGGTCGAGCTTGACGACAACGCGTCAGCGACGCTCCGCCGGAACCTTCCGCACGCCGAGGTGGCGACCGGTGATGTCGCTGATCTGGGCGTGTGGAACCCGATGGAGCACCTGGGGGTGCCGCTGCTGGCAGGTGGCGTCCCGTGCCCGCCGTTCAGCATCGCGGGCAAGCAGCTGGGAGCCAACGACGAGCGTGACCTCTTCGCGTGGGCCGTCGAGTTGTGCGATGTGATCAGGCCTCAGGCGCTGATGCTGGAGAACGTCAGAGGCCTGAGCATGCCCCGGTTCGCCGGGTACCGGCAGCACGTGCTCGACCGGCTCGGCCAGATGGGGTATGTCGCTGAATGGCGGCTGCTCCAGGCATCTGACTTCGGTGTGCCCCAACTCAGGCCGCGGTTCGTTCTCGTTGCACTGCAAGACGAGTATGCGCCGTACTTCGCCTGGCCGAAGGCCAAGGGGGCGGCTCCGACGGTTGGAGCAGTGCTGAAGGACTTGATGGCATCGCGGGGCTGGGAAGGTGCTGAGGACTGGGCTCGCCGCGCGAACGGTATCGGCCCGACCATCGTTGGCGGATCGAAGAAGCACGGCGGAGCGGACCTCGGGCCGACACGGGCGAAACGTGCGTGGGCCGAACTTGCCGTCGACGCGATGGGTGTTGCTGACGAGCCACCCGCACCTGGCGACGTGTTCAAGGTGGGGCCGAAGCTCACCTGCGAAATGGTCGCTCGCATCCAGGGCTGGCAGGACTCGGACGAGTGGATCTTCGAAGGGCGCAAGACGTCGCGGTACCGGCAGATCGGCAATGCGTTTCCGCCTCCGGTCGCTGAAGCGATCGGAAACTCGATCAAGCGGGCGCTGAAGAAGTCGGGCAAGCGGCAAGAACGAGGCACGCACACCGAGCAGGACCCGATTTACCGGGTGCTGCGGGAGAGCGGCGAGTTCATGACGCAACGGCAGCTGGAGAAGGCTGTGGGCAGGTCCATGGAGTCCTTCGAGCTGGAGCGGGCGATCAGTGCTCTCAGCAGGGACTTCACCGTCGAGGTGCGCAACGGTTCCAGTACGACCGCTTACCGGCTGGGCTCGTTCAAGGGATTCGTCGGGCAGGACGATCACCTGCGGCACGAGCTGTTCCTGAAGCACCGCGCCAAGATCAGTTAGCAATCCCGCTGGGATTGGATCGCGTCGGTGGCGACAGGGTCACGGTGAACGCGGCTCCGCCTTCCGCGGCCGGCCCCGCCGTGATCGTGCCGCCCATCCGCGTCACCAGTCCGTGCACCAGCGCGAGCCCCACGCCGGTCCCCACCGGCCGCGACTCCTGGTACCGGGCGTGCAGCACGCCCCGGTCGAACGCCACCGGGTAGTCCTCCGGCGCGAGACCGGGGCCGCCGTCGCGCACCTCCAGCACGGACGACAGCGACAGCACCACCGGGCGGCCCGCGGGTGTGACGCGCAGGGCGTTCTCCATCAGGCCGTCGATGACCTGGCGCAGTCTTCGCGCGTCCGCCCACACCGTCGGCGAGGCCGACAACTCCAGCGAGAAGACCACGCCGCGGGCGTGCGAGCGGGCGTGCCAGACCTCGGCGGCGGAACGGACCACGGGTTCCAGCGCGACCTCGGCCATGTCCAGGCGGAAGTCGTCGGCGCCCAGGCGGGCCAGGTCCAGCAGGTCGGTCACCAGGCGGTCCAGCCGCCGGGCCTCGTCGAGGATCACCGTGCCGACGGGGGCCACCTGGGGGCCGGAGACCACGCCGTCCGCCAACGACTCCGCGAAACCCGTCACGGCGGTCAACGGGGTGCGGAGCTCGTGCGAGACGGACAGCAGGAAGTCGCGTTGGCGGGATTCGCTGCGCTGCAGGGCATCGGCCAGCGAGTTGACCGATGTGGCGACCTCGGCCAGTTCGACCGTGCCCACCACGGGGACGCGCAGGTCGCGGCGGCCCGCGCTCATCGAGTGCGCCACCGACGCCACGCGGCGCAACGGGCGGGCCAGGACGGTGCCCAGCGCCAGGCCTGCCACGCAGGCGACCAGCAGGCCGATGCCGAGGGCGAAGATGATGTTGCGGACCAGTTTGCGGTAGGTGGTGCCGGTCTCGGTCTCCTGCACCAGCGCGAAACCGCCGGCACCGGACGCGCGGGCCTCCACGTTCAGGCGGCCGCTCACGCCGGACACGGGCTGGCCGCCGAGCACTCGGCCCACCTTGACGTCACGGGCCGCCCGCACGGCGGCCTTGTCCGAGCCCGTCACCTCGCCGGACGGCGAGATGCGGACGATCGCGATGCCCTGACCCTCCAGCACCTGCTCGACCTTGTTGTTGGAGATCTGACCGGAGACCACGTCGGCCTGGTTGCGCAGGATCTCGCGGCTCACCTGCTGCGAGGTCGACAGCACCAGCCGGCTCGACACGACGCCCGCCACCAGGACGGCGACGAACGCGACTCCCAGGCACAGCAGGGCGATGCGGGTGGCGAGGTTCATGACGCGTCCGCCGAGTAGCCGACGCCGCGGACCGTCCGAATAGGACTGTCCGCGCCGAACTTCGCCCGCAGCTGGGCGATGTGCACGTCGACCGTGCGGGTGCCGGCGACGGAGGCGTAGCCCCACACGGCGCTGAGCAGCTGCTCGCGCGAGAACACCTGGCGCGGGTGCTTCATCAGGTGCGCGAGCAGACCGAACTCCGTCGAGGTCAGCGACACCTCGGTGGAACCGGCGAACGCACGGCGCTCGCCGACGTCCAGACGCACTGACCCCACCTGCAGCACGTCCGGCACACCGCCGGCGGAACGCCTCAGCACCGTGCGCACGCGCAGGGCCAGCTCGCGGGGACTGAAGGGCTTGGTGATGTAGTCGTCCGCGCCGAGCTCCAGGCCCAGCAACCGGTCCACCTCGTCGTCGCGTGCCGTCACGAACAGCACCGGCGTCCAGTCACCCGCGGCACGCAGCTCGCGGCAGACCTCGATGCCGTTCTTGCCCGGCAGGCCGACGTCCAGCACCACCGCGACCGGTGCCAGCGAACGGACCGCGGCCAGTGCCGCGTCCCCCGAGGACTCGACCTGCACGCCGAAGCCGTCGCGCCGCAGGTACAGCGCGACGAGCTCGGCGATCGCCGGTTCGTCCTCCACGACGAGCACCAGGCCACGTTCCACGCGTTCACCCCGGCTGGTTGATGTCCGACTCGATGCTGTTCAGCGTTGATTCCACATCATCGAGGTCCGACGGCGGCGCCTCGCCCCGGCACGCCGTCAGCGACACCAGGAGCACGGCCGCGACCACCCACCTCACTTGGCCCCGCAGTGCTCGGACTTGAACTTGGCGACCTTCTCCGCGGCCTTGGACAGCTTCACCAGCTGCGCGTCCCGCAGCTTCAGGCGTGCGTCCAGGACGTCCGCGCGTGCCGTGTTGCCCGCCTTGCGGGCGTCGGCGGCCTTCTGCTCGATCCACTTCTTGGAGCCCAGCGTCTCGGGACCACCGTTGATCTTGTCGGTCAACGCCTTCACCCGAGCCTCGACGCGCGGCACGCGGTTGGAGCAGATCTGCTGCACCTTCTCCGGGCTGATCGTGATCGGTTCCTGCGCGGACGCGGTTCCCGCGCCCAACAGCAGCATCCCCGCCACGAGCCCACCGATTCGCGAAATGTTCATGGCGGGAACGATGGCGGAGCACCATCAGAAGACGGTCCGCCGAATGTTCGGGTTCTGCAAAGATCAGCCGGAGGTCAGCGCAACGGGACCCCGCGCGAGGCGGCGACCTGGATCATCGGCCGCATCCGGTCCCACACCCGCTCGGACCGCAGCTTCTCCGCGGCGCCGATGGCCCGCATCCCGACGGCCTGTCCCTCATCGTCGTCACCGTCCATGAAGTGGCACGACGCCAACGCGATCTGGCAGAACACCGAGCTGCGCGCCATCCCGGGACCGAACCGCTCGATCGCGGACGTCAGCGCGGGGATCGCCTGCCGCGTGTCCCCGAGCTCGGCGTGCACCGTCCCGATCATGGCCGTCAGGTCGATCTCGTCGTGGAACCTGGCCCAGTCCGGCACGTGCGTGTGGTCCGCCCGCGCGAACGCGTCCTCCGCCTTGCCCAACGCACGCAACGCTTCGTCGGAACGACCCTGACGCGCGTAGGCCCAGGCCTCGTTGGAATGCATGATGCTCGACGCCAACGGTGCGAAAGCGCCTCTCTGGAAGTAAGCCAGCGCATCGCCCGGTGCGCCGTGGTGCAAGTGCACGCGCCCGCGCCGATAAACGATGTTGGTCGTCAGGTCCTCGTCGTGCCGTGCGAAATCGAGAGCACGGTCGAAGTGGTGGTAGGCGGCCCCGACCTGACCGCTGTCGAACGACGTCCACCCCGCCAGGTTGTGCAGATCGGCCACCGCGGACAGCAGCCTGGCGCGCACGTCGTCCGAGGCCGACGCCGCCAGCAGCTGCTGCGCCCAGTAGATCCGCACGACGACGGCGTCACGGCACGCCCCGCCGCCGTACTGGTAGTCGACCGACCTGAGTGAATGCGTCTGCGCCTCCAGCTGTTCCACATCGCTCATTCCGATGCGGGCGGAGTGCGGGGGAGGGAAGTACGCGGGATCTGCCATGTGGAATACCTCTGCGCCGACCAGAATCTGAGCGTAGGGTGCGCACGACCTGGGTGAGAAGAGGTTCTGGGCCGACTGGAATTCGGCGGACGCGACGATTAAACAGGTATAAATGCGGGTATACCTGGCCCCGGCGACGCAGCAGAGTTGTTGTCATGAGGCGACGCGCGCACTTGCGGCTGGTGACGTCCTTCGAGGCCGGGGACTCGACCTTGACCGCGGTTCTGAGCGCCGAGGACCTGGCGGAGGAACTCGGACTCGACCCTCACGCCCGAGTGACGTGCGGCCTGCATCGCAGCTGGTTGCACCAGTGCGTAGCCTCGCCGGACCACGTCATCCCCGTCACCGGGCATCGCTGGTGCCGCCCGTGCCGCTGCGCTCTCGACGTGGTCGTCGACGGCACGACCGCGCGCCTGTCCTGTCCCAGGTGCGGCACGGGCACCCCGGACACAGCGGCGAACCGTCAGGTCGTGCGCGCGTGCCGCACCAGCATCGCGGCGGCCCACGCGCTGTAGAAAGACCCGGAAGCGTTAAGCCTGGTGGGTGAAGACGGCGGCCTCCGGGAGGTAGCTCGGGGGCCGCTGGCTGTCGTCCGGCACGTCGAGCAACGCCCAGATGACGTGCCGCCCGCCACCGGCCGGTGTCTCACCCATGGTGAAGTTGCAGACGGCGATGGACGCGACGTTGCGCCGCATGATGTTCCACTGCCTGAGGTCCAGCCGTGCGGTCGTGCGCACGGCAACGGACATCTTGTCGCCGCGCATGCGCAGCAGCAGTGCCAACGGGCTGTTGTCGTCCTCGATGTGCGACACGAGCTCCACCGCCACCTGCGGCGCCACGTCGAGCAACGACTGGATGCCCCACCGTTCGCAGGCCCGTTCGGTGATGCGCTCGGCGACGTGCGGCAGACATCGGCACGTGGGCAGTGCCGCGTCCACCCTGTCCTCGTGCCGCAACCGCACGACGGCGGCCAACGCAGCTGTGGTGGTGGTGTGCATCGGGATGTGGCGGGGAAGACCACGCGAGGCGAGCGTTGCCCGCAGCTGGTGGTCACCGACGACGAGGCTCAGCGAGATGCCCGGCCAGCGCGCCGCGGACAGCCACACGACGTCGAACACGACGAGCAGCGCGGGCGACTCGGCGACGAGGTCGTCGAGCTCCACCACCACGCCGACGAGCTCCTTGGTCGCGCAGTCGAGCAGCACGTCCTGCACGCGCATGTACGTCGACCAGTCGAGGCGCCCGCTGAACCGGACGACGAGCACACCGTTCTGCTCGCGGATGTCCACGTCGAGGCCGTCACCGGTCATGATCCGTCCTCTCTTGCGCGCGTGTCGTCAACCTTTCAAGGCTTGCGACGTGACGGCAGGAGCCCTAGGGGGTAACTACCCGTGTTTTGCGTTGGTACCTCCGGGGGACCGCGTTGCAGCGGGAGATCGCGCCGACCTAGGGTGCCGCTGTGGGCGGTTCGCTTTCCCGGGGTCGCAAAGGCAATTTGCCTGCCGACACAACTAGTTTCGTCGGCCGCAGGAACGATGTCGCCGAGGTGAGACGACTCCTGTCGGAGTCCCGTCTCGTCACCCTGACGGGTGTTGGTGGCGTTGGGAAGACACGGCTGGCGCTGCGGGCCGCCGCCGAGACGCACCGGGCCTTCCGCGACGGGGTGTGGTTCGTCGAACTGGCCGGCGTCACCGACCCGGAACTGGTCGTGCACACGGTCCTGGAACAGCTCGGCGTCCACGACGACACGGTTCGCCAGCACCGCACCGTCCTGGTGGAACACCTGCGCGACCGGCAGGTGCTGATGGTCATCGACAACTGCGAGCACGTCGTCGAGGCCACCGCCGACCTCGTCGACGTGCTGCTGCGCGGGGTGCCGGGCCTGCGGGTCCTGAGCACCAGCCGCGAACGGCTCGGCATCAGCGGCGAACACCTCTGGCAGGTCGTCCCGCTGGCGCAGGACCCCGCGCTGACCCTGTTCGCACAACGGGCCGCGGCGGTGGAACCGGGCTTCACCATCGGCGCGGACAACCACCGCACGGTCACCCAGATCTGCGCACTGCTGGGTGGAATCCCGTTGGCCATCGAACTGGCGGCGGTGCGCCTGCGCGTGCTGACGCTCGATCACCTCCTGTCCAGATTGGACGACACGTTCCGGGTGCTGGGGGACGGCAAGCGCGGCGGCGACCCGCGCCACCAGACGTTGCAGGCCGCGGTCGACTGGAGCTTCCACCTCTGCACGCGGTCGGAGCAGATCCTGTGGGCACGGGCGTCGGTCTTCTCCGGCACGTTCGACCTGGAGGCCGCGGAACGGGTCTGCTCCGGTGACAGCGTCGCGGTCGCGGAGATCATGCGCTCGCTCGCGGGCCTGGTGGACAAGTCGGTCGTCGTCGCGGAGCAACACCCGTCCGGCACGCGGTTCCGGTTGCTGGAGCCGTTGCGCCAGTACGGCTTGGAGAAGTTGCGCGCCGCCGGCCGCGAACAGGTGCTGCGGGAACGGCACCGCGACCACTTCATCGAGTGGGCCGAACGCCGGGAAGAGGAGTGGTTCGGGCCGATCCAGCCGCAGATCTTCTCGCGGACGCGCCTGGAACACCCGAATTTGCGGTCCGCACTGGACTTCTGCTTCGAAGAGAGCAGCGACCGCGGCGTGCACCTCGCCGCGACGTTGTGGTTCTACTGGGCGTGCTGCGGCATGCTCGGCGAGGGCCGACACTGGCTCGATCGCGCGTTGCTCACCCCGGCGAGCGAGGTCGAACGCGCGAAAGTCCTGTGGGTCAACGGGTACGTGGCAACCTTGCAGGGCGACCTGACGGCGTCCGCGGCCATGCTGGAGGAGTGCCGGCGGTACGCGAAGGCCTCCCGGGACGCGAGCGCGCTGGCGTACGCGACGCACCGGCTGGGGTGCACGTACCTCGTCGGCGACGACCTCGACCAGGCGGACGAGCTGTTCGAGGAGGCCATCGCCCTCTACCGCGCCCAGGACATGGTCAACAGCCACACCATGCTCGCGGGCATCGAGCTCGCGATCTCGGCGACGTTCCGGCACGACTTCGCCGCCGCGGAACGGCTCTGCCTCGAGGCGAAGATGGTCGGCGAGGCGCACGGCGAGCTGTGGGCGCAGGCGTACGCGATCTACGTGCTGGCGCTGTGCGCGTGGGTCAGCGGCGACTTCGCCCGCGCCGACCAGCTCGGCCGCGAGTGCCTGCGGATCAAGCGGACGTTCCACGACCTGCTGGGCATCGTGCTCGCGATCGAGGTGCTCGCCTGGATCGCGGCCTCGCAGGGCAACGCGGTGCGCGCCGCCACGTTGCTCGGCGCCACCAGCGAGATCTGGCAGTCCGTCGGCTACCCGATGTTCGGCTCGCGCTACTTCGGCGCCCCGCACGGCGAGTGCGAGGCCACGACCCTCTCCGCGCTGGGCGAGCAGGAGTTCCGCACCGTGTTCCGCCGGGGCATGGATCTGGAGCTCGACGACGCCATCTCCTACGCCATCGGCGAGAAGGCCGTCGAGGAGGAGCGGGTGATGGCCGCGCTCACACCGTTGACCAAGCGCGAGCAGCAGGTGGCCGACCTCATCGCCGGTGGCATGACGAACAAGGAGATCGCGGCCCGGCTGGTGATCGCCCGGCGCACCGCGGAAGGGCACGTGGAACGGATCCTGCAGAAGCTCGGGTTCACCTCACGCGCCCAGATCGCGACCTGGGTCACCGAACGGCGCAACTAGTCGATGCAGGGCACGCCGTCGTCCGGCGGCGGAGGTGGTGGCGCGGTGGCCAGTTCGGTCACCTTCGCCTGCACCTTCGCCGGGTCGACCTGGTTCACGTCCTGGCCGCCGACGTTCGCGCCGCCCTCGACCGGCAGCGTCTCGAACCGCACCTCGCTCGGCAGCCTGCGGGCGAACTCGGTGAGGTCGAACCGGGAGTCCAGCACGACGTCCTGCTTCGCCATGTCGATCATCGCCTGCGCGGCCGACACGTCCGCGCCCTTCAGCCGGCGGGCGACGGCCGCCAGGAACGCCTGCTGCCGCCTGGTGCGGTCGAGGTCGCCGTTGGGCAGACCGTGCCGCTGCCGCACGAACGACAGCGACTGACCGGCGTCCAGGTGCTGCCGTCCGGCCGGGAAGTCCGCGCCGGACAACGGGTCCTTCGTCGCGTTGTTCAGGCACACGTCCACGCCGCCCAGACCCTCGGCGATGTGGAAGAAGCCGATCAGCGAGATCTCCACGAGGTGGTCGATCGGCTGGTTCAGGAACGTCGACACCGTCTGCACCTCGGCGCGCCGGCCCGCCTCGCGCCCGGCGCGTTCCAGCGTCCGCTTGTCGTGCTGGCCCGCCGCCTGCAGCCGTTCCTCCTCGGCGATCTTGGCCCGCCCGTACGCCTCCTTGATCTTGCCCTCGCCGCCGGACGCCAGCGGCACGAGGTTGTCGCGCGGCACGGACATCGCCACGGCCGGGCCGGAGTCGGGGATGTGCAACAGGATCAGCGTGTTCGCGTTGTAGCCGCCGCGGTCGCTCTCGCCCGCCTGCATGCGCCGCAGCACGTCGTCCGGCAGCGGTTCGCCGTGCAGGTCCAGCCGGGTGGTGAGCCCCATGATCAGGATGTTGCGGCCGGACGCCGACCGCGGAGCGTCGTCCGGGATCGCGTCGGACCGCTCGACGCCGGTCGAGATCGTGGACACGGTGGCCCAGGCGATGCCCGACACGACGAGCACGGCCGCGCACACGGCCACCCACGCGGTGCGGAGCAGGACGAGAAAGGCCGTGCGGTGAAAACGGCCACGTGATTGCATGAACAAGACACCCCCGCGGCTATTCTAGGTGCTCATGGGGGTACAGCTGCCGAGTTTGGCGGCGCTCGCGGTGCTGGCGGTGTTCACCCAGGTGGGGATCTGGGTGGACGGGGACAACCTGGGCCTGCCCTTCGGCGTCTGGATGATCGTGGGGGCGGTGCTGGCTTCGGCACTCGTGCGCCGCATCGGTTTGTGGACCGTGGCACCGGCGCCACCGGTCGTGTTCGTGATCGTCGCGGTGGGCAACGCCGCCTGGCGGCGGTTGGCGTTCTGGGGGAACAGCAAGGAGTTCGTCGCGGACGCGGTCCCGTGGTTCGTCAACGGGTTTCCGTGGCTCGCGGCGTCGGTCGGCGCGGCACTGGTGGTCGTGGCCGTCCGCATGTGGTCTGGGGGAACAGGGGAGAATGCAGGTCTTCGTCGACGAGGGCGGCAGTAGGCGGGTGCTGGCGCGGCTGGTCAGCCTGACCGTCGCAAGTGGACTGATCGTGTTCGCCGTGGTGGTCGGCGGCACGCTGCTGGAAGTGTGGTGAGGCGCGCTCCGCGGCTGCACTGGATCTCCATCCTGCTCGGGTTGCTCGTGCTGATGAGCGTGGTCTCGTTCCACGCCTACACCGCGATCAGGCCCGAGCCGGTGCAGCACGCCCGTGAACACCGGGAGCTGCCGGAACGCACGCTCGCGCTGGCGTTCCACGGCGGTCCGGATCCGAAGTGGACACCGCGACTGCTGAACGCGTTGCGGGAGTCCGGCGTCAAGGCGACCTTCTTCGTGGTCGGCACGCAGGTCACCCGCAACCCGGAGGTGACCCGCCGCATCGCGGACGAGGGCCACCAGATCGCCATCGACGGCTTCCGCGCCGAGGGTGACTGGGTGGACCCGCACAACCTCGCGTTCGCGCAGGCCGCCCTCGCCGACGTGCTCGGCGCGCACACGCGGCTGGTCGGCGCGCCCGTCGAGGTCGACAGCGGTGACCGCGACTATCAGGACATCGGCACGCTGGTGAAGATGTCGCTGCGCGAGCAACGGGGCGTCGTCCGGCTGCACGACGACGGCAGCATCGGTGCCGACATCGCCCGCGAACTCGCCAAGGCGCCCGGCTACCGGTTCGTCACGGTCACCGACGACCGCCTGGTCGAGGCCACCGCGGCCGAGCGCTTCACCGGCGCGGTCACCACGTGGTCGCAGCGCAACGGCGGCATCGTGCTGATGGTGCTCGGCACCGCCGTCGCGATCGCGGCCCTGCTGGGCCTGCTGCGCACGCTCATGCAGCTCGGCCTCGCGCACACCGACCGCCGGCTGCGGCGCGAGAGCGCGCTGGAGCCGCCGCCGTGGATCGCGCCGCCGGTCTCGGTGGTCATCCCGGCCTACGACGAGGCGCTGAACATCGCCGCCACGGTGAGGTCGATCGCGGCGAACGACCACTGCGCCGATGTCGAGGTGATCGTCGTCGACGACGGCTCGACCGACGGCACCGGCGACCGCGCCGAGGAGCTGGGCCTGCCCGGCGTCACGGTGATCCGGCAGGCCAACCAGGGCAAGCCGGCCGCGTTGAACACGGGCATCCGCGCGGCTAGGCACGACGTGCTGGTGCTGCTCGACGGCGACACGATCTTCGAGCCGGGCACGATCGGCGAGCTCGTGCAACCGTTCTCCGACGCCGAGGTCGGCGCGGTCTCCGGCAACGCCAAGGTCGGCAACCGGCGGGGCCTGCTGGGGCGCTGGCAGCACCTCGAGTACTGCGCGGGATCCAACCTGGACCGGCAGATCCTGCACGCGCTGCGCTGCATCCCGACCGTGCCGGGCGCGATCGGGGCGTTCCGCAGGGCCGCGCTCACCGACGTCGGCGGCGTCAGCGACGACACGCTCGCCGAGGACACCGACCTCACGATGGCGGTCACACGCGCGGGCTGGCGGGTCGCGTACCGGCAGCAGGCGAAGGCGTGGACCGAGGCACCGAGCACGCTCCGCGGCCTGTTCCGGCAGCGTTACCGCTGGTCGTACGGAACATTCCAGGCCATGTGGAAACATGGCGGCGCGTTGCTGGAGAAAGGGCCGATGGGCCGGTTCGGACTCCTCTACCTGCTGGTGTTCCACCTGCTGCTGCCGTTGCTCGCGCCGATGATGGACCTGTACGTCCTCTACGGGTTTCTGGTGGCCGACGCGCCACTGGCGTTCATCGTGTGGGCGGTGTTCCTGCTGCTCCAGACCGCGAGCGCCGGGTACGCGCTCAGGCTCGACGGCGAGTCGCTCAAGCCGTTGTGGGCGTATCCGCTTCAGCAGGTCGTGTACCGGCAGCTGATGTACGCCGTGGTGATCCAGTCGTTGATCACGGCGGTGCACGGCACCCAGCTGCGGTGGATGTCGGTGCGGCGGACGGGTCTGCTCACGGACGTGCCCGGCGGTACGGTGCACGTCACCTAGGAGTCGACGAGCACGGGTGGGTCGCACGCCCCTGGGCACGCCTGCGCGTCAGCAGGAGGTCTTCGCCGCCGTGCTCCACGTGCTGGCCGAGGTCGGCTACGCCCGGTTCAACACGGACCTGGTCGCGGGCGGGCAAGGCGAGCCTCTGCCAGCGGTGGCCGTCGAAGGCGCGGCTGATCACCGAGGCGCTGAAGGCCAACCTGCCGGTGCTGGCGCAGCCCGACGAAGGGACGTTCGCCGAGGACGTCCGCCAGTGCGTGCTCGCCGCACCGGAGGTGTTCGACCGGTCCGACGACGACGGGCTCGGCGTCGTGGTGATCGCCGCGCCGCCCGCCGGCCTGCTGCCGGGCGTTCGTGACGCGGTGGACAGGTGTCCCGCGCAGGCGGTGACCCTGGAAGAGTGATCTGAATCCTCCGTTCCGGTGAGGTGTCATCACTGGAAATTGATTCAGCTCCTTTTCGTTGACACCTCGATGGCCCCTTTCCGGTCACGCTGTTCGTCCAGAATCGTAGGCGCGACCACCACGGCGTTGTGGTGGGCGCGCCCGCGCGTCTCCGAAGAGTCGAAAGACCCTTCCCGACCAGGACGAACAACGGGATGGTGACGGCGGCGCGGTGAGTACCGGCGGTGTGTAACGGGTACCTGTGCACCGGGTGTCCAGCGCACGTCAGGAGGACCAGCTATGTTCAACGGCGATCCATTTCCATCCCGCGTGGACAAAACAGACGTGCGGCACGTCGAGACGCTGACGAGCGCTTTGCGGGCACTGGACTACGAATACGGCGGAGGCTCCTGCCGGGACGCCTGCGTCGCGTTGCTGAACTGGGCGAACCCCTTGCTCGACACCGGCTCGTCTGGCCCCGTGCTGCACCGGCTCCAGGTGGCCATCGCGGACCTGCACAACCTGGCCGGCTGGGCGTCGTTCGACATGGGACTGCTGGAGTCCGCGCACCTGCACTTCGGCCGTGCGATGGACCTCGCGCGTGCGTCGGGCAACAGCGCGTTGGAGGCCAACATCCACTACCGGATGGGCCGCGTGCATCTGCACTACGAACTGGCCGAGGACGCGTTGGTGTCGTTCCAACGCGGTTTGCCCATCGCACAGGCGAGTGGGTCCACTCTGGCCGTGTCGATCCTGCACGCCAACGAGGCGTGGGCGTTCGCGAAGATGGGTGCGGAGAAACAGGCGTTGCGCCAGTACGCGCGTGCGGAGGAAGAGTTCGAACGCGCGGAAGCCGAGGAGGCACCGCCGTGGGCGCGGTTCTTCGACCTGGCCGACCTGGTCTCGATCGGCGGCATGGTCCACACCGAACTCGCGCGCACCTGCGACGTGAAGTACGCGCGGTCCGCGATCCCGTTGCTCACCAGGGCCATCGCCTCCGGGGGCCAGGACGCCTCGCGCAGCCAGTCGTTCCGGCTCGCCGCGCTGGCGGTCAACTACCTGGTGCAGAACGAGGCCGAGCAGGCGCGGGAGGTCGGGGAGCAGGCGATCGCGCTGTCCGGTCCCATCCGCTCGGCCCGCACCCGTGACCGCATGCGGCCGTTGAAGCAGGAGGCGGAACGGTTGCGCGGCAACGCGGCCGCGGACGAACTCTCGTCACGCCTCGGAGCGTTCATGTCCATTTCGCGGGGAGCTGCCTGATCCCGCGTGGAAGGCGTCGCCGGAGCCCGAGGAGAGGTTTGGGCTTCGAGCCCCGGCGACACCACGGGACCGGACGGCGCCCAGCTGGGGGCCCTGACGCCGTCCGGTGTCTACAGGGGCCGGTCAGCAGCGGATTTCGGTGCTCACCTGGTAGGTCGTGCCGTCGACGGTCCACTCTCCGTGGGCCGACGTGCAGACGTTGAGCGTGTCGCCGGGGCCGGACCACAGTTCCTGCTGCCGGTAGCCGCCGTGCTTGCCGCCGGCGTAGCCGTAGGGCTCGTGGTAGTCGGGCCCGCCCCACTTCTCGATCACGATGGCCGGGGTGTAGGGCGCACCGCCGTTGTGGACGTCGGACCAGGTGTAGATGTAGGCCCAGTTCTTTCCGCAGCCCTTGAACTGCTTGACCGAGGCCCACTTCTGGCCGCCGGAACCGATGTAGGCGGTCTTGCCGATCTGCGTCACGGGGCCGCAACCGGGAGCGCTCTCCGCCTGCGCCTGGCCGGAGGTGGCCACTCCGAGGAGCAACGCGGCGACGGCGACGAAGGTTGTCCTCTTCATGGGCGAGAAGCATCACGCGACCCGCTGACATTTCGCTGACACCTCGGGTTACCGGCTGGTTAGGATCGGCACATGCAACGGCGGTGGGGGTTCAGGGTTCTGGGATCGTTGCAGGTCATCGACTCGGGCCGGGTCGTGGAGCTCCGCTCGGCCAAGCAGCGTGTCCTGCTCGCCGCGTTGTTGATGAAAGCCAACGCGCCGGTCTCGTCGTACGAGCTGATGGAGCACCTCTGGGGCGAGGAGCCGTCCGGTTCCGCGCGCGCGACTCTGCAGACGTACGTCATGCGGCTTCGCCAGTCGCTGGACGATCTGGCGGACCGGCAGCTCGTCCGCACCTGGCCGACCGGTTACTCGATCCACGTCGACGACGACCAGCTCGACCTGCTGACGTTCCAGCGGCTGCGGGCGGAGGCCCGGCGCGCGCCGGACCTGGAGACCGAGGCGCGGCTGCTGGGCGAGGCGGCGGCGTTGTGGCGGGGGCCCGCGCTCGACCAGGTGTCCTCGTTGCGGATGGAACAGACCGACGTGCAGCGGCTCAACGAGCAGCGCTGGGAGGTGCTGGAACGCCGCAACGACGCCGAGCTGCAGCTGGGGCGGCACGACCAGATCGTCGACGAGCTGCGGTCGCTGGTCGCGGAACACCCGCTGCGGGAACGCTTCTGGTACCAGCTGATGCTGGCGCTGCACCGGTCCGGGCAGCAGGCGCAGGCGCTCGACGTCTTCCGCCGCGCGAGCGAGGTGCTCGCCGACGAGCTCGGCATCGACCCGAACGCCGAGCTGCGCGCGTTGCACATGGAGGTCCTCGCGGGATCGTCCGCACCGGTCGCGGTGCAGACGGGACCGTCCTGGCTGCCACCGGCCGTCGGTGACTTCTCCGGCCGGTGCGACGAGGTCACGCGGCTCACGGCCGGGCTGCGGGCCGGCGGGACCTGGACGATCACCGGGCCGGGCGGGGTCGGCAAGACCTCGCTGGCCGTGCACTGCGCGCATCTCGTCAGGGACGCCTTCCCGGACGGGCAGCTGTACCTGAACCTGCGCGGTGGTGAGCAGAAGCCCGTCGAACCGGCCGCCGCGCTGGACCGGCTGCTGCGCGGCCTCGGCGTGTCCGGCGGCGCCATCCCGTCCTCTGTGGACGACCGGGTCGATCTGTACCGGGACCTGTTGTCGGACCGGAAGATCCTGGTCGTGCTGGACAACGCGATCAACGAGGCCCAGGTCAGGCCGTTGCTGCCGGGGACCACCTCCGGTGCCGCGCTGGTGACGTCACGCGCGGCGCTGGCCGGGCTCGAAGCCGCTCACGTGGTGCCGTTGGACGTGCTGCCCTCCACCGACGCGCTGGCCCTGCTGCGGACCGCGATCGGCGAGGCCCGGTGCGCCGCGGAACCCGTTGCGGCGCAGGCGATCGTGACGTACTGCGGACAGCTCCCGCTGGCGCTGCGGGTGGCCGCGGCCCGGCTGGTCGCGCGGCCGCACTGGCAGCTCGCGAAGCTCGCCGGGCGGTTGTCCGACGAACGGCGCCGGTTCGACGAGCTGTCGCTGGGCGACCTGGACGTGCGTGCCTCGCTGGCGCTGTCCTACGACGGCCTGGACGAGTCGCACCGCACGGCGTTCCGGCTGCTGTCGCTGGTCGACACGCCCGACTTCCCGGCCTGGGTCGCGTCACCGCTGCTGGGACTGGACCTCGACGACGCGGAGGACCACGTCGAGGCGCTGGTCGACGCGCGCCTGGTCGAGTACGCGGGCCGGGACGCCCTGGGCCAGGTGCGTTACCGGCTGCACGACCTGCTGCGGGCGTTCGGCCGGGAAGCGGCCGACGAGGACCCGGCGGTGGCGCTGAAGGCGTTGTTCGAGCAGTGGCTGGACCTGGCCACGCGGGCCGACGCCGAGCTGCCGCACCAGGCGATCCGGCTGGAACCGCACGGGCTGGCGCGGTTCGACCTCGGCGACGCGGCCGACTGGTTCGACGCGGAGTGGCAGAACGTCCACGCGGTGATCACGCAGGCCGCCGCGCTCGGCCTGGACGGGCTGGCCGCGGAGCTGGTCATCCGGTCGGCCGCGTTCTGCGACCTGCGGGCCCGTTTCGACGACTGGGCGCAGATCAACGAGCTCGGGTTGTCCTGCGCGCCGCCGGAACGCCGGCCGATCCTGTTGCAGCAGCGGGGCATCCTGTCCGGCCGGATGCACAGGTACACCGAGGCGTCCGCGGACTTCGCCGCCGCGCAGGAGGGGTTCGCCGCGTCCGGTGACGTGTGGGGCGAGGCCTACGCGTGGTACGGCATGGGGTGGATGCACGAGTGGAGCGGCCGGTCGGTGGAGGCCCGTGCGGCCCATCGCGAGGCCATGGCCCGGTTCGTGGCGTCGGGCAACCCGCACGGCGAGGTCGAGGTGCTGTGTTCGCTGGGCGCCATCGAACGGCGGGCCGGCGGGCTGGCCGCGGCGCAGGAGTACCTGGAGCGGGCGCGGCGGATCGCCCGTCAGCTGGGTGACGAGCAGAGCGAGCTGATGGCGACGCTGGAACTGGGGCGGCTGCACCAGTTCACCGGTGAGCTGGAGATGTCGGCGGCGTTCCTGCGGTCGTCGCTGGCCGCCGCGCAGAAGCTCGGCGACCCGGACTTCGCCGCGAACATGCGGTTGTTCCTCGCCGACACGCTGATCCGGTCCGGGCAGCTCTCGCTGGCCGAGGAACAGCTGCGGCAGGCCTGGGAGTACTTCGAGGAGCACAACGACCAGCACGGCCGGATCTGGGTGTGGCGCTTGAGATCAGGCCTGGCGCAGACGCCGGAGGAGGCGTTGCGGCTCGCCACGCTGGCGGTGGACCATGCGCGGGAGATGGACTCGCCGCCGGAGTACGGGCGGTCGTTGCGGGTGCTGGGCAACGCCCTGGAACGCGCCGGGCGGCTGGACGAGGCCCGCGAGCACTGGCGGCAGGCCGAGGAAACGCTGACGGCGGCCGGGTTCCAGGCGGAGGTCGACGAGCTCCGCCTGGCCACCTCCTAGGCCTAACTCTGGTTCTGGCTCAGCACCGTGTCGACGGTGACGCCGGACGCGATGATCATGCTGAGCAGCGGGTCCGGCACCTGGCGGTGGAACTGCACGACGTAGTTGTCCGCGGTCGAGAACAGCGCCTTCGCCATGCCCTGCCACGTCTTGGTGATGCGCGCGACCTCGGTCTCGGTGTGGTCGCGCAACGAGAAGTCCCACGCGCGGAAGTTCTCCGCGTAGATGCCGCCGACCTTCATCCCGTTGCACACGTAGGCGAAGCGGACCTTGCCGAAGACGTTCTCCTGGATGATCTCGCCGATCGGCATGCCGTCGCCGCGCTCGACCAGCACCTTGGACTTCCACATGGTCGCGGGGCGCACCAGCCGCAGCACCGGATGTCCGTGCACGTCCCGGATCTCCAGGCGGACGTCCAGCATCGAGTCGAGCTTCGTGAAGGCGCGCAACGCCTTGGCGGCACCGGACTGGCCGACCTGCTCGACGGTGCCGATGTGGCGGGCGTGCTGGTCGTAGATGACGTAGGAGTTCGACATCTCGATGAGCTTCGCCTTCTGGTTCACCACCAGGACGGGCTCGGTGAACAGCGTGCCGCCGCCGCCCTGGACCGGCTGCTGGATGCCGGCGCGCTGCACCTGCTG
This sequence comes from Lentzea sp. NPDC004789, assembly GCF_053601075.1. NCBI lineage: Bacteria > Bacillati > Actinomycetota > Actinomycetes > Pseudonocardiales > Pseudonocardiaceae > Lentzea > Lentzea sp. NPDC004789. The sequence goes on along the minus strand of NZ_JBSGBE010000006.1, from coordinate 355,104 downwards.
CGCGACGCGTTCCTGGCCGGTGCCGCCCATCTGCACTTCCACGTGGTGGGCGTCGGTCTGCTGCTGGCGCGGCTGCACGTGCGGCGTCCACTGGGTGCCGTCCCACCAGCGCACGAAGCGCGGATCAGCGTTGTCCGGGTACCAACCGGGCGCGGTGTTCATGCCCGTGAGCGTACGACCTCACGGCAGCCGTTGGTGCCAGGCGACGGGGCACGGTTGTCGCCTGGCAGCTCTGCAACGGCCGGGTCAGCTGATCGTGATCGCACTCGCCGGGCAGAGGCTCGCCGCTTCCTTCGCGGTGGCCTCGTGCGCGGCGTCTGGGTGCTCCACCAGCAGCACCACGGTGCCGTCTTCTTCGCTCTGGTCGAAGAGGTCCGGGTCCGTCAGCACGCACATCCCGGAGCCGCAGCACTTCGACTGGTCGACCGAAATCTTCATGACGACCACGCTACTGGCAACGAGTGGACTCCGTAGATGCCCATGTTCGTGCGCAGCGGCACCTCCTCCGGTGCCACGTCCAGCCGGAGGTCGGGGAACTCCTGGAACAGCTTGGCGAACGCGATCCGCATCTCGATGCGGGCGAGCTGCTGACCCAGGCACTGGTGGATGCCGTGCCCGAACGCGACGTGGCCGGACGCGGGGCGGCGCAGATCGAGCTCGTCGGGGTTGCCGGGGAACTTCTCCGGGTCCCGGTTCGCGGCCGGCACGTGCATCAGCACGGTGTCACCGGCCTTGATGAGGTGCCCGTCGATCTCCACGTCCTCCAGCGCCGACCGCATCGGTCCGAAGTGGATGATCGACAGGTACCGCATGAGCTCCTCGACGGCGTTGTCGATGATCTCCGGCTCGTCCTTGAGGATCTTGAGCTGGTCCGGGTGCTCCAGCAGCGTGAACGTGCCGATGCCCAGCATGTTCGCCGTGGTCTCGTGCCCGGCGAGCAGGAGCAGCATCGCCATGTTGGCGGCTTCCTCGTCGGTCGGCTCACCGGTGGCCAGCAGGTCGCTGATCATGTCGTCGCCGCCGGGGTTCGCCTTCTTGCGGGCGATCAGCTCGCGCATGAACGCCTGGATCCGTTCGAGGGCCGCCATGGCCTCCTTGAACGTGGTGTCCAGGCTCAGCATCTTCGCGGTGTCCTCCTGGAAGCGGTGCCGCTCGCCGTAGTCGACGCCGAGCAACGCGCAGATCACCAGGGACGGCACCGGAAGTGCGAACTCCTTGACCAGGTCGGCCCGGCCGTCGAACGTCCGCAGGTGCTTGAGCTGGTCGTCGACGATGCCGCCGATCCACTCGGACAGCTGGTTCATCCGACGGACCGTGAACTGGCCCTGCAGCATCTTGCGCAACCGGGTGTGGTCCGGCGGGTCCTGGCTGAGGAACATGCCGGGCTCGGCCTTGCGCCGGCTCCCCTCCTCGGGCAGCTCGCCCTGGAACCGCTTGTCGAGCAGGTGGAACCGCTCCGGCTCGTTGCTGAACTTCGGACTCCCCAGGATCTCCCGCACCTGGTGGTGCCCGGTGACGAGCCAGCCGAGGTGACCGTCGGCGAACTTCAGCCTGCTGATGCGGGCCTTCTCGCGGATCTCGGTCACCTCGGCGGGCGGGTCGAACGGGGTCTGGCGCGTGGTGGGCAGTTCTTCGGAGATCAATTCGGTCATCTCGCACACCTCCCAGTGCTCGGCAGAGGACCTATTTCGAAGCTACAGAAGTTTCATGACTCTGTGAAGCTGAATCCAGGGTTACGGTCCGCCACGAACCGAAATCCGTCCGCATCCGCCTGTCGTGGGTCGCGACGGCCACGGCCGCCCTCGTCTCCCGCAGTGCCTCCGTCAGCTCGTCGACCAGCGCGATCGACAGGTGGTTGGTCGGTTCGTCGAGCAGCAGCACGTGCGGGCCGCCGCTCAGCAGGATCGCGAGCTCCAGTCGTCTCCGCTGTCCGGTGGACAGGCGGCCGACCGGTCGCGCGAGGTCCTTCTCCGTCAGCAGACCGAGTTCCTCCACCCGTGAACACAGCTGCGCCGCCGTGGCGTCCTCGTTCTCGAACGACGACTCCTGGGTGAGCAGCGCGACCCGGCCGGCGTGCTGCACGGTGCCGGCGGCGGGGGAGATGCGGCCGGCCAGCACGTTCAGCAGCGTCGACTTGCCGGCCCCGTTCGGGCCGGTGATCAGCAGCTTCTCTCCCGCACTCAGCGAGATCGGCGCGGTCAGCCTCAGCCTGCCGGGTACCTCCAGCGGGGTCGCGTGCAGCAGGTCGCCCTCGGCGGACAGGTCCGGCGCGACGAAGCGCAACGGTGGCGGGGGAGCGCCGACGCGCCGGTCGTCGAGCTCCTCCAGCCTCCTGGCGACGTTGCGCATCCTGTTGGCCGCCCGCGTGCCGCGCTTGTGCCGGAACGCGCCCTTCGGCGGGCGCCACGCGTCCTTCAGCCGGGACTGGGCGCGTTCGACCTTCTCGGTCAGCTCGTCGTGCTCGGCCTCCTCCTGGGCGAACCGCTGTTCCCAGCGCTGCCGTTCGGCGCGCTTGGCCTCCTGGAACGCCCGGTAGCCGCCGCCGTGCAGGTGCACCTCGCCGTCCGGGGCCGGATCGAGGTCGAGCAGCTGCGTGCAGACGTCGTCCAGCAACGCGCGGTCGTGGCTCACGAGCACCACGACGCCGTGGTGCTGCCGGAGTCGTTCGGTGAGGAAGTTCAGCGCGTGCGCGTCCAGGTGGTTGGTGGGTTCGTCGAGCAGCAGGACGTCCGCGCGTTCGGCGAGCAGGCACGCCAGGCGGACGCGGTAGCGCTCACCCACGCTGAGCTCGGCGAGCTTCTTCGCCCGGTCGTGGTCGGCGTCGAGTGCTTCGAGTGCGATGCCGGCCCGGCGTTCGGCGTCCCACGCCTCGATGTCCTCGGCGTGGGCCAACGCCTTCTCGTAACGCTGCTCGTCGAACGGCGTGGCCGCACTGTCCAGTTCGGACAGTGCGTGACGGCTTCCGCGCAGCGCGTCGTTGAGCAGGTCCCCCACCGTTTCGTCGTCGTGGAACGGCATTTCCTGGCGCACCAGGCTCAACGAACCGTGCCGGGTGACGGTTCCCTGGTCCGGTGCGAGGTCGGCGGCGAGCAGGCGCAGCAGGGTGGTCTTGCCGCGGCCGTTCTCACCGATGACGCCGAGGCGTTGGCCGGCGGAGACCTTCAGCGAGATGCCGTCCACGACGGGGCCGGACTCGTAACCCTTGGTGAGGTCGTGGGTCGTCAGATGAACATGCGAGCGCATGCGGGATCTTCTTTCGGGTACGCGAAATCAGGACGTGGCGTGGTGGCGCACGTCCTGGATCAGAGGTAGAAGACCCCGTACCCGAATCTCACGAAACCCACGGTACTTGCGGCCGCAAAGCCTTTTCGGCGGCCGGTGTGCTCCCCTGTCCCCGTAGACCTGTGGAGGAGGCTGGGATGAAGGCGATCGTGGTGGGCGGCGGCATCGGCGGGCTGGCGGCGGCGGTGTCGTTGCGCCGCGTCGGCTGGGAGGTCCAGGTCCTGGAGCGCGCCCCCGCGTTCACCGAGATCGGCGCCGGCGTGGGCGTGCTGCCGAACGCGCTGCGGGCGCTGGAGTGGATGGGCGTCGCCGACGAGATCCGGCGGCTCGGCACCCCGCGCGTGTCGGGCGGTGTGCGGGCGTCCGGCGGGCGCTGGCTCGTGCACCTGCCCGAGGCCGGTCAGGAGAGGGTCATCGCGATGCACCGGGCGGACCTGCACGGCGTGCTGCTGCGCGCGCTGCCGTCCGAGATCCTCTTCAACAACGTCGAGGTGACCGGCGTTGAGGAGCTGGACGCGGACCTCGTGGTGGCGGCGGACGGCATCGACAGCCGCCTCCGCGCGGAGCTGCTGCCCGACGCGCCGGGACCGGTGTACGCGGGGGCCACGGCGTGGCGAGGGGTCGCGCCGGGGCCTTGCGACCTGCCGATCACGCAGACACTCGGTCCCGGCCGCGAGGCGGGCGTCCTGCCGCTCGGCGACGGCCGGGTCTGCTGGTACGTCGCGGCGGTCGCGCCCGCGCAGGCCGACCTGGACCCGCTGGAGCTGTTCGGCGGCTGGCACGACCCGCTGCCGGAGCTGCTGAGGTCGACCACCGACGTGCTGCGGCACGACATCCACGAGCTGCCGCTGCTGCCCACGTTCGTGCGGGGCCGGGTGGCGTTGCTCGGCGACGCGGCGCACGCGATGACGCCGTACCTCGCGCAGGGGGCGTGCATGGCGCTGGAGGACGCCGTGACGCTGGCCGCGGTCGACGGCGACCTCGCGCGGTACGACGCGCTGCGCAGGCCGCGGACGCAGGCCGTGTGGCGGGGCTCGCGGCGGGCCGGGAGGTTCGGGATCGAGGTGCGGTCCCGGCTCGGGCTCGCGGTGCGGGACTTCGCGTTGCGCTCGATGCCGGGTTCGGTGGCGCTGCGGGGAATGAGCCGTTTCACCTCGTGGCAGGTGCCCGCGATGCCACGCTGACGTAGTTCACTCGATCGGGTCGAATCCACCAGTGAACTAGATCACTGGTCAATGTTTGGTTTCGGCGAGATAACAGTCCAAAACCACCCTTTGTCGCGTGCATTGTCACCCGGTTGCGGTATCAAGTACTCGCTGAGCGTGTCGGACGCGGTCCAGTGATCCAGATGGCGTAGCGCTAGAGGCGGTTTCGGCCACACGAAAGCGCAACTACGGTGCCTCGCCATGACCCCCGTCCCGACTGATGTGATGCCCCGTTCCCTCACGGCGCTCCCCCCGGCGCAGGACGAGAACATCGGCGAGATCGACATCGCCGAGGCAGAGGACTTCGTCCGCCAGCACCACGCGGAGGCCCCCGACCTGGGCCCGGTGGAGGCTCGCCTGGCCGAGGTGCACGCGGAGATCGCCGCGACCGGCACCTACCGTCACACCACCGCCGAACTGACCTTCGGCGCACGTGTGGCCTGGCGCAACAGTTCCCGCTGCATCGGCAGGCTGTACTGGCGCAGCCTGAAAGTGCGCGACCTGCGGGAGGTGTCCACCCCGGCCGACGTGGCCGCGGAGTGCGTCGAACACCTTCGCGTGGCGACGAACAAGGGCAAGATCCGGCCCGTCATCACGATCTTCGCCCCGGCCGAGCCCGGCCTGCCCGCCCCGCAGATCCTCAACGAGCAGATCGTCCGCTACGCCGCCTACCGGGGCTCCGACGGCGGCGTGCTCGGTGACGCCCGCAACCTGGCGCTCACCGAGCTCGCGTTGAAACGCGGCTGGCAGCCGCCGGCGTCGCGCGGCCCGTTCGACGTGCTCCCGCTCATGGTGTCCTGCCAGGGCCACGAGCCGGCGCTCGTCGAGATCCCGGCCGACGCGGTGCTCGAAGTCCCGTTGTCCCACCCCGAACTGCCGTGGCTCGCGTCGCTCGGCGTGAAGTGGCACGCCGTCCCCGCGATCAGCAACATGCGCCTGCGCATCGGCGGCATCGACTACCCGTCGGCGCCGTTCAACGGCTGGTACATGGGCACGGAGATCGGCGCCCGCAACCTCGCCGACCACGACCGGTACGACCTCCTGCCGTACCTCGCCAAACGAATGGGCCTGGACATGTCGTCGGAGGCGACGTTGTGGCGCGACAGGGCTTTGATCGAGCTCAACCGCGCCGTCCTGCACTCGTTCGGCGAGGCGGGGGTCACGATCACCGATCACCACACCGAGTCGAAGAGGTTCCTGACGCACCTGGAGAAGGAGGAGGCCGCCGGACGTTCCTGCCCCGCCGACTGGTCGTGGATCGTGCCACCCGTGTCGGGTGGGCTCACCCCGGTCTACCACCGCTACTACGACTCGGGTGAACTGCTGCCGAACTTCTTCCCCGCGGCCAAGCCCGGTTGTCCCGTGTCGCACTGATCTGGCGGCACACTGACCGGGTGCAGCTCACCCGAAGTCTCACCCTGACCGACGCCGTCTTCGTCGGGCTCGGCTCGATGATCGGCGCCGGCGTGTTCGCGGTGTTCGCCCCGGCCGCGGCGGCGGCCGGGTCCGCGCTGCTGGTCAGCCTCGTCATCGCGGGCGTGATCGCCTGCTGCAACGCGTTGTCGAGCGCCTGGCTGGCCGCGAGGTACCCGCAGTCCGGTGGCACGTACGTCTACGGACGGGAACGGCTCGGCCGGATCTGGGGTGACCTGGCCGGGTGGGCGTTCGTGCTCGGCAAGACGGCGTCGTGCGCGGCCATGGCGCTGACGGTCGGCAACTACGCCGGCGCGCCCAAACCCGTTGCGGTGGCGGCGATCGTCGCGTTGACCGTGCTGAACCTGACCGGCGTCCAGAAGTCCGCGCTGGCCACCAGGGTCATCGTGATCGCGGTGCTCCTCGTGCTCGCCGCCACCGCGGTGACCGCGCGCGAAACCACGCAGCCGGCGGAGTTCCTGCCCGCAGGAATCCTTCCCGCCGCCGCGCTGCTGTTCTTCGCGTTCGCCGGCTACGCGCGCATCGCCACCCTCGGAGAGGAGGTCAAGGAGCCACAACGGACGATCCCCAGAGCGGTGATCATCGCCCTCGCGATCACCCTCGTCGTCTACGCGGCCGTCGCGCTCACCGCGTTGAGCGCGCTGGGCGCCGACCTCGCCACGAAGACGCTCGCCGACGTGTCACCGGCCCTGGCTCCGGTGATCCGCGCGGCCGCCTGCCTGGCCGCGCTGGGCAGCCTGCTGTCGTTGCAGCTGGGGGTGAGCCGGACCGCGCTGGCCATGGCGCGGGACCGCCGGTTGCCCAAGCAGCTGGCGGACCTGCGGGTCGCCGAGATCTGCACGGGGCTCGCGGCGATCGCGTTGGTGCTCGCCGTGGACGTCACACGCGCGATCGTGTTCAGCTCGTTCTGCGTACTGCTCTACTACGCGATCGCCAACGCCAGCGCGTGGACGCTCGGTAAACGCGTCGTGCCCGCGATTGGGCTGGTGGGGTGCCTGACCCTGGCCGGTGCGGTGCTCTGGCAACTTTGAATGCTCCCCGCCCTGCATGGGGCTGTGTGGGGATTTTCGGCTCAGGCTGCCTGCTCGTCCGGCGGACGAGCAGGTCTTGTGCCGTCATCACCGGGCCGCACGTGCGCGGGTCGGCGGGATTCTCCCGGTTGTGCCGATGGGTCTCCCGTGACCGCGCGACGCACTGGTTCCACACCCACCGGCAGCGGTCCCACTCCACCGGCAACGTGCGGCGGGCCGACGACGACAAACGCAGCCGGTAGGAATACCGAGCCACACCTGCCTCATCCGCCATGCGGGCGACTTTACCGGCCTGGCAACTGTGATGTGGCCCAGGTCACCTTTGATCGCGTAACGTGCGTACGGTGAGAGTGGGAACACCCGCAGAGTCGCGGCCCGCCGAGCGCCGAGTCGCCTGCGTACCGGAAACGGTGTCGTCGCTGGTCGACGCTGGACTGACCGTGCACGTGCAGGAAGGCGCCGGGCGCCACGCGCACGCCGTCGACGCCGCCTACCGCGCGGCCGGGGCGACCGTGACGCCGGAGGACCCGACGCCGGAGTCCGATGTCGTCGTGTCCGTGCAGCCGTTGACGACGGACCAGGCCGAGAAGCTCAAACCCGGCGCCATCACGGTCAGCTTCCTGCAGCCGGGCAGCGAGAGAGAGCTGTTGGAGGTCTACCGGCGGCGACGCGTCACGTCGTTCAGCTTCGACCTGCTGCCGCGGGTGACGCGGGCTCAGAGCGCGGACGCCCTGTCGTCGCAGGCGCTCGTGGCCGGCTACCGGGCCGTGCTGGTCGCCGCGGAACGACTACCGCGCTTCCTGCCCATGTTCACCACGGCCGCGGGCACCGTGCCGCCGGCCAAGGTCCTGGTGCTCGGTGCCGGTGTCGCGGGCCTGCAGGCGATCGCGACCGCGCGCCGGCTCGGTGCCGTCGTCGAGGCGTACGACGTGCGCAAGGCCGCGGGCGAGGAGGTCCGCAGCCTCGGGGCGAAGTTCCTCGAACTGGACCTGGAGACGCAGTCCGGTGTCTACGCGTCCGTGCAGTCCGAGGAGTTCCTGGAACGCCAGCGGGAACTGATCGGCGAGCACGTGGCGGCGTCCGACGTCGTGATCACCACGGCCGCGATCCCCGGCCGCAAGGCGCCGGTGCTCGTGACGACCGACATGCTCAAGGCGATGGCGCCCGGTTCGGTGCTGGTCGACCTGGCCGCGGAGTCCGGTGGCAACTGCACGGCCTCCGTTGCGGGACAGGAGACCTGGGTCGGCGAGGTGCTGGTGCACGGTGTGCGCAACCTGCCGTCGTCGATGCCGGTGCACGCGAGCCGCCTGTACTCGCGCAACGTGCTCAACCTGCTCAAGCTGATGATCGCGGACGGAGAGGTGCGGCCGGACCTCGACGACGAGGTGCTCGACGGCTGCTGCCTCACCCACGACGGTCAGATCCGCAAGGAGTTGCCGTGATCGACCTGCTGACGATCTTCGTGCTGGCCGTGTTCGTGGGCTTCGAGGTGGTCTCGAAGGTGTCCACGATCCTGCACACACCGCTGATGTCCGGCGCGAACGCCATCCACGGCGTGATCCTCGTCGGCGCGATCCTGATCACCGGGTCCGCCGAGAGCGTCCTGGAGCTGGTGCTCGGGCTGCTCGCGGTCTTCCTGGCCACGGTCAACGTCGTCGGCGGCTTCGTGGTGACCGACCGGATGCTGGAGATGTTCCGGAAATGACGGTCCAGCTGATGTACCTCGTCGCGGCGCTGTGCTTCATCCTGGCGCTGAAGGGTTTGAGCTCGCCCAAGTACGCCCGCTACGGCAACTTCATCGGCGCGTTCGGCATGATCGTCGCCGTCGTCACCGCGTACCTGCACGGCGTCGTCCACAACGGACTGTGGATCCTGCTCGCGGTCGCACTCGGGGTGGCGGTGGGCATCCCGGCGGCGCGGTCGGTGAAGATGACGGCCATCCCGCAGATGGTGGCGCTGTTCAACGGCGTCGGTGGTGCCGCGGCGGCGTTGGTGGCGCTGGCGGAGTTCTTCGCGGTGCCGGAGACCACGGTGATGTTCCGGTTCGCGACCGTGCTGACGGTGCTGATCGGCTCGGTCAGCTTCTCCGGTTCGGTGGTCACGTTCCTGAAGCTGCAGGAGCTGATGACGACCCGTCCGGTGCTGCTGCCGGCCGGGCAGCAGCTCGCGATCGCCGCCGGTGTGTCGGCGGTCGCCCTGTGCGCCCTGACGATGGCGGTGCCGAACGGGTTCCTGCTGTGGCTGCTGGCCGCCGTCGGGCTCGCGCTCGGTGTGCTGTTCGTGCTGCCGGTCGGTGGCGCGGACGTGCCGATCGCGATCTCGCTGCTGAACGCGTTCACCGGCCTCGCGGTCGCCGCGTCCGGTTACGTGCTGGCGAACACGCTGCTGATCGTCGCCGGCACGCTCGTCGGAGCGTCCGGCACCATCCTGACCCGGCTGATGGCGCAGGCGATGGGACGGTCGCTCGCCAACATCCTGTTCGGTGCCTTCAAGGCGACAACCGTTGCCGCGCAAGGAGAAGAGCAGCGCTCGGTCAAGTCCGGCACGGTCGAGGACGTCGCGATCCTGTTGGGGTACGCGAACAACGTCGTCGTCGTGCCCGGTTACGGACTCGCGGTCGCGCAGGCCCAGCACGCCGCTCGTGAGCTCGTGTCGCAGCTCGAACAGCGCGGAGTCAGCGTGTCGTACGGGATCCACCCGGTAGCGGGCCGGATGCCGGGGCACATGAACGTGCTGCTGGCCGAGGCCGACGTGCCGTACGAGCAGCTCAAGGAGCTCGACGACATCAACCCCGGCATCACCTCGGTCGACGTGGCGCTCGTCGTCGGAGCGAACGACGTGGTGAACCCCGGTGCGCGCGACGAGCCGTCCAGCCCGATCTACGGCATGCCGATCTTCGACGTCGACCGCGCGAAGTCCGTGGTGTTCATGAAGCGGTCGATGCGGCCGGGCTTCGCGGGCGTGGACAACGAGCTGCTCTACAACCCCAAGACCACACTGCTGTTCGGTGACGCCAAGGACTCGCTCACGAAGCTGCTGGCGGCGGTGAAGCAGCTGTAGCCAGCAGTTCGGTGACGTCGGCCGCCGACAGCGCGGGCAGCAGCCCGATCACCGCGTCCGCCCCGGCGGAACGCCAGTGCTCGGCGTCTTCGAGCGTGTGCACCTCGTCGACGCCGAACCGCACGCCGAAGCTGTGCACGGTCGCGATGAGATCGCGCATCGCCTGGCGCAACGGCGAATCCGGTCCGGGCGCGTCCGCGCGGGTGATCACCGTGCGGACCGGCACCTCGGTCAGCACGGTCAGTTCGTCGTGGCCGCCGTGGAAGCCGTCCAGCGCCGTCACGATGCCGCTGTCGTGCAGCACCACCGCGTTGTCGTCGCCGGCCAGCACCGACGAGATGTCGAGCGCGATCCGCAGCCGTTCCGCCGGCAGGCCCGTCTCGTCGAGTGCGCGCTTCACGTCGGCGACCAGGTCTTCGTCCCGAGACTGCAAGGCGCCCAACGCGATGTGCAGCGTGGGCGCCCGGTCGCCGAACTCCTCCACCCATCTCGCCGCCTGCGCGCACGCCTCGCGCAGCAGCCATCTGCCGATGGGCAGCGACAGGCCGGTCGAGTCCGCCAGAGCCATGGTGTCGTTGTGGCTCAGGTCGTCCCAGTGCAGGCGGGCGACGGCGCCGAGCACCTCGCGGGTGTCGAGGCCGTGCACCGGCGCGTAGACGATCTCGATCTCGCCGTGCTCCCACGCGCCCGGCATCGACGCGGCCAGCGCGTACTTGCCCCGGCGGCGGGCGTCGTCGTGCGGGTCGTGCAACGCCCACTGCCGCTTGCCGCGCGCCTTCGCCTGGCGCAGCGCGGCGTTGGCGCACCGCATCAGCTCGTTGGCGGTCGCGAACGCCGGAGGCCGGTCCACCACACCGATGCTGGCCGACAGCGCGATGCCGTGGTCGTCCACAAAGGTCGGTTCGGCGAGCGACTCCTGGATCTCCTCGACGGTCGTGGTGACGTTGTCGTCGATCGCCATCATGGCGAACTCGTCGCCGCCGATCCGCGCCAGCACGGCCTTCTTCTCGGCGACGAGCTTGCTGAGCCGGGCCGCGACGATCTTGAGCAGCTTGTCGCCCGACTCGTGGCCCAGGCCGTTGTTGACGACCGAGAACGCGTCCAGTCCCAAGTGGTACAGGGTGATCGCGTCGTTCGCGACCCGTCGTTCGACCTGCGCGATGAAGTGCGCGCGGTTCGACAGGCCGGTGAGCGAGTCGTGCAGCAGCTGGTGGTCCAGGCTGCGCTGCAACAGGTGCAGCTCGCTGATGTCCTCGACCATGGTCACGTGGTGCGTCGGCTCGCCGTCCGCGTCGCGCAGCAGCGACACCGCGAGGTGCACCCACACCGGCTCGCCGTCCGCGCGGATCAGCTTGCGCTGGTCGCGGAACCGGTCGAGGTGCCCCTCGCGCACCTGCCGGTAGGAGGAGGCGAGCGCGGCGGCGTCCTCGGGGTGGAAGAAGTCGATCAGCTCGCGCTCCATGAGCTCTTCGCCCGACTGCAGACCGACGATCTCCGCGAGCGTGTCGTTCGCCTCGACGCACTTGCCGTCGAAGCCGGTGATCGTGATGCCCAGCGCGGAGGACGCGAACACCTCCTGGAACCGCGCCTGGCTGACCTTCAGCGTCCGTTCGACCCGCTGTTTGGCCCGCACGATCGCGACCTTGATCTGTTCCTGCTGGTCGAACGCGTCCATCCGCATGGCCTGCGCGTACGCGGAGCTCAACCGGGCGAGCAGCGGTAGCTCGAAGGTGGGGGACAACAACTCGATCGTGACGCGCAGGGAGTCGGGTCCGGTTGCGTGCAGTGACACCAATCGATTGGCTACCGATTCAGGTGACTCCGGGAGCTCCACCAGCGAATCGAGCAGAGCCTGCTGGATTTCGGCGTGGGACAGCGGGATGTACGCGGTCGACGACAGCGCGTGCATCCAGCGGGCGGCGAGGTCCGGAAGTTCCATTCTGTGCACAGAGCGTACGGACTCGGTGTTTTGAAGCCAACATCAGCAAAGCGTGCTAGCCCTTCCGGCCTACCACCGCGTAGATGCCCGCCTTGTCCGGATCGTCGGTGTTCGTGTCCTCCGGCCGCCACAGCGGCAGCGGCACGATTCCCGGCTCCACCACGTCGAACCCGGCGAGCAGTCCCTCGATCTCGGTCCTCGTGCGCGGGAACATCGGGTTCTGGCTCTTCTTCATGACCTCGACGACCCCGGCCATCTCCTCGGGCTGCAGGTCCTGGGTGAACTGCGAGAAGGCCAGGTAGCTGCCCCGCGGCACGGCATCGCGGTAGGCCGCCGCGATCGCCGCGGGATCCGCCTCCGGCGGCACGAAGTGGAAGACGCCGACGGCCAGCACGCCGACGGGCCGCGTGAAGTCGATGAGACCGCTTTCACCAGCCGCCTTCAGCACGGCGGCGGGCCTGGTCAGGTCCTCCTGGATGATCGTGGCGCGCGGGTCGTTCTCCAGGATGAGCTGGCTGTGCGCGACCGCGACCTCCTCGTAGTCCACGTAGACGACGCGGGCCTCCTGGTCGGCCTTCTGCGCGATCTCGTGCACGTTGCCGACCGTCGGGATGCCGGACCCGAGGTCGAGGAACTGACGGATGCCGTGGTCCATCATGAACAGCACGGCGCGCCGCAGGAACGCCCGGTTCAGCCGCGCGATGGTGCGGGCGTTCGGCTGGGCCTGCAGGACCTTCTCCGCCAGCATCCGGTCGGCCGCGAAGTTGTGCCCGCCGCCGAGCAGGTAGTCGTAGATGCGAGCGGCACTCGGCTTTCCGGTGTCGACGCCTGCAGGAACCTGACCCACCCGTTCGGACATCGCCCCAGGCTACTGAGGAGCCGCACGAGTGCGGCAGGGGTGGACCACTTTTGGAACGCCCGATGTCGCTGTTGTCACTGGAAGGCGTGAATCAGCGCGGTGGCGACCGCGACGCCCAGCGCGGTGCCGAGTCCGCGCGCGACGTTGACCAGTCCGCTCCCGACGCCCGCCGACGCCTCCGGCAGCGCACCCATCACGCGTTTCGTGCAGGCGGGCGCGATGATGCCGAGCCCGATGCCGGCCGTGACGAGCTGAACCACCTGCGGCACAGGCAGAATCAGCGCCGTCGCCGCGATCAGCGCGCCGACCGCGATACCTGGCCGGTGCAGTGCCGTGGCCGCGATGGCGAAACCCAGCGGCAGCGCGGCGGTCGTGAGTCCAATGTGTGCCAACGGTTGTTGCATGGTGAACGGCAGCAACGTCATCGGCGCGAACAAGGCGGCGTACGTGAGCAGCACGCCGACCAGTCCCGGCAGGACCCGCCACGTCGGCTTCGCCTTCTCCGGCCTGGTCCTCGTGCGGGGCAGCAGGTAGTGGCCCGCGATCATGGCGACCACGCCGATCGGCACGTTGATCGCGAACACCGCCTGCCACCCGTGGTGCTCCGTGAGGTACCCGCCGAGCAACGGCCCGGCCGCGAGCCCGGTCGCCTGCGCGGCGGCCTGAATCCCGAGCGCCTTCCTGCGGCTTTCCGGCGCCACCGCCGTGGTCACCAGCGCGACGCTGTTGGCCTGCAACATCGCCGCCCCCACCGCCTGCGCCACGCGGGCCGCGATGAGGGCGTCGAACCCCGGCGCGTACACGCACGCGATGGACGCGCCGGTGAAGAGCGCGAACCCGTAGATGTAGACGATCTTGCGCCCGACCCGGTCCGCGATCCTGCCCATTGGGACGAGCAGCGCCACGAGCGTGATCAGGTAGCTGAGCGAGATCCACTCGGGATCGCTCTGGAAGTGCCGGCTCATCGCGGGAAACGCGAGCGTGACGATCGAGGCGTCCAACTGCCCCATGAACGCCCCGAAGCACACCGTCGCGATGACCAGCCACGGCGCATACGACCGGCGTGCGATCCACGCCGGCCTCGGGGACTCCGTGACGAACCAGTTCATCGTACCCAGATTATATCTGACACAGAGCTATTGCCGAACGTTCAGTAGTATTTCTGCATGTCAGACGAAGCCCGCACGCTCACCGACGTCGTCACTCGCCTGCGCCGGGCGCTGCGGACGAGCATCCGTGCGGACTGGCCGTGGGAATCCCTGCCGATGGCGCAGGTAGAGCTGCTGCAGACCCTCGCGGAGCGCCCGCCGATGAAGGTGGGCGACCTCGCCGCGGTGCTCCGGCTCGCCCCCAACACCGTCTCCGGCCTGGTGTCCCAACTGATCGACTCGGGCCTCGTCGTACGCGGCGGAGACCCCAAGGACAGACGGGTAGCGCGACTGTCCGTCTCACCCCGTGGACACGAACAGCTGCTCGTCTGGCAGCGCGAACACGAGAAGCGCATCGGCTCCGCCCTGTCGAAGCTGGAGCCCTCGGAACGCGAGGACGTCGTGCGTGCCCTGAAGGCCCTGGACCACCTGGTGGAGCACCTTGCCGAACCCAACTGAGCCGATCGACCCGGATGTCGACCTGCACGTCCCGGCCCAGCGCACCGAGCTGCACCTGCCGTTCGTGGCGTTGGTGTCGCTGGGCGGCGGCCTCGGCGGCGTTACGCGCTATGGCTTGTCACTGGCCGTGCCGGGCGCGTGGGGGTTGTTCGTCATCAACGTGCTGGGGTCGTTCTTCATCGGCGTGCTGATGGGAACCGTGCCTAGACCGCTGGTGCGCGCCTTCTTCGGCGTGGGGCTTCTGGGCGGATTCACGACCTTCTCGTCGTACGCGGCGTCGTGGTCGTGGGCTCTGGTCGTCACGCCGGTTTGTGCTGTGGCGGCGGCGTTTCTCGGCGTGAGGGTGACTCGGTGACGGTGCTCGTGGTGTTCTTCGGTGCCGCTCTCGGGGCGCCTTGCCGGTACCTGCTGGACCGGTTCGTGCAGTCGCGGCACGAGTCGGATTTCCCGTGGGGGACTTTGACGGTGAACCTGGTCGGGTGCTTCCTGATCGGGTTTTTCGTCGGCACGGCTTGGATGCCGTTGCTGGGGGTCGGGTTCTGCGGTGGGCTGACGACGTATTCGACGTTCAGTTACGAGACGGTGAAGCTGCTGGAGGGCGAGAAGTACCGGCTGGCGCTGCTGAACGTCGTGGTCAGCGTTGCGCTGGGGGTGGGGGCGGCGGCTCTGGGCTTGGCGCTAGCACGCTGATCTCGCCGCGCTCCCAGCGCAGCAGGAACTCCCGCACCTCGGGGGTCAGGTCGTCCAGGTCGAGCCAGCCAGGCGGCAGTCTTCTCCTTGGGTGCTGCATTTCTCGCGCCGGCAACGACAGCATGATCGGCAGGGGGTGGGCGTGCTCGTTGCGCAAATAGACCCGTACGGCGGTGCTCTCGAACCACGGGGTCGGGGCCGATGCCATCGCGGTCTGGAGAGCGGCGGCCTCCAGACGCCAGATCCCGAGCTCCATCAGCAGTGTCGCGGCACCCATGAACAGAGTGGTCCCGTAGAGACATTCCCGGTAGAGCGGAAGCACACCGGAGCGTTGCACGATCTTGGTCAGCAAGCCGGGTTCGTTCAGTGCGAAGTCGCCGGCAGCCCACGGTGACCTGGTCCACAGTTCGACGAGTTCGTCGTGGTTCACGTCGATCAGCTCATCTCGGACCTGCTGCCAGCGAGGTCCCGCGATCGTGGGATCGAACACCGTGTCGAGCATCAGTGCCGCAGTGACCAGGCCCTCCTGGACGAACTGCTGGAGTCGCTCCGCGACCCCCTGCTCGATGGCTGACCGGTTCGCCGCTGATGCTCTTTCGACACAACTCATCAGGGGCTGATCGGCGTCGAGGCAGTTGGCGCCCGAGCGGATCTCGATCCGCTCCTCGACAGGGATCTCGGCCGATCTGTTCAGGGCGGCGCTCGCGATCGCCCGCACCGTGCGAGTGGCCGGGTGCACGTACTGGAGTGAGCGTGCGGCGAACGCCAACCCGTCGTTGTCGAGCGCCTCCAACAGCAGCTCGTCCACGCCGCCCTCGATGTTGCGGTCGTAGAGCTGCAACGCGATCTGCGCGACCACGTCCCACTGCTCGACGTTCGGCCGCAACACCGCCCACAGCTCTGCGGCCGTGCGATGCGTCCGCACGAGGTGCTCGGCGGCGAAGTACTCCAGGAACGTCCGATGCGTGAACCCGTACTGCGGCTCGGTCCTGGTCGCGCCGACGTCCGTCAGGATCCACGCCCGCCCGGTGCAGTACGCGAGGAACCGCGCGGCCGTGGCGGCGGCCTCGTCGTGGTCGTCGAGCTTGGTCTCCAGGTATTCCGTCAGCATCCGCACGATCCTCGTGCGGGACTGGGCCTTTCCCGATTCCGGCGCCGTGAACATCCTCCACGCGAGGTGTTGCACCGCACCGCGCAATCGGCCCTCGAAGCTCAGCGGCAGGTCGATGCCGCGCTTGGCGTCCCACTGCTCGAACAACATCAACGCGCAGCGCTCGTACACCTGCGCCAGGTTGCGCGGCAGGTAGCGGTCGCTGGAGTACATGGCGCACAACAACGTCAGCAGCAACGGGTTGCTGCGCAGCTCCGGGATCTGCTCGCTGTCCTCCATGAACGACGCGGCGAGCTGTTTCTGTTCGGCCGGCGAGGTGGAGTCGTCCAGCACGAACCAGTTGCCCACGTACGTCCGGACCAGCTCCTCGGTGAACTCCAGGATGTGCGCCGTCGTGAACAGCTCGGAGTCCAGCGGTGCTCTGTCGTACCCGATCTTGCGTGCGGTGACGAGGACGGGCACCGTCGGGTACAGGTGTGCGAACCCTTCCACCAGGGCCACGACCCGCCGGCGCTGCTCTGTCTGCACGATCTCGTCGAGCCCGTCCAGCACCAGCACGGCGCGGCCGTTCCGGAGCAGGTACTCGACGGCGTTCTCGGGCGGTTTCACGTTGTACGGTGCTTGGCTCAGCATCTCCAGGTAGTGCAGGAGATCGTGGCCGCCTTCGCTGAACGAGGTGGTGAACTCCCGCAGCATCAGCAGGAAGGGCACCCGGCCGGATCCGTCGAGAGCGATGTCGTGGGCGAACTTGGCCGCCAGCGTCGACTTACCTGCACCGGGATCGCCCAGCACCACCGTGCGGTCGCCCGGAACGCCGAGGCTGAGCTCACCCTGTAGTTGGAGGTCGGGCCGCACGTAGAGCCTGTCGTACGGCACAGCACGGCTGACACCGATGTGCGGCATTCTGATCGTGCCGTGCAACGCGGCGACTTGCTTGATCATCCGGGTGGCGAACGCGTGGAACTCGGTGAGCGACGTCAGCCGCGACAGCATGAAGGTGTTGCTGACGGCGGCCGTGGCCAGATTGGTTCCGTTGAAGCGGCCGCCGTGCTCGGCGAACTGCGGCCGCACGTTGTAGCACGCGAAGTTGAGTGTTCCAGCGACGACCTCGGAGGCCGTGGCCAGGAACTGCTCGGGGAGACCGGCCAGGCGCAGGCCCTGGTGGATCTGGTCTTGCGCCCGGCGTGTCATCGTCGGGTCGACCTGGACCTGGACGACCACGGTCACGAAGTCGGGAGTCTTCAGGTAGTCGAGCAGTTTCTCGGCGTCGGGGCCGAGATCCTGGAGGAGTTGTGCCGCCTTCGGCGTCCAGTGGGTGACCGGTGCCGGAGCGGTGAATCCGTCCAGTCGGTGCGAGAGCTGGTCGCTCACCTTGACGACGACATCGATGACCGTCGGCTCGATGCTCGCCAACAGGGACCTCCTCCGCGACGAGGGATTCCACGCTCATGCGGATGTCGTCGCACGAGCGGTAATCGTTTCGCGGAGGAGGCCTTCGAAGGGTCAGTCCTTCAACCTGGACAGCACGTCAGGCAGCGTGCCGGTGTGCACGACACCGAGCCGTTGCGTGGCACGGGTCAAAGCCACGTAGAGATCCGAAGCACCACGCGGCGACTCCTCCAGAATTCCAACCGGGTCAACGACGACCACGGAGTCGAACTCCAGGCCCTTCGCGTCGGTCACGCCGAGCACCACGACCTGGGCCTCTTCCAGGTCGTTGCCCATCGACGACCCCGGCACCGAAGCGACCACGGCCGAGCCGACCGGCTGCAGCAGGGCGGCCGGCACGATGACCGCGATCTTGCCGTCGCCGACGGCCGCGACCTCGTCCGCGATCAGCGACGGCACCGAGGACTCGAACGACGGCACGCGGGAGACCCACGGCGGCACACCGGTTTCGCGCACGGAGGTCGGTGGCACCAAAGAAGAATCCACCGAGGCGAGGACGTCCGCGGCCACCTCCATGATCTCGGCCGGGGTGCGGTAGTTCACCGACAACTCCGTGAGGCGCCAACGATTCTGCACGTACGGCGACAGCACGGTGTCCCACGAGGTGGCGCCGCCGATGTCGCCGGTCTGGGCGATGTCGCCGACGACGGTCATGGACTTCGAAGGACAGCGGCGCATCAGGGTGCGCCACGCCATGGCCGAGAGCTCCTGGGCCTCGTCGACGATGATGTGGCCGAACGTCCAGGTGCGGTCGGCGGCGGCGCGTTCGGCCGCGGTTTCGTAGCGGTCGACGCCGTGGCGTTCGGCCAGGCGGTAGGCGTCCATCAGGTCCGTGGCCATCAGGATCTCGGGGTCGGCGTCGTCCTCCAGGTCGAGGATGTCGAGGACGCCCTGGGCGTACTCGATGGCCTGGCGGCGCTGGCGTTCCGCGCGGGCCTTCGCCTCGGTGTCGTCCTCGCCGAGCAGTTCGGCGGCCTCGTCCAGCAACGGCACGTCCGCCGGGGTCCAGTCGTCGCCCACCCGCTGCAGCAGGTCGCGTTCCTCGCGGGTGAACTTCGACATCGCGCGGTTGCGGCGCTTCGGGTTCGCGTAGAGCTCGGACAGCAGCGAGAACGGGGTCAGCACCGGCCACAGCGACGAGATGGCCGCCTGGACCTCGTCGGACTCGCGCAGCTCGCGGCGGATGTCGTCCATGTCCGTCTTGTCGAGCAGGTGCCCGCCCAGCCGACCGGCCACCATCGAGGCCAGGGTCGAGATGATCTCGCGGGCGAACGTGCGGCGGGCCTCGTTGTGCGGGCGGCGGGTGCGGCGTGCCCGGCCGCGCGCGTCGGAGATCGCGCGGCGGTCGAGGCGCAGCACGTCGTTGTCGAAGCGGATCTCGACGAACGCCGGTGCCTCCTGGCGGTCGCGCACGGCCGCGGCGATCACGTCGGCCATCTGGATGCGGCCCTTGACGGCGGCGACCTCGGCCGGCTCGCGACCGGTGGCCGTCAGGCCGGGGTACAGCTCGCCGACGGTGGACAGCAGGACGCCGGTCTCGCCCAGCGACGGGAGGACCTGGCTGATGTAGCGCAGGAACGTCGTGTTCGGGCCGACCACGAGCACACCGCGTTTCGCCAGCTGGCGGCGGTGCGTGTACAGCAGGTACGCGGCTCGGTGGAGGGCCACCGCGGTCTTGCCGGTGCCCGGACCGCCCTGCACGACGACGACGCCGTTGAGCTCGGACCGGATGATGATGTCCTGCTCGGCCTGGATCGTGGCGACGATGTCGCTCATCTGGCCGGTGCGCGACTCGTTCAGCGCGGCCAGCAGGGTCGCCTCGCCGGTCAGGCCCTCGCTGCGGGACGGCTCGACCGAGTTGATGTCGAGCACCTCGTCGTCGAGGCCGATGACCTTGCGCGAGCGGGTGCGCAGGTGCCGGCGCCTGCGCACGCCGTCGGGGGAGGCGGCGGTCGCGAGGTAGAACGGCCTGGCGGCGGGCGCCCGCCAGTCCATCAGCAGCGGCTCGTATTCCTTGTCCTCGTCGAAAAGACCGATTCGGCCGATGTAGAAGCGGTCCCCGTTGTGGAAATCGAGCCGGCCGAACGCGAGTCCGTTCTCCACCGCGCTGTACTGAGCCAATTGATCTGTGTACATCGCCACGGAGGTGTCGCGCTCTGACCGCATCTGGTGCGTGCCGCCAGTTTGTCGCAACGACTGTGCGAGTCGTTTCGACGTCTGTTCGCGGAGGTCGTCGAGCCGGCCGTACAACATGGCCACGTATTCCTGCTCCGGCTCCATTTCGGCGAGCCGGAGGTCATCGGAGGGGCTTGACAACGTGCCTCTTTTCTCGATACGATGCGACGTCAGGTTTTATCCTGCGTCAGCCATTCCTGCCCGCACCCCGATCGTGCGAGCGCAGACTGTCTAATCTACACGCAAATCAGCGTGGTGCAGGTACGCCTTCCGCAGCAGTGTGGTGAGTTCAACGCGCTCCTGCTTCGTCAACGCCGCCAGCAACTCCTCCTCGTGCGCACGGGCCGCCGCCAGGCGGTCGCACAACGCCCGCCTGCCCACGTCGGTGATCGACACGGCGAACCGGCGCCGGTCGTGCTCGTCCCGCTTGCGCTGGGCGAACCCACGTCCTTCGAGGTCGTCCAGCACGGACACGAGGTCGCTCGCGTCCATCCGCACCGCGTCGCTGATCCGCTTCTGCGCCACCGCCTCCCGCTCGGCCAGGAACGCCAGCACCGTCACGTGCGGCCCCCGCAGCTCGTTGCGCGCGAGCCTGCGGGCTTCCCTCACCAGCTGGAGCATCAGGTAGCTGGGCAGATGCAGAAGCTGATCAATGCTCATGTACCTCAGCATAGAAAAGATCTGTCCCCCGATCGTGGATTGCGCTGCGTGATCAACCGGCTCGCGCGGGGTCCGTGCGGGTGAGCGTTGGGGTGACGTTTCTCCACAAACCACCTGAGCACGGCATGGTGGGGGTATGACGCGTGCGGAGATCGTCCGGCTCGCCCGCTGTGTGGTGCGCAGGCCGAGGTGGCAGCTCGTCCTCGCCGTGGTGCTGTCCGCGTGGACGCTCGCCTGGGTGCTCGGCCAACTCGCCGAGAGACCCCTCACCCCGCTCGGCGTACTCGCCTGGACCGGTATTCCCCTCGACGCGGCATCCGTCTGGGTGCAGGAGCGCGAGAGCGTTCTCGTCTGGCTCGCCACGCTCGGCGGTCTGAGCTGGGCCGCCACCACCGAGCAGGGGCAGCTGCCCGCGCTCGCCGGGTGGTTCGCGGTCCTGGTCGCCGGAGAAGCAGCCGGGTACGAGCACGCGGTCCAGCGCGCGATGCTCAGCATGGCCGTGTTCCTGCTCGTCCTCGCGGCCGTGTCGCTGGGCGGCCGGCGCGCGTTCGTCGTCGACCGCGTCGCCGTCATGCCCCGGGACGTGGTGCGGGCCGGCATCACGGCGGCCGTGCTCACCGCCGTCGTCCCGCTCATCGCTCCTGGTCTGGCCCTGACGCGTCTCGTTAGGCCCTATGTGACGAAACCCCCGAGGCCGTTGCGGCGGGTTGACGCGCCCCTGCTGCGGGAAACCGGGTGACGTGAGCGACTACCTGCCACCCCCGGCACCTCCGCGCAGTGCTCTGACGCTGCGGTTGTGGCTCGCCGGGTTCGGCCTGGTCTTCAACTCGGTGGCCGGGTGGCTGGCGCTGCGAGCTGACCTCGTCTGGCTCGCGGTCGTGCTTTTACTACTCGCCGTTGTCTGCGTTGTGGACTTCGGTTGGGTAGTTCATCGCAAACGCCGCGGAGATCCAGGCTGAAACCTGTCGGGAACCTGTGCTTGGGCATATCGGGTCGTATGGATAAAGATGTTCGCGTGCATGAAGACCCGGCTAGGGGCAGGTTAGCCAGGGTGATGCGTCGACAGCCGGTGCAACAGCGTGGCGCGGCTACCGTCTCCGCGATCCTGGACGCTTGTGCGAGCCTGCTGAACGAATACGACTACGACGACATCACCACGGCGCGCATCGTCGATGTGGCCGGAGTGCCCATTGGTTCCTTCTATCAGTACTTCCCGGACAAACGATCTGTTGTCCACGCACTCGCACTGCGCGGGATGGAGACCTATCTCCGCGAGGTCGAGGAGCTCTTCGCCGCGAACCTGATCGCGGACACGTGGCGCGAGGCCATGGCCCAGATCGTCAGCGTCTACCTGCGGATGCTGACGGAGGTGCCCGGCTTCGGCCGGGTGCGGTTCAGCGACCTGCTGGACAGCCACCGGCTCGACTCCAGCGTCGACCAGTACGAGCTCATGGCCGAACGGCTGGCGGAGATGTTCGTCAACCGGTTCGGCGCGCACGGCGACGCCCCGGTCGTGCTCACCTTCCGGATCGCCGTGCAGACCGCGGACGCGTTGTTCAAGCTCGCCGAACGGGTCGACGCCGAAGACCGCGCGTACGTGGTCGGCACGGCGAACGAGCTGCTCATCGGCATGCTCGGGTCGGTTCTGGAGGCGCCTTCAGAGGCCGTACGCCTCGAGCAGCCGTAGCCAGACCTCGCTGATCGTCGGGTACGAGGGCACCGCGTGCCACAACCGGTCCACGGTGACTTCCCCGACGATCGCGACGGTCGCCGAGTGCAGCAGCTCGGCGACGTCCTGACCGACGAACGTGACGCCGACCAGCGTCCGCGTGCGCTCGTCCACGACCATCCGCGTCCTGCCGTGGTAGCCGTCGGCGTGCAGCGACGAGCCGGCGACCGCGATGTCCAGGTCGACGACCCTGATCTCGCGTCCGGCCTTGCGGGCCTCCTCGGCCGTGTGCCCGACGAACGCCACCTCGGGGTCGGTGAACACGACCTGCGGCACCGCCACGTGGTCCGCCCACGCCTGGCCCGCCGACCGCGGCTTCGGCTCGAACCCTCGGGACCGCTCCAGGATCGCCGTGCCGACGGCCCGGCCCTGGTACTTGCCCTGGTGCGTCAGCAGCGCCCGCCCGGTGACGTCACCCGCCGCGTACAGCCATCGTCCGTCCACACCGGACACCAGACCGGAGTCGTCGATGGTCAGCGGCTTGCCGTCCTTCGTCGCCGGCACCCGCCCGGTCGCGACGAGGATCTCCGAACCCTTCAGCACCCGGCCGTCCTGCAACGTCAGCGCACCCGGCGCGATGGCCGACGCACGGGCGCCCAGCAGCACGTCGACGCCGTCCTCCTGCAGTCCCTCGACGACCAGCGGCCCGACGAACTCCTCCAGCCGCGGCAACGGCCGGTCGCCGGACACGACCAGCGTCACCTTCGACCCGAGCCGCGCCCACGCCTGCGCCATCTCGACGCCGACGACGCCACCACCCAGCACCACCAGCGAGTCCGGCACCTCGCGCGCCGACGTGGCGTCCCGCGACGTCCACACAGGAGTGTCGGCGATGCCTTCGAGCGGCGGCATCTTCGGCACGCTGCCGGTGCACACGACGACGGCCTGACGCGCCCGGTGCACGTCGCCGCCCACGGTGACCTCGCGCTCACCGGTGACCTCACCGTCGCCGCGGATGACCGTGATGTTCTCCGACTCGGCCCACTTGACCTGGCCGGAGTCGTCCCAGTTCGACGTGAAGCTCGTCCGGCGGGCGAGCACGGCGGCGGGGTCGAGGGAACCCGCGCGCACACCCTGCACGCGCCGGGCGGCGGCGAGCGCGTGACCGGGCCGCAGCAACGCCTTCGACGGCATGCACGCCCAGTACGAGCACTCGCCGCCGACCAGCTCCTTCTCGATCATGGCGGTGGACAGGCCTCCCGCGGCCGTCCGCCACGCCACGTTCTCACCTACGGGGCCACCACCGATGACGATGACGTCGAAGTCCATGGCCCCCACAGTAGGCCTCGATCAAGACAGCCACATGAGGCAGAACGGATGCCCGACGGGGTCGGCGTAGACCCGGAAGTCGCTGTCGGTGTCCTTCTGCACCAACCGCGCACCGAGTTCGAGCACCCGCGGTTCGGCCTCCTCCACGTCCTCGACCAGCACGTCGAGGTGGAACTGCTGCGAGCCGTGCGGGTCGGGGAACGTCGGCGGCCGGTAGTCGCCGGATCGCTGGAACGCGAGGCGGGTGCCGTTCGCGACGATCACCACCCACGTGTCGTCGCCGCCGGCGAGCCGTTCGGCGCCGAGCAGCTTCTCGTAGAAGGAGGCGAGTTCGGAGGGATTCGGGCAGTCGAGCACGACAGAACGAAGTTGTCCGACCATGCCTCCACCCTCTACCGGGTGGCGGGCAGCCGCAACGCCTGCTTGGCGATCGGGTCGAGCGTCGGGTCGCCCCCGCCGCCGGACCACACCACGAACGACAGCTGGACGTGGCTGCCCTTGGCGCCGCTCGCGAAGGCCGCGTTCTCCAGCGGTTTGCCGTCCATGCCGGTGACGCCGCCCGAGCCCGGCGCGCTGATGAGCTTGTGGAACGCGGTCGCGCTCGGCGCGTCCAGCAGATCGAGGTCCACCACCAGCACCGTGGCCCGGTTGCCCTGCACGGTCGTCTCGTAGGTGGCGCGCAGCAGTTCGCCGCAGTCGTTCGCGACCAGCCACGCCTTGGCGTCACCGAACGCCTGGGCCTGGCAGTCCTTGTCCTTCTTCACGTCCTTCGGCACGAACGTCGTGCCGTCCACGACCACCGTCGTCGGCTGCGTTGGTGTCGGCGTGGGCGTCGCGTCGGCGGGTTTGTCATCACCGGGCAGCGCCACCACCAGCACCACGATGAGCAGCAACGCGACCAGGGCGCCGATCGCGAGGTAGAGCACCGGGACCTTGGCGGGCAAGCGTTTGCGCGACATCAGCGGCGCGGCGTGGACCTTGGGGATCAGCATCGTGCTCGCGGCCGCGAGGTCGGGGGAGACCGCGTCGCTGAAGCCCTCGGGGAGCAGCATCCGCGCGTCCGGCGGCGTGCCGGTGGTCTGCAGGATCGCGAGCAGCTTCACCGCGTGGTCGGCCGTGCACAGCACCGACGACGTCGCGAGCTCGCGGGCCGCGGAGAGCAAAGTGGACGGTTTGGGGTGCAGCACCCGCACGCCGCGGTTCAGGTCGGAGGTCGGCTGCACGACCTGGCTGACGAACGGCCCGACCGCCACGACCGTGCTGACCGGCAACGGCTCCGCGCGCATCGCCTGGATCCGTTGCGCCACGGCGGTCGCCGCCGCCACCGCCTCGGTCGCCGGGTTCGCCGCGCCGTCCTGGCTCACCAGCGGCCACCCGTCGATCTTCCACTGACCGCCCAGCGGTGCCTCCAGCTTCACCGCGGGGTCGGGCAGGTCGACGCCGACGATCACCAGCACGCCCTTGGGCAGCACGACGATCGCGTCCAGCGGCACGGGGCAGTCAGGTGGCTGGACGCCGATCAGCGCGACGCCACCCAGCACTTGGGTACCCGCGCCACACGCCGTGAGGGCGGCACGGACGTCCGCCCCAATGGCAGAGGGTTCAGCGCCCAGACGGATCAGCCGCACGAGTCCCCACCTTTCCGCACGGGGGGACACGGTAGCGGTCCGGGGTCGGCCAACCGCAGCCAGTCGAGACGTTGCGTGACACCCGTCACCGATAAGTGGATCACTCGTTAGATGGATTGCCTGCCTATGTTCACGGAGGGTCCATGTACAAACGCGCCGCACTGCTCGCCGTAGTGCTCGTGGCCGCCTCTACCCCTGTCGGGGCAGCCGAGACGTCCTCGACGGTCTACGTCCACGGCACTGATCTCACCTCCGCCGAACACGCGGTGGAGGCGGCCGGTCTGCAGAAGCTCGCGAGCTTCCGCAAGATCGGCGTGGTCGCCGCTCGCGGCACCACGACGCAGATCTCCTCCGCACGCTCCAAGCCGGGCGTCAGCAGGGTCGA
Organism: Lentzea sp. NPDC004789; assembly: GCF_053601075.1. Lineage (NCBI taxonomy): Bacteria > Bacillati > Actinomycetota > Actinomycetes > Pseudonocardiales > Pseudonocardiaceae > Lentzea > Lentzea sp. NPDC004789. Next base: position 329,591 of record NZ_JBSGBE010000006.1, on the reverse strand, counting down.
GGTGACTCGCCAGGCCAAGTTCCTGGGGTCGTCCGGCACGACCGCCACGCGCAGCCGCGAGGCCCAGCAGGCGTCCGGGCTGACCGGCGCGGGAGTGTCGGTCGCGGTGATCGACTCCGGCGTGGACCCGACGCACCCGGCGTTCGCCGGCGGCAAGATCGTCCGCAGCCTGAAGAGCCTCTGCGCCGCGGACGGGTCCACGGACACCAGTTGCATCGTCCCGGTGCCGAACCTCGTCGACACCGACACGACCTCACTGGGCGGCCACGGCACGCACGTCACCGGCATCGCGATCGGCACGCCGTACACGCTCGCCGACGGGACCCAGGTGGGTGGGTCCGCGCCGGGTGCGAAGGGCGTGGTCATCTCGACCGGTGCGGCGATCCTGATCCTCGGTGCGGACGCGGCGCTGAACTGGGTGCTGGAGAACCACAACGCGCCCTGCGGGGCCGGTGTGGCCGCGTCGGTGTGCCCGCCGATCAAGGTGATCAACAACTCCTATGGGCCATCTGGCGGCGGTGCGTTCGACCCTGAGTCGGTGACGGTCAAGTTGCAGCGTCGGCTGGTCGCCGAGGGCGTCGTCGTGGTGTGGGCGAACGGCAACGACGGCGGTGACGGCACGACCAACCTGTCCAACCCGCCCGGCCAGGACCCGACGCCCGGCGTGATCTCCGCGGCGTCGTACAACGACCAGGGCACCGGCACCCGCGACGGCGCGCTGTCCGACTTCTCGTCGCGCGGCCTGAAGACCGATCCCTCGACCTGGCCGGACATCTCGGCACCCGGCGAGAACATCGTCTCGGCCTGCCGGCTCTACCTGCCGATCTGCTCCACCGGCCTGGCCCCGCAGAACGGGCCGGGACTGCTCGACATCGGCACGTACAACACGATCAGCGGCACGTCGATGGCGGCACCGCAGATCGCCGGCATCGTCGCTCAGCTGTTCCAGGCCAAGCCGTCCGCGACCCCGGCCGACATCGAGCGGGCGCTGAAGTCGACGGCCCACAAGTACGGCACCGGCTACCAGCCGGTCGGGCCCTACACCTCGTCGTTCGACAAGGGCACGGGTCTAGTCGACGTGGTTGCCGCGGTAAACGCTCTGTAGATCACGATCGCGCATCACTCGGCCGGGGAGATCGGGACTTAAGGCCTGTATCTGCCCCGGTCGGGTGATGATCGAGCTGGTTCTTATGGCGGACATGCCTCAAGTCGAGGCAGAATGCGTTGAACGGGTTTCGCGATGATCACCTCGCTCGGCAAAGGCGTAGGGGAAGACGTCCCTCGTCGAGTAGCGGAGGTCAGCAGTGAGCACCCGTGGCAGCACCAGTGGCGTGGTCTACGTCCACTCGTCGCCGTCTGCGGTCTGTCCGCACGTCGAGTGGGCGATCTCGGGCACCCTCGGTGAACGAGTGGACCTCAGATGGGCAGCGCAACCCGCAGCACCAGGCCAGTTGCGCGCCGAATGCGCATGGACCGGAGACGCCGGTACCGGCGCGAAACTCGTGGCTGCGCTGCGCGCGTGGCCAATGCTCCGCTTCGAGGTGACCGAGGAACCGTCCCCCGGTCAGGACGGCGAGCGCTTCTGCTTCGCGCCCGTTCTCGGGTTGTGGCACGCCAGAACCTCGGCGAACGGCGACATCGTGGTGAACGAGGACCAGCTGCGCGCACTGGCCGCACGGGCACGCGGTGGTGAGTCCTTCGCCCACGGCGTGGACGAACTGCTCGGCGCGGCGTGGGACGACGCGCTGGAACCGTTCCGCCGCGCCGGCGACGGCGCGCCCGTGACCTGGCTGCACCGGGTCGGATAGTCCAGAGTGGACCCCGCTACCGTTTGGGTAGCGGGGTTTCCTCGTGGTGCACGGGATCCCAGGCCAGCATGAGCTGTCCGTAGAGCGGCGACGTCTTCAGCAGGTGCTCGTGGGTGCCGAGCAACGGCCTGCCGCCGTCCATGACCAGCACGCGGTTCGCTCGCAGCGCCGAGCTCAACCGGTGCGCGATCACCACGAGAATTCCGTCCCTTCGGGCAAAGGCTCGTTCGACGCGCGCCTCCGCCGCCGGGTCCAGGTGCGAGGTCGCCTCGTCGAGGATCACCACGCTCGCGGACGTCACGTAGACCCTCGCGAGCGCCAGAAGTTGCGCCTCACCGGCGGAAATTCCCTCACCGGCGTGGCCGAGCGGTGCGTTCAGGCCACCGAGCCGGTCCAGAAGTGGTTTGGCGCCAACCTTCTTCACCGCGTCGACGAGCTCCTCGTCGGTCGCCCACGGTGCGAGCAGCGCGAGGTTCTCCCGCACGGTGCCGGTGAACAGGTACGTCTCCTGCGGAATCAGCGCGATCGCGTGGTGCCTCACCTCGGGAACCACCAGGTCGACGGGCGCGCCGCCGAACAGGACGCAGCCGCTGTCGGGTGGCATGAGGCCGGTGAGCAGACTGGCCATTGTGGACTTGCCGATGCCGGACGGCCCGACCACGGCCAGGTGGTCGCCGGGACGCAGGGTGAGCGACAGGTCGCGCACCACGGGTTCCGCGTCCGGGCTCCAGCCGAACGTGACGTCCCTCAGCACGAACTCGCCGTCGGACGGGACCTCCTCGCCGACGTCCTCCGCCGTTCGCGGTGCGGCTTCCTGAAGTCGTTTGAGCGCGACCATCAGCCGCATCACGACCGTGCTGGTGGTGCTGGCGAGACCGTGCAGCGCCGGGGTCACGCTGCTGGTCAGGTAGACGACCGCGGCCAGCACCGCGCCGGTGGTGAGCTCACCGGAGGCGACGAACGGGGGAGCGAACGCGACCAGCAGCGCGACCGGGGCGAAGCCGCCGATCGCGATCACCGTGGCGCGCAACGAGTTCGCCCACGCGACCGAGATCGTGGCCCTGGCCTGCCGGTCGATCTGCGCGGCGATGTCGTGGTACGCCTCGTCCGCCGCGGTGCAGGCGGCCACGTCCCGCAGCCCCGTGAGCACTGCTCCGGACGCCTCAGCCGTGCCTTCGTCGGCCATCACGGCGTCGCGCTGCCGTTTGGCCAGCGACGGCAGCATGAGCCCGAAGAGCAGCAGCGCGAGCACGATCGGCAGGACGACCAGCCAGATCAACGCCGCCGCCGTGGTCGCGAGGCCGACGAGTGCGGCGATCGTCGTGACGAGAAGTGCGCGGGCCTGCACCAGCACACCCGCGGTCGCGTCGCGCACGACCTCGACGTGCCTGGTGATCATGGCCACGGCGCTGGCGTCCGGGGTGCGGCGGTGCGTCGGGTCGTGCAGCACGCCCCTGACGACCTGCGTGACCAGGGCGTCGCGCATCGGTTCGACGACGTCGCCGAGCCGTGCGAAGACCTGGCGCCGGCCGAGCGCTCCGGCGACGGCGAGCGCGGCGAACACGAGCAGCCACAGCACGCCCGCCAGCGGGTCGCCGGCGGCGAAACCCCGGTCGACGGCGGTGCCGACGAGCTTGCCGCCGAAGAACGCCGGCACGCCTTCGAGCGTGGACCAGCCGAGCAGGATCAGCACACCCCTGCGGTGTCCTGCCAGCGTGGAGAGGTAGAAGCGCATCACTCGCCCCCGGTGAACACGGCGCGGTAGTCCTGGTCGTCCCACAACTCCTGATGGGTGCCGGTGCCTCTGACCCGGCCGTTCTCCAGCCACACCACGAGATCCGCGCGCGCCGCCGTTGCCGGTCTGTGCGTCACCACGACCCGTGTCCTGCCTGGTAGCGCGGTCGTGACGGCCTTGTCCACTTTGGCCTCGGTCACGGTGTCGAGGCTCGCGGTGGCGTCGTCGAGCACCAGGATCCCGGGGTCGCGGACGATCGCGCGCGCCAGGCCGATCCGCTGGATCTCACCGCCGGAGAGCGGGGCGTCGGCCACCGGCGTCTCGTAGCCCTGCGGCAACCGGATCAGCACGTCGTGCACCTGGGCGGCGACCGCGGCATCCCGCACCCGGACCTCGTCCGCGTCGGTTCCATAACCGATGGATCGGCCGATCGTCGTGCCGAGCAGGGCCGGGCGTTCGAAGGCGTACCCGACCTCGCCCTCTCTGACGACGGTGCCGGAGTCCACTGCGGACAGTCCACCAAGCACCGCTGCCAGCGTCGACTTGCCGGCACCGGAACTGCCGACGATCGCGGCGAACGCGCCGTCGGGGATCGTGAGACTGACGTCGTGCAGTGCGCGGTCGACGTGGACGTTGCGGAGCTCGATCCCGGGGCCGCGGACCGGTTCGGAGCGCTCCGGAGGTGGGGTGCCGAGGACCTCGGCGATACGGGTAGCGGACGCGCGGGTGCGTTCCAGGGCGGTGAGCTGCGGCATCTGGCCGACGATGCCCATGCCCAGCGCGGCATAGCCGAGCGCGGCCAGCACGTCGCCGGGGCTCAGCCTGCCTTCCATCACGCCGAAACCCGCGGTGACCAGCACCGCGATCTCCACGGCCGGCAGGAGCAGACCGGCGCGCCACATCATCTTCGCCTGGGTCCGCCACATGCCCGCGCCCGCCGCGGCGAGCTGCGGGAGCGGCCGAAGCACGCGTTCGGCCTCGTGGTCGGCGATTCCCGCCGCGGTGATCGTGCGCCTGCCGGACACGGCGTCGAGCAGACGTGCCGACACGTCACCGGAAACCTGCTGGTACGCCAGCACGTCGTCGGCGGTGAGCTGCATGTGCGTGCGCACCAGCACCGTCGCCAGCGGAACGCTCACCGCGAACACCGCCGCGAGCCGCCAGTCCAGCAGGAACAACGCCACGATCGCACCCGCCGACGACACCGCGGTGACCAGCAACGTGATCAACGTGACCGCGACGCCGCCCGCGTTGCCGCAGTCGCCGGTCACCCTGCTCACCGCGTCGCCGGCGGCGAACGGGGAGGGGTGGCCCAGCGCGATCAGCTGTTTCGACAGCCTGCGGCGCAGCCAGGCCGTGGCACGGCTGGTGATGCTCGCGGCGAGCACGACGCCGATCGCGTCACCGATGATCTCCGTCGCCGCTAGCAGAAGCAGCCACAGGACCGTGAACAGCACGAACGTTCCGCTCAACGCCATGTCGACCGCGTGGGCGAGTGCGGTGGGAAGCAGCAGGCCGCCGGTGGTCGCCACCGCGGCGTTGAGGAGCAACAGCCACGGGCGGAAGTCGCGTCTGACCGTGGTGAACAGCAGAGCGTCACCGGGTTTGGCCATTGCTGTTCCTCCGCGGGTCGTGAGGGCGCATCATGAGCCAGGGCCCGACAGCTGGCCGGCTGCCGGGCCCTGCAGTTGGCGGGTGAGCGGCATACTTCGCCTATGCCGCTCACTCACCGCGGTGTTTCAGTTGGGCGAAGCTCAGCAGGCCAGCAGGCTGACGGTGCTGTGCGAGCAGGGGAGCAGCAGCGACGCGTTGGACGCGGTCGTGGAGCCGCCGCCACCGCCGTGGCCCGACGCCATCGCGTTGCTCGGGGCCTCGGGGGTCTCCAGGTCCTGCATGTCAAGGATGAAACCCATGACAGTCTCCTTCAATCGAGGGATCTTTCGGGGGTTACTGCTACCGGTCAACGGTGACCGGCGTTCGTGAGCCCAGGAAGGGCAGTGGCGGCTTGGCGTCCACTGTGGACGCGATCGCGAGCAGGACGCCCGCGCCGCCGGTGTTGAGGTCCATGGACAGCCGGCGCAGCTGCACGCCGGGGAAGGCGAGCCCGCCGCCGTAGCGCACGGCGTGCCAGCCCAGAGCCTTGAGGTGCTGCCGGACCGCGCGGTCGAAGCGTTCGTCCTGGCAGGTCGTGCTCGCGTGGGCCAGCGCGGCCATCAGCCCGGCCCGGCCCAGCGTGAACGCGGGCTGGATGACGAACTCGCCGGTGCAGCCGCTGAGCAGTTCCGGAAGCTTTGCCGCGCAAGGACGTTCGGGCGCGACCTTCGCGAACTCCGTGAGCGCCAGCGCGATGCCCGCGCCGCCGATGCCGACGTACGGCAGCGTCCGGAACGTGCCGTCGCGCACCTGCAGCGAACCGTCCAGCGCGATCATCGTCTCGGCCAGGTCGCGTTCCAGCGCCTGCTCCGCCAGCTGCAGCCAGCGCCGTTCCGCGGTGTGCTCGAACAGGCGCAGGAAGAACAGCGCGGGACCCGACCAGCCGTGCAGCAGGCCGGCCCTGGCCTTGTCCGCCGGGGGCGGGACGTCGGCGAGCTGCTGCGCGAGCCGTTCGGCCAGTTCCTCCGCTTGTGCGGCGAAACCGTCGTCCTCGCGCGACTTCGCGAAGTGCAGCAGGTTGAGCCCGATGCCGGACAATCCGGCGCTGAGCCCGTGGTCCCGCGTGGTCCGGACGAGCGGCGTGTAGCTCTCGACGAGCTCGGTCGCGAAGTCGTGGTGGCCGAAGTTCTCCAGCACGTGCGCGATGCCGTGCGCGCCGACGAAGAAACCGGGCTGCTTCGGCGGGTCGTTCCTGACGGCGTCGACCAGCCAGTCCTCGTGCTCGGGGTAGCGGCCCTCGCCGCTCTCCGCGAGCGCGTGCAGCACACCCGCCGCGCCGAAGCCGAAGCACGTGCCGCCGACCTCGAACTGCTCGATGTCGCCGGGGAAGAGCCGATCCTTCCGCTGGGGCGTCGCGCTGTGCAGGATCGCGGTGGCGATCTCCTTGCGCACGACGGTCCAGTCCGGGTTCTCGTCGTCGAACGCGGTGAACGCGGGGTCGGCCGGCGGATCGACGCGCGGCGTGAGCACGTCGAGGATCTGCTTCTGGTAGTCCTCCGCGAGCCCGAAGCGCTCCGCGACGACGTGCACGTGCTGGCGGAGCTTGGCCGGTGCGAGCTCCAGCACCGCGTTGAGCGGCAGGAAGACCCACAGCTTGAGCGCGGCCAGCGGGTAGGCGTCGATGTCGAAGCCCTCGCGGTCGTTCGGCGCCTGGAAGCCCGGCGCGCCGAGCGTGGGCCGGTGCACGTCCTCGATGGTGGACGACAGTTCGAAGTCGATCAGCGAGACCTCGTCGTCCTCGTCGACCAGGATGTTCATCGTGTGCAGGTCGCCGAACACGACACCGCGTTCGTGCACCTGCTCGATCAGGGCCTCGACCTCGCCGATGAGCTTCAGGGCCCGGTCGCGGTACCGCACGAGCTGGTCGTCGGTGGGATCCCGGTGGGTGAGCGGGTAGTTGTGGCCGAGCCACTGCCCGAGCGAGCGCCCCGGCATGAACTCCATGGCCACGAACAGGTGCTCCCACTCCGTGAAGCGGTCGTACACCTCGGGCACGCCCTTGATGCCGTGCAGCTTCGTGAGGATCTGGTGCTCCAGCTCCAACCGTGCCACGGCGTCCCGGCCCTCGCGGTCGAGCCCGGCGTGCGGCCGCGCCTCCTTGAGCACGACCTCCTTGCCGTCGCTCTTGCGCGTCGCGAGGTAGACACCGCCGCCGTTGGAGAAGTGCAGCGAGCTCTTGATCTGGTACGGGAACGCCGCCGGGTCGCCGGCGTTGCGCTCGGCCAGGTGCGGCTTGAGGAACGCGGGCAGCTCGATCCACTCGGGCACGCTGAACACGGGCTTGCGCTTGTCGGGGACGAGCGCGCCGTCCGGGCCCTCGATCGCGAGCACCCGCTGCCCGTCGACCTCCAGCCACTGCTCCGCGAACCCGCCGTACCGCACGTACAGCGGTCCCTTGCCGAAGCGCAGGTCGCTCAGGATGTAGGCGCCGTGCTCACCGTCGAGCCGTTCGGCCAGTTCGGTGCAGATCGTCTCGAGGTGCTCGGCGCTGGTGGGGTAGATCGTGACCAGCTTGCCGCTGCCCTCGCGGGGCGCGTACTTCGAGTTGCGGGCCAGCACGATCGAGATCGTCCGCAGGTACTTGAAGCTGATGCGCCGCTCGACGCAGTAGTCGTACGCCGTCTTCAGCACCTTGCCCGCGTTGTCGAGGCCGGCCGAGACGTGCACCTTCCACCCCTGGTTGGGCAGCTGCACGCCCTTCGGGTGGTGGTGCCGCCACACGTTGCGCTCGACCGTCGTCCAGTCGACCGGGAGCTGCGGCAACTCAGTGGAAAAGTCGTCCCCGGGAGTGGTTTCGGTGCTGCTCTGCAGATCGTAGAACTGCCGATCCGCGAAGCAGTACGCCTCGTATCTGAGGTCCACCGAATTCCCTCCTCGGTTCTTGTGCGATTTCGTTTACGCGGCATATTTCCGCACGATTTCGCGGCTATGGCCAATCCGCCATTAGTGGCATATGGGTAGGCCGTTCGTGGTTGAATCGGCGCTGGTTACTGACGCGTATGTGGCTGTCTGTGATGAGGTTTGGAACCATCTCACCCGGTTGCAAGGTTTGCTGACTGATGAGTCAACTGCGGTGCTGCTGGTCGTCGCTAAACGGCACTGGATCGTTCCTGAAGGGGTGGTGTCCTGAGCTGCGGTATTCCACGTCGATCAAGACGTATAGTTGGGGTGCGTTAATTGGTGTGTACGCGCTGTGTCGTCTGCTCTTTTCGGGTGAAGCCGCGATTGGCTGCCATTGCGTGTTTAGTACGGCCGAACGGCGGTACGGGATGGCCCGGAAGAACTCATTCGGACGATGAGATTGGTATGTCGAGTTTTATGTAGCAATCGTTGTCGCGCTACATGCAATTTGCATCTGCGGATAATGTAGTCTTTCGGGTGAAATTCATGTTTATCTGTAACGGCGGGTGTTTTGTGAGTGGTCCTCTGCTGGTCGGCTGCCCGCCGACGGGGGCGCGCGGCTAGGCTGCTCGCGTGGGGAGTGTGGCTAGCCGCTGGCTGGTGCCGGCCGTGGTGGTGATCACCGGTGCCGCGGTGGCGGCCGGGATGGTCGGACGGACGATCTACTCGCGTCCCGCCGAGGCGAAGGGCGAGCCCGTGGTGCCGTCCACGTCGGTGTCCGGAGCCCCGCTGCCGGGGAGCACCGAGGTGCGGTTGAGCCCTGACGCGTTCACGCATCCCGACCGGACGTCGGTGCAGGCGGTGCTGCAGAAGTTCTTCGACTCGATCAACGCTCGCAACTTCGGTGCGTGGCGGGAGGTCGTGTCGTCGCGGCGGGTGTCGCAGGCCGTCGAGTCGACCTGGGCTGCTGCTTATGAGACCACCCGGGACCGCGGGATGGTGGTGCAGCGGATCGAGTCCGATGTGGTCGGACGGCGGCTGCGGGTGTTGATCTCCTTCGTGTCCACGCAGGATGTCGCCAAGGCTCCGGTCGGGTTGCCGGAGGGATGCATTCGGTGGCGGGTCGTGTACGTGATGGTGTGGGAAGGTGGGGAGCTCAAGGTGGATGAGGCCCCGGAGAACCGGACTCCTCAGATGGAGAAGTGCTGAGGCCTCGGCTTCGCCGTCGCGGAGGGCTTGGGCTGCCCCGTTGGCTCGGCGGTACGGCTTGGCTTCGCCTTCGCGGGTGCGTGGCCGTACCGGTGCGCGCTGGTCGCATGGCTTCTCGCCTCTGCGCCTCTCCGCGCAACGCTTCTCCGCCTCCGCGACGCCTCTCCGCCGCAACGCGCAACGCCCCGGCTCGCGGTGCGGGCCGGGGCGTGCGGTGGTGCGGTGTGCGGCTAGGCCGGGGTGAAGGCCAGGGCCACGTTGTGGCCGCCGAAGCCGAACGAGTCGTTCACGGCGGCGTCCAGCTTGATCTTGCGGGGTTCGCCCGCCACCACGTCGAGCGATACGGCCGGGTCGAGGTTCTCCAGGTTGAGGGTCTGGGGGACCACGCCGTCGCGGATCGACAGGACGGTGACGATGGCTTCCACTGCTCCGGCTGCGCCCAGGAGGTGGCCGAGGGCGCCCTTCGGGGCGGTCAGGACCGGGTGGTCGCCGATCGCCTTGCGGATTGCCACGGTTTCCGCGACGTCGCCCACCGGGGTGGAGGTGGCGTGGCAGTTGACGTGGCCCACGTCGGCCGGGTCGATGCCGCCGGACCGCAGGGATGCGGCGATGGCACGCGACTGGCCCACGCCCTCGGGGTCCGGGGCGGTGATGTGGTAGCCGTCGGCACTGGTGCCGATGCCTGCCAGGCGGCCGTAGATCTTGGCGCCTCGGGCTTCGGCGAACTCGCGGCGTTCCAGCACCATGACGCCCGCGCCCTCGCCGAGGACGAAGCCGTCGCGGGCCGTGTCGAACGGGCGCGAGGCCTTCTCCGGCTCGTCGTTGCGGGTGCTCATGGTGCGGGCCTGCGAGAAGCCCGCCACCGGGATTGCCGTGATGCACGCTTCCGCGCCGCCTGCCACGACCACGTCGGCCTCGCCGGACTTGATCATGCGGTAGGCCCACGCGATGGCCTCCGCGCCTGACGCGCAGGCGGAGACCGGGGCGTGGACGCCTGCCTGGGCCTTCAGTTCGAGGCCCACGTGAGCGGCCGGGCCGTTCGGCATCAGCATCGGGACGGTCAGCGGGGACACCTTGCGCAGGCCCTGCTGTTCCAGGAGGTCGTCCTGGGTCAGGAGGGTGATCGCGCCGCCGATGCCCGTGCCGATGATCACGGCGAGGCGCTGGCGGTCGACGGTGTCGTCGCTGTGGCCGGCGTCCTGCCACGCCTGGCGGGACGCCACGATGGCGACCTGCTCGGAGCGGTCAAGGCGCCGCGCCTCGACGCGGGGGAGCACCTCGGTGGGGTCGACGACCAGCTGCGAGGCGATCCTCACCGGCAGGTCGTACTTCTCCACCCAGTCGTGGGTGAGGGGGCGGACCCCGCTCTTGCCCGCGAGCAGTGCGTCCCAGGTGGACGTGACGTCACCGCCGAGCGGGGTGGTGGCACCCAGCCCGGTGATGACGACCTCGATTTCCGAACTCACTTGTTGCTGGTGATGTAGTTCACCGCGTCACCAACGGTCTTGAGGTTCGCCAGCTCGTCGTCCGGGATCTTCACGCCGAACTTGTCCTCCGCCTGGACGGCGATCTCGACCATCGACAGCGAGTCGATGTCGAGGTCGTCCACGAAGGACTTCTCAGCGGTGACGTCGTCGGCGGCCACACCGGCGACCTCTTCGACGATCTCGGCAAGACCGGACAGGACGTTGTCGCTCACTGAAGTTCCCTTTCGATTGAAACGATGGAAAAACCGGGGGTACTCACGGGCACCGGACCACCTGGCCCGCGTAGGACAGACCTGCGCCGAACCCGACCATCAGCACCACTTCTCCGCTGGAGATCTCGCCCGCGGCCCGCATGTGGTCCAGCGCCATGGGGATCGAGGCCGAGGAGGTGTTGCCGGATTCGACGATGTCTCGAGCGATCTTCAGGTCCTCCCGCGCACCATTGTTGCGCAGGCGCTTGGCGATCGCCTCGATGATCCGCAGGTTCGCCTGGTGCGGGGCGAACACGTCCACATCGGACAGTTCGACCCCGGCGAGTTCGGCGGCGCGGATCGCGACGGGCGCGATCTGGGTCGTCGCCCAGCGGAAGACCGACTGGCCTTCCTGGTGGATGAAGGAGTCGCGGTCGGCGATGAGGATGGTCTCCGAGAGGTCGCCGGCCGAGCCCCACGCCACGGGGCCGATCTGGTTCTCCTCGCTGGCACCGATCACGACGGCACCCGCGCCGTCCGCGAAGATGATCGCGGTCGAACGGTCGTCCTGGTCGGTCCAGTCGGTGAGCTTCTCCGCGCCGATGACCAGCACGTGCTTGGCCGTGCCCGCGCGGACCAGGTCCGCGCCGGTCGCGACGGCGTAGCAGAAACCCGCGCACGCGGCGTTGAGGTCGAACGCCGGTGCCGCCTTCACGCCGATGCGGTCGGCGACCTGCGCGGCGGCGTTCGGGATGGTCGACGGCATGGTGCACGTCGCCACGATCACGGCGCCGATGTCGGACGGGGTGAGCCCCGCGTCCTCGATCGCCTTCGTGCCCGCGATGACCGCCATGTCCACGACGCCCTCGTCCTTGGACGCGATCCGCCGGTTGACGATGCCCACGCGGTCGCGGATCCACTCGTCCGAGGTGTCCATGCGGGCGGCGAGGTCGTGGTTGCTCACCACCGTCTCGGGCTGGTAGCTGCCGAGGCCGATGATGCGGCTACCCGCAGACGCCTGCGGGGCCTGAAAGCTTGTCACTGAGCAGCTCCAACGGTGTCGAAGAGCTCCGCGACCTTCTCGAGCTGGTCGGGGGTCTTCAGGGCGAGGGTGGCGGTGCCCTTCATCGCACGCTTGGCGAGACCCGTGAGCACGCCGGCGGGCGGCAGCTCGACCGAGCCGGTGATGCCCTTCTCGACGAGGGTGGCCTGGCAGGCGTCCCAGCGGACCGGGCTCGTGACCTGGGAGACCAGGCGCCGCAGCACCTCGGTGCCCTCGGTGACGACCTGACCGTCCTTGTTGGACACCAGCGGCAGCAACGGGTCGTGCGTGGTGACTTCGGCGGCACGCGCGCGCACGGCGTCTTCGGCCGGCGCCATGTACTTGGTGTGGAACGCGCCCGCGACGGCCAGCTTGCGGACCTTCGCCGTGCCCGGCGGGTTCGCCGCGAGCTCGTCGAGCGCGGGGTGCGGACCGGCCGCGACGATCTGACCGGCGCCGTTGCGGTTGGCGGGCACCAGGCCGAGCTCCTCCAGGCGGGCGAGGACCTCGTGCTCGTCGCCGCCGAGCACCGCGGCCATGCCGGTCGGCTCCAGGGCGCACGCCTCGGCCATGGCACGACCGCGCACGGCGGCCAGCGCGACGGCGTCGTCGGCGCTGATGACGCCAGCGACCGACGCGGCGGCGAGCTCGCCGACCGAGTGGCCCCCGACGATCACGGCGGACGGCAGCTCGACGCGGCGGCGCAGCTCACCGAAGGCGAGCAGCGCGAGAGCCACGACCAGCGGCTGGGTGATGGCGGTGTCGACGATCTCCTCGGCCTCGGCGGTGGTGCCGAGCCGCACGAGGTCGAGGCCCGTGATCTCCGACCACGTGCGCACCTGCTTCTCGGCCCCCTCCAGTTCGAGCCAGGGGGCGAGCATGCCGGGCGTCTGGGACCCTTGTCCGGGCGCGAGGAGTGCGATCACGTCGATTACTAAAGCCGGTGAACCCACCGGTACCCCATGCCGTAAAGGACGAAGTACGGCGATCGTATTTGTAGAGACCCTACAAAAGTGTCGGTCAGGTGAACGCCGGCGGACGTAACCCCAGCTCAGCGCGTCGACAGGTCGTTTGGCTCTCACCCTAACGGATGTGTGCGAAGTCGGTCACACGTCGTTCGCTACCACAGGCCTCGTGCGCGGGCAAGGCGACCTACAGACAAAGCGACGCGAAGCACAAGCGCGTCTCGAGCGTCGTGTGCATTTCTTCCGGTCATTTCCTGAACGCGCCGAAGGCGATATCTGACCGTGTTCGGGTGCACGAACAGCCTTTTCGCGCACGTCTCCAGCACGCCCCCGACCTCCAGGAACGCGTCCACGGTCTCCAGCAGCGCGCCGCCGGCGTCCTCCAGCGGCCGGGCCACCCGGTCGACGAGCTGCCACTCGGCCTCCGGGTCGCCCGCGAGCGCCCGTTCCGGCAGCAGGTCGAGCGACCGGACCGGCCTCGGCGCGGCCGGCCAGCCCACGACCGCGCGCAGCCCGCTCAACGCGTCACTCGCACTGCGATGGGCCTCCGACAGGCTCCGCACGGTGGGTCCGGCCACGACCGGCCCCTCGCCGAAGCCCTCCGCGATGCGTCCCAGCACGTCCTCACCGGTCTCGGTCGGCCCGCCGAGCACCACGACCAGTCGCGAGCCCTGCACGGACAGCAGCACCGGCCGTCCCGCCCGCGCGGCCTTGCTGCGCACGGAGTAGATGATCGCGGGAGGGTCCTCGCCGCCGGGGTTGCCGACCAGGACCGTGGCCTCCAGGGCCGGGTCCCAGCCGAGAGCCGCGGCGCGCGACAGCAGCGACTCCTCGGGGTCGCCGCGCACGATGCCGTCCACGACCAGCGCTTCCAGCCGGGCGTCCCACGCGCCGCGCGCCTCGGCGGCCGCCGCGTAGGAGGTGGCGGCGGAGAAGGCGATCTCCCGCCCGTACCGCAGCACGCCCTCCATCAGCAGCGCGCGCTCGGCCTCGTCGGCGGCCATCTGCGGCATCTGCTCCTCGAAGTGCTCCAGCGCTATCCGGACCAGCTCGACGGTCTGGCGCAGGCTGACCCAGCGCGAGATGTCCTTGGGGGCGCTGCGGAACGCGTCCGCGGTCAGCCGGATCGCCTGCTGCCGGTCGTGCAGCCACTCGACGAAGCCCGCCACGCCGTTCTGGATCAGCAGCAGCACGCTGGCGCGCTGGTCCGCGGGCATCCGGGCGAACCACGGCAGCCGTTCCTCCATCGCGGCCACGCTCGCGGTGGCGAGCGTGCCGGACGCGCGCTCGATCCGGCGCATCGTGCGGGCGGAGAGGGTGGGCGGGTGCTCCTCCTTCGCCTCGGCTGCCTTGGTCATACCCGCAGCTTAGGGCGTTGGAGGTGACATCACCGGGATGGGTGACACAACCCTCGTCGCCGCGGGAACGGCCATACCTTCGGGCGGCAGAGGTCTGTTCTTCGGCGCGGAGGTTTCGTCTTGCGTAGGTTCCTGGCTTTCGTCCTGGCAGTGGTCGCCCTCGCCGCCACGGGCGCGACCGCCTCGGCCGACCCGCCCGACCCCCTCGCCGAGTACCACGCGCAGCCGGTCAAGTGGGCGGCGTGCAGCGGAAAGCTCAGCGAGCTGGAATGCGCGACGCTGGTGGCACCGCTCGACTACACCAAACCGGCGGGCGACCGGATCAACCTGACCATCAGCCGCAAGAAGGCGGCGGCGCAGGACCGCAGGCGCGGCGTGCTGTTCACCAATCCGGGTGGACCTGGTGGTTCGGGCCTGGGCCTGCCGCTGTTCCTGGCGAAGTCCGAACTGGCCCAGGTCTACGACGTGATCGGCTTCGACCCGCGCGGCGTCGGCGGTTCGACGGCGCTCAACTGCCGGGCCGCGCCCGCGATCGCCGAGCCGGACTCCCGTCCAGCGGACAGCGAGTTCGGCAAGTGGGCGGCCGAGGCGCGGGAGGCCGAGGAGGCCTGCCAGAAGTCCGCCGGTGGGATCCGGCAGTTCATCAGCACCGCGAACACCGCGCGGGACATGGACGTCGTCCGCGCCGTGCTGGGCGAGCCGAAGATCAACTACTTGGGTTACTCCTACGGCACGTACCTGGGCGCGGTGTACGGGACGTTGTTCCCGAACCGCCTGGACCGCAGCGTGCTCGACTCCGCGGTGCACCCGGAGTGGGTCTGGCACGAGCAGTTCCGCCAGCAGGCCGTGGCGTACCGGCACGACGTCGAGATGTGGGCGTCGTGGGTGGGGGAGCGCAACGAGAAGTTCGGCCTGGGCAAGTCGCAGGACGAGGTCATCGCCGAGGTGGAGAAGGTCGCCGCGAAGCTGCACACCACGCCGATCGGTGAGCACGACCGCTCTTCCTTCGACGGCGCCGTCGGAGTGGGCTCCCGCTACCGTCCACTGTGGTCGGACCTGGCGTCGATCGTGGTGAAGCTGAGGTCGGGCGAGAAGCCGCAGAACACCGAAGGCGCCAAGGCGGGCCAGGTGCTCGCGAAGACCGGTCTGCAGGAGCTGCGGTCCGGCGTGTTCGACACGGTCACCTGCGAGTCGGACTGGCCGACCGACCTGCACGTCTACTACGAGGACATGCGGACCTTCCGCGAGCGCTACCCGTTCGGTTTCGGCATCGTCCGCGCGGCACCGATGACCTGCACGTTCCGCTCGTTCACCCCGCCGGAGGAGCCGGTCAGGATCGCCCGCAACGGCTACCCGGTCGGCGTGGTCGTGCAGTCCGAGGGCGACACGCAGACCCAGTACGCGAGCGGCCCGGCGATGGCGGCCCGGCTGGGGCACAACCTGATCACCGTCGTCGACGAGGGCAAGCACGGCCTCTACAACGGCGGCAACTCCTGCGTCGACGCCAAGGTCAACCGGTACCTGATCGACGGAGCGCTGCCGGGCAGCAGCTCCGAGTGCGCCGGCGACCCGCGGCCGGACGTGCCGAAGGACGGTCAGGGCGGTGCGGCGCCGACGCCGGTTCCGGCGCTGTCGCCGAGCCGGATGCAGTCCTACCTCGACGGGCGGGGGCTTTCGGCGCGGCCGTGATCGGGGGACAAATGTGGAAGCGCCCGCCACAGAGCGTGGCGGGCGCTTCCCTCTCCCCGGTCCCCACCGGTAGCTCCACTCTGGACTGTATTGAGACAAAAATCCACGTCAGCCACCCTTTCGTGTCACAGTGTCGAGGTTGCCGAGCGGGGTGAACCGCGAAACGATCAACTGGTCGGATCTTCACTCACCGCAACTTTGTTCTAGGAGGGCCCGTGGGCTCGCAAATCACCGAGGGCCTGGGCCAGGCGTGGGCGATGGTGGCCACGTTCGTGCCGAAGCTGCTCGGCTTCCTGCTCGTTCTGGTCATCGGCTGGTTCATCGCCAAGGCGCTCGCCAAGGGTGTGCAGTTCCTGCTCAAGCGCATCGGCTTCGAGCGGCTCGTCGACAGGTCGGGCCTGCACGGCGCGATGAAGCAGTCGCCGATGGACGCCACCGGCCTGATCGCCAAGCTCGTGTACTACTTCGTGCTGCTCATCGCGCTGCAGCTGGCGTTCGGCGTGTTCGGCGCGTCGAACCCGGTCAGCACGCTGCTCAACGAGGTCATCGCGTACCTGCCGCGCATCGTCGTGGCGATGGTGCTCGTGATCGTCGCGTCGGCGATCGGCACCGCGCTGAAGGGCCTGGTGACCGGCGCGCTGGGCGCCCGCTCGTACACGAAGATCCTGGGCAACATCACGTACGGCTTCGTGATGGCGCTGGGCGTCATCGCGGCGCTCAACCAGCTCGGCATCGCGATCTCGGTGACCATGCCGGTGCTGATCGCCGTGCTCGCCACGGTCGCGGGCGTGATCATCATCGGTGTCGGCGGCGGCCTGGTCCGCCCGATGCAGCAGCGGTGGGAGGGCTGGCTGAACCGCATGCAGGAGGAGGCGAACGTCCAGTCGCCGATGCCGCGCGCGTCGCAGGAGATGCCGGCGCACATGGGTGGCCGTCCCGGTGACGCCGCGACGCCGCCGTCGGGCACTCCGATGCACTGATCGAGCAGTTCGAAGAAGGGGCCCTGTGCGCAGGGCCCCTTCTTCGTGTTCAGACCGTTCTCCAGTTGCGGTCCACCACCGGCGGGCAACCTCGATCCCACGTGACAGTCGGTGGAGGAGACGTTCCATGAAAGCCCTGGTGCTGTCCGGAGGCGCGGGAACACGCCTACGACCCTTCAGCTATTCGATGCCGAAACAGCTCATCCCGATCGCCAACAAGCCGGTGCTCGAGTACGTCGTGGACAATCTGCGCGGGATCGGGATCACCGAGATCGGCATCATCGTCGGCGACCGCGCCCAGGAGATCTCCGACGTGCTGGGCGACGGGTCCGCGCTCGGCGTCGCGATCACCTACATTCCGCAGGACGCGCCGCTGGGCCTGGCGCACTGCGTGAAGATCGCGCGCCCGTTCCTCGGCGACGACGACTTCGTGATGTACCTGGGCGACAACATGCTCGTCGAAGGCATCTCCGAGATCGCGGACGAGTTCGCGGCGGTGCGGCCGTCCGCGCAGGTCGTCGTCTACAAGGTGCCGGACCCGAGGGCGTTCGGCGTCGCGGAGGTGGACGAGAACTCGCGCGTGACGCGGCTGGTGGAGAAACCGCAGGAGCCGCGCAGTGATCTCGCCATGATCGGCGTGTACTTCTTCACCCCGCTCATCCACGAGGCCGTGGACGCCATCGAGCCGTCGTGGCGGGGCGAGCTGGAGATCACCGACGCGCTGCAGTGGCTGGTGACGCGGGAACGCGACGTGCGGGCGCGGATCTACTCGGGCTTCTGGAAGGACACCGGGAAGGTCGAGGACGTGCTGGAGTGCAACCGCGAGCTGCTGATGAGGTTGCAGACGGACATCCAGGGCGTCGTCGACGAGGAGAGCTCCCTCATCGGTGAGGTCGTCGTTGAGGAGGGTGCGCGCGTCGTGCGGTCGTGCATCATCGGGCCCGCGATCATCGGCGCGGGCACCCTGGTCGAGGAGTCGATCGTCGGGCCGTACACCGCGATCGGCGCCGACTGCCGGATCACCGAGTCGGGGTTGTCCGACTCGATCGTGCTGTCCGGTGCGTTCGTGCACAAGGTCTCCGGCATCGAGGCCTCACTGATCGGGCGCAAGGCCAGGGTCGGGTCGGCGAAACAGCACAGGCTGGTCGTCGGTGACGACGCACACGTGGAGGTGGCGGCGTGAAGCTGCTGGTCACCGGGGCGGCCGGGTTCATCGGCTCGTACTACGCCCGCACCATGCTCGACGGCGGATACGCGGGCTACGAGGACGCGCACGTCACCGTGCTGGACAAGCTGACGTACGCGGGGAACCGCGCGAACCTGCCGGCCTCGCACCCGCGGATGTCGTTCGTGGAGGGCGACATCCGCGACCTGGACCTGCTGCTGGAGCTGCTGCCCGGCCACGACGCGGTGGTGCACTTCGCGGCCGAGTCGCATGTGGACCGTTCGCTGACGTCGGCCGCGGAGTTCGTCCGCACCAACGTCATGGGCACGCAGACGTTGCTGGAGGCCTGCCGTCGGGTTGGCGTGTCGCGCTTCGTGCACGTGTCGACCGACGAGGTGTACGGGTCGATCGACGAGGGCGCCTGGACCGAGACCTGGCCGTTGCAGCCCAACTCCCCGTACGCGGCCTCGAAGGCGTCCAGCGACCTGATCGCCCGCGCGTACTGGAAGACCCACGGGCTGGACGTGTCGATCACGCGCTGTTCCAACAACTACGGGCCGTACCAGCACCCGGAGAAGCTGATCCCGTTGTTCATCACGAACCTGTTCAACGGTCTCCACGTGCCGTTGTACGGCGACGGGTCGAACGTCCGGGAGTGGCTGCACGTGTCCGACCACTGCCGTGCGATCCAGCTGGTGCTCACCTCCGGGCGGGCCGGCGAGGTCTACAACGTCGGGGGCGGCAACGAGCGCACCAACCTGCAGATCACCACTGCCCTGCTCGACCTGTGCAGCGCGGGGCCCGCGCTGGTCAAGAGGGTCGCCGACCGGTTGGGGCACGACCAGCGGTACGCGCTGGACGACACGAAGATCCGCGCCGAGCTCGGTTACGAGCCGCTGGTGCCGTTCGAGCAGGGGCTCGCGGACACCGTCGCCTGGTACCGCGACAACCCCGGCTGGTGGAAGCCGTTGCGGGACTTCACGTCCTGATCCAGCTCTCGAGGCGGTCGCACTCCTCGGCGACCGCCTTCTGCCTGCTCCTGGGCACCGTGTCGAGGTAGTCGACGGCGATGGTGCGGTCCTTGGCGATCGACCAGGTGGCGACGACGTAACCGTCGACGAGCACCGTGGGCTTGCCGCCGACGACCACGCCGAGCCGGTCGTCGGCGATGACCCGGCGGCGGTCGGCGTGGGCCAGCAGGATGTTGTCGAACTCGGGCAGCAGCCGCACGGGCAGCGGCGTGCCGGCGTCGGGTCGTGGGGAGTCCGGCAGGTCGAAGAGCTCCTTGCCCGCCTCGTTGCGGAAGGTCACCAGCTGGGGGCGCAGTGCCTCGAACGTCTCGGTGAGCCTGGTGAGGCCGGACCACTGCTGGGCGTCCATCACCGTCGACGGGCCGAACGCCTTGAGGTAGCGCAGCACCAGCTCGTCCTTGGTGATGGCCTGCTGCGGCCGGCCGAGCCAGTTCTCGACGGTCGTGCAGACCGCCCTGCCGCTGCGGTGCCACAGCCCGCGCGGCGGGATCTGGACGAGAGCGAGCTTGTTGCGCAGGGCGTTGCCCAGGACGGTGTGCTCGCGGTCGGGCCATCGCTGTTTGAGCTGCTTGCCGGCGTCCGCGGTGCCCTGCGGGGTGTCGTCGAGGATCTTGCGGCCCAGTTCGGCGACCTCGTCGAGGTCCAGGCCCCTGAGCCGGCTCGCGAAGGGGCCGCTCTGCAGTTCGCGGTCGAGCCTGAGCTGGGTGTGGGGCCTCAGCCCGAGCGCGTCCCGTGCGCTGACCAGATGAATCGTGCCGCGCATCAGCAGCACGCGGACGGCTTCGCGGTTGACCAGGAGGTCTTCGAGCTGCCTCGGTTCGAAATCGGTCAGACGGCTCCAGAGGCCGACGTAGGGCGACTTCGGTTCCTGCGCCTGCATGCCGAAGAGGTGCTCGATGGCGGCGAGCGCGCTCCGGTCGGCGCGCTCGCGCAGCAGCTGTCGTTCGATCAGTGCCCTGTTGAGCTGGTCCTGGCTGAGCGTCCCCATGCGAACAGGTTAGAACCTGATGAACGCGAACCCGGTGCCGTTCGGGCGTTCTCCGTCGTGGACGACCAGCAGGTCGAGCTTGCCGGTGACGATGTCGGCGCCGTCGGAGTGCTCGACGTCCCTGACGCGGAAGTCCTTGAGCGGCTTCATGTCGGCCTTGCGGTAGGCGACGAACCGCGAGTCGCCCTGGCTGGACGCGATCAGCACGTCGCCCGCGATCGCGAGGCCCTCGGCGTCGGCTTCGATCCACTTGCCGCCGAAGCCGGGGTTCGGACCGGCCGCCTCGCACTCATCGGTCTCGGGGTCGTACTTCTGCGGTGCTCCCCAGGTGCGAACCTTGTCGACGAGCTGCGGCTGGCCGAAGCCGTTGGCGCGCAACGGGATGCGCCAGATGCCGACGTCCTCCTGCGCGGCGTACAGGGTGTTCGTGCGTTCGTCGATCACCATGCCCTCGACCTGCGGGCCCTCGCCCGGTGCGCCGCAGACCGTCCACGACCGGCCGTCCGGCAGGGTGAAGGTGCTCGGCAGGTCCAGAGTGGACACCTTCTCGGTGTCGTAGGTGCTGCCGTTCCGGACCTTCCGGAGAAGCGCGAGGCTGGTTTCGTGGCGCCGGCTCGTGACGACCACGTCCTTGCCGTTGACGTGCCCGGCGGCGAGGCCGTAGACGGTGTGCTGCCCGTCGACCTCCTGCTCGGTCTTCGAGAAGACGGGCTTGGTGGCGGGGTTCGTGACGTCCTTCACGCCGTGTTCGTCCACTTCGAACACACGGATGCGGTCACGGCCGCGGTCGCTGACGAACGCGAGGTTCCCCACGACGTCGACGTTGTTGTAGCGCCCCGGCTTCGCTCCCGGCGCCGGCGGCCGCGGCGCGGGGGAGACGCCGATCGTGCGGCCGTTCAGGTCGAACGCCGCCAGGCCGCCTTCCTTGAGCGTGCCCAGGACCACACTGCGTTCGGTGTCGTGCGGGTTCACCCAGATGGCCGGGTCGTCGGCGTCCGCGGGCTTCTCGAACGTCTGCGTGAGCACCGTCGGGGTGATGACGGGCGTCGCAGGGGCGGTCAGGAACAAAGACAGGAGCGCCAGCGCTGGGGAAGGTGACATGGTGGGACCGTAGGGAACACCGGTGTACTGCGACTGAACCGCGGGGGAACAAGCCGTGTGGTACGAAATGGGACTGACGATCTTCGGCCAGAAGATCGCGTACACGGAGCTGATCGGGCAGGTCCTGGCGCTCGCGGTGGTCTTCCTCGCGCAGCGCCGGTCGTTGCTGACCTGGCCGGTTCAGCTCGTCTCGGTGGCGCTGCTGTTCACCGTCTACCTCTCCGCGCACCTCGGTGGCCTCGCGACGCGGCAGGTCGTCGTCGGCCTGATCGCCATCTACGGCTGGTACGCGTGGGTGCGTCACCGCGACCCGGTGTTCGGTGTGGTGGTGCGCAAGGGCTCCTGGCTCGAACGCGCGGTCGTCGCCGGTGTGTTCGTCCTGGGAACCGTCGCGTTCGCCCTGGTCCTCGACTGGCTGCACGCCTCGTGGGCACCGTGGCCGGACGCGGCGATCTTCGTCGGCACCGTGCTGGCGTTCACGTTGCAGGGCCTGGGCCTCGTCGAGTTCTGGCTGGTGTGGCTGGTCGTGGACGCCGTCGGCGTGCCGCTGCAGATCCAGTCGCACCTGTACTTCAGCGCGTTCGTCTACCTGATCTTCGCGGCCCTGGTGATCCACGGTTTCTGGGACTGGAACCGCACCGCCCGCCGGTTGACACAGGCGGCAAAGTCTCCTCTGTGAGGGGACTGATCGCGTTACTGGCCGCTGTTTCGCTGCTGGTGCCCGTGCCGGCGCACGCCGCCGCCGAGCCGCGCACGGGCTTCGAGCAGACCGGCGAGTGGACCACCGAGGCCGACGAACAGGCCTACCTGCACTCGCTGGGCCTCCCCGTCACCCAGATCGGGACGACGGCCCAGGGCCGGCCTCTTCAACTCGTGCGCGTCGGCCCCCGCTCGGCGCGCACGGTGGTGCTCTTCACGTGCTCCCAGCACGGCGACGAACCGGCGGGCCGCGAAGCGTGCCTGATCCGCATGCGCTCGCTGCCGCGCTCCTCCGCCGTGACGTACCTGTTCGTGCCGAACGCCAACCCGGACGGCCGCGCCCTCAACACGCGCGGCAACTCCTCCGGCATCGACATCAACCGCGACCACCTGCTGCTGCGCAGCGCCGAGGCCCGCGCGATGGCCGCCGTGATCCGCGACTGGCAGCCCGACGTCATCCACGACCTGCACGAGTTCGGCCCCTCAGCGCCCTACTACGTGAAGGACGTCCTCTGGCTGTGGCCGCGCAACCTCAACGTCGCTCCTGACGTCCACACGCTCTCCGAGAGCCTGTCCCGGTCGTACGTGCGGCCGTCCGTCGAAGCCGCGGGCCGCACGTCCGGCGTCTACGGCATCTACGTCGACCCGGTGACCGGCGAACCCGTCCGGCAGGTGGCGGGCGACGGCCAGGAGCGCATCCTCCGCAACACCGCGGGCCTCAAGCACGCCATGGGTTTGCTCGTCGAGACCAACGCCGACGGCGCCCCCGCGTTCCGCGTCGAGTCCCATCTTCGCGCCCTGGACGGCACGCGGTCGTTCGTCCGCGACAACCGCTCGGCCGTCGAAGCCGCCAACGCCGCCTCTCGCGCCGTGCGGTCCGGCCCGGTGTACTTCGGCGGCGCGGACAACCAGGCTCCGGACCCGTCGGACGTGCTTGTGACGCCTCCGTGCGGGTACGTGCTCACCGGTGCCCAGTACCGCGAGGTCGGCGACGAGCTCGCGTTGCACGGCATCAGGTCCGAGTACCTGCGGGGCGGCGACCGCATCGTGCCGCTTCGCCAGGAGGCCCGCGCGTTGATCCCGTTGCTCCTCGACGCCCGCGCCGACGGCCCGCTGGTGGGCGCCCGCCCGGTCGCCCAGTGCGGCTAGCCCTCGCCGGCCATCGCGCGTGCTTTCGGGGTCTGCAGCATCGTGAGTCCCGGACTGTTCGCTTCCAGGGCCGCGCGGGCGTCCGCGGCATCGTTCGACAGCAATGCCCGCCGGAAGTAGGTCCACGCGTGGTGCGGGGCCACCTTGAGCGCCCTGGCGAAGTCGCGTTCGGCCTCTTCCGCGCGGCCCAGCGTGGCGAGGGCGTAGGCGCGTGCGGACAGCGCGTGCGGACGCCAGGGCTCCTCTGCGAGCACCTGGTCGAGATCGGCGACCGCGAGCGTCGCGTAACCGATGTCCGCGAGGATCGAGCCGCGCGCCGCGAGCTGGTCGAGGTCGCCGGGCTCGGCCAGCCGGTCCAGCGCCTCCACGAACCAGCCCGAGTACCAGAGATCACTCCACAGCTCGTCCTGCGGCACGGGGTTGAGCGGAAGGGTGGTCTCGTTGCGCGGAGTGGACTTCGGGCCGAGGCGGGCGGCGAGGACGGTTCTGGCGTTGTCGACCGACTCGTCCCACGTGCCGTAAACGATCTGTTGCGGACCGTCCGGGCCGTCGGTGACCACGCCCGGTTCGAGGTACTGCACCTGCCCTGACAGGTGCAGCGGCAGGTCGGAGCCCGACGTCACGACGATGCCGCTGCCGTCCTGGGCGATGAACCACCTGGACGGGCCCACCACGGCAGGGTCGTCGGGCACGGTGATCCACGGCCTCTCCGCGAACTGCGCACCGCTGAGATCCGCGCAGTCCGGGAAGTAGGCCGATCCGGAGAAGACGGCACCGGAGAACTGGGTACCCGCCTCGAACGTCGTTCCCAGCCACGTCGCCGCAGTTCCCTCGAACCGGGCGTTGTCGAAGCGGGCGAATCCGCTGAACGTCGCCGGCCCGAGCAGGGCGGCGCCCCGGAAGATCGCGTTCCAGAAGTGGCACTCGTCCTCGAAGACCGCGCCCGCGAGGGTCACGCGCTGGTTGAACTCGGTGTTGGCGAAGTCGGCGGGTCCGCGGAAGACGGACTCGGTGAGGTCCGCCTCGCCGTCGAACGATGCGCCCACGAAGCGCGTCAAGCCCGTGAAGCGTGCTTTCGCGAAGGAGACGCGGTTCCCGAAGCGCGCGCGGTCGAACGTGGCCGGACCCTCGAACGTGGCGCCGACGAAGCTCGCCGAGTGCAGGTAGCAGTCCTCGAAGGACGCCGTGACGAGGTTCGCGCCGGAGAGGTCGATCTCCACGGTCCAGTACTTCTCGTCGCCCCGCAGATGTGCGGCGAGAAGGCGTTGGACGGTCTGCCGGACCTCGGCCTCTTCCGGGTTCTCGCCGGACGGCATGCGGAGGTAGGCGCACAGGACGTTGGTGATGGTCTGCCTCTGCCCGACGGTGTCCTGAGCGAGGCGTTCGAGCGCGTAGAAGCCCGCGAGGCGCACGGCGGCCTTGTCCGAGCCGATCTGCTCGACGGCCTTGCCGTACAGGTCCGTGATGCGGCGCGCCTCCGCGTCGAACGCCGTGTGCAGGTGGGCGCGCTCGGTCGCCTGCTGGTCGGCGTGCTTCTGGTTGAGCCCGATCTCGGTGGTGCGCTGCCGGCGGGCCGTCAGCCACAGCGCCGCCGCGCCACCGGTGCCCACGACGATCGTGCCCGCGGTCTTGATCGCGTCGAGCTGGTCGGCATGTCGACCGTCCCCCAGCGTGATCATCAGCAGCACCGCGAGGCCGACGCCGAAGATCACGAGCAGGGCTCCGCCGACGATGATCGCCCGGCTGGACAGGACCGGATATGGCTGTTCGCGCTCGTCCACACCTCAAGGTCGCCGAACGGCTGCAATGAGTTACGCGCTGACAGCACGACCTCACGCGGTCGCCGTGCGGATGAGCAGGTCGCGGTGTTCGAGGGTCCAGAGCGCGGCACGTGACTGCCACGAGAGCGTCCAGAGGCCCTCGGCATCGCGCGACTCGCGGGTGAAGTTCCGGATGCGCGCGTACCAGCCGTTGTCCTTGATCACGAAACGCAGGACGCGGTCGACGAGGTCTGCCCGGGCTGCGCGTGGCAGGCGATAGCCGTCGAGGAAGCTCCGGAACCACTCGGCGCGGGTCGCCGCGGCTGGGAGGCCGATGGCCGCGGCGACGTCGTCGTCGAACAGCTGCGCGCAGTACCAGGCGGTGACGGCGACCTCGTCGACCGGATCGACCGGGCCGGTGTACTCCCAGCCGATGAGGCCTGCCGGACGCCCGCCGTCGAACACCACGTGCCACGGCGCGATGTTGCCGTGGCTGATCACCGCGCCGGCCGCGTTGCTGCGCAACGACCACGGCATCCACGGCCCGTCCGGCGGCCTGAACGAACGGCTGATCTCGTGCAGGCGGCCCAGCAGTGCTCCGAGCTCGTGCAGCGAACGTTCCGGGTCCGGCCACACCTCCTCGGCGAGGATCGTGCCGTCCAGCCACGTCAGGACCTCGTGGCCGGCGCCGTCGAAGCCCGAGCCGGCCACGCGCGGCGCCGCCTCGAACCCCTCGGCCTCCAGGTGACGCAGGAACGCGTGCACGTTCGCCGTCCACGGCTGTGCCGGATGCGCGACCGTCGGCCCGTGCCGCTCGGCGGGATTGGTGTGGCCGAGGTCCGCGAGGCGGTCGTAGGGCTCTTGTGGCATGACTCGCAAGCTAGAGCGCTGGCGCGCTGCGTCAACTGATATATCGGTTGCCCTGACCAGCGTCTTAGCAATGAGTCTTTTGACTTCGTCCACAAAAGAGTCGTTGCAAAGAGGCGTTGCGGGTAACTGATATATCGGTCGCGAGCGGTTCTCCGGGCGTGGTCCGATGGCGCGATGCGCGTCGAGCAGTACACGTCCTTCGCACTGAAGAGCCCGGAGATCTCCGCGGCCGAGATGTCGCGGCGGCTCGGTCTTGAGCCGGACTGGGCCGGGGTGCGGGGCAGCAGCAGCGTCGAGCTGGACGTGCCGCCGGTGCACGTCTGGGAGATCGTCCGGAAGAGCAACGAGGCGATCGGAGACCAGGTGGGGCACCTCGTCGACCGCCTGCGGCCCGTTCGCGACGAGCTCGTGCGCCTCACCGCCGACCCGGAGGTGAGGGCCGTCCTTGAGGTGGTGCGCTACTTCAACGACGACGGCGACGTGGCGTCGGAGAGTGCGCCGGTCGGCTGGTGCTTCTCGCCTGAGCTGATCGCGTTCCTCGCCGACGTCCGCGCATCGTTCGACGTCGACGAGTACGACCACGTCGCTCCTCCAGACGAACCGTTGCGCCGGCTCACCGTCGACCTGCTGACGAGCACGGAGGAGAACCTCGCCGAGCACGCCTGCCACCTGCACCGGCATCTCGGGCAGGCGACCGTGGTCGAGACCGATGACCTGCTGATCGCCGACAGCGGTCTGGCCGACGACACGTTCAACGTCGTCGCCGCGGCCCGGTTCACCGCGGACAACGTCACAGCACGCGTCGCGGAGACGGTGAGCGAGGTGCTGGCGACCGGGCGCCCGTTCTCGTGGTGGGTCGGGCCTGCCTCGGCTCCGGCCGGACTCCGCAGGGCGCTGGTGCAGGCCGGCGCCTCAGGAGGGGAGACGGGGGTGACGATGTGGCTCGACCTCGTCGGCGCGGCCCTGTCGGAACCGCACGCCGACGGGCTCGAAATTCGCCGCGTCACCACCGAGGCGGAGCTCGCGGACTACGCGGAGGTGCTCGCCGCGAACTGGGACCCGCCCGCCGCCGTGGTTCGCCAGTTCTACGCCGACGTGGCCCCGCACGCGTTGAACGGCCGGTCTCGCTACTTCGTCGGCTACGTGGGCAGGCGTGCGGTGTGCACGGCGGAAATGTTCCCGCACGCGGATGTCGCCGGGATCTACAACATCGCGACCCTCGCCGGAGACCGCAGGCGTGGCTACGGCGGTGCGATCACCTTGGCTGCGTTGCACACCGCGGAGGCAGAGGGGCACCGAGCCGCCGTTCTGCAGGCCTCTCCGGAGGGTGAGGCCCTCTACCGGCGTCTCGGGTTCACCATCACCGGCGAGTACACCGAGTTCGCCCTCAGGGCGTGAGAAAGGCCGCCCCGCGCAAGGCAGGGCGGCCCTTTCTCAGCGCGAACTACGCGAGGCCCGCGTCCGACGTGGACGGACCCGCCGCCTGCACGTCGTCGATGCGGTACTTGCGGGCCGCCTCGACGACCTTGTCCTGGCCGACCTCGCCGCGCTTGGCCAGTGCGGCCAGGGTGGCGACGACGACGGACTCCGCGTCCACCAGGAAGTGGCGGCGGGCGGCCGGGCGGGTGTCGGAGAAGCCGAAGCCGTCCGTGCCCAGGGTCGTCATGTCGGTCGGGACGTACGGGCGGATCAGGTCCGGGATCGCCGACGCCCAGTCGGAGACGGCGATGACCGGGCCCTGGACGTTCTGCAGCGCCTGCGTCACGTACGGCACGCGCGGCTCGGCGTCCGGGTGCAGCAGGTTGTGGCGGTCGGTGTCGACGGCGTCGCGGCGCAGCTCCGAGTACGACGTGGCGGACCACACGTCGGCGGAGACGCCCCACTCGTCGGCCAGCAGCTGCTGGGCCTTGAGAGCCCACGGGAGGCCGACGCCGGAGCCGAGGATCTGCGCACGCGGACCACCGGTCTGCGGGCCGTCCTGGTACTTGTAGAGGCCCCGCAGGAGGCCTTCCACGTCCAGGTTCTCCGGCTCGGCCGGCTGGACGTACGGCTCGTTGTAGACCGTCATGTAGTAGAAGACGTTCTCGGCGTTCTCGCCGTACATCCTCCGCAGACCGTCCTTGACGATGTGCGCCACCTCGAACGACCACGCCGGGTCGTACGCGATCACGGCCGGGTTCGTGTGCGCCAGCAGCAGCGAGTGGCCGTCGGCGTGCTGCAGGCCCTCACCGGTCAGCGTGGTGCGGCCCGCGGTGGCACCGAGCACGAAGCCGCGCGCCATCTGGTCCGCCGCCGCCCACAGGCCGTCGCCCGTGCGCTGGAAGCCGAACATCGAGTAGAAGATGTAGATCGGGATCATCGGCTCGCCCTGCGTCGCGTAGGACGTGCCGACCGCCGTGAACGACGCCGTGGAACCCGCCTCGTTGATGCCCTCGTGCAGGATCTGGCCCTGCTCGGACTCCTTGTAGGCGAGCATCAGGTTGGCGTCCACCGAGGTGTACGCCTGCCCGTTCGGGTTGTAGATCTTCTGCGTCGGGAACATGGAGTCCATGCCGAACGTGCGCGCCTCGTCCGGGATGATCGGGACGATGCGCGGGCCGATCTCCGGGTCCTTCGCGAGGTCGCGGACGAGCCGGACGAACGCCATCGTCGTGGCGACCTCCTGCTTGCCGGAACCGCGGCGGATGCCCTCGTAGACCTTGTCGCCCGGCAGCACGAGAGCCTTGGACTTCGTGCGGCGCTCCGGTACGAAACCACCCAGCTGACGGCGGCGCTCCAGCATGTACTGGATCTCCGGCGAGTCCTGGCCGGGGTGGTAGTACGGCGGCAGGTACGGGTCCTTCTCGAGCACCTCGTCGGAGATCGGGATGCGCAGGCTGTCCCGGAAGCCCTTGAGGTCGTCGAGGGTCATCTTCTTCATCTGGTGCGTCGCGTTGCGCGCCGCGAAGTGCTTGCCGAGCGAGTAGCCCTTGATCGTCTTGGCGAGGATGACGGTCGGCTGGCCGACGGTCTCGGTGGCCGCCTTGTACGCCGCGTAGACCTTGCGGTAGTCGTGGCCGCCGCGCTTGAGGTTCCACACCTCGTCGTCGCTCATGGCCTCGACGAGCGCCTTCGTCCGCGGGTCGCGGCCGAAGAAGTGCTCCTTGATGTACGCGCCGTCGTTCGCCTTGTAGGTCTGGTAGTCACCGTCGGGCGTGGCGTTCATCAGGTTGACCAGCGCGCCGTCGCGGTCGGCGTGCAGCAGCGCGTCCCACTCGCGGCCCCAGACGACCTTGATGACGTTCCAGCCGGCACCCCGGAAGAACGACTCCAGCTCCTGGATGATCTTGCCGTTGCCGCGCACCGGGCCGTCGAGGCGCTGCAGGTTGCAGTTGACGACGAACGTGAGGTTGTCGAGCTGCTCGTTCGCGGCGAGCTGCAGCAGACCGCGCGACTCCGGCTCGTCCATCTCACCGTCGCCGAGGAACGCCCACACGTGCTGGTCGGTGGTGTCCTTGAAGCCGCGGTCGCGCAGGTAGCGGTTGAACCGCGCCTGGTAGATCGCGTTCATCGGGCCGATGCCCATGGACACCGTGGGGAACTCCCAGAAGTCCGGCATCAGGCGCGGGTGCGGGTACGACGGCAAGCCGCCACCCGGACCGGCGTGCGAGTACTCCTGGCGGAAGCCGTCGAGCTGGTGCTCGGACAGGCGGCCCTCCAGGAACGCGCGGGCGTAGACACCGGGGGAGGCGTGGCCCTGGATGAAGACCTGGTCACCGCCACCGGGGTGGTTCTTGCCGCGGAAGAAGTGGTTGAAGCCGACCTCGTAGAGCGACGCGCTGGACGCGTACGTCGAGATGTGGCCACCGACACCCACGCCCGGCCGCTGCGCGCGGTGCACCGTCATCGCGGCGTTCCACCGGATCCAGGCGCGGTAGCGGCGCTCCACCTCCTCGTCACCGGGGAACCACGGCTCCCGCTCGGTGGGGATGGTGTTGACGTAGTCCGTGCTGGTCAGCGCGGGCATGCCGACGTGGTTCTCACGTGCACGCTCCAGCAGCCGCAGCATCAGGTAACGGGCGCGCTGCTGGCCACCGCCCTTGAGCACCTCGTCGAACGACTCAAGCCACTCGGACGTCTCTTCGGGGTCGATGTCCGGCAGGTGTGCGGCCAGACCGTCACGAATGACACGCACCCGCTCGGGGCCGGTGTTCTGCGGGCTCAAGGTGTCTCCTCGGCTTCGTTGGCGGTACCTCGCGATGGCCCGGAAACCGTGCCACGCGCTCCTATCGTTGTCCTTGCGCGACGACTTCGTCACCGCTACTGATCGGTAGTTCTGGATCGTGTCGCTCACGCGCGCGCGATAAGAGGTATGTAGAGCGTGCCTCATGCCAGTCTAGGGATCTTCACAGGGGTCCCTGTTACGGCGTGTCACGTGGTCAACAGTTGCGCCGGAGGTAGCTGACAGTGTTCGCTAGCGCGAGTAACGGACTCTGGCGGCAGTCTTAGGGCTGTCGCTCTTGCGTAGTTGGAGGAGTGAAAACCGTGGTCGCCGCGGAAGACGCCGGCAAGATCGGCGTCGCCGAGAAGCTCGGGATCGAACCGGGCATGGTCGTCCAAGAGCTCGGCTGGGACGAGGATGTCGACGACAACCTTCGTGCCGCCGTCGAGGAGCAGATCGGAGGCGACCTCCTCGACGAGGACGCCGACGAGACGGTGAGCGTCGTCCTGCTCTGGTGGCGAGAGGACGACGGCGACCTGGTCGACGCTCTGCTCGAGGCCACCGGAGTGCTCGCCGAGGACGGCGTGATCTGGGTTCTCACCCCGAAGACCGGCCGCCCGGGCCACGTGGAGCCCTCGGACATCGCCGAGGCCGTGCCCACCGCGGGCCTGTCGCAGACGTCGAACATCAGCGTGGCCGACGACTGGGCCGGCACGCGCCTGGTGTGGCCGAAATCCGCCAAGGCCAAGCGCTGACACCAGCCGGGCTGACATAGGGTTGATCCACGGGCGTCGTGTTCCGCCCGTGGGTTCGTCTTGGTCAACCGGAGGGGTTTCATGGCGGTCGAGGTCGGTTCGGAAGCTCCGGACTTCACGCTCAACGACTACAACAAGCAGCCTGTGACGTTGTCGTCGTTCCGCGGCTCGAAGAACGTGCTCCTGGTCTTCTACCCGTTCGCGTTCAGCGGCATCTGCAACGGCGAGCTCTGCCAGCTGCGCGACGAACTCGCGACCTACGAGGACGAGGACGTCCAGGTGCTCGGTGTGTCGGTCGACACCCCGTTCACCCTGAAGGCGTGGGCGAACCAGGAGGGCTACCAGTTCCCGCTGCTGTCCGACTTCTGGCCGCACGGCGCCGTCGCCCAGGCCTACGGCGTGTTCAACGAGACCGCGGGCATGGCGCTGCGGGGCACGTTCCTGATCGACGTCTCCGGTGTCGTCCGGTTCGCGGAGGTCAACGCGCCCGGCGAGGCCCGCGATCAGGAAGCCTGGAAGAAGGCCGTAGCCTCTCTCAAGGCATGATGTAGCTGTACCCCTGCGCTCTCGGGTGCAGGGTCGGGGCGTGTAGCTCAGCGGAAGAGCACTCGGTTTACACCCGAGCGGTCGCAGGTTCGATCCCTGTCGCGCCCATTCCGCTCTGGGCGAGGTGTGTCGACGGAAAGCGTCGACCACCTCGCTCCATCGTGTTTTCTGGGGGTGCAACCCCCAGACCCCGCCCGGCGGGCTCCGCCCCCGGACCCCCGGTTCGGCCTCGCTTCGCTCGGCCGCCCAGGTGTTGTGTCGCTGGCATCGGTGTGGTGGTGGCGTCAGCTGTCGAGGACGTGCGCGAGGAGCATGGTGGCCGGGCCGAAGCCGGCTCGCTGGTAGAAGCGCACTGAGCGTTCGCTGGGGGAGAGGACGATGCGGGCGCAGTTGCGGGTGCGTGCGTACGTGACGGCCGTGTCGAGCAGGGCGGTCCCGATGCCGCGGTTGCGGTGGGCGGCGAGTACGAACGCGTTGCCTAGGTAAGCCCATCGGCTGGCCGGCCGGCCCGGTTTGGGCATGCGTTCGAACAGGGCGAGGTTCATCATGCCGATGGCGTTGGCGTCGAGTTCGGCCACGAACGCCGCCCGGCGTGGTGCTTCTGCCGTGTACCACTGGGCGAAGCACTCCTCGAAGTCGTCGTCTTCCAGCGGATGTCCTGCCTGTTCTTCCGACCACGCCCGCCGCAGTGTTGCCAGCGCGGTGGTGTCGTGGTCACCGGCCGGTCGTATCGACACGGTGTGCGGGGGCGTCATGGCTCGATCCTCCTGGGATGTTCCTCGTTGTGTTTGTGGGCCACTTCTGGGGTCGGCGGCGCCGGCCAGCACTGGACGAGGTAGTGCTCGAACGGTTCGTCGGCCGTCATGTCGACCGCGGTGTCACGGCCGCGGGCGTGGACGCGGATGCGGTAGTGGCCCACGCCTTGCGGTGTGAGAACCGGCATGTCCTGCGGGCCGTCGCTGCCCAGGCCACAGGCGATCACGCGGCCTTCGGTGGTGGCCTCCAGGCTGACCTCGACGACCTCCTCCCAGGAGTCGAGATCTAGCGCTGGCGCCTCGTGGTGGACCTCGCCTCGGAGGCGGACCTTGCCCGTGTGGATTCCCGTTCGGACGAAGGCGATGCCGGGTGCGACCGCGACCAGACCGTTGGTGTCCGCAGGGGGAACGCAACGGAAGGCACCGACGTCCGACAGCAGGAAGGTGTGGTACTCGGCGTGCACCACTCCCTCACCTGATTCGACTGGCTGGCTCATGGCTGAGCTGCCCTCCCAGGAGTGCGGTGGTCACACCGCGTGACGGCGGGTACACGGTCAGGGCCTGGAGCGGGTCGTGCTCGTGCCGTATTTTGTACGCGTTTGTCGGGGACGTTTGGGCCCGCCTCCTCCGAAGGACGACTGACTGGTGAAGCGCAAGGGCAAGGCCTCCGGGCCCGTCTCGGCCACTGTCACGCAGGAGCAGGTCAAGCTGCTGGCGCTGGTGGAGCAGGGTGGTGTGCACCGCGGGGCCACGAGCTGGTACCTGGAGCACCGGCCCGCCAAGCAGTGGGACGCCGAGGACCTGGAGGTTCTGCAGCAGCGCCGGTGGATCACGTGGGTGCGGCCCGATCGGGCCATGGAGCACGGCATGGCGGCTCCTGTCGACATCACGCCGGAGGGGCGGGCGGCGTTGCAGCACCACCTTCCCGGCTGGGTGCTGGGGCGCAAGGCCATTGCCGCGCCGCCGCCTCGGATGCCCGCGGTGGAGACGATCAAGGTGCTCGACGCGCTCCAGTGAGCGGAACCGTCGGTTGACCCTCGGGAAAGTCCGGGTAGAAACGGTAGTGGGACCGAGGGGGGCGAAGCCATGCCGAATCTGCTGACCGGTGGCGGCTTGCGTGCGCGTGAGCATCATCGGATCGAGGACGCCGCGCGAGCAGCAGGGCCGGTCCACGACGCCGTGCGGCCTGACGGGGTTCGGCTCAAGGTTGTCACGGTTGGGCTTGAGCTCACCCGCAGGCTGCTGGCGGACCGGCGCCTCTCGAAGGACAGCGAGGCGCTGGAGAGGGAGTTCCGGCGTCAGCTCGCCGAGTCGGGCAGCAGTCAGACCGATTCCGGCGGGCTGTTCGGGCCGAGCATGCTCAACAGCGACAACCCGAAGCACGCCCGGTTGCGCGCGCTCGCGGTCAAGGCGTTCAACGCCGAGGCGGTCGCGCGGCTCGCGCCTCGGCTTGAGGAGATCACGAAAGAGCTGATCGACGGGCTGCCGGTCGGCGTGGAGATCGACCTCGTCGACGCGCTGGCC
Source organism: Lentzea sp. NPDC004789 (assembly GCF_053601075.1). Classification (NCBI taxonomy): domain Bacteria; kingdom Bacillati; phylum Actinomycetota; class Actinomycetes; order Pseudonocardiales; family Pseudonocardiaceae; genus Lentzea; species Lentzea sp. NPDC004789. Next base: position 296,089 of record NZ_JBSGBE010000006.1, on the reverse strand, counting down.
GTGCCGATGCCGTTGCGGGTCATCGGTGAGGTCCTCGGCGTGCCGGAGGAGGACCGCGCCGAGGTCCGCGCGTTGATCGAGACGATGTTGTCGATGGACCCGGACGTGTCGCTGCCCGCGAGCAACGCGCTCGGTGGCTACTTCCACGGTCTGCTCACGGGTGGTGGGCTCGACGAGACGTCGCTGTTCGGTGCGTTGGTCGCGGCCGACGACAACGGGGACCATCTGAGCCACGACGAACTCATGGCGATGGCGTTTCTTCTGGTGATTGCGGGCCACGAGACCACGGCTGCCCTCATTACGAACGTCGTGCACGACGCGTTGGACAACGAACTGTGGGAGAAGGCCGCCGCGGACCCGGACCTCGTGCCGGCGCTCATCGAGGAGACGCTGCGGCACAACTCGCCGGTCCGCAGCGCCACGCACCGCATCACGACCGAGCCGGTGGAGATCGATGGCGTCGAGGTGCCCGCGAACACCCTGCTGTTGATCAACCTCGGTTCCGCTGGGCGCTGTCCGGTTGCGCACGAGGACGCTGCCGAGTACCGGATCGACCGGGCCGCGACGGGGCACGTGGCGTTCGGGCACGGGCCGCACTTCTGCCTCGGGAGCGGGCTCGCCCGGCTGGAGACGGAGATCGTGCTGCGCGAGCTCGTCTCCCGGTTCCCGCGCACGACCTGTTCGGGCGACGAACAACCCGTCGTGACGGACAACGACATCATGGCCAGCTCCAGAACCCTTCCCGTGGTGCTGCGGCGCTGACCTGCAGGGTGGGTCCACACAGGACGGGTCCACAGGCGACCGCTCGCACGGCCGGCGGCTCGGATGGATCAAGGTCGGCGACCCGGCGCCGGATCCGGGTGACGGCCGAGTGGAGCAGCGCCGCTCGTTCTCCGCGGCACCACGCGCGACAGGGCGTGAGAGCGTTCAGCGGGGGATTAGGGGATCAACCCCAATGCGTCTGACCAGGGCTATCCCCGAGTCCATTTGAGACGTAACTTTTGTTTCATGTCAGTGCGCACGTTCGCCGTCGTGGTCGGTCTCGCGTTCTTGCTCGGCGGGGGTGCGATCCTGTTCGTGATGCTCGCCGTCGAGGCGCCCAGCGGGACGCTCGTGCCGTGCGGCAACGGGCTGGGGCTCGGTTTCGACGAACCCGCGGCCTCCGCGGTCAGTCCGGCCTATGTGGACATCTGCGCCGATTTGAGGCATCGCCGGCTGCTCTGGGCGTTGCCCGTGATCGGGGTGGGTGCACTACTGCTGATCGGCTCTTTGGTCGCTCCGCGCAACGCTACTCGTCGGTAAGGTCGCGGCATGACGTGGATGGTCTACGGCGCCAACGGCTACACCGGACGCCTCATCGCGGAGCTCGCGGTCAAGCGCGGGGAACGGCCGATCCTGGCGGGGCGTTCCGCGGAGAAGGTCGCGCCGGTCGCGGCCGCCCTGGGGCTGGAGCACCGGGCGTTCGACCTGAGCCGGGCCAGTGCTCAGCTGGAGGACGTCGAGGCCGTCGTGCACTGTGCCGGTCCGTTCTCGCACACCTCGGCCGCGATGGTCGACGCCTGCTTGAAGACGCGCACGCACTATTTGGACATCACGGGTGAGATCGACGTCTTCGAGGCCGTCGGCCAGCGGGACATCGACGCGCGCAAGGCCGGCATCGTGCTGTTGCCCGGCGCCGGGTTCGATGTCGTTCCGACGGACTGTCTCGCCGCGATGTTGTCCAACGCCCTGCCCACCGCCACGCACCTCGACCTCGCGTTCGCCGTCGGGGGAGGGGCGAGCGCCGGCACGGCGAAGACGTCGGTCGAGGCTTCCGCGGTCGGTGGCCGGGTCCGCGAGGGCGGCGAGCTGAAGAGCGTCCGCATCGGACATCGCCGCCGCACCGCCCGCTTCCGCTCCGGGCCGCGTGAGGTGGGCAGCATTCCGTGGGGCGACGTGTCGACCGCCTACCGTTCGACCGGCATCCCGAACATCACGACGTTCACGATCGTGCCCGGCGTGATCGGGCAGCTGCAGCAGGTGTTCGCGCCCGTCCTGCAGGCGTCGCTCGTGCAGAACGTCGCGAAGAGCTTCGCCGGCAAGGTCAAGGGACCCGACGAGCGCAAGCGCGCCAACACCCGTGCCGAGGTGTTCGGCGAGGCGTGGGACGGCCAGACCAGGGTCGAGTGCGCGCTCACCACCCCGAACGCCTACAGCCTCACCGCCGACTCCGTGCTGCGCGCCATCGGCAAGATCAACGGTGTCGCGCCCGGCTCGCACACCCCGTCCACCGCGTTCGGTGCCGGCTTCGTGCGCGAGCTCGACGGTGTCGTCGCCGGTGAGATCCGCGTCAGTTAGTAAACATAGGTTTATAGAAAAACCAAGAAAACCGCATACTCAAGCGATCTCGCGCCCGATGTAGTACACATACGTGTATGACTTCTGGGGTGCGTGTCCGTCCTGTGCTCGCCGAACCCGAGGCCGGAGCAGAGACCGACCCGCCGGTGCCGTTGCGCCGGATCGCCGCGCTGTTCCGGCCGCACCGCGCCGCGCTCGCCGGGTTGTTCGCCCTGCTGGTGGTGCAGGCGGGGCTGGGGGTCGTCGCGCCGTTCCTGCTGCGCGCGATCCTCGACGACGCGCTGCCCCGGCGGGATCCGGTCCTGGTCAGCCTGCTGGCCGCCGGGATGATCGTGAGCTCGGTCGGCAGCGCCTCGCTCGGTGTCGCGACGATCGGGCTGTCGAACACCATCGGTCAGAGGGTGATGAACGACCTGAGGGTGTCGGTGTACGGCAGGTTGCAGCGGATGTCGCTCGCGTTCTTCACCCGGACGAAGAGCGGCGAGGTGCTGTCGCGGGTGTTCAACGACATCGGCGGCGTCGACAACGTGATCACCACGACGGCCGGGTCGATCGTGCAGAACGCGACCACCGCGGCCGCCATCGCGACCGCGATCCTGATCCTCGACTGGCAGCTGGCGCTGCTGTGCCTGGTGCTGGTGCCGTTGTTCCTGCTGTTCACGCTGCGGCTGGGCAAGAAGCGCCGGTCGCTCGCCCGCGGCCGCACGCACCGGATGGCCCGGCTGACGACGCTGGTCGAGGAGTCGCTCTCGGTCAGCGGCGTGCTGCTGGCGAAGACGATGGGCAACGAGAAGGCGATGCGGGAGAGGTTCGGCGCCGAGTCGCGGGAGATCGCCGCGCTGGAACGGGGTGCCGCGCTGGCCGGGCGGTGGCAGACCGCGTCCAGGGCGATGAGCCTCACCGTGATCCCCGCGCTGGTGTACTGGGCTGCCGGCCTGCTGCTGACCGGTGGGGCCGCGCCGATCTCGCTGGGCACCGTGGTCGCGTTCACGAGCATGATGAACCGGCTGGTCGCGCCGGCCACCGCGATGCAGTCGGTGGGACAGAACGTGGCCACGTCGAAGGCGTTGTTCGCGCGCATCTTCGAGGTGCTGGACCTGCCGGTGGAGATCGAGGAACGGCCTGGCGCGAAGGTGCTGGAGGTGCGTGGCGGCGCGGTGTCGTTGCAGCAGATGTCGTTCCGCTACGACGACGACGGTCCGTGGACGTTGCGGCACGTCGACCTCGACGTGCCGGCGGGCACCACGACGGCGCTGGTCGGCTCGACCGGTTCGGGCAAGACGACGCTCGCCTACCTGGTGGCCCGCCTGTACGAGGTGACGGAGGGCCGGATCCGCATCGACGGCACGGACATCCGCGACGTGACGCTCGCCTCGCTCGCGGCGGGCGTCGGCATGGTGTCGCAGGAGACCTACCTGTTCCACGACACGGTCCGGGAGAACCTGAGGTTCGCCAAACCCGACGCCACCGACGCCGAACTGGAGGCCGCGGCACGGGCCGCGCACATCCACGACACCATCGCGCGGCTCCCGGACGGCTACGACACCGTCGTCGGGCAGCGCGGGCACCGCTTCTCCGGAGGCGAGAAGCAGCGCATCGCCATCGCCCGCGTCCTGCTGCGCAACCCACCGGTGCTCATCCTCGACGAGGCGACCAGCGCGCTCGACACCCGCACCGAACGTGCCGTGCAGACGGAGCTGGACCGCCTGGCGAAAGGCAGGACGACGCTGACGATCGCGCACCGGCTGTCCACTGTGGAACACGCCGACCAGATCGTGGTGCTGCACGAAGGACGGCTCGTCGAACGCGGCACGCATGAGGAGCTGTTGGCGCTCAACGGCCGCTACGCGCGTCTCGTGAACGGGGACGACCACTAATCTGACGCCATGGCCGACGCAGCACCCGTCCAGACCGACGCCGAACTGGCGCACCTCGCGCGGGTGGTCAGGGAAGGCGTCGGACGGCTGAACTGGCGGATGCGGGCCGAGTCCGACGGCGACAGCCCCGGTCCCGCCGTGCTGGCCGTGCTGAGCAGGCTGCTCCGCGCCGGCACGCACACCCCGAAGGAGCTGGCCGAGGCCGAGCGCATCCAGCCGCAGTCGCTGACCAGGATCCTCGCGACCCTGACCGAACGGGGGCTGGTCTCGCGCACCGCGGACCCGGCGGACGGGCGGCGGTACCTGATCGACATCACCCCGGCGGGCGTCGAGGTGCTGCGCAAGTACACCGGCAGCCGGGAACGCTGGCTGGCCGGTGCACTCGAACGCGCGCTGACGCCCACCGAACGGCAGTTGCTCGCACTGGCGGCGGAACTGCTGGTGCGAACCGCCGAAGCGTGATCAGCGGGGCGCGAGCAGGCTCGTGATCTCCTGAGACGCCGAGACCTTCAGCAGGTGCTGGAGGTTCTCCGGCAGGTCCTCGCCGCGCTTCTGCTTCGCCTCGGCGTACAGGCGGCCGGCGCGGTAGGAGGAGCGGACCAGCGGACCCGCCATGACACCGAGGAAACCGATCTTCTCGGCGGTCTCCTTGTGCTCGACGAACTCCTCGGGCTTCACCCAGCGCTCGACCGGGTGGTGCCGCGGCGACGGGCGCAGGTACTGGGTGATGGTGATGATGTCGCAGCCCGCGTCGTAGAGGTCGGCCAGCGCCTCGGTGACCTCGTCCGGGGTCTCGCCCATGCCGAGGATCAGGTTCGACTTGGTCACCAGGCCGAACTCGCGGGCCTTGGTGATCACGTCGAGCGAGCGCTCGTAGCGGAACGCCGGGCGGATGCGCTTGAAGATCCGCGGGACGGTCTCCAGGTTGTGCGCGAGCACCTCGGGGCGGGACTCGAACACCTCGGCGAGCTGCTCGGGGATCGCGTTGAAGTCCGGGATCAGCAGCTCGACGCCGGTGCCGGGGTTCATCTCGTGGATCTGGCGGACGGTCTCGGCGTACAGCCACGCGCCGCCGTCTTCGAGGTCGTCGCGGGCGACGCCCGTGACCGTGGAGTAGCGCAGGCCCATCGCCTGGACGGACTCGGCGACGCGGCGGGGCTCGTCGCGGTCGAGGTCGGCCGGCTTGCCCGTGTCGATCTGGCAGAAGTCGCAGCGCCGGGTGCACTGCTCGCCGCCGATCAGGAACGTGGCCTCGCGGTCTTCCCAGCACTCGTAGATGTTGGGACAGCCGGCCTCTTCGCAGACCGTGTGCAGGCCTTCGCGCTTGACCAGACCCTTGAGCTCCCGGTACTCGGGGCCCATCTTCGCCCGCGTCTTGATCCACGAGGGCTTCTTCTCGATCGGCGTCTGGCTGTTGCGGACCTCGAGCCGCAGCAGCTTCCGACCCTCAGGTACCACAGTCACCACCTCACCCTACGCTGCGCCCCCGCGTGTCCGGCGTCACGCACGTCCGACCGAGGGTAAGTGCCAGAACCGGGCTCTCGGTGGAGCGCGCGTTGTTCACGATCTGTTGTTCACGCAGGTCGCGTCGAGCATGAAGAACGACGTTGGGGTGAAGATGCTCGTGCCCGGAGGTGACGACCGGGCCGGCCGGTGCCTTCCCCCCTCCCTCCTGGGAGGGCGCCGGCACCTCGGCTACGGCAGATCCGGCGTGATGCCGGTCAGCTTGATCGTGAGCTCCCACAGGCGGTTCGCGGCGAGGTCGTCCCTGGCCTCCGACGTCATCCGCGCCCTGGTGGGGTGACCGCGGTAGCCGTTGAAGCGGTCCGGGCCGTAGTACTCGCCACCACGTGCGTCGGGCGACGTCGCGGCGTAGAGCTGCGGCAGGGCGCCCATCTCGACGGACTGCGAGAACAGGTGGCTGATGCGGCCGCCGATGCGCAGGAACAACGAGTTGTGCGCGTCGGCCATGTTGTTGGTCAGCTCGGTGGCCGTCACGCCGGGGTGCGCCGCGATGGACGTGACCTCGGGGCAGCGGCGGTCCAGCTCGCGGGCGAACAGGATGTTCGCGAGCTTCGACTGACCGTAGGAGCCGCGGTAGCTGTACGAGCGGTGCTCCCAGTTCGGGTCGTCGAAGTCGATGTGGCCGTACTGGTGCGCAAGCGACGCCACGGTGACAACGCGCGCGCCTGGACGTTGCCGCAGCACGGGCAGCAGTAGCCACGTCAGGGCGGCGTGGCCCAGGTGGTTGGTGCCGAACTGGCGCTCGAAGCCGTCCGCGGTCCTGCCGTGCGGGACGGCCATGATGCCCGCGTTGTTGATCAGCACGTCCAGCGTCTCGACCTTCTCCGCCGCGGCGCGCACGGAGCCGAGGTCGGCCAGGTCGAGCTGGAGCACCTCGGCTGAGCCGCCGACCGAGAGCCGCGCGGCTTCACCGCGTTCGGCGGAACGGCACGCCATGATCACGTGCGCGCCCTTGGCCGCGAGCACCTGCGCCGTGCGCAGGCCGAGGCCCGAGTTCGCGCCGGTCACGAGGACGGTGCGGCCGGTCTGGTCGGGGATGTCCGCTTCGGTCCAATGGCTCATGGAGTCATTCCTACCGCCCGGTAACTGCCGAGCGGAAGGCGCCAGAGGAAAGGTGACTGTCGAGCACCGCGCGCAACACCGGTTCCTCGGCGGCCAGCCGGGCGGCGACGAGGTGCTCGTCGACCGGCCCCTCCAGCGCGGCGGACTCCATGCGCGCGGTCAGCTTGTTCTGCCAGCGGTGGTCGAGCGCCAGCAGCAGTTCGTCCCGCGAGGAGAAGACGTCCGGATCCACGATCAGCGGTGCGGACGGGTCGCGGCGGGCGTCGCGCAGCACGGCGTCGAGTGCGTCACGGCGGCGGTAGTGATCTGCCCAGCCCATGTTTCGTACCCCCGGTCTCTCGCATACCTTCGGTATGACACCACCATACCACCGGTACGTACTGCCGGTATGTGAGATACGTTTCGACCGTGCGAACCCGACGCGCCGAATACTCCGAGTCGACCAGGCAGGCGCTGGTCGACAGTGCGGTCGACCTGTTCACCAAGCGCGGCTACGCCGGGACGTCGCTCGACGAGGTCGTCAAACGCGCCCGCGTGACAAAAGGCGCGCTCTACCACCACTTCAGCGGCAAGCAGGCGTTGTTCGAGGCGGCCTTCGCCCAGGTCGAGACCCGGTCGATCGAGTCGCTCACCGCGGTGGTCACGGCGGAGGGCGACGCCTGGGAGACCGCGGTCGCGGGTCTGCGCGCCTACGTGCGCAAGTGCCTGGAGCCGGAGTACCAGCGGATCATCGTGCACGAGGCGCCGGTGGTGATGGGCTGGGAACGCTGGCGCGAGGCCGAGGAGCACTTCAGCTTCGGCCTGCTCCGCACGGCCGTGCAGCTGCTGCTGGACGCCGGGGAGATCGAGGACCTGCCGGTGGAGATCACGGCCAGGCTGCTCTTCGGGGCGCTGTCGGCGGGGGCGAGCACGATCGCGAGCTCGTCCGATCCGAAGCGCACCGGACGTGACGTCGAACGCGCGATCCTGCGGGTGCTGGAGGGTCTGCGCAAGAAGTAGTCGAGCTGGGCCCGAGCGGCCAGGCGCAACGTCGATCACCACGCGACAACGAGGTGGTCATCATGATCGAACCGGTCAACACACGCCTGGGACTCGAGGGCAAGGTCGCGCTCGTGACGGCCGGAACCCACGGGATCGGGCTCGCGGTGGCGGGCAAACTCTGCGACAACGGCGTCCACGTCATCCTCACGTCGTCCTCCGACGACATCGACATCGACCGCGCCAGGATGGTGCTCGGGGGCAGGCCCGGTTCGGTGTCCGTCGTGCCGCTGGACGTGCACGACGAGAACGCGGTCCGCGTCCTGCTCGACCGGATCAAGCAGGAGCGGGGCGGACTCGACCTGTTCGTGCACCACGCCGTCTCGCCGGATCTCACGCCGCTGCTCAACATCGTGGAACCGCTCGCGAAGGCGTTCGTCGACGGTGGTCGCGTGGTCATCGCCGGCTACACGGTGACGCCCGTGCACGGTGTGGTCCGCACGCTGGCGTTGGAGATGGCCTGGTACCGGGTGGCGGTGAACGCGGTCGTCACGACGATCGTGGACAACGGCCCGATGAACCTCGATCCCGCCATGGTGGATCGGATGGCGATCAAAAGCCCGTCCGGCCGCGTCACCTTGCCGGCGGACGTGGCGAATGCTGTCGCTTTGCTGTGCACCGAGGAAGCCGCGTGGATCCAGGGACAGGTGATCACGGCGGACGGCGGACTCGAACTTCTGGAACGGTGGGGAGAGACGCGCTGAGGCTCTGACGAAAGCACTGGGAACGTACCCATACGGAATTTTGATAATGAGTTCCGCGCGTCTTGTGCACCGATCAAGATCAGGGTCGAGGGCACTCGGTGGACCGGCTCTGCGCAGCAAGGGTTACTGGACGTCACCGGTCGATTACTGAACTGCGAGGACGGCGGGTGCGTTTGGACGAGCTTGCTCCAAGTTCTCCGCGTTTGCTTGTCGTGCCCCATCACTGAGTGTAAAACTCGGCTCAGGGCCGGACACGCGGTAGGCAAGGGGGGCCTTGATGATTAGCGTGTTACTCGCGGAAGACGTCCAAATGGTCAGAGGCGCGCTCGTCGCACTGTTGAATCTTGAACATGATATCGAAGTGGTCGCCTCCGTCGCGAGCGGCGACGAAATCATGCCGGCGGTTACCGAGAATAAGCCCGATGTGGCGGTGCTGGACATCGACCTGCCGGGCATGGACGGGCTGTCCGCGGCCGCGTTGATCCACGAGAACGCGCCGCAGACCCGCACGCTCATCCTCACGAGCCTCGGGCGTCCGGGAACGCTGCGCAGGGCGCTCAACGCGCGGGTGAACGGCTTCATCCTCAAGGATGCGCCGGTCGGTGAACTGGCGGATGCGATCAGGGGCGTCTCGGTCGGCCGCCGGGTGATCGACTCGCAGCTCGCGCTGGCCGCGTGGGACGGCGACGAGTGCCCGCTCACGCGACGTGAGCTCGAAGTGCTTCGTCTCGCGGCGGACGGTGCCGACGCGATGGAAATCGCGGCTACTCTTTTTCTGTCTGTCGGCACGGTTCGCAATTATTTGACGAACGTGACCGCGAAGCTCGACGCGCGCAACCGCGTCGACGCGGTGCGGATCGCCAGGAAGTCCGGCTGGTTCTGAAGTCTCAGGCTTCGTTCAGCGGCACGGACACGTGCAGGTGAAACCGGTCGGTCCCGAGCCGGTGGATGCGCAGCCGGCCGCCGAGCTTCTCGACACGCTCGGTCATGTTGCCGACGCCGGCCCCGGCCTCGCCACCGGGTTCCGTCACTCCGTCGTTCACGATGTCGAGTTCGATGTGTCGTTCCCGGTCGCGCACGGTGATCTGGCAGCTGCCCGCCTTGCTGTGCCGCAGCACGTTGGTGATGCCCTCGCGCAGGACCGCGGTGAGCGCGGTCTCGACCGGCTCCGGCAGGGGCCCGTGGTCGAACCGGATCTTCACCTCGATCTCCGCGGCCGCGAGCAGTGCTTTCACCGACCGCGAGGCCTCCTGCAGCGACAACGGCCGGTAGCCGTGCGCGATCATGCGGACGTCGGAGAGCGTGCAGCGGGTGATGTCGAGGATCTCGGTGAGCTCCTCCAGCGCGCGTTCCGGGTCGTCCAGGACGAGGCTGCGGGTCAACTCGGTCTTGACCCTGATGGCGGAGAGTCCGTAGCCGAGCAGGTCGTGCAGGTCCCGGGACACCCGCAGGCGTTCCTCGGCGACCGCGGCGCGAGTCGCCTCGGTCCTGCGCCCGATCTGGCCGGCCGCCCGCACGGCGGTCACGCGAGCGAACCCGTGGAGGACCAACGCTGTCATCGCGGTCGAGACGACGACGAACGACGTGGTGGCGGCCCCGCCGAGCCACAGCTGCGCCGCACCGGCCAGGACCACGACCGCGCCGAACGCGAACCAGCGGGTGCGATCGGAGAGCACCCGCAATCCGTTGCTCGCCAGGATTCCCGCCATGGCGACCCACATGTGACCGATCGTCAACACGGGCAGGAACACGAACAACGCTTGGAGCGCGAGCAGTGGAAGTCGCAGCCGGGCGGCCGTTCGCGAGTAGAGCGGCTGTATCACGAGTATTAATGCCAGATCTATCGTGCCCAGCGCCGAACGGAGCAGTCCGCACCCCTGCAGCAACAGGTGCGCGAGGTCGACGAGACCGAGTCCGCCTACCACGACCGAGATCGTCCTGGCGACGTCCGGAAGTGTGAAAGAGCGGTGCGCCTGCACCATTCTCGACCCCCATGAGGAAACGGCACGTCCTCTGCGCGGATTCATTTCTTCGGCTGAGAATGTTACGGGCGTGTTCGGCTGACCGGAGCAGGACTCACCTCTTGCGAGGCGGTATTACTGTGCGCAGTTATTTGGGGCCGTGTGGTCGACCGAGTGAATTCCTCACCCTCTGACCAGTAGACAGCCATCTCACGCAGGTGTGGCGGTCCGTGGCGGCTCACTCCCCGGCTCGGGTGAACTTGTGGTGCGCATCTAGTTTCCGCCGCACTCGTTGCTGGGGAGGGCTCCAATGGAGATCAAGGTTCTCGGGCCGCTGGAAGCACGTGAGAACGGTATTTCGATCACGCCGACCGCGAGCAAGCCGCGGCAGCTGCTGGCAATGCTGGCGCTGCAGGCGGGCCACGTCGTGACCGTGCCGACACTCATCGAGGAGCTGTGGGGGATGGCCCCTCCACGCAGCGCCCTCACGACGCTGCAGACCTACGTCCTGCAGGTCCGCAGGAAGATCGACGCCGCCATCCAGAGCGACAAGCCCGACGCCGCGAAGGGTGTGCTCGTCACCCGCTACGGCGGCTACATGCTCGACGTCGCGCAGGAGAACGTCGACGTCCGCAGCTTCGACCGGCTCGCGTCGGCGGGCAGGCGGGCGATGGAGATCGGCGACCTCGAGTCCGCCTCGCGGCTGCTGCGCGCGGCGATCGACGTGTGGCGCGGGCCGGTGCTCGTCGACGTGCAGATCGGCAGCTGCCTCGCCATGGAGGTCACCCGCCTGCACGAGGCCAAGCTGTGCGTGATCGAGTCGCGCATCGAGGCCGACATCCGGCTCGGCAGGCACCAGTCGCTGCTCAGCGAGCTGTCCATGCTGACCGCGCAGCACCCGATGCACGAGAACCTGTGCGGACAGCAGATGCTCGCGCTGTACCGCTCGGGCAGGCAGTGGCAGGCGCTCGAGGTCTACCAGACGCTGCGCGACACGCTGATCGGCGAGCTCGGTCTTGAGCCGTCCGACCGGTTGCGCCGCCTGCAGCGGGCGATCCTCAACACCGACCCGTCGCTCGACTCGCACATCTCCGACTCCGACCTCCAGCGGCAGCTCGCCGGATAGCAGGTCTCGGTACGAGTTCGGAGAAGGGCGGAAGACGTGGGTAGAGGTGCACAGGCTCTCATCCGGGCACTGGAGGCGGTCGACTGCGAGGTGATCTTCGGCATCCCCGGTGGCGCGATCCTGCCGGTGTACGACCCGCTGTTCGAGTCCACGAAGATCCGGCACGTGCTGATGCGCCACGAACAGGGCGCGGGGCACGCGGCGGCGGGCTACGCACAGGCGACGGGCCGGGTCGGCGTGTGCATGGCGACGTCGGGGCCGGGGGCGACCAACCTGGTCACGCCGCTGGCGGACGCCTACATGGACTCCGTTCCGATCGTGGCGATCACCGGCCAGGTGGCCCGGCCGGTGATCGGCACGGACGCCTTCCAGGAAGCCGACATCAACAGCATCACGCTGCCGATCACCAAGCACAGCTTCCAGATCACGGACGCGGCCGACATCCCGCAGGTGATCGCGGAGGCGTTCCACCTGGCGGCGAGCGGGCGGCCGGGCCCGGTGCTGGTCGACATCCCGAAGGACGTCCAGGTCGCCCGCACGACCTACCGGGACGCGAAACCGCCCGCGTACCGCCGTGCCGCGCCGTCCTCCGCCGACGTCGACCGCGCCGTCGGCCTGATCGCGTCGTCACGTCGTCCGGTGCTCTACGTCGGTGGCGGCGTGATCCGCTCCGGCGCCGCCGCCGCGTTGCTGGACTTCGCGGAGCTGACCGGCATCCCGGTCGTCACCACGCTGATGGCCAGGGGAGCGTTCCCCGACTCGCACCGCCAGCACCTGGGCATGCCGGGCATGCACGGCACGGTCGCCGCGGTCGCCGCACTGCAGAAGTCCGACCTGCTGATCGCCCTCGGCACCCGGTTCGACGACCGCGTCACGGGCGTGCTGGAGGAGTTCGCGCCGGACGCCCGCGTCATCCACGCCGACATCGACCCCGCCGAGATCAACAAGAACCGCCGCGCGGACGTGGGCATCGTCGGCGACTGCCGGGACGTGCTGGCCGCGCTGATCTCCGCCGTGCACGGCGTCGGCGACCTGCGCGACTGGTGGGCCGAGCTGGACGCGTTGCGCGAGACGTTCCCGCTCGGGTACGACCGGCCCGCGGACGGCGCGCTGGCACCGCAGTACGTGATCGAACGCATCAGCGCGCTCGCGGGCCCGGAGGCGATCTACACCGCCGGCGTCGGCCAGCACCAGATGTGGGCCGCGCAGTACGTGAAGTACGAGCGGCCGGGCTCCTTCCTCAACTCGGGAGGCCTCGGCACGATGGGCTTCGCGGTGCCGGCCGCGCTGGGGGCCAAGTGCGGCGCGCCGGACCGGCAGGTGTGGGCGATCGACGGTGACGGCTGCTTCCAGATGACCAACCAGGAGCTCGCCACGTGCGCGCTGGAGCACATCCCGATCAAGGTCGCCGTGATCAACAACGGCAACCTGGGCATGGTCCGGCAGTGGCAGAACCTGTTCTACGGCGGCCGTTACTCCAACACGAACCTCGGCACGCACACCCGGCGGATCCCCGACTTCGTCCGCCTCGCCGAGGCGCTCGGCTGCGTCGGCCTGCGCTGCGAGTCCGAAGAGGACGTGGACGACGTCGTGCGCGAGGCCATGGCGGTGAACGACGTGCCGGTCGTCGTCGACTTCGTCGTCGGCGAGAACGCCCAGGTGTGGCCGATGGTGGCCGCGGGCACCGGCAACGACAAGATCATGGCGGCACGCGGGATCAGGCCGCTCTTCGACAGCGACTTCTGCGAGGAATGACATGGCCATGACGAGGCACGAGCTGATGATTCTGGTGCGCGACAAGCCTGGTGTGCTGGCTCGCGTGGTGGTGATGTTCTCGACGCGCGGAGTCGAGGTCGAGTCGCTCGGCTTCGACCGGGCGGGCCACGGTGACCTGTTCCGGGTGGACGTCGTCGTGGGCCTGCGCGCGGAACGCGTGGTGGACCAGCTCGTCAAGCAGCTGAGCCGCCTGGTGGACGTGGTCCGCGTCGTCGACGTGACCCCCGCTGTGAACATGGACCAGATCAGCGCCTGAGCCGATCGGCCGGTACGAGAAAGAAGCCCCGCGGCTCGACGTGAGCCGCGGGGCTTCGTGCTGGAGTGCGCTGATCAGGCCGGCTGGGGGACGTACTTCGCCACGACCTCCGCGTACTTCTCCAGCGTCTCGCCAGGGCTCGGACCGTCGAGAGCGGAGTGGATGCTCTGCGCGATCTCGCCGTGGCGGTGCAGTTGGGCGTGCGTCAGCGTCACCTTCGTGGTGCCGGGGCCGACCTCCTCGAAGTCGACCTCGATGAAGCTCGCCTTCTCGTCGTCGAGGATGGGCTGCCAGTAGGGGCCTACGCGCCACGTCATGACGAGGCGCTGGGGAGGGTTCCACTCGGTGATGGTGCCCCACGCGATCTCCTCGCCATCGGCACCGCGCTCGTAGTAGCGGCCGCCGACGCGGGGCTCGATCGTGATCGCCTGGCGGTCCTCGACGAACACGTGCTTCTCCGGCCACCACTCCAGCGGCCGTTCCGCGAAGATCGTGAAGGCCTGGTCGATCGTGGCGTGCACCACGACGGACTTGGCGACGTCCCGAACGTCGTTGGACATGGACCCTCCCTGCGATTCGGTTTCCCGGCAAGGGTTTCCGGTTCGTCTGGACATCGGGTCGAACGCCGATCGAGCGGGTTTGTCCGGCGCTCCACCGCGTTTCCAGTCCTGGTGAGCACTGTGGTGGGCGACCACCGGATCGGGAGGAGCCCGTCGTGCCCAACGTCAGCGCGCAGATCTACTTCGAGGTGCAGACCTTCTACGCACGGCAGATGCGGCTGCTGGACCGGCTGGACGTCGAGGGCTACGCCGCGACGTTCACCGAGGACGGCGTCACCGACCACGCCCACCGCGGCGAGAAGGTCGAGGGCCGTGCCGCGCTCATCGCCGGCGCGAAGCACGCGCTGCCGCGCTACAAGGGCGTGGCCGTCCGGCACTGGAACGACCACTACCTGATCGAAGAGGTCGACGAGGACACCCTCAACGTGACCTACTGCTCGCTCGTCACGCGGACCACCGCGGACGGCAAGGTCGACTTCGAGCCGACCTTCGCCATCGAGGACGTGCTGGTGCGCGTCGACGGCGAGCTCCTCACCAAGTCGCGCACGATTCACCGGGACCTGCCGGTCGCCATCTGATCGCGTCGGGACAAACCGCTTCCAGGAGGTGTCAGATGTCTGCAGGGACTGATCCGGCAGGGGCCGAGCCGGACACCGGGCTCGTGCCGGTGGCCGAGAAGGTCCGTCTACTCGCCGCCGAGCACGCGGGCGCCGCCGACCGCGACCGCAGGCTCGCGCCGGAGGTGGTCGAGGCCCTGCGGGACGCGGGGTTCGCCCGGCACTTCGTCGCCGCCGGCCTCGGCGGCAGCCAGGGGACCTTCACCGAGCTCTCCCGTGCGGTGCAGATCGTCGGCGAGGCCTGCGCGTCGACGGCCTGGTGCGCCTCGCTCGCCGCGCTGTCCTCGCGGTTCGCCGCGCACCTGCCCGCCGAGGGCCACCAGGAGATCTGGGGGGCGAGCGCGGACACGTTCGTGGTCACCGGTCAACCGCCGATGGGTAAGGCGTCCACAGTGGACGGAGGGCACCGGCTGAGCGGGCGCTGGACCTACGTCAGCGGTGCCGACTTCGCGGAATGGGCCCTGCTCTGCGGCATGGTGGCCACCGGCGGCGAGCCGGAGGCGCGGTTCTTCGCGTTGCCGCGCAAGAGCTTCACCGTGGTTGAGACGTGGGACAGCGTCGGCATGAAGGCGACCAGCAGTCACTCGGTGGTCGTGGACGACGTCTTCGTGCCGGACCACCTCTCCTACGCCCGCACGGACATGCTGACCGGCCACAACGGCTGGTCGGACGTGCCTTCGCACAACGTGCCGTTCCAGGCCGTCGGCGGGCTCACGTTCGTCGTGCCCGCGGTCGGTGCGGCGCGGGGCGCTCTCAACGCCTGCGTGGCCGCGCTGGCGGGCAAGAAGCTCTCCACCAGCGCGGGCATCGACCTGGTGCGCGCGTCCGCGCAGATCGAGTCGGCGAGACTGCTCGTCGAGCAGAACACCGCGGTGCTCGACGAACGCACCTTCACGCCCGAGCTGATGGCGCGCAACGAGCGCAATGCCGCCTACTCCGCCGACACGCTGGTCGAGGCCGTGGGCGCGCTGGTCCGTGCCGCCGGTACCAGCGGGCTCAGCGAAGGCGGTGCGCTGCAACGGTTCTGGCGTGACGTCGTCGGTGCCGCGAGCCACGTGGCGCTGCGCTACGAGACGGCCTCCGCCCGCACCTACCCGGCCGCGTTGCTCGGCACCTGAGACTCCTCCCTGAAGAAAGCCCTCCCGGACCGAGTCCAGGAGGGCTTCTTCGTGCGAGGAGTCAGCCGACGGGGATGTCCGGGCGCTTGACCGTGCCGGGAACGGAGACCCGTTCGGCCGGCAGCTCGCCGTCGACGAGGTAGCGGTGCACGATCGCGTCCAGCTCGGCGTTGCCCGCGAGCGCGTAGACCTCGTGCTCGCCCGAGTCCTCCACCGTGATCAGGTGGTGCCCGAGGAGCTCGGCCATCGCGACGCCGCCCGCGTAGTGGTCCAGCGGGTCACCGTCGGCCTGCACGATGAGCCCGACCGGGTAGCCGTCGCGGCTGATCTCGGTCGGCGGCTCGGGCGCGGTGAACGTGCGGAACGCGCCGACCCACGGCTGGGCGCGCAGCACGCCGTAGCCGTACGGGAAGCGCTTCCGGAAGTCCCGCATGTCCTGGTAGTAGACCTCGATGTCGGAGGGCCACTCGTGTTCGAGCGTGATGGCCTCCAGCACCCCGATGCGCAGGTCGCCCTCCTGGTCCTGCGGCCGCCAGGTGCCCTGCTCCCGCAGCAGCTCGTTCGACCGCGCGGCGTCGCCGGCCCGGGTGGCCGCACGCAGGTCGCCGACGAGCCTGCCGAGCTCCTCCCACCGCGACCGGTCGCCGGCACGCGTGCCGACGGCGCCGTCGAACAACGTGCGCGGCTGTGGTGTGTCGTGCTGGACCTCCAGCGCGGCGACGACTTCCTCCACGACGCCGAGCACGGCGGCGGCGTTCTCGCCGAGACCGAAGTGCCCGTTGCGCTCGCCGACCCACGAGGCCCACCGGTCGACGTTGCGCTGCACGGCGTCGCCCTGCCAGAGGAACTGCTCGCGCCACGTCCAGCCGGGGTGCACGCACGAGTCGAGCACGGTGCGGTCGAGGTGCTCGGGGAACATGCTGCCGTACACGGCGCCGACGTACGCACCGTAGGCGTAGCCGACGAAGCTCAGCCGGTCCTCACCGAGCACCGCGCGGATGACGTCCATGTCCCGCGCGGTGTTGCGGGTGCTGATGTGCCGGCGCAGTTCGCCGCCGCCGCGTTCGCAGCCGAGCTCGCGCAGGCGCATGTCCTCGGCCAGCGCGTCGAACGCCGAGTCCGGCGGTCGCGAGTCGAAGGGTGCCTTGGCGACGGTCACCTCGGCGTGGAGCCTGGTCGACTCGCCGGTGCCGCGCGGGTCGAACCCGATCAGGTCGTAGACCTCGTGCACGGGCGTGTCCGCGAACTTGCCCGCCAGGTCGCGGCCGAGTCCCCAGTCACCGCCGGGACCCCCGTTGACGGAGAGCAGGATGCCGCGGCGGCGCGCGGGGTCCTGCGCGCGGCGCCTGGTGACCGCGATCTCGATCCGCTCGCCGCCGGGATCGGCGTAGTCGCGCGGCACCTCGACGATCGCGGACTCGACGCCGTCCCCGTCTGCCGACCATCGCGGCCGCTGTGCGTAGAACTCGCTGGTTGTCACCACAATCCTCCGGTCTTGTCAGGTGTTCAGCGTTTCGCCGGCGCCTCGAGCCGCCCTCGAACGCGGCACCATCACCGCGGCGGCGAACCCGGCGGCGGTGAACACCGCCGCGCCGAACACCGCGAGGCCGTACCCGGAGACGAGCGCGTGCGTGCCGTGCCCGCCTTCGGAGTCGATGCGGGTGGCGGAGATCGTCGCGAGCGTCACCAGGCCGAGCGCGCTGCCGAGCTGCCGCGTCGTGTTGAGCAGCCCCGAGGCGAGACCCGCCTGCTCTCGCGGCAGTCCCGACGTGGCGGCGTTCGTCGTCGCGTTGAGGACCATGCCCATGCCGGACCCCAGCAGGAGCGCGGGCCCGAGCAGGTGCCCGGCGAACGTGGCGTGCTCGTCCACAGTGGACAGCCACAGCAGGCCCGTGCAGGACAGCGCGAGCCCGATCAGCACGATCGGACGAGGTCCGGTGCGCGGCACGACGGACGAGACGCGCCAGCCGGCGATCGCGATGCCCGCGGACAACGGCAGGTAGCTCAGCCCCGTCTGCAACGGGCTGTAGCCCAGCACCTGTTGCGCGATCAGCGTGAAGAAGTAGAAGGTGCTGAACAACGCCGCGATGCCGAAGAACGCCACCAGGTTGGCCGACCACACCGACCGGGTGCGGAAGATGCCGAGCGGTACCAGCGGCTGCGGGGCGAACTTCGCCTGGTGCACGAGGAAGATCCCCAGCAGCAGCACCCCGGCGAGTGCCGCGTACGGCGCTTTGCCCGAGATGCCGGAGACGAGCGCCAGCAGTCCCGCGGTCACCAGCAACGCGCCGGGCACGTCGAGCTTCTGCCGCCTGCCGGGGGTTTCGGGCACCGCCCACCACACCCCGGCGAGCAGCACCACGCCGATCGGGACGTTGATCAGCAGGATCCACCGCCACGAGAACCACTCGGTGATCACGCCGCCGAGCAGCACCCCGATCGCGCCCGCCGCACCGGACACCGCGCTCCACAGACCGAACGCCCTGGCGCGGGCGCCGGGATCGGTGAACGTCGTGCTGAGCACGGTGAGCGTGGCGGGCGCCATCACCGCAGAGCCGAGTCCCTGGAACGCGCGGGCGAGCACGAGCGTCACGGGATCGCCCGCGAGGCCGCCGACGCTGCTCGCGAGCGTGAACAGCCCGACACCGGCGAGGAAGATCCGGCGTTGCCCCAGCAGATCCGCGAGCCGGCCGCCCAGCATCAGGAAGCCCGCGAACGCGATCGCGTAGGCGTTGTTCACCCACTGGAGGTCGTGCACCTCGAAGTGCAGTTCGGCCGCGATGCTGGGCAGGGCGACGTTCACCACGGAAGCGTCGAGCACGACCATGAACTGGCCCAGGCAACAGGCGGCCAGCACCAGTCCGAGCCGGGTGGCGGCGGTCGGCCGCGTCAGCTGAGCAGTCATGCGACCGCACCTTGCCGACCATCGGTGGTGCGTCTCTTGAGCGCGGATCGTTCCGCTCGCGCTGTCCCGCCGCTCTAGCGGCCGATCGGACCCTCGGCATCGGCGAACGTCATCAGGCGGAGGTGTCCACGTGACTGCCCAGGAACGACAGCTGACCACACTGACGCAGCGGGAGGACCGCGGGCTGCCCGCCCGGCTCGCGCTGTCCGCCGCGGCGACCGACCGTGGTGCGCAGATGCGCACCGACGAGTTCGACGGCTGGCTCGCCGAACGTGCCGACGCGTACTCGTTCGAGGTCAGCCAGATCCCCTTCCAGGAGATGAAGGGCTGGTTGTTCAACACCGAGACGGGCAACCTGGTCCACCAGAGCGGCAAGTTCTTCAGCGTGGAGGGACTGCGGGTGCGGTCGAAGGACGACCAGTTCCCCGTCTGGCACCAGCCGATCATGAACCAGCCCGAGGTCGGCATCCTCGGCATCCTGGTCAAGGAGTTCGACGGCGTCCTGCACTGCCTGATGCAGGCCAAGATGGAGCCGGGCAACCCCGGCCTGCTGCAGCTCTCGCCGACCGTGCAGGCGACCAAGAGCAACTACAGCCAGGTGCACAAGGGCTCGCCGGTGCGCTACCTCGACTACTTCGCGGGCAGGCAGGGCACCCGCGTGATCCTGGACGTCCTGCAGTCCGAGTGCGGTGCGTGGTTCTACCGCAAGCGCAACCGCAACATGGTCGTGGAGATCGAGGGCGACATCGAGGTCGGCGACGACTTCTGCTGGCTGACCCTCGGTCAGGTCAACGAGCTCGTCAAGCGGGACAACGTGGTGAACATGCCGGCCAGGTCGGTGCTGTCGTGCCTGCCGCAACCCGAACAGGACCACACCGCGCAGCCCGACGCGTTCCGCGCCGCCCTTGCCGCGTCCCGCGACCCGGACAAGGGCGCGCTGCACGCCAACAGCGAGGTGCTGAGCTGGTTCACCGTCGAGCGCTCCACCTACGACCTCGACATCACCCGCGTGCCGCTCTACGACGTGCCGAACTGGCAGCGCACCGACAAGGAGATCGCTCGCGAGGACGGCAGGTTCTTCCGGGTCATCGGCATCGACGTGAAGGCGGGCAGCCGTGAGGTCACCGGCTGGAGCCAGCCGCTGTTCCAGCCGCACGGCGTGGGCATCGCCGCGTTCGTCGTCCGCGAGTTCGGCGGGGTGCTGCACGTGCTGGCGCAGGCACGGATGGAGGGCGGCTTCATCGACGTGATCGAGCTGGGCCCGACCGTGCAGTGCGTGCCGTGGAACTACCAGCACGCCAAGGCGCCGCTGTTCCTGGACACCGTGCTGCAGGCGGACAAGTCCAAGATCCGGTACGAGGCGGTGCACGCCGAGGAGGGCGGCCGGTTCTACGAGGCCGAGACCCGTTACCTCGTCGTGGAGGCGGACGGCGAGATCGCCGCCGACCCGCCTCCCGGCTACGCGTGGCTGACCGTCGGCCAGATGACGGACCTGCTGCGGCACGGCCAGTACGTCAACTCCCAGGCGCGCACGCTGATCGCCTGCGTCAACGCGATCGGCTGACCGTGCCGCGCATCGGGGTGCTGGGGTGTGCGGACATCGCACGGCGGCGGATGCTGCCCGCGTTCGCGGCGTCGGACGCCGTCGAGGTGGTGGTCGTCGCGAGCCGTGACCTGGCGAAGGCGAAGGCGGCCGCGGAGCCCTACGGCTGTGCCGCGGTCGCCGGGTACGAGGCGGTGCTGGAACGGTCCGATGTGGACGCCGTGTACGTCCCGCTGCCCGTGGCGCTGCACGCGGAGTGGGTCGAACGTGCGTTGCTGGCCGGAAAGCACGTCCTCGCCGAGAAGCCGTTGACCGGTGATCTCGCCTCGACGGTCCGGCTGACCGAGCTGGCGGCGGAGAAGGGCCTGGTGCTGCGGGAGAACTTCATGTTCTCCTTCCACCGCCAGCACGCCGAGGCGCTCACGCTGCTGGAAGGCGAGCTCGTCGGGCTCACCGCCGCGTTCACCGTGCCGCCGCGCCCCGCCGGCGACTTCCGGCACCGGCGCGACCTGGGCGGTGGGGCGTTGCTCGATCTCGGCGTGTACCCGTTGCGCACCGCACAACTGTTCCTGGGCAACGAGCTTGAGGTCGTCGGCGCACGGCTGCGCGTCGACGAGAAGCTCGGTGTCGACGTGGCGGGCGCGGTGCTGCTGGCCCGTCCGGACGGCGTCACCGCGCAGCTCACGTTCGGCATGGAGCACTCCTACCGCAGCTGCTACGAGCTGTGGGGGAGTGCGGGCGCGGTCGCTGTGGACCGTGCCTTCGCACCACCGGCCGACCTCGCGCCTCCCGCCCGGCTCACCGGCCGCGACGGCGTGCGGCAGGTCGTGCTCGCGCCGGACGACCAGTACGGCAACGCGGTCGAGTCCTTCGCGGCCGCCGTGCACGCCCCGGGCGAGCAAGAACGAGCCGCCGATCCGGTGGCCCTGGCCAGGTTGCTGGACGACGTCCGTCGCGCCGCCGATCCCGAAAGGATCCCCCAACCATGATCGCTCGCAGGACACTCGCGCTCCCGGACGGCTTCCGGCCGGAGTCGCTCGCGATCGGCACCGAACCCGTCGCGTACTTCGGCTCGCTGGAGGACGGCGCGATCCACTCGGTGGACCTGCGCGACGGCACCGGGCGCACGGTCAGCGCCGGCGGCGGAGGCCAGGCGGGAGGGTTGCAGCTCGACCGCAGGGGCAGGCTGTTCGTCGCGGGCTGTTTCCGCGGTGACGCCAAGGTGGTCGACGCGGAGACCGGTGAGCTGCTCGCCTCCTACCAGCTGGCGCGCACACATCCCACCGTGGTCGCCGACGTGATCCTCACCGACGACGCCGCGTGGTTCACCGACTCGTTCAACCCCGTGCTCTACCGTCTCCCGATCGGGCCGGACGGGGAGCTTCCCGGTGCGGACGCCGTCGAGACGCTCACCCTCTCCGGCGATCTCGTCTACACCGACGGCTTCAACATCTGCGGCATCACGACCACTCCGGACGGCTCGGGGCTGCTCGTGGTCCAGGCCAGCACCGGCGGGCTGTTCAGGGTCGACCCGGCGACCGGGGTCACCACGAGGGTCGACCTCGCGGGAGCCGTTCTCCCCAGCGGTGACGGGATGCTGCGCTCCGGCATGACGCTCTACGTGACCCTCGGCATGGACAACACCATGGTCGTCGTGCAACTCGATCCCAGCGGCGGCAAGGGCGTGGTGGTGGAGCGGATTTCGTTGCACGAGTTCGACATCCCGACCGCCGTCGCCGCGTACGACGACCACCTCGTGGTCGTCAACTCCCGCATCACCACGGAAGCGACGCCGACGACGCCCTACACCGCGGTGGTGTTCCCGCGCGGGTAGCCGGTGTCCGGCGAGGAGCCCCCGCCCCACCCGGCGGGGGCTCCTCGCTGTGCGCGCTCTTTCGCAGTTCAAGACAGTCGCGAGTGGACTCCGGTGACATTGGGACGAATCTCTTCTCAGTGCCGCGTCGCCGTACCGAAAGGTGATCCACCGTGTCCGAGACAACCGAGACAACCAAGGCGCCACCCAAGCTCCCGTCCCTGCACGGCATGCGTTTCGTCGCGGCGCTGCTCGTGTTCGCGTTCCACGGCGCGATCTCGTTCGTCTTCTCCGACCAGACCGTGGGCGGCATCTACATCTGGCTCACCAGCGGTGCGTCGGCCGCCGTCTCGTTCTTCTTCGTGCTCAGCGGTTTCGTGCTGACCTGGTCCTACCGGCCGAACGACACGACGCCGAGGTTCCTGCGCCGCAGGCTCATGCGCATCGTGCCCGTGCACGTCGTGACGTGGACGATCGCGATCGTCTCGCTGATCGCGTTCGGCGCGCAGGTCGGGATCTGGCAGTCGCTCGCGAACCTCTTCCTGGTGCAGGCCTGGATCCCCGACAACTCCTTCCTGGACAGCGCGAACGGCGTGAGCTGGTCGCTGTCGGTCGATCTGCTCTACTACCTGACGTTCCCCGCGCTGATCTTCCTGGCCCGCAGGATCAGGGAGAACCGCCTGTGGCTGGCCGTGATCGCCACGGTCGCACTGGTGATCCTGATGCCGCTGGTGTCGAAGACGTTCCTGCCCAGCACGCCGCAGTGGATCTGGGGCCCTGGCGCGTCGTGGACGCAGATCTGGTTCGTCTACCTGTTCCCGCCGGTGCGGCTGCTCGAGTTCTTCGTCGGCATGCTGCTCGCGCGGATCGTGATGACCGGGCGCTGGATCGGCTTCCCGTTGGTCGGCGCGATGGTGCTGACGATCGTCGGGTACGCGCTCACCACGTTGTCCCCGTGGAGCTTCCTGTACAACTACGCGGCTTCGATGATCATCCCGATCGCGCTGCTCGTGCCCGCCGCGGCGGCCGCGGACATCAAGGGGCGCAAGACGTGGGTCAACGGGAAGAAGATGTTCTTCCTGGGAGACCTGACGTTCAGCTTCTACCTGGTGCACGACCTGGTGCTGAAGAACGCGCACCGGGCCTTCGGGGTGCAACCCGGTCCGTACGGCGGGCTCGCCGGGCCCACCTGGAGCACGCCGGTCGCGGTGTTGTTCCTGGCGGGCGCGTTCCTCGTCTCGCTCGGGGTCGCCTACCTGACGTTCCGCTTCGTCGAGCAGCCGGCGATGGTGCGGTGGTCGGCCGGCGCGGCGGAGAAGCGGGAACGGGCGGCGGCCAGAGCGGCCAAGGCCGCCCAGGCCGAGGAACAGCTCGTGTCCTGACGCCGGTGCCTGTTCAGCGCACACGAATCGGGCCGCCTCACGAGAACTCTCGGGAGGCGGCCCGGCTCACGTTCCCTCAGACGGTCGTGAAGACCTCGTCGTAGTCCAGCCTCGGCAGCCGCGGGTAGTAGGCGTCCTCGGCCGGGTTGCCGATGACCATCACGCAGACCGCGTGGTGCTTGCCGTCGCCGAAGAACTCCTTGTTGACACCCTCGACGTCGAACCCCGCCATGGGGCCCGCACCGAGGCCGGCGGCCCGCACGCCGACGATGAAGTAGCCCAGCTGCAGCGTCGCGCTGCTCACCGCGTGCGGCACCCGGTCGTCGCGCTGGGCGAAGAAGATGTCCTTCGCCTGCGGGAAGTGCGGGAACAGGCGGGGCAGTTCCTCGTGGAAGTCGAGGTCGGCGGCGACGATGGCGACGAGCGGCGCGGTGGCCGTCTTCTCCTTGTTGGTGTCGATCATCTGCCGGACCAGGCGCTCGCGAGCGTCGTCCGACCGGACGAGTACAACACGCAGTGCCTGCATGTTCATGGAGGTCGGTGCGTACTTGATCAGGTCGTAGATCGTCTTGATCGCCTCGTCCGACACCGGCTCGTCGGTGAACCTGTGGGCCGAGTGCGCCTCGCGGAAGAGAATGTCCTGGGCTGCTGAATCGATCGCGAGATTGGCCATCGCGGTCCCTCTCAGTTCTGAATCGTGGACAGACGTCAGTCCGTCAGGTTTTCGCGCCCACGATCCAGCCGGCCTCTCGAGCGGTGCTAGAGCGGGAATCGGGCCGTCTCGGCTCGAGCGCGGTTCGAGTGCGGAGGGTGACCCTCAGGTGGCAGACAACTGTCTTCATGCGGCCAGCCGCACAGAGGAGATTCACATGACCACGACCGAAGCCAGGCAGGTGACGTCGCGGGAGGCGACTCCCGCCGGCGACCGAGCCCGTTGGTTCGCGCTCGTCACGTTGCTCGTGGCGGTGTTCATGGACATGCTCGACGGCAACGTCGTCAGCGTGGCCATTCCGTCGATCCAGCGAACACTGAGTGCGAGCTACTCCTCCATCCAGTGGATCTCGGCGGGCTACGTGCTCGCGTTCGCCCTGATGCTGATCACCGGCGGCAGGCTCGGCGACATCTACGGCCGCAAGCGGATCTTCCAGACCGGTGTGGTCGGCTTCGTGGTGGCGTCACTGCTGTGCGGCATCGCCGTGAACCCCGAGGTGCTGATCGCCTCGCGCCTGTTGCAGGGTGCGATGGCGGGTCTGATGGTGCCCCAGGTCCTCTCGATCATCCACGTCACGTTCAGCTCCGGTGAGCGCGGCAAGGTGTTCGCCATCTACGGCATCATCGGTGGTCTCGCGGCCACCGTCGCGCCGCTGATCGGCGGCGTGGTCGTGCAGGCCGACCTGTTCGGGCTCGGCTGGCGCCCGGTGTTCCTGATGAACGTCCCGATCGGCGTCCTGGGCCTGGTCGCGGGGTGGAAGTACATCACCGAGTCCAGGGGTGAGAAGAAGACCAAGCTCGACGTGCTCGGCGTCGTGCTCGCCATGGGCTTCGTCGTCACCCTGCTCTACCCGCTCACGCTCGGCCACGAGCTCGGCTGGCCCGCGTGGACGTTCTGGTCCCTCGGCGCGTCCGCGGTGCTGCTCGTCGCGTTCATCGCGTTCGAGCGCGCCAAGGAGCGCAAGGACGACGCGCCGCTCGTCCCGCTCGGCCTGTTCAAGGCGCGCAGCTTCGCCGCCGGCAACGCGCTGCAGCTCGGCCTGTTCATGTTCACCGGTGCGTTCTTCCTCGCCTGGTACCTGTTCATGCAGATGGGCCTGGGCTGGACGGCGCTGCACGCCGGTCTGACCGCGCTCGGGTTCTGCGTCGGCGCGTTCATCACCTCGGGCATGTCGGTGACGGTGCTGGTGCAGAAGTTCGGCCGGACGGTGCTGCAGATCGGCGCCGTGGTGGCCGCGGCCGGCCTCGGCGTCTTCCTCCTGGTGCTCGGCCCGGAGGTCAGCACCTGGCAGATGCTGATGCCGCTGGCGATCATCGGTCTCGGCTTCGGCCTGGTGGCCCCGCCCATCACGGTCTTCGCGCTGACCGACGTCCCGCACGAGCACGCGGGGTCGGCCTCCGGTGTCATCAACACGATGCAGCAGCTCGGCCTCGCGTTCGGCATCGCGCTGGTGTCGTTCGTCTTCCTCACCCCGCTCGACTCGGCCACCGGCACCACGGCCGAGAAGTTCGCGACGGCGTTCCAGCCCGCGCTGTACAGCACGCTCGGACTGGTCGCGGTGATCCTCCTGCTCACGTTCGCGCTGCCCAAGCGCGCCGCCGAGGAGCAGCTGGAGACCCCGGCCGTCTGATCGGTGCCCACTCGGTGGAAGGCCTGGCGTCCCAGGCCTTCCACCGATCCGTCGTTCGCGCACGTGAAGAGGAGCCATGAAGATCTTGTTCCTGGCCGGTGGAAGCCCGGCGACAGTGTTCGCGCTCGCTCCGCTCGCGCAGACCGCGCGCAACGCGGGCCACGAGGTCTTCATGGCCTCCAGTGAGGAAATGCTCCCCTACGTCGCCGGCGCCGGCCTGCCCGCCGTGCCCGTCACCGACGTCACCCCGCCGGAGTGGATGTTCACCGACCGCGACGGCAGCAAGCTCGCGCTGCCGCACGAGCCCGTCGAGGAGATGCGGTTCGCCGGCCGCGGCTTCGCCCGCCTCGGCGTGCACAGCCTGCCGAGACTGACCGCGCTCGTCGAGGCGTGGCGGCCCGATCTGGTCGTGGCCGGCATGCTGTCCTACGCGGCGGGCCTGATCTGCACGCGGTACGGCATCCCGTTCGTCCGGCACGCGTGGGACCCGGCCGCACCGACCGAAATGGACTTCGGCGCGAACCAGGTGCTGCGCCCGGAACTCGACGAGCTCGGGCTCGACGCGTTGCCGGAACCCGACCTGTGGATCGACATCTGCCCGCCGAGCCTGCGGCCGCCGGACTCGGTGCCCGCGCAGATGATGCGCTGGATCCCCGGCAACCAGCAGAAGCGGCTGGAACCGTGGATGTACACCAGGTCCGGCAAGCGCCGCGTCGCCATCACCGCCGGCAGCCAGGCGGGTGGCAAGGTCGCCCGCGGCCAGTACGGCGGGCTGCTGCGCGAGATGTACGAGAACCTGAAGTCCGTCGACGCCGAGATCGTCGTCGCCGCACCGGAGTCGATCGCCGCCGACCTGCGCGACGAGCTGCCGGGCGTGCGCATCGGCTGGATCCCGCTCGACGTGCTGGCACCCACCTGCGACGTGATCGTCAGCCACGGCGGTGGCGTGACGAGCATGACCGCGACCAACGCCGGCGTGCCGCAGCTGCTGGTGCCGACCCTGATGCACACCGTCGCCCCGGCCGAGCGCTGGACCGACTACGGCGCGGCGCTGACGATCCCCCGCGGCGAGGACACGCCGGAACGGTGCGCGGAGGCCGTTCGCGAGCTGCTGACCAACCCCTCGTACCGGTTGAAGTCGCAGGAGCTCGCCAGGGAGATCCACGCGCTGCCGTTGCCGATCGAGGTGCTCACTCTGCTGGAGAAGCTGGTCGCCGGGGGAGGAAGGGCATGAGCGCCGAGGTGCGACCGTTCCGCGTGGAGACGCCGGAGGAAGCGCTGCAGGACCTGCGCGACCGGCTCGCCCGCACGCGGTGGCCGGAGGCGGAGACCGTCGGTGACTGGTCGCAGGGCGTGCCGCTCTCCTACGCCAAGGAGCTCTGCGAGTACTGGCTGCACAAGTACGACTGGCGGGCCACCGAGGCGAGGCTGAACTCGTTCCCCCAGTACCGCACCGACTTCGACGGCCTCGGCATCCACTTCATCCACGTCCGCTCGAAGCACGAGCACGCGCTGCCGTTGCTGATCACCCACGGCTGGCCGGGTTCGGTCGTCGAGCAGCTCGACGTCATCGACGCGCTGGCCGACCCCGACGACCCGGCGGACGCGTTCCACGTCGTCGTGCCGTCACTGCCCGGCTACGGTTTCAGCGAACGACCCGTCACCACCGGCTGGGACATCCCGAAGATCGCCGACACGTGGGCCGAACTGATGACCCGGCTCGGCTACGACAGGTTCGCGGCGCACGGCGGCGACTGGGGTTCGTACACGACGGCGACCCTCGCGATCCGCCACCCGGAACGCCTGACCGGCATCCACCTCACCATGCCGGTGGCACCGAAGCCGGAGGAGCCCGTCGAGCTGGACGAGGCGGACCAGGCCAGGCTCGGCGTCGCGTACTCGATGTGGCAGAACGGCTCCGGCTACGCCGCGATCCAGTCGACCCGCCCGCAGACCCTCGGCTACGGCCTCGCGGACTCGCCCGCCGCGCAGGCGGCCTGGGTGGCGGAGAAGTTCTGGGAGTGGGCGGACCACGACGGCGACCTGGACCAGGCGATCCCGCGGGACCGCCTGCTCGACTCGGTCACCGGCCACTGGCTGGCGGGCACCGGGGCGTCGTCCGCGCGGTTGTACTGGGAGAGCTACCAGAAGGTGCCGGTCGACCAGGTCCACGTGCCGACGGGCTGCTCGATCTTCCCGAAGAACTCCTGGGTGCCCCGCGCGTGGTGCGAGAAGCGCTTCACCGACCTGCGGTACTGGCGCGACCTGGCCGAAGGCGGCCACTTCCCGGCCGTCGAACAGCCGGGCGTGCTGATCGACGAACTGCGCGAGTTCTTCCGGGAGCTGCGTTAGATTTCCGGGCTGAACCTCTGGAAGGATTCCACCGCATGAACGTGGCCACGGCACGGTTGAGCGCCCGCACGCTCAACCGTGCTCTGCTGTCCCGGCAGTACCTCCTGCGCAGGCACGACCTCCCCGAACGGGACGTGGTCGAGCACCTGGTGGGCATGCACGCGCAGATCCCGATCGGCCCCTACGTCGGCCTGTGGTCGAGGCTGGCCGGGTATCGGCCGGAACGACTGTCCACAATGGTCGCCGAACGTGAGCTGGTGCGCACGGCCCTGATGCGGTCGACGATCCACCTGGTGACGCCGGACGACTGCATGACGCTGCGCCCGCTGATGAAACAGGTGCTGGACCGGGACCTCTACACGAACTCGAGCCATGGTGCGGTCGTCAAGGGCCTCGACCTGGACGCGGTCGTCGCGGCCGGGCTGAAGCTGCTGGACGAGCAACCGCGGACGCCCGCCGATCTCGGCCGGGCCCTGCACGAGCAATGGCCGGACCGCAAACCGGACACGCTGGCCTACGCCGTCCGCAACCTGGCCGCACTGGTGCAGATCCCGCCTCGCGGCACCTGGGGCGGCACGAGCCGCACGATCCACGCGTCCGCGACCACGTGGCTGGGCAGGCCGCTCGACCCCGCGCCGTCGGTGGAGACGATGATCCGCCGCTACCTGGCCGCGTTCGGGCCGGCGAGCGTCAACGACGTCCAGGCCTGGTGCGGCCTGACGAAGCTGAACGAGGTCGTCGACCGCATCCGGCCGACCCTGCGGGTGTACCTGGACGAGAACGGCAAGGAGCTGTTCGACGTCCCGGAAGGCGAGCTGCCCGACGCCGGGGTGGCCGCTCCGCCGAGGTATCTGCCGGAGTTCGACAACGTGCTGCTCTCGCACGCCAACAGGGAGCGGATCATCCCGGAGGGCTGGTCGTTCGCCGAGTGGTGCCGCCGGTACGGCCTGATGATGACGGTGCGCGGCGGCGTGTTGCGCGGCAACCTCCTCATCGGCGGCCTGCTGCAGGGCATCTGGCGGGTGGACAAGGAGAAGAAGTCCTACACGCTCGTGGCCGAGCCGTTCACCAAGGTGTCCAAGAAGGACTCCGGGGTGCTGGAGAAGGAAGGCCGCGCCCTGCTGGAGTTCGCCTTCCCGAAGGGCGAGTCCTTCGACGTGCGGATCCTGCCGAACCGCTGAAACGACAGAGGGGCGCCCGGACCGGGCGCCCCTCTGTCGTTTCTCCACTAGAGCCGGATCACGGTGGTACCGCTGTACTTCCGGTTCAGCAACGCGACGAAGGTCTCCGGCAGCGCGGCGACCCCGCCCTCGACGACGGTGTGCGGGAACGAGATCTTCCCCTCGCTCAGCCACTGCCCGAACTGCTTGTTCCAGCCGTCGAGCTGATCCGGCGTGTGGTAGCACGCGAACGGCCGCAGCTGCAGCTGCTTCGGAATCGCGGCCAGCAGGTTCAACCGGGGCTGGGCTCCGTCGCCGACCCCGAGCTGCCCGGACAGCGCACCGCACAACGCGAACCGGGCGAACGGTGCGGCCAGCAGCACCGCGGCCTCGAACTGCTCGCCGCCCACGTTGTCGAAGAACACCGTGATGCCTTCCGGCGCCAGCGCCGCGAGCTGCTCGATCACCGGGCCGTCGTGGTAGTCGAACGCGGCGTCGAAGCCGAGCTCGTTCACCAGGTAGTCGCACTTGGCCTTGCTGCCGGCGCTGCCGATGACCTTCTTGGCGCCGCGGGCCTTGGCGATCAGCCCCGCCAGCGACCCGACACCGGAACTGGCCCCGGAGACGAACACGACGTCGCCCTCACCCACGCCGGCCATGTCCGCCATGCCGAGCCACGCGGTCGGCCCGTTCGACAGGAAGTACTCGGGGGACGGCAGCTGGCCGCGGTCGCGCCGGAGGAACGACTCGGCGGGCCCGGTGGCGTACTCGCGCCAGCCGTAGAAGTTCTCCACCAGGTCACCGACGGCCAGCGCCGGGCTGTTGGACTTCACCACGGTGCCGACCATGCGGCCCCACATCGGCTCGCCGATCTTGAACGTGGGCAGGGGTACGGTGGTGTCCTGCACCAGCAGCTCGCGGGCCCCGGTGCCGAGCGACTGCCACTCGTTGCGCACCAGGACCTCGCCGTCGCCGGGTTCGGCCACCGCGGCGTCGATCACGGTGAAGTCGTCCGCGCGGACGTCACCGTCCGGATAGGACACGAGCCGCACTTCCTTGCCCGTCGCCGGAATCGTGTAGTCGGTCATCGGAGATCTCCTTGAACGGTCACCAGGTGACGGGAAGTGAGAGCACGGTGTGGTTGACATCGCCTTGCTGCCATTGCAGTGACGACTCCGGCACGGCGAGGCGCAGACCGGGGAAGCGGCGGACCAGGCCGGTCAGGGCGACCTGCAGCTCGGTGCGCGCGAGCTGCGCGCCCAGGCAGCGGTGGATGCCGTGGCCGAACGCGACGTGGCTGCGTGCCTCGCGGGTCACGTCGACGCGGTCGGGGTCGGGGAAGACCGTCTCGTCGTGGTTGGCCGACGTGAGTCCGAAAAGGACCAACGCCCCCTCCGGGATCACGGTGCCGCCGATCTCGACGTCCTCGGTGGCGATGCGCGGGAAGCCCGTCGTGTCGGTGCCGAAGAGGTTCACCACGCGCAGCAGCTCGTCGACCGCGCCGGGGATCAGTTCCGGCCGCTCGCACAGCAGCTCCCACTGGTCGGGGAAGTGCTCGACCAGTGCCAGCACGGAGTTCGCGATCTGGCTCGCGGAGGAGTCGAAACCCGCGCCCAGCAACGTGAAGCCGAACACGACGAGCTCCTGCTCGGTGAGCTGGTCGTCCTCGTCGCGCGCGGTGATCAGCGCCGACAGCAGGTCGTCGGCCGGGTTCTCCCGCTTGGCCTCGATGAGCTCGGCGATGTACTGGCTCAGCCGGGCGATGCCCTCCTGGATCTGCTCCGGCGGTCCGCCGACGGCGGCGAACTGCCTGGCCCAGCCGTGGAACCGGCCGCGGTCCGCCGCGGGCACGCCCAGCAGGTCGCAGATGACCGTGAGCGGCAACGGGGTGGTGAGCGTCGCGACCAGGTCCGCCGGCCGCTCGCCCGCCTCGAGGTCGTCGAGCAGGCTCTCGACGACCTTCTCGATGTGCGGGCGCATCTCCTCGATGCGGTGCGCGGTGAAGACCTTCATCACGAGCCTGCGCAACCTGCTGTGCACCGGCGGGTCCGTCGAGATGATCATCTCCGGCGGCACGAGCGACATGCCGGGGAACGGTTCGACGCCGCGGTGGAACGTCTCGGCGCGGCTGAAGCGCGGGTCCGTCGACGCCGCCTTCACGTCCTCGTACCGCGTCACGAGCCAGACCTGCCTGCCGTCGGGCAGCGCGACCGGCGCCACCGGGCACTCGGCGCGCATCCGCGCGTATTCGGGGTCAGGGCCGAGGTAGGTCGAACCGGGGAACGGGAACGTGAGTGCCACCTCTGGAGCGACCAACTCGAACACCTCCGGGATTTCTTGCCGGCGTTGATCCGCACGTGGCCGGCGGGCGCACGGCGCGTTCCGAAGCCTCGTCACACGCTCTCGAAGCGACCTCGTCCGCCACTCGAACGCGTCCGGTCGTCTTCGAGCAGTGTTCCGGCTCACTTCCAGGCAGCGGTGGAAATCTCGCGTTACCCGACCAGGAGGACAAGCCATGACCACAGGTGCCGCCGTGTCAGGCACAGAGGCCGAGGAGACGTTTCCCTACAAGCGTCAGTGCCCGTTCACTCCTCCCGCGCAGTACGAGAAGATGATCGAGGAAGACGTTTCGCAGGTGACGTTGACGGGGTCGGGCCTGAGGATCTGGACGATCACCGGCTACCACACGATCCGCACGATCCTCACGGATCCGCGGATCAGCGCGTCCCGCAAGCACGACAACTTCCCGTTCTACTTCATCGCGCCGCCGGAGTTCCGCACGGAGACGTCGTTCATCGGCTACGACGCGCCCGAGCACACGACGACCCGACGCAAGGCGGCGGTGACGTTCACCAACCGCCAGGTGAAGCGGTTGCGGCCGCGCATCGTGGAGATCGTCAACGACCACATCGACAAGCTTCTCGAGAAGGGGCCCGTGGTCGACTTCCACCACGAGTTCTCGCTCCCGGTGCCGATGACGGTGATCTGCGAGTTGCTCGGCATCCCGCACGACGAGCACGACTTCTTCATCAAGCACGGCACCTGCCTGCTCGGCGGGCACAGCACGCCGGAGCAGCGGCAGGCGGCCATCGTCGAGGTGAACGCCTACGTCAACGACCTGATCGCGATCAAGGAACGCGAGCCGGGTGACGACCTGCTCAGCCGGGCGATGGCCGAGTACGCGGCGTCGGGCGAGGAGTACACCAAGCGCGACCTGTTCAACATGATCCGCCTGCTGATGAACGGCGGCCACGAGACCACCGCGAGCATGCTCTCGCTCGGCACCGCGTGCCTGCTGGAGAACCCGGACCAGCTGAAGCTGCTGCTGGACGACCCGGAGGGCATGATCGACCCGGCGGTCGAGGAACTGGTCCGCATCGCGACCATCGGTGACACCGCGATCCCGCGCGTCGCGCTCGAGGACATCGAGATCGCCGGCAAGGTGATCCGCAAGGGCGACGGCATCCTGTGCCTGGGTCTCGCGGGCAACCGCGACCCGGAGGTCTTCCCGGAGCCGGACAAGCTGATCCTCGAACGCGGCACCCGCAAGCACCTCGGGTTCGGCTACGGCCTGCACCACTGCATCGGCGCCGACCTCGCGCGGCTGGAGATGCAGATCGTGTGGACGACGCTGTTCCAGCGCATCCCGAGCCTGCGTCTCGCGAAGCCGTTCAACGAGATCCCGCGCAAGGAAGGCGCAGTCATCTACGGCCTGTGGGAGCTCCCGGTCACCTGGGACGCATGAGAAGGGGGCCAACATGGCCAAGATCACCTACATCCAGCCCGACGGAACCTCGGCGATCGTCGACGTCAAGGACGGCGACTCGGTGATGCGCGGCGCCAAGCTGAACGGCGTGCCCGGCATCGTCGCCGAGTGCGGCGGGGGAGCGTCCTGCGGCACCTGCCACGTCTACATCGACAAGGACAACACCAAGCCGTTGTCCGCCATGCACGCGGTCGAGGACGAGTTGCTGTACTGCACGGCCAGCCCGCGTCTGGACAACAGCAGGCTCAGCTGCCAGATCCCGGTGTCCGACGACGTCGACGGGCTCGTGGTGCACGTGCCCGAGAAGCAGATTTAGGAGAAGAGCATGACCGCCTTCGTCACGGGCGCCACGAGCGGTATCGGCCTCGCCGTCGCGCAGTCCCTCGCCGCGCAGGGCAAACCGGTGTTCGTCGTCTCGCGCAACCAGGAGAACGTGTCCTCGACGGTGAAGCAGCTGCGCGAGGACGGCTACCAGGCCGACGGCGCGGCGTGCGACGTGAAGTCCACAGAGGACGTTCGGGCCGCCGTCGCCAAGGCCGTGGCGTGCTTCGGCCGCATCGACGTCCTCGTCAACAACGCGGGACGTGGTGGAGGCGGTGAGACCGCGGCGCTGGACGAGAACCTCTGGCTCGACGTCGTCGAGACGAACCTCAACAGCGTTTTCCGCGTCACCAAGGAGGTGTTGAGCACCGGCGAGATGCTCAAGGGCTCGTGGGGGCGGATCATCAACATCGCGTCCACCGGAGGCAAGCAGGGCGTCGTGCTCGCCGCGCCGTACTCGGCGTCCAAGCACGGCGTCATCGGCTTCACCAAGGCGGTCGGCCTGGAGCTCGCGAAGACCGGCATCACGGTCAACGCGGTGTGCCCGGGTTACGTCGAGACGCCGATGGCGAGCCGGGTCCGCCAGGGGTACGCCGACTACTGGGGCGTGACCGAGCAGGACGTGCAGGAGAAGTTCAACGCGAAGATCCCGCTGGGCCGCTACTCCACGCCGGAGGAGGTCGCCGGGCTCGTGTCCTACCTGGTGACCGACACCGCGTCCTCCATCACCGCACAGGCGCTCAACGTGTGCGGCGGGCTGGGGAACTACTGAGATGGCCGCCGAGTCGTCAGTGGTCGTCGTCGGTGCCGGCCACGCGGGAGGTCAGGTGGCGGTGGCCCTGCGCGAGCAGGGGCACCGCGGCCCGATCACGGTCGTCGGTGCCGAATCCGTCGCGCCGTACCAGCGTCCTGGGCTGACGAAGGCGTATCTGGCCGGCAAGACCGACGTCGAGGGACTCCTGCTGCGCGAGGAGTCCTACTACCAGGCCAACGACGTCGAACTGGTGCTGGACGATCCCGTCGCCGTGATCGACCGGGCCGCGCGCGTCGTCGTGCTGAGCTCCGGCCGCACGCTGGGGTTCGGTGATCTGGTGCTCGCCACCGGAGCCGCCCCGCGCACGCTGCCCGGCACGTTCTCGTTGCGCACCATCGCCGACGTCGACGCCGTGCGGGCGCGCCTGGACGGACCTTCGCGGGTCGTCGTCATCGGTGCCGGGTTCATCGGGCTGGAATTCGCCGCAGTGGCGAACGAACAGGGCCACGACGTCACGGTCGTGGAAGCGTTGCCGCGCGCAATGGCGCGCGCGGTCACCCCGTTCACCGCGGCCCACGTCGTCTCCGTGCACGAGCGGTCCGGCGTCCGGATCGTGCTCGGCACGCAGGTGAAGTCCGTGCGCCCCGGCGTGGTCGAGCTCGGCGACGGCACCCTGCTGCCCGCGGACCTCGTCGTCGCGGGCATCGGCGTCGTCCCGAACACGGAGCTCGCCGCCGGAGCCGGGCTGACCGTGGACGACGGCATCGTGGTCGACGCGCACCTGCGCACCGACGACCCGTCGATCTACGCGATCGGCGACTGCGCGCGGTTCTCCAGTCCGCGCGCCGGCGGCCGCATCCGGCTGGAGTCCGTGCAGAACGCCACCGACCAGGCCACCTGCGTCGCGGCGTCGATCATGGGTTCGGCCGAGCCGTACACCGGCCTGCCGTGGTTCTGGAGCGACCAGTACGCGGTGCGGCTGCAGATCGCCGGGCTCGTCGACGGTCACGACCACACCGTCGTCACCGGTGATCCGGAAGGCGGGCGGTTCTCCGTCTTCTGCTTCCGCGGTGACCGGCTGCTCGGCGTGGAGGCGGTCAACAAGCCCGCCGACTACATGATGGCCCGGCGGCTGCTTTCCGCTGACGGCAACATTTCCCCCGACGTCGTCGCTTCTCCCGGCTTCGACCTCCGCACGTACGTGCAGGGCGGCGCCGCTGCCGCCTGACCCCGCAACGACTTCGGCCCCCTCGCTGATCGAGGGGGCCGAAGTCGTTGCGGGGGAACCTCAACTCACCCAGGACGGTCGCCCGGTGATCTCCACGACCGCGCAGCCCCAGCTGTAGCCGGCGCCGACGCCGATCAGCACGACCCGGTGACCGGGCCGGGCCCGGCCGGTGTCCACGAGGTGCCCGAGCCCGGCGAACTGGTCGCCCGCGCCCAGATGACCGACGGTCCGGCTCCACTCCCACGTCGTGCGCGCCGGGTCGATGTCGTAGGGCCGCAGGTAGTTCACGTCGAGCCGGCGGCGCCCGAAGTGGGGGAGCACGACCCAGTCGGCGTCGCCCATCTTCATGTCCGCGTCGGCGAGCGCTTCCTCGATGGCCACCTTCTGGCCCGCGTTGGCCTTGTTGATGCCGTGGGACAGCCCGTACTGCCTGCTGAACGTGTGCTTGGCCGCCTCGAAGTCCACCGGCATGCGGTGCGTGAACGGGGCAGGCCCGAACGGCTCGTCGCCGCGGTGCAGCGGTTCCAGGTCGGAGTCGGCGTGCACGGCCAGCGACAGCAGCCGCGCGTAGCCGCCGCGGCGGGACAGCACGATCGCGGTCGCACCGTCCGCATAGGGCGTTCCGGGGTCGGTGCGCCACCGGTCGATGCCGGGCAGGCAGAACCGGTCCGCGGTCGTCAGCAAGGCGTCCGCACGGCCCTGGCGCGACGTCAGGTACGACACCGCGAGGTCGAGCGCCGCCATGCCACCGTTGGACATCTGGCGGATCTCCAGGGCCAGACAGCCGTTGCGCACGGTCTCCCGCTGGAGGTACGACGCGACCGGCCACAGGTCCTGGCCCTGGTGGTAGGTGTCGGCGTGCAGGATCAGGTCGACGTCCTCCGACGTCGATCCCGCCCGCCCCAAGGCCATCCGCGCGGCCGAGACCGCCATCTCCGCGGCGGACTCCTCCGGTGACACCGCGACCGACACCACGTCGGTGCGGGCGACCAGCTTCGGCTCGCACTCGCCGGAAGCGATCGCGTCGGCCACCGACAACGTCGACGGCAGCCGGATCCCGTTGCCGCGCACGTACACGTTTTCGTTGATTCGCACCGGTTCAGATCTCCTTGAGCGCCCGTGCTACCCGCACGACCCGATTTGCCTGCACTCGCGCGGACTGCAGCGCGAGCTCACCGACGGGGAGGTTGTCGCTGCCCAGCACGTGTGACGTGCCGTAGGGGTTCTCGTTCAGACCGGGCGGCACGATGATGCCGCCGAAGTGGCACACCATGTTGTAGATCGAGACGAGCGTCGTCTCCATGCCTCCGTGCGAGCTGCCGCCGGAGGTGAAGGCGCTGTAGACCTTGCTGGAGAGCTGGCCGCGGAACCACGCGGGCCCCAGCGTGTCGATGAACTGCTTGAGCTGGGCCGCCATGTTCCCGAACCGGGTCGGCGTGCCGAACAGCACGGCGTCGGCCCACAGCACGTCCTCGACCTGTGCGACCGGGACGTCCTCGGTGGCGGCCAGATGGGCCGCCCAGGCCGGCCTGGAGTCGATGGCGGCCCGCGGCGCCAGCTCGGCCGCCTTGACCAGCCGCACCTCCGCGCCGGCCT
The DNA here is from genome assembly GCF_053601075.1 of Lentzea sp. NPDC004789. Taxonomy (NCBI): domain Bacteria; kingdom Bacillati; phylum Actinomycetota; class Actinomycetes; order Pseudonocardiales; family Pseudonocardiaceae; genus Lentzea; species Lentzea sp. NPDC004789. The sequence goes on along the minus strand of NZ_JBSGBE010000006.1, from coordinate 258,971 downwards.
TCTCCGCCGTTTCCGCCAGTTCCGCGGCGATCCGGTGGATGGTGCCCGTCGAGGAGTAGTAGACAACGGCGACGTTCACGCTGAGGTCCATGTCGGGTTCCTCGAGGTTCGGGGCCGGTCGGGCGCGGAGTGTGGTGTTCTCACCCTCGCGGTCCGCTCTCGACGTCAGATCGAGCGCAGGTCGAAGCACTGGGGATAAGGTGTCCGCATCGGGGCGAGGGGACGTCAGGGATGATCAGGGTCTTGCTGGCCGAGGACATGCACATGGTCCGTGGCGCACTGGTCGCGTTGCTCAACCTGGAGCCGGACATCGAGGTGGTCGCCGAGGTCGACTCCGGTGACAAGATCATCGCTATGGTCCAGCGGCACCAGCCGGACGTCGCCGTGATCGACATCGACCTGCCGATCCTGGACGGCCTGACCGCCGCCGGCACGATTCGGGACACCCTGCCCGAGGTCCGCACGCTGATGCTCACGAGCCTCGCCCGGCCCGGCACGCTGCGGAAGGCGCTCGCCGCCAGGGTCGACGGCTTCATCCTCAAGGACGCGCCACCCGCGCAGCTCGCCGCCGCCATCCGCGACGTCAAGCAGGGCAAGCGCGTGGTGGACAGCCAGCTCGCGCTGGCGGCCTGGGACCAGGGCGAATGCCCGCTGACCGACCGCGAGCTCGACGTGCTGAGGCTCGCCGCGAGCGGCACGGACGCGCCGGACATCGCGCGGGCCCTGTCGTTGTCGGTCGGGACCGTGCGGAACTACCTGACCATGATCATCAGCAAGCTGAACGCCCGCAACAGGGTCGACGCGATCCGCGTGGCGCAGGACGCGGGCTGGATCTAGGGGTCCGGAAATTCGCCGGGGACTCGCGGTCAGACGGCTACGAGGCGCCCTGGTGAGCGCGAATCACCTCGTCGGCCTTCCAGGTCACCGCGACAGCGGGATCTCCGCGCACAACCGGTAGGTGTCCGCGGAGATGGCGCCGGCCTCCAGCGTGCCGCCGATGTCGGCGACGCGGGCTGTGAGGTTGTCGATCCCGTTGCCGCCCTCGGAGCTCCCGTCGGGCTCGCGGTGCCCGGCGAGCCCGTCGTTCACGATCGCCAGCGTCAGCCGGTCGTCGCCGCGGACCAGGGTGATCTCGCAGTGCTCCGCCTTGCTGTGGCGCAGCAGGTTCGTCACGCCCTCGCGCAGCACCGTGGCGAGCGTCGTGCGGACCTCCTGGGACAGCTCGCACTCCTCGAGGTTCATCCTCACCTCGATGTCCGCGGCCGTCAGCAGCGCGCGGGCCGACTCCTTCTCGGTGGTCAGCGAGAGTTCCCGGTAGCTCGACGAGACCGCGCGGACGTCGGCGAGCGCCTGCCGGGAGATCTGGAGGATCTCGTCCAGTTCCTGCCGCGCCCGCTCGTCGTCCCTGCCGATCAGGCGGCGGGACAGCTCGCTCTTCAACGTGATCGCGGAGAGGCTGAAACCGAGCAGGTCGTGCAGGTCGCGGGCGAACCGGAGGCGTTCCTTGGTGACGGCCAGCTCGGCGAGCTCGGATCGGGCGTCGTGCAGCTGCGACACCATCGAGCGCAACCGGGTGATGGCCCAGACGACGAGGCCGATGTTCGTGGTGGCGATGAAGCCGTAGGCGCTGTTGACCAGGCCTCCGCCGCCGGTCTCGAAGGTGTAGAGCAGGCCGATGCTGATGACGACGCCCGCGAACGCGACCACGCCGAGGCGTGGCGGCAGCACCAGCAGCGCGGCGCCGGCGAGGAAGCCGGGCAGACCGAGCCACGGGCTGTCGAACGCGATGATCGGCGCGTAGGTGAGGACCACCAGGATCGCCAGCAACGCGTAGCCCAGCGGGGCTCTGACCTCGACGTCAGGTCTGCAGAGGTAGCCGAGCACCAGTGCCAGCGAGCAGATCACGCTCGCCCCGGCGACGAACATCGCCTGCTGGGGGATCGCGGAGTGCCACACCAGGGTCAGTGCGCTGATCGTGTAGCCGGTGAACAGCACGGCCGTCAGCAGGGTCGCCCGCTTGGGTGCGATGCGCGGCGCCCGTCGCGCGGGAGTGGGCTCCCACGACTCCGCGGGCTCGCTGGGCCGCACGGGGAGCTGGGCCCGCAGCCGGTAGGTGCCGTCCGCCTGGGCGCCCGCGGCGACCGTGCCGCCCAGTGCCTCGACGCGGCTGGTGAGGTTGCCGATGCCGCTGCCGGGCCGGGCGTCGCCGCTGGGTTGCACGCCGTCGTTGACGACGTCGATGAACACCGCGTCGTCCGCGGAGGAGATCGTGATCTCGCACCGCTCGGCCTTGCTGTGCTGCAGCAGGTTCGTCACGCCTTCGCGCAGCACGGTGGCGAACAGCGTGCGCACCTTCGGCGAGAGCTCGGCGGTATGCCGTGTCTCGACGGTGACGGCGACACCCGCCGCGTCGAGCACGGAACGGGCTGAGGTCATCTCGTCGTCCAGGGAGAGCTCGCGGTAGCTCGACGCGACCGAACGGACGTCGGCGAGCGCCTGGCGGGAGACCTTGAGCACCTCGGAGAGCTCTTCGCGCGCGGAGTCCCCGCGGCCGAGCATCAGCCGGTGCGCGTACTCGGTCTTGAGCGTGATCGCGGAGAGGCTGTAGCCGAGCAGGTCGTGCAGGTCGCGGGCGAACCGCAGCCGTTCCTGGGTGACCGCGGTGTCCGCGAGCGCCGACCTGGCCTCGTCGAGCTCCTCGACGAGGGAACGCAGGCGCGACAGGCCGTACACGACCAGGCCGGTGACCATGACGATGTTCGCCGTGTACGCGACGTGCGCGAGATCCCGGTCGATCTCCCACTGGAGCGCGCCCGCCGACACGCAGACGGTGCCGAACACCGCCCAGGCGATGGCGGGCCGCAGCACCAGCACGGCGGAACCGGCGAAGAGGCTGATCATGGTCGTCCAGCCCTGGCCGAAGACCGCGAGCCCGCCGAACGCCAGCACGCCGTGTGCCCCCAGGGCGATGAGGCCCTTCCGGCCGCGCACGTCGGCGTGGGGGTTGCTGAAGATGCGGAACTGCAGGAACGCGAGCACGGCGAGCGTGGCGACGGCGGGGACGAGGGTGGTCAGCGCGGTCGTGCCGGCGAGCAGGTAGGTGAAGGCGCTCACGAAGTAGCCGCTGAAAACGACGGTCAACACCAGTTGGACAAGCCGGGGAGCCGTCCGCGGGAACTCCCGCGCGACTTCGGGGTCCAGGTGAACCGCCACAACCACTCCTTGCTGAGAGTCTGGAGTCGCACCGCAGGCCATGGTACCTATCTGGTCACGCCACGGAGCCGATTTCATTGGCCGGTAACACGATGAATCCCGCGCCGGCGAGGTACGCGACGACGTCGGCGACGATCAGCCGGTCGAGCTGGAGGGTGTTCGCGATGTCGGCGATCGTGGATTCGGTGTGCATCAACGACTTCGCGATTTCCGCCGACGGTGCCCGGTGCAGCGTCACCTGGTAGTCGAGACCGGGACACACCATCGCCTGGTCGCCGTTGAGGCGTTCGATGCTGGTGTCGGGCCGGATGCAGATCGGCTGCGTGTGGGCGACGTGCGGCAGCGTGAAGATCGCGTCGCCCGCGATCGCCAGCACGGACAGGATCGGGCCGGCGCCGTCGTCGAGGCCGAGCGACGGGATGACGCAGCCGCCGAGCCGGTCGAGCGTCCGCTTGAGCCTGCGCCACACGGGACAGTATCCGGAGCCCGCCTTCCAGCTCGCGAAGTTCTCGTACAGCGCCGGGATGTTCTCGAGCGAGACGGGCCCGAGTGTCATGCGGTGCAAGGCTTCCCGCACCACCGGGCTCCGGTCGAGCACCTCGATGTCACCCCATCGGCCGCGCACGGTGAGGTGGCCGTGTTCCGGATCGCTCACGACGACCGCGTCCTCGAGGAGTGACCACAACGGCCGCGCCGAAGGAATGTGTGATTTCACGGCAGTACCCCAGCTCCTGCGGAAGTGGATCACATGAACATCGGGATCGGGTTCAGCTCGTCGTAAGCCGCGGGTCTCTTCGCACGTCCTAGTGCTACAGGTACGTCGTAGAGCCGCCCTTGAGCGAGCCTCGACCAGAACGGCCGCATGCCGGGCACGATCACCTTGACGACCGGCAGCCCGAGGTCGGGCCTGGTCTGGTCGAGCACCAGCACCTCCATTCCCGCCGCTTCGATCCGGGCCTGCAACGACCGGACGTCCTCACCGAGATCGGCCTGCCTGGTGTAGGCGTGCCGGGTGGCGGGGGCTCCGCTGGGTGCGAGGTACGGCTGGTTCTCCACGGTCGCACCGGTGAGCCAGCTCCGCAGGTCGACGTCGAGCGCGCGCCGTCCGGCGTCGTCGAGGTCGAGGATCGCGGGCATCACCTGGTTGAGCTCGGTGAGCGCCCTGCGCAGCGCGATCCGCGGGTCCAGGTGGGCGCCGAAGCCGAACATGATGTCCTCGTGCGGCCCGCCGGTCCTGCGGGACACCGCGGCCGTCACGGGTACGCCGAGGTCGGCGGTGAGGTCGAGCACCCACAGCTCGCGGCCGAGCTCGGCGTAGACCTCGCGCAGTTCGTCGACGAACGGGTCACCCGCGGCGTCCAGGTCGACGGCGGGCACGGCGCTGCGGTTGTACCACCACAACGCGACCGCATCCCGTTCCACGAGTTCCAGCATGCCCTGCAGCACGGCGTCCTCGATGCTGCTGCCCGCCGCGCACCCGTTGGAGCTCGCCACGATCGACGGGGGCGTGGGCGCGCCGAAGTAGAGCGCCGCGGTCGGCATCAGCCGGTGGCACTGGTTCGTCATCGACCACACCGGCGTCCAGTCGAGCACGCCGCTCTCGTCGAACGGCTCCGGCACGTGCTGGAACGCCGAATGCGTCGCGTTCCACGCCGTCCGGTTCTCGAACTGGCGCGGGTGGTAGAGCTGGAAGGTGTCGGGGTGCACCGCCTCGTCGCCGAGGGTGCGGAAACTGCCGAGGATCCGCGCCTCGTCGCCGTGGTAGCCGGCGCTGTAGCGCTCCAGCGCCTCGCACAGCGCGCCGACCTCGGCGTCGAGCGCCGTGACGCCCTTGCCGCCGTTCTCGCACCGCAGGGTCGAGCGCAGCCCGTCGAACCCGCTGCCGTTCGCGGCGTGGTTCAGCCCGGATCGGTAGGAGTGGAAGATGCTCGGGCCGCGCGAGTCGCGCCGGACGTCCTTGACCACGCCGGTGACGGGGCTGATCAGGTGGCGGTACGCGTCGAGCACCTCGCCGGGCGTCGCGGACCGGTGACCGCCGCCGTCGCGGGACCGCTTGGGCCGGAACCCGATCCGGACCGGCTCGTGCGCCTGCCTGCGCACGATGTCCGGGTCGCCGCAGCCTTCGCACTGCGGCAGCGCCCTGACCTGGTGGTGCGTGGTGCGCAGGGTGAGGCTGTCGCACGCCCACACCTCGCGCTGACCGGGGTGACGGTGGCCCGCCAGCCACTTCGTGGCCTCCAGCGCCGCGATCTCGACGGCGGTCGCGGTCACGGACGGCAGCTGCACGGCCGGGCGCGGCGCGGGACCTCGCTGCCCGCAGCGGGCCTGCACGTGCGCCTCGGCCGGCCGGTTGGCCGACAACCGGGTCGCGAGGCAACGCCAGCAGGCGCCGTCCCCCGGCGTGAAGATCGGTCCGACCCACACCTGCGTGCCGGTCGGTTTGGTGAGCAGCCACGGCGTGCCCGTGGCGCGATGGGACTCGTCCAGTTCCCTCAGGTCGGGAGCGAGGTAGTCGTCGCAGACCACGACGGTGAGCGCGGCACCCGGCTCGTCCTCGGCGCTGAGGAGGAGCCCGGCGCGTCGCAGCGCGCTGGCCATGACATCGGTGTTCGCCCCGCCCACGGCGAGGAGTCGTACGCGGGCGGTGCTCGTGCTGGTGAGAGCGCAGGAGGCGTCCAGTCCCGCCGCGTCCCAGTACGCCAGTGCCGCCGCCCGTCCGGCCGGATCGCCGGGGTGGTCATCGGGTTCGCGCGTACCGATGAGCCCGGCTGCTCCCAGCCGGGTCAGCACGCGTCCCACGTGCTCGGCGGGAACGTGGGAGGGCATCTCGCTGAGCAGTGCGGTGAGATCCCTCGTCCCGTCGAGCAAGGGGGCGATCAGTTCCACGTGTGGCCCGCGCAGAGCCGTCACCCCGTTCTCGGAGAACAGGTAGACGGCCTCACCCCGCACGATTTCGGTGCGCAGGTGTCGTTTGAACCCGATGCGTTCTCTCACGACCGTTCCAGGTGTGTTCAGGCGGCCAGCAGCTCGACCGCGTGGCCGATGCCGCCCGGCCCCTGGCAGATGCTGAAGAACAGGAACGCGTTGTCGCCGGCGTGCGTCGGGCGGTCGAACTCGTAGATCGCGACCACCGCGTCGTCGTCCACGTGCGACTCGGCGGGCGAGAGGATCAGTTCGAAGGTGCGGTTCTCAGCCATGTCAACTCCCCAGATCATGAATCCCAAGTAGCGTTGACACCAATCGTCCGTGTGACGAGGGGAAACCCGGTAGTTACCCACTAATGCGCGGGCATGTGAAGTTCTCATGCCCGCGGCGGGCCGACTTCATCCGCGTTTGATGGCAGGGACACTGCCGTTCTGCGCCCTCTTGCGGTCAACTTGTTCATGAGTTCACAGCACGATCGCGGAGGAGGGACGACGATGCAGATCAAGGTCCTCGGTCTGGTGGAAGCCACGGTCAACGGCAGGTCGTTCGTTCCGTCCGCCGCCAAGCCACGCCAGATCCTGGCGCTGCTCGCGCTGAACGCGGGACAGGTCGTGCAGGTCCCGACGCTCGTCGAGGAACTGTGGGGCGACCGCCCGCCGCGCAGTGCGCGCACCACGTTGCAGACCTACATCCTGCAGCTGCGCAGGCTGATCGGGGACGCGCTGGCCGCGTCCGACGACACCGAAGCCAAGGAAGTGCTGGTCACCCGTTACGGCGGCTATCTGCTCGACGTGCCGGAGACCGCCGTCGACGTGCACGAGTTCGAACGGCTCCTGCGGTCGGGCCACCACGCCTACGACGCGGGGGACTACGCGGTGGCGTCCCGGTTGCTGCGCTCCGCGCTGGAGATCTGGCGCGGCCCGGCCGTGGTCGACGTGCGGCCCGGCATGCCGCTCGGCATCGAGGCGGTCCGCCTGGAGGAGGCGCGGCTCAGCGCGCTGGAGACCCGCATCGACGCGGACGTGCAGATGGGCAGGCACAAGGCGTTGCTGAGCGAGCTCGCCGTGCTGACCGCGCAGCACCCGATGAACGAACACCTGTGCGCGCAGTACATGATCTCGCTCTTCCGCGCGGGACGGCAGTGGCAGGCGCTGGACGCGTTCAGAGCGTTGCGGCGCACGCTCGTCGACGAGCTCGGCGTCGAGCCGTCGGCACGCATGCAGCACCTGCAGCAGGCGATCGTCTCGTCCGACCCGCGCCTCGACTGGGCCGGAAACCGGCAACAGCAAGGTCTTCTGGCCTGATCCGAATTCCAGCGGCCCGCACCACACCGTGGTGGGGGCCGCTTTTTCGTTGTGGGTCAACGATTTCTGGCCGGAAAGTTCGAGGAAGTCTCCACTGGACTACCAGTGCGTGCTGGCAACCTCACTTTGTGGGCGCGCGGAAACGCCCGGTGAGGAAAGGAAAAAGCCGTGAGCGCACTGACCATCGAGGGTCTCAAGGAGATTCTCAACGAGGCCGCCGGCGAGGACGACTCGTTCAAGGCCGGCCAGGACATTCTCGACATCCCGTTCCTCGAGCTGGGCTTCGACTCCCTCGCCCTGCTGGAGACGGTCGCGCTGATCAAGCGCAAGCACGGGGTCGCCGTCGCCGACGACGAGATGGCGTACATCGAGACGCCGCGTCAGCTGCTGGACAAGGTCAACAGCCAGATCGCGGCCTGACGGCGACTCGGGAACGGAGACGGGCATGACGCACACCACCACGCACACGGTCATGATCGGTGCTCCCGCCAAGGTGGTCTACGACCTGGTCGCGGACGTGACGACCTGGCCGTACACCTTCGGACCCACGGTGCACGCCGAGGTGTTCGAACGGGACGGCTCGACCGAGCGGTTGCGGTTGCACGCGTTCGCCAACGGTGACGTGCGCACGTGGACGTCTCGTCGCGAGCTCGACCCGGCGAACCTGCACATCGAGTTCCAGCAGGAACGTTCGGCGGCACCGGTGAAGACCATGGGAGGACAGTGGCGGATCGTCCCGATCGCCGACTCGGCGACCCGGGTCGATCTGCTGCACCACTTCACCGCGGCCCAGCCGGAAGCGGTCGATCTCATCCTGAACGCCGTCAACAACAACAGCGACGCCGAGCTGGCCGCGTTGAAGCGCGCGGCCGAGTACGGCGACGACTACGACAAGCTGGTGCTGTCGTTCTCGGACAGCATCACGATCCACGCGAGCCGCAGGGACGTCTTCGAGTTCCTCTACCGGTCGGACCTGTGGCCTCAGCGCCTGCCGCACGTGGCGCGGCTGGACCTGAAGGAAGCGGTCACCGGCGTGCAGTCCATGGAGATGGACACGCGCAGCCCGGACGGGTCGATCCACACCACGCACTCGGTGCGGGTCTGCTTCCCGTACGACAGCATCGTCTACAAGCAGACGCGCACACCGCCGATCATGGCGGCGCACGTCGGCCGGTGGACGTTCAAGGACATCGGCGACGGCATCGAGGCCGGCATCGAGGCGACCTCCCACCACACGGTCGTCATCCGGCCGGAGGTCGTTCCCGAGGTGCTGGGGGCCGACGGCACGATCGAGCGCGCCCGCGAGCTCATCCGCCACGCGCTGGGGACCAACAGCCTCACGACTCTGCGGCACGCGAAGGAATTCGCGGAGAACGGGTGAGGTGAAGCGATGGGGCTGGGTGGCGTGGACCTGCTGACGGCCGCTGCGCGCGCCGCCAGCCGCAACGGGCTCTACGTGGTGTCGATGTACCTGGAGAAGGCCGCGGTCGAGCACCAGCGCAAGGGATGCCCCTCCGAGGTGGCGCCCTGTGCCTACGAGATCGAGGCCTCCCGCGTACTGCTGTCGGGGTTCTAGATGGAGCTCTACGACGTCTCGCTGCGTCGCACCAGCCTGTCCATTTCGGACAGACTGGTCGCGGCGCGGCGCCTCGACGCGCTCGGAGTCGCGTTCGTCGACGGAGGCCGGCCCTCGCGGTGGTTCTACAGCCGCGCGGCTCGGGAACTCCGGTTGCGAACCGCCACCCTCATCGCTTCCGGTGGTGCGGAGGACCTCACCGCACTGCTCGCCGCGGAAACCCCCGCGGTGGCAATAGTTGTGCAGGAGCACGGCTTCTCGGTCCTCCGGGAGGCCGTGCGTCAACTCGTGCGCGCCGGACGGCGAGTGATCGTCGAGGCGCGGGACTTCTTCGACGGCTGGCTGATCGACCCCGAACACGCGTTGGAGGTCGTGCTGACAGCCGCGGAGGCTGGGGCGGAAACCGTGATTCTGCACGACACCGCGGGCGCGTTGTGGCCCGACCAGGTGGGCGAGATCGTCGCCGCTGTCGCGGAAACCGGTGTGCCCCTGGGATTCGGTTGCGACGACGGCGGCTCGGCGGCGAAACAGCTGTTCGCGGCCGATGCGGGGGCGGGACTCGTACAGGGGTCCTACGCCGTCGTTCGAGGTGGCCTCGATCGGGCCGTTTCACCATCGGTTCATTCGGCAGAGACAGGTATCGCTCCCGTGCCCTGTCCGAGATTGGAGCAGACCGTGTCCGCACAGAAGGCGATTGGAGGTGTCCGATGAGTCGTCGCGCCGTCATCACCGGGGTGGGCGTGGTCGCACCTGGTGGCATCGGAACGAAGGCGTATTGGAAACTGCTGTCCGAAGGGCGTACGGCGACTCGCATCATCACGCACTTCGACGCGTCTCCGTACCGCTCCCGCATGGCGGGTGAAGCAGACTTCGACCCCGTGCGCGAAGGTCTTACGCCGCAGGAGATCCGCAGGCTCGACCGCGCCGCGCAGTTCGCGGTCGTCGCGGGCCGCGAGGCGATGGCCGACTCGGGCATCGAGTTCGACCAGCTCGACCCCGGCCGCATCGGTGTCTCGCTCGGCACCGCGGTCGGCTGCACGACCTCGCTGGAGCGCGAGTTCATCGTCGGCTCCGACCGGGGCAAGTACTGGGAGGTCGACCAGTCCTACGCCGTGCCGCACCTCTACGACTACTTCACGCCGTCCTCGATGGCGACGGAGCTGGCGTGGACGGTCGGCGCGGAAGGCCCGGTCTCCGTGGTCTCCACGGGCTGCACCTCCGGCCTGGACTCGGTCGGGTACGCGGCCGAGCTGATCATGGAGGGTTCCGCGGACGTCGTCGTCACCGGCGGCACCGAGGCCCCGCTCTCCCCGATCACCGTGGTGTGCTTCGACGTCATCCGCGCGTCCAGCACCCGCAACGACGACCCGGCCACCGCCTGCCGCCCGTTCGACAAGACGCGCGACGGACTGGTGCTGGGCGAGGGGTGCGCGATCATCGTGCTGGAGGAGCTGGAACACGCCCGCGCTCGCGGCGCGCACATCTACGGTGAGGTCGCCGGCTTCGCCTCGCGGTGCAACGCCTACCACATGACCGGCCTGCACCCCGAGGGCATCGAGATGTCCGACGCCATCAACATCGCGCTGAAGCAGGCGCGGTCGGACGCCACGGACGTCGGTTACATCAACGCGCACGGCTCCGGCACCAAGCAGAACGACCTGCACGAGACGGCGGCGTTCAAGCGTTCGCTCGGCGCGCACGCCTACAAGACGCCGGTCTCGGGCTTCAAGTCCATGATCGGGCACTCGCTCGGCGCGATCGGGTCCCTGGAGATCGTCGGCTCCCTGCTGGCGTTCGAGCAGGACCTCATCCCTCCGACGGCGAACCTGCACGAGCCGGACCCCGAGTGCGACCTCGACTACACACCGCTGGTCGCACGCGAGAAGAAGGTCGACACGGTGCTGACCGTGGGCAGTGGTTTCGGTGGATTCCAGAGCGCCATGGTGCTCAAGAAGGTGGAAGGGGCAGGCCGGTGACTCGGGCGGTGGTGACGGGAATCGGCATCGCGTCGCCGAACGGGCTGGGGCCGACCGCGTACTGGCGGGCGACCCTGCACGGGGAGGCGGCGATCAAGCCGATCACCCGGTTCGACAGTGCCAACTACTGGGCGAAGATCGCCGGTGAGGTGCCGGGCTTCGAGGCAGGCCGGCACCTGCAGGGCCGGCTGCTGCCGCAGACGGACCACATGACGCGGTTGACGCTGGTGGGCACGGACTGGGCGTTGCGCGGCGCCGGTGTGCAGCCCAACGACATCCCGGACACCGACATCGCGGTGATCACCGCGGCGACGGCGGGCGGGTACGAGTTCGGTCAGCGCGAGCTGCAGAAGCTGTGGCACCAGGGGCCGGAGTACGTCTCGGCGTACCAGTCGTTCGCCTGGTTCTACGCCGTCAACACGGGCCAGATCTCCATCCGGCACGGCACGCGCGGTCCCGGCGCGGTCGTCGTGTCGGAGCAGGCCGGTGGCATCGACTCCATCGGGCACGCGCGGCGCCAGCTGCGCAAGGGTGTCCAGCTGGCGTTGACCGGCGGCATGGACTCCTCGCTGTGCCCGTGGGCCTGGGTGGCGCACCAGGCGTCGGGTTGCCTGTCCCGCAGCAACAACCCGAAGCGCGCCTACCTGCCGTTCGACCGCGACGCCTCCGGGTACGTCGCGGGTGAGGGCGGCGCGATCATGGTGGTCGAGACGCCGGAGTCGGCGGCCGGGCGTCCCGGCACCAGGATCTACGGCGAGATCGTCGGGTACGCCTCGACGTTCGACTCGCGGATGCCCTCGCGCGAGCCGGGGCTGAGGCGGGCGGCGGAGCTCGCGTTGCGCGACGCCGGCATGGACGCCTCGGAGATCGACGTCGTCTTCGCGGACGCGGCGGGGATTCCCGAGCTCGACAAGGCGGAGGCCGAGGCGATCAAGGGCATCTTCGGTCCGTTCGGCGTGCCGGTGACGGCGCCGAAGACCATGACCGGCCGCCTGTTCGCCGGCGGCGGGTCCCTGGACGTGGCGTCGGCGATCCTCTCCATCTACTGGAGCGCGATCCCGCCGACGGTCAACGTCGAGAACCCCGTGCCGGAGTACGAGATCGACCTCGTGATGAACGAGGCGCGGCACGGCAAGGTGAAGGCCGCTCTGGTGCTCGGGCGCGGCAAGGGCGGGTTCAACTCCGCCATGGTGGTTCGCGAGTACAGGTGATGTCACCCGCACAGGGGTCGTGAGGTCTTCCTCGCGGCCCCTGTCGCTTTTCTGGAGGCTTCTTGTGGATGTTGCCCAGATGGATGTAGCTCTGATGTTTCCCGGGCAGGGGTCGCAGTACCCGCGGATGGCGGCCTCCCTGTACGGCGCGGAGCCCGTGTTCACCTCGGTGATCGACGAGGTGGTCGAGCTGTTCGGCGAGGTCGGTTCCGTTGCCTGCGAGGACTGGCTGGCCGGGGCCGACATCGATCACGTGTCCCGGGCGCAGCCGTTGTTGTTCGCGGTCGACTACGCGTTGGGGCGCATGGTCCTGTCGTGGGGCGTGCAGCCCGTGGCGTTGATCGGGCACTCCGCCGGTGAGGTGGTCGCGGCAACGCTGGCCGGCGTCTTCTCGTTGGAGGAAGCCGTTTCGCTGGTGCGGGACCGGGTGGTGTCGGCGGTGCCCATCCCGTCCGGTGGCATGCTGGCGGTGGCGGCTTCGGAGGCCGAGCTCGTGCCGTACCTGGTCGGTGACGTGGCGATCGCCGCCGTGAACTCGGCGCGGCAGACGATGCTGGCCGGGTCGGACGCGCCGCTGGCCGACGTGCGTGCGCGGCTGGAGGCGGACGAGTTCATCGTGGTGACGGTGCCGGCTTCGACGCCGTTCCACAGCCCGGCGATGCAGCCCGCCGTGGACGAGGCGCTGGCGTCGTGGAGTGCTTCGCCTGCCGCGCCCTCGATCCCGGTGTACTCCGGTTACACGGGCAAGCTGATGACCGCGGAGGACGCGCTGTCCGCGCGGTTCTGGACGCGGCAGCTCACCGACGCCGTCTACTTCGGACCGGCGTTGAACGAGCTCGTGGCGATGTACGACGTGCTGCTGGTGGAAGCCGGGCCGGGCCAGACGCTGACGTCGTTCGCGCGCCGCACGAAGGCGGTGCGGTCCGGTGCTTCGCAGGTGCTGCCGTTGCTCGACGCGGCGGATTCCGTTGAGTCCGCTCGCGCTCGGTTGGCATGACGTATTAAGGGCCGCCCTCTCCTGGAGGGCGGCCCTTCGCTCGTTCTAGTCAATGCCGCGGACGATGTGGTCTTCGTTCTCGGGTGGCCATATTTCGTTGTTCTCCATACCTTTCAAGGTAGGAATGGTGATTCAGCTCTCACTTGAGGCCTGGTCGTCGAGGAGGGCGACGGCCCGCGTCCAGCCGGCTCCCGCGCCCTTGATCTTGACGGGGAACGCGACGACGGTGAACCCGAAGTCCGGCAACGCCTCCAGGTTGCTCAGGCGCTCGATCTGGCAGTACTCGCGGTCGCGGCCGGCGAAGTGCGCGGGCCACAGCACGCTCTGGTCCTCGGTCGCCAGATAGCGCTTGACGATGTCCGGGAACGGCGCGTCGAGGCTGAACGCGTCGGTGGCGATCACCTTGACCCCCAGGTCCAGCAACAGGTTCGTGGCGGGGCCGTCGAGCCCGGTGTAGTCGGTGAAGTAGGTCTGGGTGCCCGCGTGCTGCGCGGCGCCGGTGTCGAGGATGACGATGTCCATCGGCTTCGGCGTGTACCCGATGCGGGCGAACTCCTTTTCGAGGACCTCCGGGCCGATGACGCCGGTGCCGTGCCCGCGGACGTCGAGCTTCACGCCGGGGTTGTGGAACCACTCCAGCGGCATCTCGTCGATGTGGCGCGGGATTCCGTTGCCGTACGTCGTCTTCGAGCCGTAGTGCGACGGCGCGTCGACGTGCGTGCCGGTGTGGGAGGTGAGGCTGATCCGGTCCAGCGTCAGGAACTCCGAGTCCCGCAGCACGGACACGTCGAACTCGATGCCCAGCCGCTGCTTGAGCTGCTCGGCCATGTGTTCGGCACCCTGGGCGGCCGTGAGCACCTCGTGCGTCACCGGGTCCGCTTCGTACGCGGATGCGTCAATGTGGGAAGACAGATCGATGATGCGCATGGTTGCGAGCTTGGCGGGCGTTCCTTGAGCACGTCTCAAGACGCGGTGTGCATGGTTTCCCCAGCTGACACCGCTTCTGGAGGGGCCATGATCACCTTCGTCAACCGCTTCACGCTCACCGGTGACCCCGAGGAGTTCGAGAAGGCCTTCGACGAGACGGCGGCGTTCCTGCGCGAGCAGCCCGGCCTGATCGAGTACACGCTCTCACGTCAGCTGGACGACCCGGCCTCGTACGTGAACATCGCGTTGTGGGAGAGCGCGGACGCGTTGCGCGGCGCTCTCGCGCACCCGGACTTCGGCGCCCACGCCAAGGCGATGCGCGGCCTGGCCGAGTCGCACGGCGCGATCTTCAGCCCTCGCCTTTCGTTCGAAGCCTGATGGCTCCGCTGGAGGGTTTGAAGGTCGTCGAGTTCGGCGGCATCGGCCCCGGTCCGCACGGCGCGATGCTGCTCGCGGACCTCGGCGCGGAGGTCGTGCGCGTCGAGCGCCCGTCCGGCGGCCTGTCCGTGGTGCCGGATGCCTCCCGCGACTTCCTGTTGCGCGGCAGGCGTTCGGTGTCGGCGGACCTGAAGTCCGCTGCCGGGCGTGCTTCGGTGCTGTCGCTGATCTCGGCCGCCGACGTGGTGATCGAGGGCTTCCGCCCTGGTGTGCTGGAACGGCTGGGCCTCGGGCCGTCCGACTGCCTGGCGGTCAACCCCGGCCTGGTCTACGCGCGGATGACGGGGTGGGGCCAGACCGGTCCACTCGCCGACCGGGCCGGGCACGACATCAACTACCTGTCGCTGACCGGCGTGCTGCACGCGATCGGCAAGCCACCGCTGAACCTGGTCGGCGACTTCGGCGGTGGTTCGCTGTACCTGGTGCTGGGCGTGCTGGCCGCGTTGTGGGAACGCGGGCGCACCGGACGCGGACAGGTGGTCGACGCCGCGATCGTCGACGGTGTGGCGTCACTGGCGCAGATGATCTGGTCGATGAAGGCGCAGTCGGTGTGGGAGGACGCACCGGACTCGAACCTGCTGGACGGTGGATGCCCGTTCTACGCGCTCTACGAGTGCGCTGACGGCCGTTCCGTTGCGGTGGGCTCGTTGGAGCCGCAGTTCTACGCATTGTTGCTGTCCGGTTTGGGGTTGTCGCCGGACGAACTTCCGTCTCAAATGGACCGTGACGGCTGGCCGCTGGTGCGCAAGACGCTCGCCGAGGCGTTCCTGACCAGGACCCGCGACGAGTGGGCCGAGGTGTTCGCGTCGTCCGACGCCTGCGTGACCCCCGTGCTGACCTTGGCGGAAGCGGCCTCGCACCCGCATCTCGTCGCGCGCGGGGTGTTCACCCAGGAAGGCGCCGCCACCCCCGCACCGCGCTTTTCCGTTGAGTAGATTGCTTTTCGTGGAACTGCGAATCTTCACCGAGCCCCAGCAGGGGGCGAGCTACGACGACCTGCTCCGGGTGGCCAGGACGGCGGAGGCCGCCGGCTACGGCGCCTTCTTCCGCTCCGACCACTACCTCAAGATGGGTTCGGTCGACGGTCTGCCCGGCCCGACGGACCCGTGGATCACCTTCGCCGGCCTGGCCCGCGACACCAGCACGATCCGCCTCGGCACGCTGATGACCGCCGCGACGTTCCGCTACCCGGGACCGCTCGCCATCAGCGTCGCCCAGGTCGACCAGATGTCCGGCGGCCGGGTGGAGTTCGGCATCGGCGCGGGTTGGTACGAGGCCGAGCACACCGCGTACGGCATCGAGTTCCCGCCGCTCAGCGTCCGCTTCGAGCGGTACGAGGAGCAGCTCGCCGTCATCACCGGTCTCTGGGAGACACCGCTCGGCGGCACGTTCTCGTTCGAGGGCAAGCACTACACGCTGACCGACTCGCCGGCCCTGCCGAAGCCTGCCCAGGACCGCATCCCGGTGCTGATCGGCGGCATGGGCGCACGCCGGACACCGGCACTGGCCGCGTCCTACGCCACCGAGTTCAACCTGCCGTTCGTCAGCCTCGACGCCGCAGTCGAGCAGTACGCCCGCGTCGACGCCGCGTGCACCGAGATCGGCCGCGACCCGCGCGAGATCACCCGCTCGGTCGCGCTGGTCGCGTGCGTGGGCCGCACCGACGCCGACGTCGCCCGCCGCGCCGCCGCGATCGGCCGCGAGGTCGGTGAGCTGAAGCAGAACGGCCTCTGCGGCACCCCGGCCGAGGTCGTCGACCGCATCGGCCAGTGGCGCGAGGCGACCGGCGTCCAGCGCGTGTACCTGCAGATGCTGGACCTGTCCGACCTCGACCACCTCACCGAGATCGCCGCGGACGTCGCCCCGCAACTGGGCTGATATATCGCGTATCGGATATCAGGCGAACGCTTCGCGAAGCACCGCCGACACCGCACTTCAGCTGAGTGATATATCGGATATCAGGCGTCGTGCGGTTCGCGAAGCGTTGCCTGCGCCGCAACCTGGCGGGCTGATATATCGGATATCAGCCGAGTGCTTGGGGGCCGGCCGTCGGTATCGGCGTCGCGTGGTGCGCGAGGCGTCGTCGGCGTTGCGGCCCGGCTGGGTTGATATATCGGATATCAGTCGAATGCTTGGGGGCCGGCCGTCGGTATCGGCGTCGCGTGGTTCGCGCAGCGTCGCCGATGTCGTGGCTCAGCCGGGTGGTATATCGGATATCAGGTGAGCGCTTGGTGGACAGCCACCGTATCGGCATCGCGTGGTGCGCGAGGCGTCGTAGGCGTTGCGGCCCGGCTGAGTGACATCGGGTGTCGGGTGGGCGCTTGGCCGCGGCCGTTGGCATCGCGATTCGCGAGGCGTCGTCGGCGTTGCGGCCGGGCTGGGTTGATATATCGGATATCAGATGAGCGCTCGGCGGACGGCCGCCGGCATCGGCATCGCGTAGTTCGCGAAGCGCCGCCGATATCCGATGTATCGCAGCTGCAGTCCCGGGTCGTCGAGATACCGGCGCTCCAGCCCGTCCTCGCCGAGCACCAGCTTCAACCCGCGCCCGAGCATCGACGGCGAGTCGAGTGCGAACCGGTCGCGCAGCACGTCGGCCGCCGCGTGGTCACCGAACTCCAGCGCCGCCCGTCGCACGGACTCGACCGGCACCATCAGTTCCGGCTCGTCGGCGCGGACACCGTCGCGATGCGCGATCCCCAGCGCACTGAGCGCTTTCTGGTGCGCGCCACCGTCGAGCCCGAGGTGGTACTGCTCCCAGTCGCCGACCCGGATCTCACCGGCCTGGATCTCGCTGGCCCACGTGCGCACGGGCGCGGCCACCGCCACCGGCCCGGACGCGGAAGCGGTTCGTGTCAGTCCTGATGTCGCGAGCGCCGTGAAACCGGCAGCCGTGAACAACTGGCGTCGAGAAAGTCTCACGACGCACCCTCCTCCGAAAGCCCGCGATCCCCGCGCGGGGCTACGGAATGCTAGCGAAGGTGATTCCCGGTGCGATGGGGCCAGTGCGGGCCAAAGTGCGGTCCGTCAGGGGGAGTGTTCCGTCCAGGGCCGCGAGCACGGAGTCACGGGCCATCGGCAGCACCTCGGCCACCGTGACGTCCCGGCCGAGCTCGTGCGAGAGCGAGGCGACGCCCGCGTCCTTGATACCGCACGGGATGATGTCGCCGAACGCGTCGAGGCTCGCGTTGCAGTTGATCTCGAAGCCGTGCATGGTGACGCCGCGCTGCACGCGGATGCCGATCGCGGCGACCTTGCGCTCGGGACCGCGGTCGTCGGCGGGCAGCCACACGCCGCTGCGGCCCTCGACCCGGCCGGTGTGCACGCCGAGCCGGTCGCACACGTCGATCAGGCCCTGCTCGATGCGCCGCACGTAGTCCACGACGTCCATCGGCTCGGTCAGCCGCACGATCGGGTAGCCGACCAGCTGGCCGGGGCCGTGCCAGGTGATCTTGCCGCCGCGGTCGACGTCGATGACCGGGGTGTCACCGCCGCGCGGGCGTTCCTCGTCGAGGGTGCGCCGGCCGCACGTGTAGACGGGCGGGTGTTCGAGCAACAGCAGCGTGTCCGGGCCGGTGCCGCTGGCGCGCTCTTCCGCGATCTCCTTCTGGAGGTCCCACGCCGCCATGTAGTCGATGAGCCCCAGCTCACGGACGACGACGGGGTCTGACGAGGTGCGGCACGAGTTCACGACCCGACGTTACCAACCCCAGAGCCAGTGCGGCCAAGAGCCCGACGCCCGTCACGCCCAGCACCGCGCCGATGACGTCGGTGACCCAGTGCATCTCCAGGACGACCCTGGCGAACCCGCACACGAGCACCGCGAGCGCCGCCCACAGCACGCCGCGTCTCAGCAGCACCACCAGCGTGAAGCCGACCGACGCGACCGCCACCGTGTGCCCGCTCGGATAACTCGGCAGATGGTGTTCCACCGGCCGCACTCGGTCGAACAACCAGCGCGTCAGCACTGTCGCGCAACACAGCGCATGCAACACCAACGCCTTCCACAACCGCACGTCACGCCGTCGCCACGCCAGCGCGAACAGCACCGCCGCGAACGCCCACCCGAGCGTCGGCCCGAGCACCAGGCTCACCACGAACGCCGCCTCCCGCAGCCACTCCGGCCGCGGCAGCTCGTGCTGCACCCACACGTCGAGACCGGTGACCTCGGGCATTCCCAGCAACACCCATGAGATCACCAACACGGCCGCGACAGCACGAGTCATGCGACCGCCGCGTTCAACGCCGCGGGCAGCGCCGGATGCATGAAGTGGAAGCCGTGGCTCTCCAGCACCTTCGGCGTCAGGCCCGGACCGCTCAGCAGCAGCTCCTCGGCCATCTCGCCGCCGAGCAACGCCTTCAACACGAACGCCGGCACCACCCACGGCGTCGGCCGGTTCAGCGCGGTCCCGACCGCCTTGGTGAACTCGGCGTTCGTCACCGGCGTCGGCCCGGCGACGTTCACCGGTCCGTTGATGTCGTCGTGCTCGACGACGAACCGATACGCCGACACGACGTCGTCGAGTGACACCCACGGGAAGAACTGCTCGCCGGTGCCGAGCTTGCCGCCGAGGAAGAACTGGAAGACCGGCTTCAACCGGCCGAGCACACCACCCGAAGGCGAGATGACGACGGCGGTGCGCATCAGCACCACGCGCACGCCGGCCTTCTGCGCCACGGACGTCGCCGCCTCCCACTCCTGGGTCAGCCGCGACATGAACGTGTGCCCGCCCGGCGCGTCCTCGTCCGCGAGCCGCGTCCCGGTGTCGCCGTAGAAGTGGGCGCCCGACGAGTTCACCAGCACCGGCACGCCGTGCTCGACGACCGCGGCCGACAGCACCTCGGCCGGCACGATCCGGCTGTCGTGCAGCACCTGCTTGCGCGCGTCGTCCCACCGCTTGTCGGCGATGCCCGCGCCGCACAGGTTGATGACCGCGTCGACGCCGTCGAACGTCCCGTCGTCGACGCGCCCGGCGTACGGGTCCCACCCGCGCTCGTCCGGAGCGGCGGCTTTGCGGCGCACCAGCCGCAGCACCTCGTGACCGGCAGCGCGCATCGACGCCACCAGACTCGTTCCGATCAGGCCCGACGATCCGGCGATGACAACTCGCATGCCTGAATCGTTCCGCACTCAACCATCTCGTGCACAGCCGCACATCGTCCACGGGACACCGGATGTGCTGAAGGCCACCCCGGCGAACCGGGATGGCCTTCAGGCGAAATCCAATATATCGGATATTACCGCAGCTCAGAGGCCGAGGTCGGCCTCGAACGCGCCCTCCTCCAGACGGTTCTTGACCGTCGTGAGGAAGCGGCCCGCGTCGGCACCGTCGACCAGGCGGTGGTCGTAGGTGAGCGCGAGGTACATCATCGAGCGGATCGCGATGGTGTCGTCGCCGTTCTCGTCGGTGATGACGACCGGACGCTTCTTGACGACGCCGACGCCCAGGATGCCGACCTGCGGCTGCTGGATGATCGGGGTGTCGAAGAGCGCGCCGTTGCTGCCCAGGTTGGTCAGCGAGAACGTGCCACCGGTGAGCTCGTCCGGCGTGAGCTTGTTCGAACGGGCGCGCGCGGCCAGGTCACCGATCTTGTGGGCGATGCCCGACAGGTTCAGGTCACCGGCGTTGTGGATCACGGCGTTGAGCAGGCCGCGCTCCGTGTCGATCGCCAGGCCGAGGTGCTCGGCACCGTGGTAGGTGACCTCCTTGCGCTCTTCGTCGATCGACGCGTTGAGCACCGGGTGGGCCTTGAGGGCCTCGATGGCGGCCTTGGCGAAGAACGGCAGGAACGTGAGCTTCGCGCCCTCACGCGCCTCGAACGCCTTCTTCGCCTGGTTGCGCAGCCGGGCGATCTTGGTCACGTCGACCTCGAACACCTGGGTGAGCTGGGCCGACATCTGCAGCGACTCACGCGTGCGCTGCGCGACGATCTGGCGCAGGCGCGGGAGCTTCTGCACGGTGCCGCGCTTGCCCGAGCTGTCGACCGCGGGGGCGGTCGCGGTGCGGGCGGCGGGAGCGGCCGGAGCAGCAGCGGCGGCGGGCGCGGGAGCCGGGGCCTTCTTGGCCTCGACCGCGGCCAGCACGTCCTGCTTGCGGATGCGGCCGCCGACGCCGGTGCCCTTCAGCGAGCCCAGGTCGATGCCGTTCTCCGACGCGAGCTTGCGCACCAGCGGAGTGACGTACGGCGTGCCGTTCGCGTCGTCGGAAGAAGGCGCGGCGGGCGCGGCCTGCGGTGCCGGAGCGGCGGGGGCCGGAGCCGGTGCCGGAGCGGCCTGCGGAGCCGGGGCGGGCGCAGGTGCCGGAGCGGGGGCGGCCTGGGGAGCGGGCGCCGGGGCGGGGGCGGGCGCGGCGGCCGGAGCCGGGCTGCCCGAACCGATGACGGCGAGCTTGCCGCCGACCTCGACGGTCTCGTCCTCACCGGCGCTGATCTCGAGCAGCGTGCCCGCGACCGGCGACGGGATCTCGGTGTCGACCTTGTCGGTCGAGACCTCGAGCAGCGGCTCGTCGACCTCGACGCTGTCGCCGACCTGCTTCAGCCAGCGGGTGACGGTGCCCTCGGTGACGGACTCGCCGAGCGCGGGCATCGTGACGTCGGTGCCCTGGGCCGAACCACCGGACTGGGCCGGAGCCGGTGCCGGGGCGGCTTCCTGGACGGCCTCGGCCGGAGCGGCGGTCGGCTGCGTCTGCTGGGGCGCCTCCTGGGCGGGGGCCGGCGTGGACGCCGCGGCGGCGTCACCGTCACCGATGACGGCGAGCTCGCCGCCGACCTCGACGGTGTCGTCCTCCTGCGCGACGATCTTCTGCAGGACGCCCGCCGCGGGGGACGGGATCTCGGTGTCGACCTTGTCGGTGGACACCTCGAGCAACGGCTCGTCCACCTCCACCCGGTCGCCTTCCTGCTTCAACCACCGGGTGACCGTGCCCTCGGTGACGCTCTCACCGAGTGCGGGCATCTGGACGGAGAAGGCCATTGTTCGCTGACTCCTCGTGCTCTCGTGTGGCTGACTTGGATGGGGAACGGTCAGCCGTGCACGTGCAGCGGCTTGCCGGCCAGGGCGAGGAAGGCCTCGCCGAGGGCTTCAGTCTGGGTCGGGTGGGCGTGGATCAGGGGAGCCACGTCCTCCGGGTAAGCCTCCCAGCTGTAGATCAGCTGGGCCTCACCGATGAGCTCGCCGACGCGCTCGCCGACCATGGTGACGCCGACGACCGGGCCGTCGGGAGCCTTGATCAGCTTCACGCCACCGGCGGTCTTGAGGATCTGGCTCTTGCCGTTGCCCGCGAGGTCGTAGATGAACACCTCGGCGGAGCCGTACTTCTCCTTCGCGGCGGCCTCGGAGAGACCGACGGAGGCGACCTCGGGCTTGCAGTAGGTGACGCGCGGGATGCCCGCCTCGTCGATCACCTTCGGGTTCTGGCCGGCGATCTCCTCGGCCACGAAGATGCCCTGCTGGAAACCGCGGTGCGCGAGCTGCAGGCCCGGCACGATGTCGCCGACCGCGTAGACGTTCGGCAGGTTCGTGCGCAGGCGCTCGTCGGTGATGACGAACCCGCGGTCGATCGTGATGCCGGCCTCCTCGTAGCCGTGGCCCGCGCTGTTGGGGCCGCGGCCGACCGCGACGAGCAGCAGGTCGGCGTCGAGGACGTCGCCGTTCTCCAGCGTGACGGACACACCGGAGTCGGTCTGCGTGGCGCCGGTGAACTTCACCCCGGTCTTGAACTTGATGCCGCGCTTGCGGAAGGCGCGCTCCAGCTGCTTGGACGCGTACTCGTCCTCGGCCGGCACCAGGCGGGGCAGGGCCTCGACGATCGTCACGTCCGAGCCGAACGACTGCCACACGCTCGCGAACTCCACGCCGATGACGCCGCCGCCCAGCACGACGACCTTCTCCGGGATGAAGTCCAGGTTGAGCGCCTGGTCGCTGGTGATGACGCGGCCGCCGATCTCCAGACCGGGCAGGCTGCGGGCGTACGAGCCCGTCGCGAGCACCACGTTCTTGCCGACGTAGCGCTGGCCGTTCACGACGACGGTGTTCGGGCCGACGAACGTGCCCGCGCCCTCGACCAGGGTGACCTTGTTGGCCTTCGCGAGACCCTGCAGACCCTTGTAGAGCCGCGAGATCACGCCGTCCTTGTACGAGTTCACGCCGGCGATGTCGATGCCCTCGAGCGAGCTCTTCACGCCGAACTGGTCGCCTTCACGGGCGTTGTCCGCGACCTCTGCCGCGTGCAGCAGAGCCTTGGTCG
This sequence comes from Lentzea sp. NPDC004789, assembly GCF_053601075.1. Classification (NCBI taxonomy): domain Bacteria; kingdom Bacillati; phylum Actinomycetota; class Actinomycetes; order Pseudonocardiales; family Pseudonocardiaceae; genus Lentzea; species Lentzea sp. NPDC004789. The sequence continues at coordinate 236,158 of NZ_JBSGBE010000006.1, read as the reverse complement.
GGATGCAGCCGCGGTGCAGGCACGTGCCACCCAGCTTGTCCTTCTCGACCAGGACGACGGACAGGCCGAGCTCAGCCGCGCGGAACGCGCAGGCGTAGCCCCCCGAACCACCGCCGAGGATCACGAGGTCGGCGTTGGTGGCCGAATCCAGTTCCGGCGAAGTCACTTCGGATCTCCTCGGGATTACTTACTACGCGCGGGTGCGCGCGAGGTACGCGGCCATCTTGTCACTAGTTGCCAGAGCATGGTGATCCGGCATAGGACACCACGCCCTGTTCTGATCATTCACCTACTCATGACACCCGCACCTGGCACCATGGTGGAGGGAAGCCGTGGAGGTGCTCGATGGGGCTGTTCGATCGTTTTCGCAGGAAGTCGCGTCCTGGCGTGCTCCGGACCGCCTCCAATCAGGACACGAGCCACCTGGAGCAGTGGGCCGCGAGCCGGCACGGCGTCGAGGCCTATGTGGAGCCCAGGACCACGGTGACCGAAACCACTGTGGTGCTGGTCGCTCACGACGGCGAGTGGACCCGCCGCCGCGTCGCCTCCCCGGACGCCGCGCGCTCGTTCGCCCGCAAACTGAGCATGCCGATCTACGACGCCGGCATCGTCGGCTACCCGAAGCGCATGCGCGACTACACCGCGCGCAAAAAGGCCGCGGGCGACCGCTAAACCTTCACCGAGGGCTCGTGGCGAACCGGGAAATTGACGCTCGCCGCGATGAAGCACATCGAGTGCGCCTTCTCGTGCAACGCCTGCGCCGTGTCCAGAGTCCCCGGATCGGCGACCGTCACGACGGGGTTGAGCACCACCTCCGTGAACCGCCCGGACCCGTCCGGGTGCTCGGCCATCGTCCCGGTCGCGTGATCGCGGTAGTCGGTGACGACCACCCCGTTGACCGAGGCCAGGTGCAGGTACCAGAGCATGTGGCACTGCGACAGCGACGCGACGAGCAGCTCCTCGGGGTTGTACCGCGTCCGGTCGCCGCGGAACGACGGGTCGGACGACCCGAGGATCGTCTCCTTGCCCTCGGCCCGGACCTCGTGCGCTCGCTCGTAGGCCTTATACCCGGACGTCCCGCTCCCGGCGTTCCCGGTCCAGACGACGTCGACCTCGTACTGATGCGTCCCCATGTGGAAATACTCCTCTTGCCGGAACCGCCGTCCTAGTCCCGCGAGTCACGCGCCTGCGCGATCGACAGCGACACCTGCTCCCGCTCGTGGTCGACGTGTACCACCAGAGCCCGCACCCGTTCGCCGACCGACAGCACCTCACTCGGATGCCCCACCGGCGGCCAGGCGACCTCCGGAATCCGGACCAGGCCGGACGGTCCCGGACCCGGCTCCCCGTCGAGGTGGACGAACGCCCCGAAGTTGCGGATCGAGCCGACGGTCACCTCCACGACCGCACCCTTGGTGAGGCTCGTGAGAAACCTGGTCACCACCGGCACCCGGCTCGCCAGCACCCGCCGCCGGACCAGGTCGACCTCGGCGATCTCGACCGTCATCTCGTCGCCTTCGCGCACCTCACCCCGCAACTGGGCGCGCGGCACCAGCGCCTCCGCGCCGTCGGCGACCCGCACGAACACCCCGAGCTTCTCGAAGACCTTCGTGACCGGCCCGCGCACCACCTCGCCGATCCGGCCGGCGAGCGGCACGAACGGGTCCGGCTGCAACGCCTTGAGCGACACGGACACCTGCCCGCGCTGCTCATCGACGTCGAGCACCTCACCGCGCACGCGGTCACCCACCGCGATCACTTCGTCGAACTCGCCGAAATGTCGCCGGCTGATCTCGGGAACTCGCACGAACCCGAGCGGATCCTCCGAATCCGGTTCCCCGTCGAGATGGACGAACACCCCGAAGTCGTGCACCGCCCGCACGGTCCCGCTCACCACAGAACCTTCGCGCAACCCCTTCAAAAATTCCCGAACAGCGTCCGTCACCCCGCCAGTAAACCGCGACAACCTCTCCACCAGCCATGACTCGCCGGGCCTAGAGGCGCACCGGACGACCTGCCGGAAATGGAAGGGGCGGAGTCCCCGAAAGGAACTCCGCCCGCGTCCAAGAAAGAAATCAGCCGTTGGCCGCGATGTCCGCAAGCACGGCCGCGATGGTGCGCACCGGAACACCGGTGCCGCCCTTCGGCGTGTACCCGTACGCGCCACCGGTGTGGTACGCCGGGCCGGCGATGTCGATGTGCGCCCACTGCACGCCCTCGGCCACGAACTCGCGCAGGAACAGCCCGGCCGCGAGCATGCCGCCCCACCGGTGCCCGGTCACGTTCGCCAGGTCGGCGAGCCGGGAGTCGAGGTCCGCGCGCAGCTCCTCGGGCAGCGGCATCGGCCACGCCGACTCGCCGACCGCGGTGCCGATGGCCGCCACGCGGTCGCGGAACTCGTCGGAGCCCATGACGCCCGAGGTGCGCTTGCCCAGGGCCACGACCTGCGCGCCGGTCAGCGTCGCGGTCTCGATCAGGTAGTCCGGGCCGTCCTCGCACGCGCGCACGATGGCGTCGGACAGGATCAGGCGGCCCTCGGCGTCGGTGTTGAGCACCTCGACGGTCTTGCCGCCGTACATGGTCAGCACGTCGCCGGGGCGGTAGGCGTCACCGGACGGCATGTTCTCCGCCATCGGGATCGACGCGATGATCTCCAGCGGGTACTTGAGCTTCGCGGCGAGCACCATGGTCGCGACGATCGCGGCGGCACCGGACATGTCGGAGGTCATCTCGTCCATGCCCGCGGCCGGCTTGATCGAGATGCCGCCGGTGTCGAACGTGATGCCCTTGCCGACGAGCGCGACCTTCTTGACCGCCTTGGCGCCCTTGTAGGAGATGCGCACGAGCCGCGGCTGGCGCGACGAACCGCCGCCGACGCCCAGGATGCCGCCGAAGCCCTGCTTCTTCAGCGCCTTCTCGTCGAGCACCTCGACGTCGAGACCGGCGGCGGTGGCGAGCTTGGCGGCGCGGTCGGCGAACGAGCCGGGGTAGAGGTCGTTCGGCGGCGTGTTGATGAAGTCGCGCGCGATGGCGACGGCCTCGGCGATCGCGACGGCGGCCTTCAGCGCGGCCTTGTTCTCCTTGGAACCGGCGGCGTGCAGGTCGACCTTCGCGACCGGGCCCTCGCCCTTCTCGGACTTGTACTCGGTGAACGTGTAGGCACCCAGCAGCGTGCCCTCGGCGGCGGCCGCGACGTGCAGCGAGGCCAGGGTGTTCACCGCGCGCTTCTTGCCGGCCAGCGCACGGGCGGCGACACCGGACGCGCGGCGCACCTGCTCCTCACCGGCGGCCTTGCCGAGCCCGACGGCCAGCACGAGCGGAGCGGCGATCTTGCCGAACGTCGGCACCTTCACCAGCTCGTCGGCCTTGCCGGTGGCGCGCAGGGTGCCGAGCACGTCGAGCAGCGCGCCGTCGAACGCGGCGCTGACAGCTTCGGCACCGGGGGCGAGCTCCAGACCGTCCGCACCCTGCAGGGTGCCCACGACGACTGCGTCCGCGGCGGTGGTGCTCAGGTCACCTTCGGTGAGGGCCAGCTTCGGGGCTGTCACGTGCTGCTCCAGGGTTGTGCGTGGTAGGGGTGCTCGGAATCGTGACCTATGCTAAAGGTCCATCTGTCCACCAATGCCGAGGCCCGCCACGTTCGGCGGCAATCAGTGACGTTGACAGTTGCGCACGGTGGCGATTCGCCCATTTCGCGCATCAGCCGACCGGGTGGTTACGGCCGGATGCCGCATCTGCGAATGTGTACCGGTGACCCACAAGCCACGCGAGATCGTTGTCACGGTCGCGCTCGGTCTGCCCGCGGTGCTCGGTGCGGGGGTCTTCGCCGGATTCGCTCCCGCCGCAGGTCTTGCGGGCTGGTGGCTGCTCCCGGCGCTGGCCATCTCCGCGGGCGCCGCCCTGTGCTCGGCCTTCTCGACCGCTGACCAGTCCCGCGCTTACCCGGACGTCGGTGGTGGTTACGGATACGTGCGCGCGCAGCTCGGCGTGTGGCCCGCACGGATGACAGCGAGCGTCCACCTGCTCGGCCGGTGCGCGATGGCGGCGGCGGTGGCGTTGATGTTCGGCGCGTACGTCGTGCCGGACCGGCCGGTGATCGGCGCGCTCGCTCTGCTGGCGGGCACGGCGCTGCTCGGCCTGGCCGGGTTCCGCTTCGACACGGGCGTCAGCGTCTTCGTGTCGCTCGTGGTCGTCGGCGCGCTCGCTCTCGTGGTCGCGTCGACCTTCTCGATCGCTCCGGTGGCGTCGGCGGGGGAGACGGGCACGGCCAACGAGCTCGTCGGTGTCGCGGGCCTGATGTTCATGGCGTTCACCGGGTTCGAACGCGTCACGGCGCCACACCGCGGTGAGGGCCCGCACTCGCCGGCTGTGCTGAGGATCGCAGTTCCAGTCCTCATCGGACTGTCCTTCGTGGTCTGTCTGGCCGTGGGCGCCGGTGTGCTCCGTCAGCTCGGCAGCGCGCGCCTCGCGTTGTCGCCGGCACCGTTGCGAGACGCGCTCATCGCGGCGGACGCCTCCGCATTGGTGCCGCTCGTGCAGATCGCGGCAGCGGTCGCCGGTGTGGCCGCACTGCACTTCGTGCTGCTGTCCGCTCACCGCACGCTGACGGGGCTCGCCGAGGACGGCGACCTGCCCACGCGCCTCAAGCCGAGCGTGCTCGTCCTGGCCGTGGTCGCGGGTTCCGCTCTCGCGATCGTCTTCATGCCGATGGCGACCGCACTGGGCGTGGCGGCGTGCGCGACGTTGTTCTACTACGCCTTCACGAACGCGTCGGCTCGGGTGTTGCTGCAGAACGACCGTACGTGGCCGATGCGCACGGCCTGCCTCGGTCTCGGGCTCTCGGTGCTGCTCGCGATGAGCACGCCGGTCCCCGCCCTGCTGATCTCGCTCGCGGGACTGGGTGCCGGCACGGGCGTCATCGGACTCACCGCGTCGCTGAGAGCGTCACTGAAAGGAAAACGAGCAGCGTCACGCCAACGCACACCGCAAGCCCGATGATGCGGCCGTTGGTGGCCTCGCTGTCCTTCGTGAACGCCCGGTAGACGAGCAGGAAGGTCACGGCGGCGACCACGGCGCTGACCACCCCGCCGACACCGCCGAGAACCCAGCCGTCCATGAGCGTCATCCCGGTGCCCAGAACGAGCAGCGCGGCCTGCAGCACGGTGCGGACGTCCGCACCCCTGGAAGATCGTTCCCCCTCGGTCATGGCCGGGACTTTATCGAGTCCGACTTAGTAGGACGTCCGAGCTTTGGGAAGACGATTTTCCCTATCCCGACCAGCGGGTTACCGTGCTCACATGACGAGCGAGTTGCCTTTCACCCGGACTCCCCACCCGCACCCGGCGACCCCGGAGCGCGTAGCGGAGGTACTTGCCAAGCCGGGCTTCGGGCAGCACTTCACCGACCACATGGTGACGATCCGCTGGAACCGCGAGAAGGGCTGGCACGACGCTCAAGTCGGACCCTACAGCTCCCTCTCACTCGACCCCGCGGCAATGGTGCTGCACTACGGCCAAGCGATCTTCGAAGGGCTCAAGGCCTACCGCCAGCCCGACGGGTCGATCGCGTCCTTCCGCCCTGAGGCCAACGCCGAACGCTTCCGCGCCTCGGCCCGCCGCATGGCGATGCCCGAACTTCCCGACGAGCTCTTCCTCGAGTCCGTCCGGCAGATCCTCGCGGTCGACAGCCGCTGGGTGCCGTCGGCGGAGGAGGAGTCCCTCTACCTGCGGCCGTTCATGATCTCCACGGAGAAGGGCCTCGGCGTGCGACCCGCGTCCGAGTACCTCTACGTGCTGATCGCCTCCCCCGCCGGTTCCTACTTCGCGGGCGGCGTCCGCCCGGTGAGCGTGTGGCTCTCGACCGAGTACGTGCGCGCGGCCCCCGGCGGTACCGGCGCGGCCAAGTTCGCCGGCAACTACGCCGCGTCCCTCGTGGCGCAGGCGCAGGCCGCCGAGAAGGGGTGCGACCAGGTCGTCTGGCTCGACGCGGTGGAACGCCGCTGGGTCGAGGAGATGGGCGGCATGAACCTGTTCTTCGTCTTCGGAGACAAGGTCGTCACCCCGGAGCTGACCGGCACGCTGCTGCCCGGCATCACCCGGAGCTCCTTGCTGCAGCTGGCCTCCGACCTCGGCCTGACCGTCGAGGAACGCCGGATCTCCACCGACGAGTGGGAGAAGGCCAACGCCTCCGGTGAGCTCACCGAGGTCTTCGCCTGCGGCACGGCCGCGGTCATCACGCCGGTCGGCCACGTCAAGCACGCCGGTGGCGAGTTCGACGTCGCCGACGGCGGCACCGGCTCGGTGACGATGAAGCTGCGCGAGCGCCTGACCGGCCTCCAGCACGGCCACGTCGCCGACACCCACGGCTGGATGACCAAGCTGGGTTAGGCGATCACCAGCACGGCCAGAAGCGCGATTTCGGCGGCAGCACCGAGCACATCACCGGTGACGCCGCCGAAACGCTTTCCGGTGTGCTGCACGAGCGACCACACCAGCGCGGCCGCGACGACGACGGCGACGACCGCCCGCCACCCGAGCGGAACCGCCGCCGCGGCCAGCACCACCCAGGTCCCGATGACCACCAACGGGTGCTGCGTACCGGCCACCAGCGCACCCAGTCCTTCAGGCCGCGCGGCGGACACACCTCGCGCACAACAGATCCCGAACGCCGCCCGGCTCGTCGCGAAGGCGAGCACGACGACACCCCAGTGAGCGTGGGGGAGTGCCGCGGCCTGCGCGCCGAGCACGACGATCAGCGTGACGACCCCGAACGGCCCGGCGCCGCCGTCCTTCATGACCTGAAGCGCGCGCTCCGGCGGTCCGTAGCAGCCGAGACCATCTGCGGTGTCCGCGAGACCGTCGAGGTGCATACCGCGCGTGGACAACGCGACGACGCCGACGGCCAAGAACCCGGCCACGAGCGCCGATATATTGGATATTGCGAGCAGTTCGAGCACGCCGACGACGAACGCGCCGAGCAGAACGCCGACGACCGGCGTGCACGCAATGGCCCGTCCCGCCGCCTTGCGATCAACGTCGTCGACGCGCAGCGGCAGGACGGTCAGCCACGACAGTGCCAGTTTCACTTGGGCAGAGCTTCATTCCTTATTGGTCACGCCGGCGCTCTCGAACGTCGCCATCTCCGCGAGCACCTTCACCGCCGAGATCAGCAACGGCAGCGCCGTCACCGCGCCGGACCCCTCGCCGAGCCGCATCTCGAACTCCAGCAACGGCTTCAGGTTGAGGTGCCCGAGCGCGATCGCGTGCGCGGGTTCGGCCGACTGGTGCCCGGCCACCCACCACTCGCGCGCACCCGGTGCCAGCTCCTCGGCGACGACGGCGGCGGCACCGACGACCACGCCGTCGAGCACGACGGGGGTCCGCCGGACCGCGGCCTGCGCCAGGAACCCGGCCATCGCGGCCAGATCGGCGCCACCGGCGGTGGCCAGCAGCGCGATCGGGTCGCTGATCACCAGCCGGGCGCGGCGCAGGGCGTCCCGGATCGCCGCGGTCTTGCGCATCCACGCCTGGTCGTCGATCCCCGTGCCGCGCCCGACGACCGCCACCGGCTCCGAGCCGGTCAGCGACGCGATCAGCACGGCCGCGGGAGTCGTGTTGCCGATGCCCATGTCCCCGGCGACGAGCACGTCGGCGCCCGAGTCGATCTCCTCGTCGGCGATGGCGCGACCGGCCGCGATCGCCTGCTCGCACTGCTCACGGGTGAGCGCGTCCTCGCGGTCGATCGAGCCCGACGAGCGGCGCACCTTGTGCGTGCTCACGGCGTCGGGGGTGTCCGAGTCGACCGCCATGTCGACCACCCGCACGGTGGCGCCCGCGACCTGCGCGAGCACGTTCACCGCGGCGCCGCCGGTGAGGAAGTTCGCGACCATCTGGCCGGTGACCTCGCTCGGGAACGCCGAGACGCCCTGAGCCGTGACGCCGTGGTCGCCCGCGAAGACGACGACGCGGGGCCGCACGAACGGCTTCGGCGGCACGACGCCCTGGCAGGCCGCGATCCAGTTGCCCAGCTCTTCGAGCCGGCCGAGCGAGCCGACCGGCTTGGTCAGCACCGCGTGCCTGGCTTCGGCCTCGCGCAGAACCGCCTCGTCCGGCGGTTCAACCGGCGGGAACTCGGTGCTCACCTGGTCGCTCCTTTAACGCAGTCGCAGTGGGATGCCGGCGACGAGCAGCAGGACCTCGTCGCACACCTCGGCGACGCGTGCGTTGAGCGCACCGAGGTGATCGCGGAAGAGTCTGCCTGAGCGCGTCGAGGGGACGACGCCGAGGCCGACCTCCGCCGTCACGAGCACGAGCCGCGTCCGGCACATGGCCACCGCGCCGACGAGTTCGTCGATGTCGCGCTCCACGTCGCCGAGGCCGTGCCCTTCCCAGGCGTCCGCGTCGTCCAGCGCTCCGACCAGCCACGTCGAGAGGTCGTCGACCAGGATCGGCGGGTCCTCGTAGGACGTCGCGGTGAGCAGCGCGGGCAGATCACCCGGCGCGGGCGCCTCGACCGTGTGCCAAGTGGACGGACGCCGGGCGACGTGCAGCGCGATCCGCGCGTCCCAGTCCGGGTCGTCGGGATAGCGGCGTGCGGTTGCGACGTACGTCACGGCCGCGTCGGTGAGCAGCCCTTCCGCGTGCGCCGACTTGCCTGAACGTGCTCCGCCGAGCACCAGAGTCCGAGATGACAAGAGTTAGCCTTCGTCCCATGGAGTTCCGCTGGCGCTACCAGGATGCACAAGGCCGCGACGTCGCGGGCCCGGACGTGGCGTTCGCCGACCAGACCGAGGCCGAGCAGTGGTTCAACGCCGAGTGGCGTGACCTGCTCGACGCCGGGGTCGACCAGGTCACGCTTCTGCGGTCGGAGTCCGAGGTGTACGGCCCGATGAGCCTGCACCCCGCCCAATGAGGACAGGCGCAGTTAGCCCTGGGCGGTGAGCCTCGGGTCGTCGGTGATGACGCCGTCGAGGACGGTGTCGATCTGCTTGAGCACGTCGTCGTCGAGCGTGATGTCGATGGCCTTGACGTTCTCGAAGACCTGCTCCGGACGCGAAGCACCGATGATCGCGGACGCGACGTTCGGGTTGCGCAGCACCCACGCGACGGCGAGCTGCGCCATCGTGACGCCGGCCTCCTCGGCGATCGGCTTGAGCTGCTGCACGGCGTTCAGCACGTCGTCGCGCATCCAGCGGGCGATCATCTGCGAACCACGCGCGTCGGCCAGGCGCGAGCCCTCCGGCACCTCGGCACCCGGCAGGTACTTGCCGGTCAGGATGCCCTGTGCGACGGGGGAGAAGACGATCTGGCTCAGGCCCTCGCGCTCGCACGCCGGAATGACCTGCGGTTCGATGACGCGCCACAGCATCGAGTACTGCGGCTGGTGCGACACGAACGGGACCTGCAGCTCACGCGCCAGCGCGGCACCGCGGGTGATCTGCTCCGCGGTCCACTCGGAGACGCCGACGTAGAGGACCTTGCCCTGGCGGACGAGGTCGGCGAACGCCAGCATCGTCTCTTCCAGCGGAACGCTGTGGTCGTACCGGTGGGCCTGGTACAGGTCGACGTAGTCGGTCTGCAGGCGCTTCAGCGACGCGTTGGCCGACTCCATGATGTGCTTGCGGCCGAGCCCGCGGTCGTTGGGGCCGCCGGGACCGGTCGGCCAGTAGACCTTGGTGAGGATCTCCAGCGACTCGCGCCGCTCACCCTTGAGCGCCCGGCCGAGCACCGACTCCGCGGCGGTGTTGGCGTAGACGTCGGCGGTGTCGAAGGTGGTGATCCCCGACTCGAGCGCTGCCTTCACACAGGCGTGCGCCTGCTCTTCCTCAACCTGCGAACCGTGGGTGAGCCAGTTGCCGTACGAGATCTCGCTGATGGACAGGCCGCTGCGGCCGAGTCGACGGAACTTCATACATCGGAGCTTAAACCGAAATCGTTCGTACTGCTAATGAACTTCGGGTGCGCGCCAGACCAGTGAGTACCGCCAGAACACGTGCCTGCGGATGCGCGCGCCCGGCACGATCTCCGCGGCCGCCGCGCGGATCTCCGGCAACGTCGGAGCGGTCGTCACGATCGGCATCTCGGTGTCGTGCGGCTTGCCGCCGGTGCCGTTGAGCGCCTTGGCGAGGCCGACCGCGGCGTTCGCGGGCAACGTCACCAGCTCCATCGCCCGATCCGCCCGTGTCGATGTCATGTACAGCCCGATGACGATCAGCAAGCCGCCCGGCCTGACCAGCCCGGCCAGTCTGCTGAGACCTTCCCGCAACGGCAGGTGGTGCAGGCTCGCCTCGGCGGTGACGAGGTCGTACTGCCCGAGTTCGTGCGTGAGCACGTCGCCGTGGATCCAGCGGACCCTGTCGGTGGTGGCGCTCGCACGTTCGATCATGCGCGCGCTGGCGTCGATCGCGGTGACCTCGTCGGCCGGCAGCGACCGGGCCAGATCACCGAGCCCGCAGCCCACGTCGAGGGCCGAGCCGACCCTGGAAGGCAACTGCCGGAGCAGCCGGCGGCGGTACCACTCGTTGTGGTTCCACCGCAGCTTCTCCGGCAGTTGAAGCCTGCGCTGCTTCTCGCGCACCTACTTGACGGCCTCGCCCGGCTTCACCCGCGGCTTGGGCACGCGGAGCCTGCGCAGCTGACTGGCGCGGATGAACGCGTACCAGCCGATCGACAGACCCTTGATCGGCTCGGTCGGGAACTTCGCCCGCACCCGCCGCGTGACGATCCGGCCGAGCACGAGACCCTCGATGATCATCGCGATCAGCATGAACGTCGTCGCCAGCGTCGCGTACCGCTGCACCGCGATCGACGGCGTCAGCAGCGCCACGAACACGAGGATCGCGAGCGGCATGAACAGGCCCATGAGGTTGCGGCGCGAGTCGACCAGGTCGCGGATGTACGCCTTCACGGGACCGCGGTCACGCGGCAGCAGGTACTTGTCGTCGCCGGCCATCATGCGCTGACGACGCTCGACGGCCGCGGCGCGGCGCTCTTCCTTGCTGACCTTGTTGCCGCGCATGCGCTTGAACGCCTCGCGCTGCGTGCGGGGAGGCGGCGGCACCGGACCGGTGCGCCTGCCCTGCGCCTCACGCCGCTTCGGCGTCGGCCTGCCCTTGCCCGACGTGCGGGCGGACTCGGCGACCTCGGGGGCCGTCTCGGGGGCCGGGGCTTCGGTAGCGGCGGAGTTGCGGCGCAGGAACCTCACGGCAACAGGGTAGGACAGCGGCTCTTCTGTACCTTTCGCGAGGTGCGCGTACTCATCGCTCCGGACTGCTTCGGCGGCACCCTGACCGCCCGCGAGGCCGCCGACGCCATCGCCACCGGCTGGCGCGAGGCCAAGCCCGACGACACCGTCACCGAACGCCCGCTGGCCGACGGCGGCCCCGGCTTCGTCGACGTCCTGCACGCCGCTCTCGGTGGCGATATCCGATATATCACCGTGACCGGCCCGCTCGGCGAACCTGTCGAAGCACGATGGCTCAGCGTCAACATTGACGGTCAACATGTCGCGTACATCGAGTCTGCGGACGCATGTGGACTGCACTTGATCCCGGCGGAACTGCGCGCGGAATCCTGCGAGACGGCGACAACACGAGGCGTCGGCGAGCTGATCGCGGCAGCGGCCGCTGACAACGTTGTCATCCCCGCAGTCATCACCGTGGGTCTCGGCGGTTCCGGCACCACGGACGGCGGCGCCGGCATGCTCGCCGCACTCTCCGACGCGGGCGTCTCCCTGACTGATATATCGCTGGTCGCCGCGTCGGACGTCGAGAACCCGCTCCTCGGTCCGCACGGCGCCGCCCGCACGTTCGGCCCGCAGAAGGGCGCTTCCCCGGAGGCCGTCGAACGACTCGAAGCCAAGCTCGCCGCGATGGACGTCCTCAAACCGGTATCCGATGTACCGGGCGCTGGCGCGGCGGGTGGCCTGGGTGCCGCACTGCTGTCGCTGGGCGCCACGGTGAAATCCGGCGCCGGCCTCGTCCGCGAGCTGACCGGCCTCGACGCCGCCCTCGATGACGCCGACGTCGTCATCACCGGCGAAGGCAGCTTCGACTGGCAGTCACTGCGCGGCAAGCTCATCACCGCCGTTGCCGGCGGCGCCGCCGAACGCGGCATCCCCTGTGTCGCCATCGCCGGCCAGGTCAGCGTCGGCCGCCGCGAGATGGCCGCCGCCGGCGTCCAGGACGCCTACTCCGTCTCCGAGCACGTCGGCTCTGTGCAACAGTCGATTGCGGACGCCCGCAAAAGCCTCATTGCAACGGCGCGGCACGTGGCGCGGCAGTGGTCGCGCTGAGCGGTCGCGCTGAGGGGTCGCGCTGAGGGGTCGCGCTGAGGGGTCGCGGGCCGATTTCGGGGTAACTGATATATCGGTTGGCCCGACTCGGGGTGGTCCACGTGACGTTCGACATGCGTGCGTGCTGTGGGACCATGGCAGTGGAACAAAGCGGGAGACGCCCGTGTTGTTGAAGGGCGAACCGCCCGCAAGGACCTCTTAGGAGTGCCATGACGACCGCTCAGGATGCCGCTTCGACCTCCGAGGCGCCCACCCACGGCGTGACGCTGACCGACGCCGCCTCCGTCAAGGCCAAGGCGCTGCTCGACCAGGAGGGCCGCGACGACATGCACCTGCGCATCGCCGTCCAGCCCGGTGGTTGCGCGGGTCTGCGGTACCAGCTGTTCTTCGACGAGCGCACGCTCGACGGTGACGCGTTCCGCGACTTCAACGGCATGAAGGTCGCCGTTGACCGGATGAGCGCCCCGTACGTCGAAGGCGCTGTCATCGACTTCGTGGACACGATCGAGAAGCAGGGCTTCACGATCGACAACCCGAACGCCGGCGGGTCGTGCGCCTGCGGCGACTCGTTCCACTAAGGCGACCAGACGCGCGAGGCCGCGTTCCCGCACGGGAACGCGGCCTTTCGCTGTGTCAACCGGGAACTGAGCCGAGGGTCGGCTCTGGCGGTCAGACGCCGTACTCGGCCAGGCCTTCGACCTGGTGGGTGCACCGCTCGTCGACCTCCCAGGGCGCGGCCGCGCGCGGGGCGGGAAGGGGGTGCTCGGGGTGCGTCAGAGCGAAGGGGAGCTGCGCGCAGTCCTCGATCAGCTCACTCATCGTGGTCGCCTCAGGGATCGTCACGCCACCGACCGTATGACGGCGGTCTGACCTGCGGTAGCCCTACCAAACGGTAGTCTTCACAGCTGCACTCGTCCGGGTGATCAGTCACCTTGAGCAACAACGTAAGGGAGAGCCGACGTGCCGGTAGCCGTGTGCGGCAGCATCGCGACCGACCATCTGATGCACTTTCCGGGTCGATTCGCGGACCAGCTGGTCGCGGAGCGTCTCGACCGTGTGTCGCTCAGCTTCCTGGTCGACGACCTCGTAGTCCGTCGCGGTGGCATCGGCGCGAACATCGCGTTCGGCCTCGGTGTCCTCGGGGTGCGGCCGGTGCTCGTCGGCGCCGTCGGCAAGGACTTCGACGACTACCGCTCGTGGCTCGAACGGCACGGCGTCGACACGTCGGGCGTGTACGTGTCCGAGGTCGCGCACACCGCGCGGTTCGTCTGCACCACCGACGACGACATGTGCCAGATCGCCTCCTTCTACGCCGGTGCGATGGCCGAAGCCCGCAACATCGAGCTGGCGCCGATCGCGAACCGCGTCGAGAACATCGAGCTCGTCGTGATCAGCCCCGACGACCCCGCGGCGATGCTCCGGCACGCCGAGGAGTGCCGTCAGCGCGGCTACAGGTTCGCCGTCGACCCGTCGCAGCAGCTCGCCCGCATGGACGGTGAGCAGGCGCGCGCGTTCATCGAGGGCGCTGAGTACCTCTTCAGCAACGACTACGAGTGGGAACTCCTGCTGCAGAAGACCGGCTGGTCCGAGGCCGACGTCCTGGCCCGAGTCGGCAAGCGGATCACCACGCTCGGCGCCAAGGGCGTCGAGATCGTCGACCGGGACGGCTTCTCGCTGCACGTGCCCGCGGTCGCCGAGGTCGCGAAGACCGACCCGACCGGCGTCGGCGACGGCTTCCGCGCGGGCTTCCTGGCCGGCATCACCGCGGGACTGAGCATCGAACGCGCAGCTCAGCTCGGCTCCCTGATCGCGGTCGAGGTGCTGGAGACCGTGGGCACGCAGGAGTGGGTGCTGCACCGCGAGGCTGCGCTCGCCCGCATTCGCGGCGCATTCGGTGACGAAGCCGCTGAGGAGATCGCTCCCGTCCTGCCATGATCGAAGAATGGGGACGTACCTGTTCGGCGGCACCGGTGAGTTGCTCGATCCGCAGTTCGAAGCGCTGAGCTCTCTGCTCGACGCGGGCACGTTCGCCCGCGTCGAGCAGCTGGGCATCGCGGACGGCTGGCGCTGCCTGGAGATCGGCGGTGGTGGGGGATCGGTGGCCAACTGGCTCGCCGACGTCGTCGCGCCGTCCGGGCACGTGACGGTCACCGACATCGACGTCACGCGGCTCGAGGAACGGCACAACGTCACCGTCCTGGAACACGACGTGGTATCCAATATATTGCCGGGCAACGCGTTCGACCTGGTCCACGCCCGCCTGGTGCTCTTCTACCTCCCCGCCCGCGAGGCGGTCCTGCGCAAGCTGCGCGACGCGTTGCGGCCCGGCGGATGGCTCGTCCTCGACGAGTTCGACTGCCTTCCGCTCGAAGTGCTGAAGGCCGCTCCGGGCGACGCCGAGCTGATCATGCGGGTGAAGAACGCGCTGCTGACGTTGCTCGACCAGGCCGGCGCGGAGCTGGCGTGGGGTGCGCGCATCGAGAAGGCGCTGCTCGACACCGGCCTGCACGACGTCAGCGGCTCCCGCGAGGTGCAGGAGTGGCAGGGCGGCTCACCGGGCTGCCGCCTGCTCGCCGCGACCGCACGTCAGGTGCGCGCGAAGCTGCCGTTGTCCGACGAGGAGTTCGACCGCTACCTGCAGCTGATGGCCTCACCGGAGACCGTGGTCAGCTCGTACGCGATCTGCAGCGCCCAAGGCCGCAGGTGAAGCGAAAGGGCCCCTCCGCGGAGGGGCCCTCGTTCGCTACAGCTTGACCGGGTAGTGCGGTTCCGGCACCACCGGCTTGATGCGGTCCTCGACGAAGATGCCGTGCCAGATCATGAACACCAGCAGCGCCCAGATGCGGCGGCTGTGGTCGATGATCCCGGACCGGTGCTCCTCGATGAGGCGCAGCACCGCGTGCTTGTCGAGGTACTGGTCGGTCTGCGAAGAGCGCACGACGTCAACGGCCCAGTCGTGCATCTCGTCCTTGAGCCAGTGCCGGATCGGCACCGGGAAGCCCAGCTTGCGGCGGTTCAGCACGTGCGCGGGCACGATGTCGCGGATCGCCTTGCGCAGCGCGAACTTCGTGGTGTCCTTCGTGATCTTCAACTCGCTCGGGACCTGCGAAGCGATCTTGAAGACCTCGGGGTCGAGGAACGGGACCCGCAGCTCCAGCGAGTTCGCCATGGTCATCTTGTCGGCCTTGACCAGGATGTCGCCGCGCAGCCACGTGAACAGGTCGACGTGCTGCATGCGCGTGACCGGATCCCAGTTGGCCGATTCGCGGTACGGCTGGGCCGTGACGTCCATGTGCGAGACGTTCGGGTCGTACGTGCGCAACACCTCGCGCAGCTGCGGGTCGAGGAAGATCCGCGCGTTGCCGTAGTAGCGCTCCTCCAGCGTGAGCGCGCCACGACGCAGCAGGTCCTTGCCGCGCACGCCCTGCGGGATCTTCGTCGAGACCGCGCCCATCGCCTTGCGCAGCGCGCCGGGCACCTTCTCGAACGCCGCCAGCGACAGCGGCTCGCGGTAGATCGTGTATCCGCCGAACAGCTCGTCCGCGCCCTCACCGGACAGGACGACCTTCACGTGCTGACGTGCCTCGCGCGCGATGAACCACAACGGCACGAGCGCCGGGTCGGCCACCGGGTCGTCCAGGTACCAGGTGATCAACGGCAGCGAGTCCATCATCTCCTGCGCGCTGACCGTGCGGACGACGTGCTTCACCCCGATCAGCGCCGCCGACTCCGCGGCCACGTCGACCTCGGAGAAGCCCTGGCGCTCGAACCCCGTGGTGAACGTGATCAGGTCCGGGTTGTGCTCCTTGGCCAGCGCCGCGACCACCGTCGAGTCGATGCCGCCGGACAGGAACGAACCGACCGTCACGTCCGCGCGCATGTGCTTGGCGACCGAGTCGCGCAGCGCCGCCGTGATCTCGTCGTACAGCGCGTCCGCCTCGGCCTCGCTGCGGACCGTGCGCACCTTGAAGCTCGCCGGGAAGTACCGCTCGAACACCGGCGCCTCGCCCGGCTCCAGCGTGAACGAGTGACCGGACTCGACGCGGAAGATCTGGTCGTGCAGCGAGGCGGGCTCCGGCACGTACTGCAGCGTGAGGTAGTGCTGCAGGCCCTTGACGTTCATGCCGGGGTTGATGCCGATGGTGCGGGCGATCTCCAGCAGGATCTTCTTCTCGCTGGAGAACGCGACCCCGAGCTGGCCCTTCGCCCAGTACAGCGGCTTGATGCCGAACGGGTCGCGGCCGCCGAAGACGATCCGGCGCTCGGCGTCCCAGATGATGAACGCGAACATGCCGCGCAGCTTCGTGATCGCTGCGGGGCCGAAGTAGTGGTACGCGGCGACGATGGTCTCGGTGTCGCCGTCGGTGTGGAAGACCGCGCCGTACTTCTCGGTGAGCTCGGCCCGCAGCTCGAGGTAGTTGTAGATCTCGCCGTTGAAGTTGATCGTGTACCGGCTCGGCGACTCCGGCGGACCCCAGGTCAGGGGCTGGTGGGAGTGCTCGATGTCGATGATGGCGAGGCGGTTGAAGCCGAAGACGACCTCGTCGACCCGGCGGGTGCCGCTCTCGTCCGGCCCGCGGTGGCGCATGCAGCGCAGCGCGGCCTCGACAGCCGGGCGGGCGGATTCGGCCTCGTTCTCGCTAGGGCATACCAGTCCTGCCAAGCCGCACAAGGCTCTCGCACCTCTCAAAAAAGCGACGGGGAATGCCTCAGTATGCCCAAGCTGCTCTGTGTGACCGAAACTGCACCGCAAGCGCGGTGCCCCCAAGGGGTGAGCGCGGTTGCGCTGGGCTACGCTCCCGCTTGATCCGTTGGCATGGAACGAGGAGGCGGGCGAGCAGTGGGCCTGAAGGAGGGCACCAGGGCATCCCGGCTGGCGAAGACCGCCGGGCTGGTCGGCCTGGTCGGTATCGGGGCCACCGGTTGCTCCACGGACGAGGTGCTGCGCTTCGGCTGGCCAGTGGCCGTCACGCCGCAGGCCGAGAGGATGCGCGAGCTCTGGACCTGGTCCGTGATCGCCGCGCTCGTCGTCGGCGTCATCGTGTGGGGCCTGATCCTGTGGTCGGTGGTGTTCCACCGCAAGAAGTCGGAGGAGCTGCCGCGTCAGACGGCGTACAACCTTCCGCTGGAGATCGTGCTCATCGTCGTGCCGACGGTGATCGTGGCGGTGTTGTTCTACTTCACCGCCATCACGCAGAACTACGTCACGGACAAGTCGGGCAAGCCCGACGTGAACGTCGACGTGATCGCGTTCCAGTGGAACTGGGAGTTCCAGTACCCGGAGCACAAGACCCAAGAGGGCAACGTCGTCAGCACGGTCGGCACCTCGGGTGAAGTCCCGATCCTGGTGCTGCCGGCGCACAAGCGCATCCAGTTCACGCTGCGCTCGACCGACGTCATCCACTCGTTCTTCGTGCCGGAGTTCCACTTCAAGCGCGACGTCTTCCCGATGCCGGAGAAGAACAACCAGGACAACGTCTTCCAGATCGACCAGATCGACCGTCCCGGTGCGTTCGTCGGCCGTTGCGCCGAGCTGTGCGGCTCCTACCACGCGGTGATGAACTTCGAGGTCCGCGCCCTGAACGAGGCCGACTTCGACAAGTACATCGAGCTCCGCAAGGAGATCAACTCCAAGACGGGCAAGCCGTACACCACGGCCGAGGCGCTTTCGCAGGTCAACTGCGGTGAGCTGTGCGCGCCGCTGGCCACCACGACCACCCCGTTCAACACCGACCGGAAGGCCCGTGAGGCCTCCGGCGCGGGTCAGAAGTAGGGACACGCCCCGCGATGAAGATCGAAGCTCGCGTATTCGACCTGGTGATGGGTTTCTCGTTCCTGATGGCCGTCGTGTACGGCTACTGGACGCATGCGGCGACCGGCCACGTCGAGCCCGTCGGCACGGTGGCGCTCGCGCTGACCGGCGGCCTGGCCCTCATCAGCGGTACCTACTTCCGGTTCGTGGCCCGTCGCATCGAGGTGCGGCCGGAGGACAACCCCGAGGCCGAGGTCTCCGACGGCGCCGGTGAGCTGGGCTTCTTCAGCCCCGGCTCGTACTGGCCGGTCGGCCTCGCGGCCGCAGCGGCGACCGCTGGTGTCGCGGTGGCGTTCTGGCACGTGTGGCTGCTCGTGATCGCCATCGTCATGGTGCTGATCATGGTCGGCGGCCTGGTGTTCGAGTACCACACCGGACCCAACCACGACTGATATCCCGTACATCGGATATCGCTCGGCCTGAGGCCCCCTCCGCGACGGAGGGGGCCTCAGTCGTTCGTGGCCGTTCGCGGCCGATATCCAATATGTGATGTATCGCATACGGGATATCACCCCCCCGCCCCGACGGGCCCGACGGGCAAGCGCGCGATATCCCGTATGCGATATATCAGCCCCACATCCCGTATCCGATATATCAGCGTGGTGTCCGATATATCGCATACAACGTGAAGGGCCCTTCCCGCCGTGGTGGCGGAAAGGGCCCTTACGGGTCCTCAGGGCGCTGTGGAGGCGCTAGGCGGCGACTGGGGTCTTCTGGTACGCGTCGACGTACTCCTGGCCGCTCAGGTCCAGGATGCGGTAGATGATCTCGTCGGTGACGCTGCGCAGCACCGGCAGCGACTCCTGCATGCCGTCGTAGCGGCTGAAGTCGAGCGGCTCGCCGAAGCGGACCGTCACAGGCACGATCTTCGGGAACTTGCTGCCGACGGGCTGCACCTTGTCCGTGCCGATGATGCCGACCGGCACGACCGGGGCACCGGACTCGAGCGCCATCCGGGCCACGCCGGTGCGGCCGCGGTGCAGCTTGCCGTCCAGCGAACGGGTGCCCTCGGGGTAGATCGCGAACGCCTCACCGCGCGCGAGGATCTCGGCGGCCGTGTCGAGCGCGGCGCGGGCGTCCCGGCCCTTACCGCGGTGCACCGGCACGTGGCCCAGCGACGAGAAGAACCAGCGCGACAGCGAGCCCTTCACCCCGGTACCGGTGAAGTACTCCGCCTTGGCGAGGAACGACACCCGGCGCGGCACGACCATGGGGATCACGACGCTGTCGATGAAGCTGAGGTGGTTGGCCGCCAGGATGACGGGGCCGTCGGTGGGGATGTTCTCCAGACCGTCCACCACCGGGCGGTAGACAAGACGGGCTGCGCGCGCGACGACATGTTTCATCACCGGGTAGAGGACCATGCCTCCAGCATTCCAGGTGCCGATTGCCGAAGCGTTACCACGTGGTGCGCATCTCCGGCCCGTCACTCGCTCGGGCTACGCCGATGCGGCGGCCGTGCGAGAACGGTCACGCGTCCACGACGACGCGTGACCGAAAGCGCCGATCAGCCCTTCAGTGCCGTTGAGAGTTCCACCCAGCGGCTCAGCAGCGAAGCCGCCCTTCCCGAGTCGATCGCGTCCGCCGCGCGGCTCAGAGAGGCCGTCAGGTCGGCGTGCAGGTCGTCGGAGAACCCGCCGTGCGCCGCGATGGCCCCGGCGGCGTTCACGAGCACCGCGTCGCGCACCGAACCCGTCTTGCCGGCCACCAGGTCGCGGACCACCTGGGCGTTGACGGACGCGTCCCCGCCCTTCAGGTCCTCCTCGCGCGCGGGCTTCACCCCGAGCACGGCCGGGTCGATCGTCTCCGTGCGCACGACACCGTCCTGGGCGAGCCAGGCCGAGGTCGTCGTGGTCGTGGTGATCTCGTCGAGGCCGTCGTCGCCGCGCACCACCAGGGCGGTGTTGTGGCGGCGGGCGAAGACACCGGCGATCAGCGGCGCCGCGGCCGCCCGCGCGCAGCCGATCAGGCCGACGGACGGCTGGGCCGGGTTCGTCAGCGGGCCGAGCAGGTTGAACGAGGTGGGGATGCCGATCTCGCGCCGCACCGGGCCCGCGTGCCGGAAGCCGGGGTGGAACACCGGCGCGAAGCAGAAGCCGATGCCCAGTTCGCGCACGGTCTCCTGCACGCCCTCGGGCGGCAGGTCGATCGCCACGCCCAGCGCCTCCAGCACGTCGGCCGTGCCGCACTGGGACGACGCCGCGCGGTTGCCGTGCTTCACCACCGGCACGCCCGCGGCGGCCGTGACGATCGCGGCCATCGTCGAAATGTTCACCGAACCGGAATGATCGCCGCCGGTGCCCACGATGTCGGTGGCCCGCACGTCCACGGTGAAGCGGCGCGCGTGGTTGAGCATCATGGTCGCGAGGCCGTCGACCTCCTCCGGCGTCTCGCCCTTGGCACGCAACGCGACGATGAACGCCGAGATCTGCGCGGGCGTCGCCTCGCCGGACATGACCTGGTCCATGCCCCAGGACGTGTCGTCCGCGGTCAGGTCGACGCCGTCCAGAAGCCTGTTGAGCAGCGAAGGCCAGGTGCGCTCGCTCATGGTCAGCTCAGCCCTTGACGACAGGGACAGCCGAGCCCCGCAGCACCTCGGCCACGGTCTCGGCGGCGGCCAGCGGGTCCAGCGGGTGCACGAGCACCGCGTCGGCCTGCGACCAGGTCGCGAGCCAGCGGTCGTCCTTGCGGCGCACCGCCACGACGATCGGCGGGCAGTTCGTGATCTCGTCCTTGAGCTGGCGCGACAGGCCCATGCCGCCGGTCGGCTGCGCCTCGCCGTCGAGGATCAGCAGGTCGACGGTGCCGTTGTCCACCTCGTAGAGGACGTCGGCGATCGCGCCCGCCTCGACGTAGTCGACGCGCGGCAGGTCCGGCGCCGGGCGGCGGCCGACGGCAGTGATGATCGTCTCACGCACCTCGGGCCGGTGGCTGAACACCAGGATCTTCGTGGTCTGCGTGCTCATGTCGCGATCCTCCGCTGCGAACGTGACCAAGGTCGCCGCGATGCTATCGGGCGGCCGAGGAGCGTGGTTGCAGGGCGTCCCACCCCAGGGCCTCCCCACCGAGCCGTTGCGCGAGCGATGCCATCCGCGACCGCTCCTGGGCGCAGTGCAGGGCGTCCAGCTTCTGCACACGGCTGATATGCGATATATCACCGGCGACTAGCACCCAGCCGTCCGGCGACAGCAGCTCACGCGCACGTTCTACCTGGTCAGGCGGTATGCGCACGTGGTGCCGCAGCACGGCGGACTCGTCCGCGCGCCACTGCGGGGAGCGGGCCAGAGCGGCCGAATCCGCCTCCGCGATGTCGAACGCCTCGACGACCACGACGAGCTCCGGGTCGTCGATCGACAGCGACGGCTCGTCCCGTTGGCGCAGCCTGTCCCGCAATCGGCTCAGCAAGCCCATCCGTTGATCTCCTCGCGATCACCCGCTGTGTGACCCAGCCGACCCATGATCCGCCCAGGACCCGATGGGCGGACGGAAATAGCGCAGGCAATAATGCTGCCCGTGACCACGGCAGCGCCTTCAATCGGCCAGCGCGTGCACTCGCTGAACCGCCCGAACATGGTCAGCGTCGGCACGATCGTCTGGCTGTCCAGCGAGCTCATGTTCTTCGCTGGCCTCTTCGCCATGTTCTTCACGGTGAAGGCCCAGAACAGCACGGGGCACTGGCCTCCGCCCCCCACCGAGCTGAACGTCCCCTACGCGTCGTTCTTCACGATCATCCTCGTGGCGTCGTCGTTCACGTGCCAGTGGGGCGTGTTCGCCGCGGAGCGGGGTGACGTCTTCGGTCTGCGTCGCTGGTACATCGTGACGCTGATCATGGGCGCGATCTTCGTCGGCGGCCAGGCTGGCGAGTACTACCACCTCGTCCAGGAGGGCACGACGATCCCGTCGTCGGCCTACGGCACGGTCTTCTACCTGACGACCGGCTTCCACGGCCTGCACGTCATCGGCGGTCTGATCGCCTTCGTCTTCCTGTTGATCCGGACGAAGCTCAGCAAGTTCACGCCGGCGCAGGCCACCGCATCGATCGTCGTGTCGTACTACTGGCACTTCGTCGACGTCGTGTGGATCGGGCTGTTCGCCATCATCTACATCGTGCCCTGACCTGCTCCCCAGCCACGAGCTCCCGAACTGACAGCAAGGGTTGCCGCACACCATGACCACCACTACGAAACGCCCCCGCGGCGCCCGCACGAAGCTGCGTCGCAGGGTCGCCGGCCTGCTCGCGCTGGGCTTCGGCCTGCTGAGCGCCGGCATGCTGTTCGCCGCGTTCGCGCCCACGGCGCAGACCGCGCAGGCGCAGCAGCAGGACGCTCTCGTTCGCCAGGGCGAGCAGATCTACCTGAACACCTGCATGGGCTGCCACGGCAAGTCCCTCGAGGGTGTCAAGGACCGCGGGCCGAGCCTGATCGGCGTCGGCGACGCCGCGGTCTACTTCCAGACTTCCTCCGGCCGCATGCCCATGGCGCGGCAGGAGGCGCAGGCCGTGCGCAAGCCCGCGAAGCTCTCCCCCGAGGAGATCAACGCGCTGATGGCCTACATCACCACGAACGGCGGCGAGGGCCCGAAGAAGCCTTCCGAGTCCGGTGAGGCCCTGCGCGGCGACAACCCGGCGCGCGGTGGCGAGCTCTTCCGCCTCAACTGCGCCAGCTGCCACAACTTCACGGGTCGTGGTGGCGCACTGTCGTCCGGCAAGTTCGCGCCGACGCTCGACGGCGTGACCGAGGACCAGATCTACACGGCGATGCTGACCGGGCCGCAGAACATGCCGAAGTTCGGCGAGCGGCAGCTCACGCCGGAAGAGAAAAAAGACATCATCGCGTACGTCAAGTCGGTCACCGACGGAAACAACAACTCCGGCGGTAACCCCCTGGGCGGGTTCGGACCCGTGTCCGAGGGATTGATCGCGTTCATCGTGGGTATCGCCGCGCTCATCGGCGTGACCCTCTGGATCGGAGCCAAGGCATGAGCGGCGACAAGCCGACCGAGCTGCCCAGCGAGGCAGAGCTCGCGGAGATGAGCCGGGACGACCTCGTCAGGCTCGGCACCAAGCTGGACGGCGTCGAGCTCGTCCAATACGAGGAGAAGTGGCCGGTCCCCGGCACCCGCGCCGAGCGCCGCGCCCAGCGCGTCGTCGCGCTGTGGTTCCTGATCTCCGCGTTGTCGGGTCTCGCGTTCCTCGGCGTGTTCCTGTTCTGGCCGTGGCAGTACGAGGCCCCGCACACCGACGGCCACCTGCTGCACATGCTCTACAACCCGCTGATCGGCCTGTTCCTGGGCCTGTCGGTGGTGGGCCTGGGCGTCGGCGCGCTGCTCTACACCAAGAAGTTCCTCCCCGACGAGCTCGCGGTGCAGCAGCGGCACGACGGCTCGTCGGCCGAGGTCGACCGCGCCACGCTGGTCGCCGAGCTGGCCGACGCGGGTGAGCGCAGCGGCATCGGCCGCCGCAGCCTGATCAAGCGCACCGCCGGCCTCGGCGCCGGCGTGCTGGGCCTGGGTGTCGCGGCCGTCCCGCTGGGCGCGCTCATCAAGAACCCGCACTCGGACAGCGAGACCAAGGCCTCGCTGTGGCACACCGGCTGGAAGTCCGAGAAGGGCGAGAAGGTCTACCTCCGCCGCCACACCGGCAACTTCCACGAGGTCTCCCTGGTGCGTCCCGAGGACGTCGAGCCGGGCGGCTTCGAGACGGTGTTCCCGTTCCGCGAGTCGGAGCGCGACAACGAGGAGGCGCTGGTCGCGGCCCTCAAGCGGTCCGACGCGCCGGTCATGCTCATCCGCATGCGCCCGAACCAGGCGATCACCAAGCGCGCCGGTCAGGAAGACTTCAACTACGGCGACCTGTACGCGTACTCGAAGATCTGCACGCACCTGGGTTGCCCGACGTCGCTGTTCGAGCAGCAGACCGGTCTGCTGCTGTGCCCGTGCCACCAGTCGCAGTTCGACGTCTTCGAATACGCCAAGCCGCGATTCGGCCCGGCGACCCGTCCTCTGCCTCAGCTTCCGATCACTGTGGACGAAGACGGATACTTGGTTGCCCGCAGCGACTTCATCGAGGCTGTGGGTCCGGCGTTCTGGGAGCGGAAGTCATGAGTGCCATCACCACGCCGACGAAGCCGGCCAACGCGGCCGCGCGCGTCGCGGGAGCGGCGGCCAACGCTGCCGACGAGCGGTTCCACGCGGCCTCGGGCCTGCGCAAACAGCTGAACAAGGTCTTCCCGACGCACTGGTCGTTCCTGCTCGGTGAGATCGCGCTGTACAGCTTCATCGTGCTGCTGCTGTCGGGTACGTACCTGGCGTTGTTCTTCGACCCGTCGATGACCGAGGTCACCTACAACGGCGCGTTCGGCAACCTCCGCGGCATCGAGATGTCCCGCGCGTTCGCCTCGACCCTGAACATCTCGTTCGAGGTCCGCGGTGGCCTGTTCGTCCGCCAGGTGCACCACTGGGCGGCGCTGCTGTTCATGGCCGCGATCGTCGTGCACATGTTCCGGATCTTCTTCACCGGCGCGTTCCGCAAGCCGCGTGAGATCAACTGGGTCATCGGCATCGTGCTGTTCATGCTCGGCGCGATCGAGGGCTTCCTCGGCTACTCGCTGCCCGACGACCTGCTCTCCGGCACCGGTCTGCGCGTCATGGCGGCGCTGCTGATCTCGTTCCCGGTCATCGGCACGTGGCTGAACTGGCTGATGTTCGGCGGGGAGTTCCCCGGCACGAACATCATCCCGATGCTCTACACCGCCCACATCCTGCTGATCCCGGCGATCATCCTCGGTCTGATCGCGGCGCACCTCGCGCTGGTCTGGTACCAGAAGCACACGCAGTTCCCGGGCGTGGGCCGCAAGGAGACCAACGTCGTCGGCGTCCGCATCATGCCGGTGTTCGCGGCCAAGGGCGGTGGCTTCTTCGCCATCGTCGTCGGTGTCATCGCGATCATGGGTGGCGTCTTCCAGATCAACCCGATCTGGAACTTCGGCCCGTACAACCCCGCGCAGGTCTCCGCCGGCTCGCAGCCCGACTGGTACATGGGCTGGACCGACGGCCTGGTCCGCATCTGGCCCGCGTGGGAGTTCTACCTGGGCAACTACACGATCCCGGCGCCGTTCCTGCCGTTCATCCTCGGTCTGCCGCTGCTGACCGGTATCGCGGCGGTCTACCCGTGGATCGAGCGCAGGATGACCAAGGACTACGCGCACCACAACCTGCTGCAGCGCCCGCGCGACGTGCCCGTCCGCACCGCGCTCGGCTGGATGGCGATCACGTACTTCATGGTCCTGCTGCTCATGGGCGGCAACGACATCTTCGCGTACAAGTTCAACATCTCGTTGAACCTGACGACGTGGATGGGCCGCATCGGCATGCTGATCCTGCCGCCGATCGCGTACTTCATCGCCTACCGCGTCTGCATCGGCCTGCAGCGCGGCGACCGCGAGGTGCTTGAGCACGGTGTCGAGACCGGCATCATCAAGCGCCTGCCGCACGGTGAGTTCATCGAGATCCACCAGCCGCTCGGCCCGGTGGACGACCACGGCCACCCGATCCCGCTCGCCTACCAGGGCGCGTCGGTGCCGAAGAAGATGAACAAGCTCGGTTCGGCCGGTCACCCGGTCGCCGGCAGCACCTGGTCACCGGACCCGGTCGAGGAGACCGTGGCGCTGGAGAACGCGCGCAAGAAGGCGCACGTCTCCGAGGAGATCAGCGCCGAGGACAAGGCGGGCGAGCTCGCGGGCAAGCCGGCCGACCCGAAGGCCTGAGCTGTTCTGAAACTGTGAAAAGCCCCCGTGAACCTTCACGGGGGCTTTTCGTTACGTCGGTTGCGCCGAATGATTCCGCGCGCTGCGCCGTTCGTGGCGTGGCTGTGACTACTGGGCGTCATCCAGGCCGATGGCGAAGGCCGCCTCGTCGTCTCGCTTGGAGTAGCTGCGGAACGCGATGTGCGTGTCGGTGTTCAGCACGCCCGCGACCTTGCTGATCTTGCCGGGCACCAGGGCGGCCAGATCCTCGTGCTTGCTCACCCGCACGAGCGCGATCAGGTCCACGTCACCTGCGCAGGAGTACACCTCGGTGACTCCGTCGATGTCGGCGATCTCCTGCGCCGCCTCGGGAATGCGTTCGGCGGCGGCCTGGATCAGCACGATGGCGGTGACCACGCTGTCCTCCTCTGGGTCTCAGCACGGGTAACTAAAGCACTCGTAGTCTGCCCTACCGGCTTATCGCTGACGTGAGGACGTCGCTGCGACCTTGGGTCTCCTCATTCCCCCTTTGTTGTCGAGGTGACCCGTGTTCGCACGCAAGCTGATCGCCGAGGTGGCCGGTACGACCATCCTCTGCCTGTTCGGAATCTCCGCCGCCGTGTCCGTCGTCGCGGCCGGCAACGAACCCTCCGGCCTTCTCATCGTCGCCCTGGCCCACGGCCTCGCGTTGATGGTCGGCATCTACGCGTTCGGCGCCATCTCCGGCGCGCACTTCAACCCGACCGTCACGGTCGCCCTCGCCGTGTCCGGTCGCCTGCCGTGGCGAGAGGTGCCCGGTTACGTCGGCGCGCAACTCGCCGGCGGCGTGCTGGCCGCTTCGCTCGCCCACGTCGTGCACGGCTCCAAGGCCGTCGAGGCGGGCCTGGGCGCGACCGCGTTCGGCTCCGGTGTCGGCGTGACCCAGGCCGTCGTGGCCGAGGCGCTGGGCGCGTTCATCCTCGTGACCGCCGTCTTCGCGCTCGCGGTGAACCCGAACGCGCCGCGCGGCCTCCACGGCGTCGGCATCGGCCTGGCCCTCGCCACCCAGATCCTGGCCTTCGGCCCCGTCGCTGGCGCCTCGGTGAACCTCGCCCGCACGTTCGGCCCCGACGTCGTGCTCACCTTCGCGGGCGGTGACCCGGCCTGGAGCCAGCTGCCGGTGTACCTCCTCGCCCCGGTGTTCGGCGGCATCCTGGCAGCCGGCCTCTACGCCCTGGTGACGTCCGTGTCCCGCCGCACGGAAGCGATGAGCACCCGCTGAACGCTCAGTTCCAGCGGTCGTGCAACGGACGCGCGCCCGCGGCCTGTTCGGCCCACGGCAGCCACGCCGCGGCGGCACCGGCGGGGGACGACCAGGGCTCGTCCGCGTACACGAGGCGGGTGCCCGGCTGGTCGAGCCAGCGGAGCACGACGCCGGTCTCCTCGGGTGGCGCCCCGCGCAGGGGACCGGCCGTCGGGACGACCGTTTCCGCGGATGCGACGAGTGCGTCGACCACCGGCATCGGACGGGTGCCGCGGCGGGCCACTCCGGCCGAGGCGAGCCGGCCGTAGCGGACGACCGAGAACTCCCAGCCGCCCTCGCGGTCCGGCCGGGCGGCCACGAGCTGGGGCAGTGCGGCGAGCGCGGCCAGGCGTTGGGCGCGGTCCAGCGACCGGACGAGCCCGGCCAGGCGGTCGCGGCGCCGGGCGGCCTCCTCGAAGCGCTCGGCCGACGCCAGGTCGCCCAGCTGAGCGATGAGCGTGCGTAACGGGTCGGCGCTGCGGCCGACGACGAGGTCTCGCACCGCCACGACGGCGGGGGAGTACTCCTCCACGGTCTGGTGCCCCGCGCACGGGGCCTGGCAGCGGCCCAGCTCGGCCAGCGCGCACGGGGACGCGCGTTGGTTCGTCGCCGGGATCTTGATGGTGCAGGAGCGCAGCGGGACGGCGTCGAGCAGGGCGTCGGCCACCGACTCGGCCGCCTGGCGCGTGCGGAACGGGCCCAGGGCGCCGTCGCGCGGGTTCCTGACCAGCGACAGCCGCGGGAACGGCTCATCGGTCAGGACCAGCCACCACGCGTGGTGCGGGTTCTTGGACCTGCGGTTGTAGGCGGGGCGGTGCGCGCGCAACAGCCGCAGCTCGCGGACTTCGGCCTCCAGCGGGTGCGCGCATTCGACGGCGTCCACGCGCACGGCGAGGGCCACCATCTCGCGCAGCCTGCGTCTGCCCTCGCTGGCCGTGAAGTACTGCCGGACGCGGCGGCGCAGGTCCGAGGCCGTGCCGACGTAGAGCACCTCCTCCTTGGGGCCGCGGAAGAGGTACACGCCCGGTTTGGACGGCAGGTGCGCGGCCAGAGAGCGCTTGCGGCGTTGTTCCGGTGTCACCTCCGGCAGGTACGCCAGCAGTTCCTCCAGCGAGTGCACGCCGACGTTGCCGACGCGCTCCAGCAACGCGTGCAGCACCTCGACGGTCGTGCGGGCGTCGGCCAGTGCGCGGTGCGTCGGCCTGGTCTCGGTGTGGAAGAGGTCCGCCAGCGCGGACAGGCGGCACGACGGTGCCTCGTCGCGGCTGAGCACGCGTCGCGCCAGCTTCACCGTGCACACCACGGACGGTTTCGGCCAGCGGTAGCCGTGGCGTTCGCAGGCGGCCTTGAGGAAGCCGATGTCGAAACCGGAGTTGTGCGCCACCAGCACCGCTCCGGCCGCGAACTCCAGGAACGCCGGCAGCACCGTCCGCAGCGTCGGCGCGCCGGTGACCATCAGCTGCGTGATGCCGGTCAGCTGCGCCACCTGCACGGGGATGCCGCGTTCGGGATCGACGAGCGTCGCGAACTCGCCGAGCACCTCGCCGGCGCGCACCTTCACCGCGCCGATCTCGGTGACGGCGTCCTCCTCGGCACTCCCGCCCGTCGTCTCCAGGTCGAAGACGACGAACGTCGTATCGCGCAGGGGCGTTCCGAGCTCGTCGAAGGACAGTTGACCGGTCACGGCTCGGACGTTAGCGACGGGGTCTGACAATTTTCGGTGTCGATCATTCGCGGGGGCGTTGACCTGCGGTTGCTCCGTTGGGGTGGTGATTCGGTGATCTTTTCCAGATCGTTGTTCCACAGGGCGGACACGTCCGTGCTCTGCTCAAGTGCGAGGGCTCTAGCCTGTTGGGGTGCCAGACCCGATGCCCGAGCCCGAGTTCGACCAGCCTGCCGAGGAGGCGGGCGAGTCCACAGACGACTCCACTGTGGACTGGTCGACCCTGCCGGAGCCGTTGCGGGTGAGGCTGGCGGAGCTCGGTGCCGACGCGCTGGGCGAGATGGCGAAGGTCGACGTGCCCCAGCACCTGCGCCCGGTGGCGAAGTTCGCTCCCACCAAACGCGCCCGGCTGGGCGGTGCACAGGTCGTCGCGGGTCTGCGCGACTCGGCGAACTTCCGCACCGCCGTCGTGGAGTGGCTGCGCAAGAACCGGCCGTCGACGCTGGAGGTCACCTCGCCGGACCCGGTCACCGCGGCCGCCGCGGCGGTGCTGACCGGTGACGACGTCGCGCTGCACTACGTGGAACTGGTGTCGCGACGGGTCGGCGACGCGACGCTGCGGGCGGAGCGCGACGCCGCGGTGGCGCGGGCGGAACGGCTGGAGAGCGAGCTGGAGCGGCTGAAGGTCGAACGCAACCAGCTCGACGGTGCCGCCGAACGCGTCCGCGCGGATGCCGAGATCGAGCTGGAACGCCTGCGCAAGCGGTTGCGCGAGCAGGGCGTGAAGCTGCGCGAGGCCAAGGACGCCGCCGCGGCCGCCGCCGCCGAGGTGGACAAGATCCAGGAACGCACGGCCGACGAGGTCAAGCGTCTCACCGCCGAGCGCGACCGGGAGCGGGAACGCGCGGAGACCGAGCGGGGCAAGGCGCAGCGGGCGATCGCGGACGCCGAGGTGGCCCGTCAGTCGGCGCGCGAGGCCCGGCAGGCGGACGAGGTGCGGCTCGCGTTGCTCGTGGACACGCTCGACGGTGCGGTGACGGGGTTGCGCCGTGAGCTGGCGCTGGGCGGCACCGGGCCGCGTCCCGCCGACCTCGTGCGGGGCGCGAGCGCGTCGCAGGGAGCCGTTGGACGCGTGGAGGATCCCGCGGCGCTGGACCGGCTGTTGGCGTTGCCCGCGGTGCACTTGGTGGTGGACGGCTACAACGTCACGAAGACCGGCTATCCGGAACTGTCGTTGTCGGATCAGCGTGATCGGCTCGTGCACCAGCTGGCCGTGCTGGCGGCGCGCACGGGTGCGGAGGTGACGCTGGTGTTCGACGGCGCCGGGGTCGTGGCCGTGCCCGCGTCGGCGCCGCGGGGTGTGCGCGTGCTCTTCAGCGATCCCGGTGTGCTGGCCGATGACGTGATCCGCGCGCTGGTCACCGCGGAGCCCGAGGGTCGTCCCGTGGTGGTGGTGACGTCGGACCGCGCGGTCGCCGACTCGGTGCGCCGGCGTGGTGCGCACCCGGTGCCGTCCGCCGTGTTGCTGGCCCGTCTCGGCCGCGTTTGATCACCCGGTAGCCTGACGCCGTCGATCTTGACGGTCTTGTTCTCGCGAAGGGGATCGGCGACGTGATGTCGCGCAAGCTCACCCGCGGTGTTCTGGTTACCGCCCTGTTCTTCTCGGCTCTTCCGGCCGTGTCGTTCGCCGCGCAGCCGGCCGATCCGGCGCGCGCGTACGCGGATCTGACCGCGCAGGCGACGAAGCTCAACGAGGAAGTCCTGCGCGCGCAGGAGGACCTCGTCCTGCGGCGGGCCGAGCTCGAACGCGCCACCGCGGACGTGGCGGCGGCGCAGCAGATCGAGCGTCAGGCGAAGTCAGACGAGGACGACTACCGCGGCCAGGTCGACCTGATCACCCAGGCGTCGTTCGAGGGCGCGCGGTTCAACCAGCTGTCGGCGCTGCTCGTGGCCGACTCGCAGCAGGACTTCCTGAACCGCCTGGAGATGATGCGGGTGCTGGCCTCCGACAAGGCCGACTCACTGGCCCGGCTGTCCGGTGCGGTGGAGAAGGCGCGTCAGGCGCACCAGGCGGCGGAGAACGCGCGGTCCCGTGCCGCGGAGGCCACCTCGGCGGCCGAACGGCTGAAGAGCGACCTCGACGAGCGCAGTCGCGCGCTGCAGGCGCAGATCGGTGAGGTGAGGTCGGCGTTGACGCGGCTGCCGGCGCCGGTCGTGAACCAGCTGCGGGATCCGGGAGACCGGTCGCGGATCAGCGTGCCGGCGGGGACCGCGGGCATCGCGCTGGAGTTCGCGCTCGCGCATCGCGGCGACGGCTACCAGTACGGCGCGGCCGGGCCCGATCGGTGGGACTGCGCCGGTCTGACGATGAAGGCCTACGCGGCCGCCGGCTACGCGATTCCCCGCACCTCGGGCGGCCAGGCCGCCGTCGGACGTGCGGTGTCGCGTGCCGACGTCCGCGCGGGCGACCTGATCATCTACTACTCGAGCCGGTCGCACGTCGCGATGGCGGTCGACAACGCGAGGGCCGTGCACGCCTCCACCGAGGGGCAGCCCGTGAAGATCGCGCCGATCGACGCCATCGGGCCCATCGCGGTGATTCGGCGCATCGAGGGCTAGCGTTACGCCGGTGAAGCACCTGAGGACGTTGCTGGCCGTCACGGTCGCCATGACGTTCCTGCTGGGCCTCAGCGTTGCAATGCGGCCTGCTGAGTTGCCGCCGACGGAAACACCTCATTGCAAAGAGGCCGTGCTGACGGTGTCGTCGGGCACCGTGACCAGCAGTTCTTGTGACGGAGAGCTGGCCGGGCGGGTGTCCGGGCTCGTGAACGAGTCGGTGACCGGCGTCGCCGATATATTGGATATCGGCTGGGCTCGCCGGGTCGACGTCGTCATTCCGGCGACGGACTCCGAACTGGTGTCGTTGGTCGGGCCCGCGTTCGCGGACATGGCCGGGATCGCGATCCGTGACGGTTCCGGGCAGCGCGTGGTGCTCAATCGGACGCGTGCGGCGGCGTTGACGCCGTTGGAGCTGCGTGTGCTGCTGCGGCACGAGATCACGCACGTGGCGACGCGTGACCTGACGTCCGACTCGGCGCCGCTGTGGCTGGTGGAGGGGTTCGCGGACTGGGTGGCGTTCCACGGCCTGGGGTTGTCGCTTCGTCAGGCCGCGCCGTTGCTCAGGTCCGACGTGTCGGCGTTGCCGTCCGACTTCAGCGGTGCCGGGCGTGACCTGTCCTACCAGCAGGCGTACTCGATCATGGTCTACCTGGAGTCGCGGCTGGGGGAGCGGGGCGTCGTCGACTTCTTCCTGCGGCACGCGTCGACGTCCGCTGTGGACGCGCGTGCGGTGGACATCGCGGGCTGGCGCGAGTTCCTGCGGTCGAGCATCGGATAGCGTTGGTTCCGTGCGCCGAACCTTGCTGGTGACCAACGACTTCCCGCCTCGCCCCGGTGGCATCCAGTCCTACCTGCACGCTTTGGCCACACGGCTGCCCGCGGACTCGCTCGTCGTGTACGCCCCGAAGTGGAAGGGCGCGGCCGAGTTCGACGCCGCACAGCCGTTCCCCGTGGTGCGGCATCCCACCTCGCTGATGCTGCCGACGCCCGACGTCCTCCGGCGGGCACGCGACATCGCCCGCGCCGAGTCGTGCGACGCCGCGTGGTTCGGCGCGGCGGCCCCGCTGGCGCTGCTCGCGCCATCGCTGGGACTGAGCCGCGCGGTGGCGTGCACGCACGGGCACGAGGTCGGCTGGTCGATGCTGCCGGTGGCGCGGCAGGCGCTGCGGGCCATCGGGTCCGGTGTGGACGTCGTGACCTACGTCAGCCGCTACACCCGCTCGCGGTTCGCCGCGGCATTCGGGCCGATGGCCGCTCTGGAGCACCTTCCGTCCGGTGTGGACACCGACCTCTACCGCCCGGACCCGGCCGCGCGCGCCGAGATGCGCCGCCGGTACGGGCTGGGCGACCGCCCGGTCATCGTGTGCGTGTCGCGCCTGGTGCCGCGCAAGGGGCAGGACGTGCTGATCCGCGCGCTGCCGCTGATCCAGCGCAAGGTGCCGGACGCGGCGTTGCTGATCGTCGGCGGCGGGCCGTACCGGGGGACGTTGGAGAAGCTGGCCGCCGGCGTGCAGCCCGGCGACGTCGTGCTGACCGGCTCGGTGCCGTGGGAGGAACTGCCCGCGCACTACAACGCCGGCGACGTCTTCGCCATGCCGTGCCGCACTCGTGGCCGCGGTCTCGACGTGGAGGGGCTCGGCATCGTCTACCTGGAAGCCTCGGCGACCGGACTGCCCGTGATCGCCGGACGGTCCGGTGGTGCGCCGGAGACCGTGCGCGACGGCATCACCGGCAACGTCGTCGACGGCCTCGACGTCGAGAACGTCGCAGAGCGGGTCGCCGCGCTGCTCGGCGATCCCGAAATGGCGGCCAAGATGGGCCGCGCCGGACGGGAATGGGTGAGCGACCACTGGCGATGGGACCAGCTCGCACACCGCCTCGAAGGCCTCATCGGCTGACGATATCCAATACCCCATATCCCATATATCGGCGCGAGACGCCCGCGCGGCTTTGGGTGGCGCTGTCCAGCATGCGATATCCGATATCCGATATACGGGCAGCGCAGCTGGCATCTGATATCCGATATATCGCTTCTCGTGTCGGGCTGGACGTGACTGTCTGCGGTTCGCCTACCAGCTGCAGGTGGGCGACCGGTGATATCCCATATATCGGCGGAGTGTTCGGTGCGTTTTGGCGCGCGGCACTGATATCCAATATGCTGGAAACGGCTCGCGGGAGTATCGACGATGACGTGTTGAGCGTTGGCGGCGGGCAATCCTGATGTGCGATGTATTGGATATCGGGAGGATTTCTCGATATCGGTGCGAGGCCGCAGCAGATGACAACGTTGTCATCTGCAAGCCGGTATATGACATATCGGCGATCGATATATTGGATATCGGTGCGGATCAGGTGAGTTCGCGAGCGCGGGCTTCCAAAGCGCGCAGGCCCAGTTCGGTGCTGCGGCGGACGGCCTGGTCGGCTGCGGACCGGGCGTCGGAAGGCCGGTCGAGGTCGCGCCACACCACCGCCAGGCCGATCAGCGCGCGGACCTCGCCGGAGGCGTAGCCGATGCGGCGGGCCGTCGCGAGAGCCTGGTCGAAGAGGTCGGCCGCGGCGGCGAAGTCGGTCAGCGCGCGGTGGATTTCGCCCAGGGTGACCCGCACCGAGGTCGCCACCTGCGGGTCACCGCCGTCGGCGACCAGTGAGAGGGCGCGCGAGGCCAAGGACAGCGCGGCCTCGGCGTCGCCGGAGGCGAGTTCCACGGCGGCCAGGTTCTCCAGGGCCTCGGCGTCGCCGGCGGGGACGTTGCCGATTTCCAGGGCGCGTTCGAGATGGGTGCGGGCTTCGGCGAACTGTCCCTGCAGGCGCAGTGCCATGCCGAGGTAGGTGTGGCTGTCGGCGTTGGGGGCGAGCGCCAGGGCCTGGCCGAAGTGGTCGACGGCGTCGTCGATCTCGCCGAGCTCCACCGCGAGCTGGCCGAGGTTGTACAGGCCGGTGCTGACGCTGTCGGCCGAGCGCAGCATCTCCAGGCAGCGGACCAGGGCGGCCTTGGCCTCGGTCAGCTGGCCGGAGCGGCGGTGGACGAGGCTGAGATTGTTCAGCACGCTCGCCTCGGCGTCCTTGTCGCCCAGGGCGCGGTACAGCTCGATGGCGTGGTTGTGGTGTTCCACCGACAGCGCGTACTCGCCCAGCCGCAGGTAGAGGGTGCCGAGGTTGGCGTGCATCGCGGCCTCGGCCGGGCGGTGCGCGGAGGCTTGGGCGGCCTGCAGGCCGTGGCGGGCGGTCGCGAGCCACTCACCGACGTGCTGACCGATCCACAGGTAGCCGCGCAGGGCGTCGGCCAGCTGCCACGCCATCGGGGCCGGGCCGTGCTCGGCGGCGTGCCGGATGGCGGCGATCAGGTTCGGGCGTTCCGCGTCGAGCCACGCCAGCGCCTCCGCCGGGCTCGTGATCCGGGGCGCCGGGCCCGAGGCGGACGACGGCAGCCGCACGATGCCGGGGTAGAGCAGCTCGGCGCAGCGTTCGACGCCGCGCAGGTAGTGGTTCAGCAGCGCGGTCCAGGCCAGCTGCTGTTCGGACGGGCTGTCCGACTCCTCGCGCAACGTCGCCGCGTAGCGCACCAGCTCGTCGTGGAACCGGTAGCGGCCCGGCACCACCGGGACCACGAGGTTCGCGATCGCCAGCACGGTCAGCAGGCCCTCGGCGTCCACGTCGGCCAGCGCGGAGGCCGCCTCGGGCGTGAAGTCCGGTCCTGGCACGAGCGAGAGCAGCCGGAACAACCGCTGCGGCGCCGGGGGCAGGGCCGCGTAGGCGAGCTCGATCGGCGAGCCCGAGATCGTCACGTCGTCGCGTCCGGCCAGGTAGGCCGCCGCCACCCGCAACGCCAGCGGCAGGTGCCCGCACCGGTCGGCCAGCTCCGCGTGATCACCCGGCCCCAGCAGCTCGGACAGCAGCGACGCGGACTCGGCGGGGGAGAACACGTCCACCGGCACGGTCCGCGCGCCGTTCATGGCGATCAGGCCGCGCAGGTCGTCCCGCGACGTCACGATCACCCGGCACGACGCCGTCCCCGGCAGCAACGGCCGCACCTGGTCCGGAGCGGACGCGTTGTCCAGCACCAGCAGCATCCGGCGGCCCGACAGCAGCGAGCGCAGCATCGTGCTCTGCTCGTCGGCGTCCGGCGGGATCTCGTCCGGCGGCACGCCGAGCGCCCGCAGGAACCGCGACAGCACGTCCATCCCGTCCGCGGGCGGCCCCACCGAGTATCCGCGCAGGTCGACGTACAGCTGCCCGTCCGGAAATCGGTCCCGCAGCAGGTGCGCCACGTGCACGGCCAAGGTCGTCTTGCCCACGCCGGGCGGCCCCGCCAGCGTCACGATCGGCACCGAACCGGTGACCAGCGCGGAGATCCGCTCGACGTGCGGGGCGCGCCCCACGAAGTCGGCGATGTCGTCCGGCAGCCGCATCGGCGACGCCGGCGCCCGGTCCGGCTCGCGCGCGACGACCGGCGCGGCCAGCGAAGGCGCTCCCACCAGGATCGCCTGGTGCAACGACCGGAGCTCGGCGGACGGGTCGATGCCCAGCTGCTCGTCGAGCGTCCGGTCGAGCTGCCGGAACGCCTCCAGCGCCTCCGCCTGCCTGCTGCTCCGGTACAGCGCGAGCATCAGCTGCCCCCAGAACCGCTCGCGCAACGGGTGGTCCCGCGTCAGCGCGAACAGCTCCGGCACCAGGTCCGCGTGGTTGCCCAGCGCGAGCTCCGCGTCGATCCGCTGCTCGTGCACCGTCATCAGCAGCTCGGTCAGCCGCGGCGCGTGCTCCGAGTACAGCGTCTCCGAAGGCACGTCGGACAGCACCGGGCCACGCCACAGCTCCAACGCCTCGGCAAACGCTTTCCGCGCCGTGACCAGGTCGTCAGCGCCGGCCGCCGCTCGCCCGCGAGCAGCCGCGTCCACGAACCGGTGCACGTCCACGGCCAGCGGGTCGACCCGCATCCGGTACCCGTCGGCGGCGGTCTGGATCAGCGACGGGTCGCCCAGCGCCGCCCGCAACCGCATCACGTACGTCTGCAACGTGCCACGCGTGCGCGCGGGCGGTGCGTCCCCCCACACGTGCTCGACCAGTTCCGTCACGGGCACGACGCGGTTGGGCCGCAGCAGCAACGCCGCGAGCAACGCCCGGTGCTTGCCCGCCCGCAGCACCACGGAGGAGTCGTCCAGGCGCACTTCCAACGGGCCGAGCAGCCGGAACTGCGGACCCGAAGCCATTACCAACCCCTCGTGAGCGCCGGACGACCCCCGCCTGCCGGACAGCCTATTAGCGCGCTGTCGCCGAGTGACATCGGCGCGTCAGCGATACGTCAGCGCCATACGGCAATCTTCTTCATGTCCCGGTCGGGGGGCCGGGGCAACAAACTTCTCGGGTTCCGCGGAGATCCGCGGATCACGATCGCTGGGGGTCGAAAGGCCCAGGAGCTCTCTCGCAGCTCCTGGGCCTTTCGCGCATTGGACCCCTACTTCGCGTAGATGGCGTCGATGTCCGACGCGTACGTCGTCGCCACGACCGAGCGCTTCAGCTTCAGCGACGGCGTCATCTCGCCGCCCGCCTCGGTGAAGTCCACCGGCAGCACCCGGAACTTGCGGATCGCCTCCGCCTTCGACACCGACTTGTTCGCCTCGTCCACCACGGCCTGGATCTCGGCCAGCAGCTCCGCGTCCTCGATCAGGTCCGCGACCTCGGCCGAGGCCGGCTTGCCGTGCGACTCCTTCCACGACGGGAAGAACTCCGGGTCGATCGTGATCAGCGCGCCGATGAACGGCTGCTTGTCGCCGACGACCATGCACTGCGACACCAGGGGGTGCGCCCGGATGCGGTCCTCGAGCTGCGCGGGGGAGACGTTCTTGCCACCGGCGGTGACGATGATCTCCTTCTTGCGGCCCGTGATCTTCAGGAAGCCCTCGCTGTCGAGCTCGCCGATGTCACCGGTGTGGAACCAGCCGTCCTCCAGCGCCTCCTTGGTGGCGGCCTCGTTGTTCCAGTAGCCGGTGAAGACGATGTCGCCCTTGATGAGGATCTCGCCGTCGTCGGCGATGCGGATCGACGTGCCGGGCACCGGCAGGCCGACCGTGCCGACCTTCTCCTGGCCGCGGAACGTCACGCACGCCGCCGCCGACGTCTCGGTGAGGCCGTAGCCCTCGTACACGGGGATGCCCGCGCCGCGGAAGAAGTGCGACAGCCGGTCACCCAGCGGAGCGCCACCGGACACCGCCGCGATCGCGCGGCCGCCCAGGGCGTCGCGCAGCTTCGCGAACACCAGCTTGTCGAACACCGCGTGCTTGAGCCGCAGCACCAGGCCGGGACCGCCGTTGTCGAGCGCGGACGAGTACTCGACGGCGGTCGCCTCGGCCGCGTCGAAGATCTTGCCCTTGCCGCCGGCGTGCGCCTTCTGCTTGGCGCCGTTGTAGACCTTCTCGAACACGCGCGGCACCGCGACGACGAACGTCGGACGGAACTGGCCGAGGTCCGCGACGAGGTTCTTCACGTCACCGGTGTGGCCCAGCGTCGCACGCGAGTACACGCACGCCAGCGACAGAGCGCGCGCCAGGATGTGGGCGAGCGGCAGGAACTCCAGCAGCGAATTGCCCGCGGTGAGGATCTCCGGGAACCGCGTCAGCGTCGACCGCACCTCCGACAGCAGGTTGCGGTGCGTCAGCGTGCAGCCCTTGGGACGGCCCGTCGTGCCGGACGTGTAGACGAGCGTCGCCGTCTCGTCCGCCTTCACCAGCTTGCGGCGCTCGTGCACCTGGTCGTCGGCGATCTCGGCACCCAGCGCGGTGAGCTCGTCGACCGCGGCGGCCGAGCCCTCGATCTGCCACACGTGGCGCAGCTCGGGCAGCGTGCCGACGACCTCGTCGACGTAGGAGCGGTGCGTGGGCGTCTCGACGAACACCGCCTTCGCGCCGGAGTCGGACAGGATCCACTCGATCTGGTCCGCCGACGACGTCTCGTAGATCGGCACGGTGATGGCGCCGGCCGCCCAGATGGCGAAGTCGAGCAGCTGCCACTCGTAGCGGGTCTTGGAGACCAGGCCGACGCGGTCGCCGTGCTCGATGCCCGCGGCGATCAGGCCCTTGGCGACCGCCATGACCTGTGCGGCGAAATCACGCGCCGTGATGTCGACCCAGGTGCCGTCGACCTGCCGGCGGAAGCTGACGGCGTTGCCGAAGCGCTCCGCGTTGGCCCACACCATGTCGGTGAGGTTCTCCTCCGGAGCCACTGCGGCCGTGGCGGGGACGCTGAACTCGCGCACGTCAACCTCCGTACGGTGATTTGTTACTGGTGGGGAAACTTAGCGTGTGATTCCGCTGATACAAAGGTCGGGACGCCCTTCCGTTACCTTTTGACCCCATGGCCAGTGTGGACGTCGTCGACGAGACATTCCTGGCGGTACCACCCAGCGTGGTCGCCGCCGCCTTCGCCGCGCCTTCGTCGTGGCGCGCGTTCTGGCCGGACCTCGAACTCGACGTCTACGCCGACCGCGGCGACGAGGGACTGCGCTGGACCGTCGGCGGCGCGCTCGTCGGCACGATGGAGGTCTGGCTCGAGCCGATGCTCGACGGCACCCTGTTGCACTACTTCCTCCGCGCTGATCCACCCGCCGGCTCGTTCACTCCGCGCGCCGCGCTTCGTGAGGTGCAACGCCGTCAGCTCGCCGCGAAGTCCGTTGCCCTGGGCCTCAAGCTGACTCTGGAGGACGGTCGTCCCGCGGGCTGCCCGCCGCACGGGTGATCTTGCTCTGGCCGCGTCAGGAGAACCACCGCGCTCCCGGTGAACTAGGTTGGCAACCGTGCGGGTTCACGTGGTTTCGGATGTGCACGGCAACGCGGAGGCGCTCGCGCGCGCCGGTGACGGGGCGGACGCGCTCGTCGTGCTCGGCGACCTCATCGACTTCGTCGACTACCACGACCATTCCAAGGGGATCCTCGGGCGCGTTTTCGGGCCGGAGAAGGTCGGCATCTTCGCCGAGTTGAGACGCGGCACCAAACGCGCGGACACCGCGGGCTACATCCGGTCTCTCTGGGACGGTCTCGCCGACGCCCGCTCGGTGGTCGAGGAGGCGGTGCTGGAGCAGTACCACGCGCTGTTCGCCGCGATGTCCGCGCCGACGTACGCGACACCGGGCAATGTGGACAGTCCGCAGCTGTGGCCTCAGTTCGCCCGCGACGGCGTGCACGTCCTCGACGGCGACACGGCGGAGATCGGCGGCCTGAAGTTCGGGTTCGCGGGCGGTGGGCTGATGGTGCCCGGACTCGTGCGCAACCCCAACGCGCCGTGGTACCCGTACCTCCGAACGGAGGAGGACATGGCGGCCGCGCTTGACCGGATGGGCCCGGTCGACGTCCTGTGCACGCACATCCCGCCCGCCGTCCCGGACCTGACCTACGACGTCGTGGCGCGCCGTCCCGAATGGGGATCGCGGCCCGCGCTGGAGAAGATCGTGCGGGAACGTCCGCGCTGGTCCGTGTTCGGCCACGTGCACCAGCCGTTGGCCCGGCGCGTGCGGATCGGCTACACCGAGTGCGTCAACGTCGGGCACTTCCAGCGCAGCGGCAAGCCTCACGTCCTAAGTTGGTAAAGACGCGAGTAACCTCCTCACACATGGCCGACGAGTCCACTCAGTCCATCGTCATCGACGCGCCGCCTGAGAAGATCATGGCGATCATCGCGGATTTCCCGTCGTACCCGGACTGGGCGAACGGGATGAAAGACGTGGAGGTCCTCGACACGCGCGATGACGGCCGCGCGGAGCAGGTCCGGTTCGCGATCGACCAGGGTCCCGTCAAGGACGAGTACGTCCTGAAGTACGACTGGGCCGCCGACGGTCTCTCGGTGCAGTGGGACCTCGTCAAGGGCACCATGCAGAAGTCGCAGCACGGCAGCTACGTGCTGGAGCCATCCGGTACCGGTACCAAGGTCACCTACACGCTGTCGGTGCAGCTGGTGATCCCGATGATCGGGCTGTTCCGCCGCAAGGCCGAGAAGCTGATCCTCGACACCGCGCTCAAGGAGCTCAAGAAGCGCGCGGAGAAGGCGGCTTGAGCCGCGTCCTGCTCTTCACCGGCAAGGGCGGGGTCGGCAAGACGACGCTGGCCGCCGCGACGGCGGCCTCGCTGGCGGCGAACGGCCGCAAGGCGCTCGTGGTGTCGACCGATCCCGCGCACTCGCTGGGCGACGCCCTCGACGTCCGTCTGGGTGCCGCACCGTCCGAAGTAGACACGGCGGACGGGCTTTTCGCGTGCCAGATCGACCCTCGCGGCCTCGTCGACGAGGCGTGGGGTGAGCTGCGCGGGCACCTGCGGACCGTGCTGGCGGGCGCCGGTGTCGACGAGCTCGACGCCGAGGAGCTGACCGTGCTGCCGGGCGTCGAGGACCTCCTCGCGCTGGCGGAGGTGCGGCGGCTGGCATCCAGCGGTCCGTGGGAGGTCGTGGTCGTCGACTGCGG
The DNA here is from genome assembly GCF_053601075.1 of Lentzea sp. NPDC004789. Classification (NCBI taxonomy): domain Bacteria; kingdom Bacillati; phylum Actinomycetota; class Actinomycetes; order Pseudonocardiales; family Pseudonocardiaceae; genus Lentzea; species Lentzea sp. NPDC004789. The sequence goes on along the minus strand of NZ_JBSGBE010000006.1, from coordinate 195,307 downwards.
GCCGACGGCGGAGACGTTGCGGCTGCTGTCGTTGCCGGAGGCGTTCGCGGGCTATCTGGAGAGACTGTTCCCGACGCACCGGCGGGTGGTGCGCGGGCTGCTGGCCGGCGTCGCGGGCACCGGGACCGTCGAGAAGTGGGACGCGACCGCGGACGCGTTGAGCCGGCTCGCGGAGCGGCTGGACTCGTTGCGGACGATGCTGTCGGACCCGTCCTCGTGCTCGGTGCGGCTGGTGCTGACGCCGGAACGGGTGGTCGCCGCCGAGACCCGGCGCACGCTGACCGCGTTGGCGCTGCAGGGAATCCGCGTCGACAGTGTGATCGCGAACCGGCTGGTGCCGTCGCCGGGTTCCGCGCGCGGTGCGGCCGCCACGTGGCTGCGGACGCGCCGGCACGAGCAGGACGCGGTGCTGGCCGAGCTGACCGGCATCGGGGAGATCCGCACGGTCGACCACCGTGCGTCCGAGCCCGTGGGCGTGCCGGCGCTGCTGGAGGTCGCCGCGCAGCTCTACGGCTCAGAAGACCCGTTGCCCGGTGCGGCCGTCGCCGAGTCGTTGCTGGAGATGTCGGGCAGCGGACGTGGTCTCGACGCCCGATACTCGCTGCGGATCGTGTTGCCGCTGTCCGACGACACAGAACTGGACCTCGCGCGCGTGGGCGACGACCTCGCGTTGACCATCGACGGCCGGCGTCGGCTCGTGGCGCTGCCGTCGTTGCTGAAGCGCTGCATCGTGACCGATGCGGAGATGGACTCGGGTGGCGTGACCGTGGGGTTCCGCCCGGACCCGTCGCTGTGGCGCTGAGTGCGGCGCTGATCAGGAGTTTGGGATGACCCAGGACAACACCGGCAAGCTCGCCGAGGAGCTGCGGCTGCTCATCGACGCCGCGGCTGAGCGCATGCAGCCGTGGCTGCAGCGGGTGGCGGAGGCGGGCGATGGCTCGCACACGCCCGAGACGTGCGGCTGGTGCCCTCTGTGCAACGGCGTGGCGCTGCTGCGCGGCGACCGCTCCGAGCTCGCCGCGAAGGCCGCCGAGCACGCCGCGGGCCTGGTGGCGGTGCTGCGCGCGGCCCTGCGCGAGCCCGGCGCCCCGCCCACGCCGCCACCGCCGTCAGGTGCTGAACCGGCTGAACCCGGCCAGCGGGTGCAGCACATCAAGGTCGTCAGGAAGACGGACTAGTGCTCACCGTCGGAGTGGACATCGGTGGCACCAGCGTGCGCGCTGGTGTCGTGGACGCGCGCGGCTCGGTGCTGGACACCTCACGCGCCCCAACGCCCGCCGGCGAACGGGCTCTCGAAGACGCGATCGTCGCCGCCGTGGAGGAGGTGGCGGACCGGCACGCGGTGAACGCCGTCGGTCTGGCCGTGGCGGGCTTCATCGCCTCCGACCGCCGCACGGTCCGTTTCGCGCCTCACCTGGCGTGGCGGCAGGCCGACGTGGCGGACCGCATGAGCGACCGTCTGGGCATGCCCGTCGTGCTGGAGCACGACGCGAACGCCGCCGCCCTGGCCGAACACCGGTTCGGTGCTGCTCGTGGCGCCCGCACAGCCGTGTTGGTGGCCATCGGCACGGGAATCGGCGCCGCACTGCTGCTCGACGGCGAGGTCTTCCGCGGCGCCCACGGCGTGGCCCCCGAACTGGGCCACCTGCGCGTCGTGCCCGACGGCCGTCCGTGCCCGTGCGGCAAGAACGGCTGCTGGGAGCGCTACTGCAGCGGCACGGCCCTTTCGGCCACCGCGGTCGAGCTCCTGGCCAAGCACCCCGGCGTCTCGACCGTCCTGGCCCGCGAGGCCGCGGGCGACTCCCGTGCGGTGACCGGCCGCCGCGTCGCCGGCGCGGCCCGTGACGGCGACCCGCTGGCCAAGCGCGCGATGGCCGACCTGGCCCGCTGGCTCGGTGAGGGGCTGGCCCTGGTGGCCGACGTCTACGACCCCGAGGTGATCGTCATCGGGGGAGGCGTGTCGGAGTCGGCGCCGATGTTCCTCGACGACGCCCGCGAGCGCTACGCGTCCGTGGTCACCGGCGCGGGTCACCGTCCGCTGGCGCGGATCCGGACCGCGCAACTGGGCGACGACGCCGGCATCGTGGGCGCGGCGACCCTCGCCCGGGAGATGACCGCGGCCATGGCCAAGAACAGCTCACGCCGCACCTGATCGGTAGGGGTTCGTTCGCCCGCCGCGAACGCTCGGGCCGGGGCTAGCGGCCGAGGAGGCGCAGGATGCGCGGGCGGCGGCGCTTGGCGCGCTCCGCGTCCTTCTTGCTCAGGGTCGCCAGGGCGCGGGCCATCATCAGGTGCTGCATCTGGTCCATGCCGGACACGGTAAGCATGCGCGAATCGTTATCTGAAGGTTTGAGTGGCCGTTATCACGGCGTTACCAACCGGGACGTGACGCGTCACACCTGAGCGCCGTCGTCCCATCCCGAGTCCGGCGGCGGGGTGTTGCGCATGCGCAGGATCAGCCAGCCGACGCCCGCGCAGAGCGAGACGAGCGACAGCGGGGTGCCGATGCGCGACTCCAGTCCGAAGAGGCCGGGGGCGACCAGCAGGACGATCCCGAGCACGAACAGCCCGAGCGCCGCGATGGTCGAAGCGCGCAGCACCGGGAACGGCGGCGGCTCCGGCGGGATGTAGTGGTCCTCGTCGTCGCGGCCACGCCGATCGGGCTCGTCGTCCAGGCCGGCAGCGGGCTCTCCGGCCGGGTCGTCGAGCGTCCTGAGGTCTTCCGGGCTCGCCTCGTCGAGGTCGAGCCAGTCCTTGCCGACCCCGTCCCGCTCGAGACCCGCGACGATCTCGGCAAAGAGCTCGTCGACGTTCTCGGGGCCGTCGGTCGAGTCGCGCCGGGCGTTCATCCAGAGCCTCTCCATGAGCCGCAACCCTCTGACCCCTCATCGTTGCACGGGCGGGATGTGTTGCGGGTTACGGCAGTCGGCGCAGTCGAAGCCGTGACGCTCAACTTCGGGACTCGTTGTGTGAGGAGCGGTCGGCTCCGTAGGCTGGTTGCCGGGATCAAGGTTCGTGGTGTCTAGGGAGGCGCTTCCCACGGTGCTGTACTGGTTGATGAAGCACGTCCTCCTGGGACCGATTCTCCGGCTGTTCTTCCAGCCGAAGATCATCGAGGGTGCCGAGAACATCCCGAAGGAAGGTGGCGCGATCCTGGCGAGCAACCACCTCGCCGTCTCCGACTCCTTCTTCCTGCCGTTGATGTTGTCGCGGCGGGTGACCTTCCCCGCCAAGATCGAGTACTTCACCGGCACGGGACTCAAGGGCCGGCTGCAGAAGTGGTTCTTCTCCGGCGTCGGCCAGGTGCCGATCGACCGGTCCAGCGCCTCGGCCGCGCAGGGCGCGCTCGACACGGGTGTGCGGATCGTGCGCGAGGGCAAGCTCCTCGGCATCTACCCCGAGGGCACCCGGTCGCCGGACGGCCGGCTGTACAAGGGCAAGGTCGGTGTCGCGTGGATCGCGCTGGAGTCCGGTGCGCCGGTGATCCCGGTGGCGATGTTCGGCACGGACAAGGCGAACCCCATCGGCTCGAAGATGTGGAAGCCGTACCCGATCCGCATCAAGATCGGCAAGCCGCTCGACTTCTCCCGCTACGAGGGGCTGTCCGGTGACCGGTTCGTGCTGCGGTCGATCACCGATGAGATCATGTACTCGCTGATGGAGCTGTCCGGTCAGGAGTACGTCGACGTCTACGCGGCCAAGGCGAAGGAAGAGGCCACGAAGGTCCCCGAGCAGGGCAAGACCGCCGACCGGGTGCCCGAGACGAAGGCGAGCTGACCGCACCCCCTAGGGTGTCGCGGTGCGGTTCTTCTACGACTGTGAGTTCATCGAGGACGGGGTGACGATCGACCTCGTGTCGATCGGGGTGGTCGACGAGGAAGGCCGCGAGTTCTACGCCGTGTCCACCGAGTTCGACCCGGAGCGGGCCGGTCCGTGGGTGCGGCAGAACGTCCTCAACCAGCTGCCGTCGCCCGCCGACAAGGCGTGGCGAAGCCGCGACCGCATCCGCGAGGACCTGCTCGACTTCCTCGGCGCCCGCAACGCCGCCCGTGACGAGATCGAACTGTGGGCGTGGTTCGCCGCCTACGACCACGTCGCGCTGGCACAGCTGTGGGGCGCCATGCCGGCGTTGCCGCGCGCCCTGCCCCGGTTCACCCGCGACCTGCGGCAGCGCTGGGACGACGTCGGCCGCCCCCGGCTGCCCGCGCCTCCCGCCGACGCGCACGACGCCCTCGCCGACGCCCGCCACAACCTCGCGCGGTGGAAGGTGATCGAGGAACATCGGCGCAAAATCGGGTTTCCCGTCCGATAAGTGAGACCCGCGTTGCTGCACCGATACAGCTCGTGAAAGTCTGAGTGACACAGAACACGAGAGATTGGGCAAGCAGATGCGCATCGGTGTGCTCACTGGCGGTGGTGACTGCCCCGGTCTGAACGCCGTGATCCGGGCCGTGGTCCGCAAGGGCATCAAGGCACACGGCTGGGAGATCGTCGGGTTCCGCAACGGCTGGCAGGGTCCGATCGAGAACCTCACCAAGCCGATCGGCCTCGCGGACGTCGAGGACATCCTCACCCGCGGTGGCACCATCCTGGGCTCGTCGCGCACGAACCCGTACAAGGTCGACGGCGGTGTCGACCGCATCCGCGAGACCATCGCGGCCAACAACATCGACGCCATCATCGCGATCGGCGGCGAGGACACGCTCGGTGTCGCCAAGCGCCTCACCGATGACGGCATCGGCGTCGTGGGTGTGCCGAAGACGATCGACAACGACCTCGGCGCCACGGACTACACGTTCGGCTTCGACACGGCCGTGCACATCGCGACCGAGGCCATCGACCGCCTGCGCACCACGGCCGAGTCGCACCACCGTGCGCTCGTCGTCGAGGTCATGGGCCGGCACGCGGGCTGGATCGCGCTGCACTCCGGTCTCGCCGGTGGCGCGAACGTCATCCTCGTGCCCGAGCGCCCGTTCAGCGTCGACAAGGTCGTCGAGTGGGTCGAGCGCCGCTTCGAGAGCGAGTTCGCGCCGATCATCGTCGTCGCCGAGGGCGCGATTCCCGAGGGCGGCGCCGAGGTGCTGCACTCCGGTGAGCGCGACGCCTTCGGTCACGTCCGCCTCGGCGGTGTCGGCCAGTGGCTCGCGGAGGAGATCGCGGACCGCACCGGCAAGGAGTCCCGGGCGGCCATCCTCGGCCACATCCAGCGCGGCGGTACGCCGACCGCGTACGACCGCGTCCTCGCGACCCGCTTCGGCCTGCACGCGGTCGACGCCGTCGCGGCCGGCGACTTCGGCACCATGGTCGCGCTGCGCGGCACCGACATCGTGCGCGTGAAGCTGTCCGAGGCGACGGCCGAGCTCAAGACCGTTCCGGCGGAGCGCTACGAAGAGGCCGAGGTCTTCTTCGGCGCCTGATCGCCGAAGCTGATATCCGATATATCGCCGATGCCGTACGTCGGGCGCGACGCGTCCGACGTACGGCATTCGCATGAGCGACGACCGCCATGCCGGGGAGAGTTCGGTCTGCCCAGGCTGACCCCGGACGACGAGGCGCACACCGTCGACGTCCAACCCGGTCGCGACGTCGTGTTCGGCGCCACGAGGGTGGCCAACGCGCTGCGGGACGTCAGCGACCGCGCTCACCCCCGTGAGCCGAGCAGTGCGATCACCGGCAGCGCGTCTTCGATGAGCGATATCCGATATATCAGTTGTGCAAAGAACGTTTGCGGACGTCCGCAAACGTTCTTTGCACAACGAGAGTTTGTGCTGGTCAGAAGGCCTTCACGTCGAGGTAGGCGGCGAACGTGCCCAGCCAGTGGTCGGCCATGTAGCCGTGGCCGCCGAACACGTAGGTCCAGCCGGCCTCGCGGTGGGCGGCGGAGGCCGTGCGGGCCAGTTCGGCGTACCGGTGCCCGGCCGGGAGGGCGTCCGCGATCGCCTCCCAGTTCCAGGCGCGGGACAACGCGAGCCCGGCCAGGTGCGAGCCGTAGGGGTCAGCGGGGTCGTCGACCGGGAAGGGCTCGCGCAGCACGCGCCACCGGTCCGCGTCGAGCTCCGGCAGGTACGCGTCGAACCACGTCCCGAATTCCGCGGTGTCGAGAGCCCGGCGCATCAGGTCGGCCGTCGTCAGCGCGGGGGACAGGAAGTCGGCGGCGTCCGGCTCGAAGCCTCCGTACGCGGACTCGTCGCGGTGCCACCGCAGTGCCGCGTCGACGCACGCCGAGGCCAGCTCGAAGTCGCCGTTCACCTGAGCGGCGTCGAACACCAGCGCGGTCGCGAACGCGGTGTTGCCGTGCGTCCCGGTGCGCACCGGCAGCCGCGCGGCCGAGATCCACTCGAGCCACCGGTCGCGCAGGACGTCCGCGATCGGCGCCACCGACCACGGCAGGCCGGAGGAGCGCAGTTCCGCGTCGAGCAGCAGCAGCCACGCCCACCCGTACGGCCGCTCCCAGTGCCGTCCCGCCGGTGAGGCGAAGAACGCGGCCTCGACGGCGCAGTTCTCGTGCGTGATCACCTTGTCCAGCGCGTCGCGGGCCAGATCGGCCCCCGGAAGCGACGGCCGTAGCCGCAGCAGCCGCACCGCCAGCCAGGTCTGGTGCACGCACGAGTGCCAGTCGAACGACCCGGCGAACACGGGGTGCAGCACCCGCTGCGGGATCAGCCGGTCGTCGCCGTCGATGACGTGCGTCCAATGCACCGGGTGGTCGCGTTGGATGTTGTCGATCGCGATGGCCAGCAGCCGGGTCGCGGTGCTGTCATCCAATCGGGTGGCATTCATGGCCACATCATGCAATGTGTCGTCTCAACAGGGCAGAGGTCGATGGTTGACAAGTAACAGACCTCACCGCGCTTTACACCATCGAATGACGCCCAGGCCAACACCCCGCGAACTGCTGACAGGCCCGGCCCGGTCTCTCAGTGTGGGACAACTAGGATGAGCAGCGTGAACTGGACCGTGGACGTGCCCATCGACACGCTTCCCGAGCTTCCGCCGCTGCCTCCCGAGATGCGCAAGCGCCTGGACGACGCACTGTCGCGTCCCGCCGCCCAGCAGCCGGAGTGGCCCGACGCCGAACAGGTGCGTCGTGTGCGGGCCGTGCTGGAGAGCGTGCCGCCGATCACCGTGCCCGCCGAGATCGACCGGCTGCACACGCAACTGGCGCAGGTCGCGAACGGTGAGGCGTTTCTTCTGCAGGGCGGTGACTGCGCGGAGACGTTCGCGGACAACACCGAGCCGCACATCCGCGCGAACATCCGGACCCTGCTGCAAATGGCCGTGGTTCTGACCTACGGCGCGAGCCTGCCGGTCGTCAAGGTCGGCCGCATCGCCGGGCAGTACGCCAAGCCGCGGTCGTCGAACATCGACGCCCTCGGCCTGCAGTCCTACCGAGGCGACATCATCAACTCCCTGGTCGCGACGCCCGAGGCCCGCATCCCGGACCCGAGCCGGATGATCCGCGCCTACGCCAACGCCGGTGCCGCGATGAACCTGCTGCGCGCGCTGACCGGCGCGGGTCTGGCGGACCTGCACCGGGTGCACGACTGGAACCGCGACTTCGTGCGCACCTCGCCCGCGGGCGAGCGGTACGAGGCGCTGGCCAGTGAGATCGACCGCGGCCTGAAGTTCATGTCCGCGTGCGGTGTCACCGACCAGTCGTTGCACGGCACGGAGATCTTCGCCTCGCACGAGGCGTTGCTGCTCGACTACGAGCGCGCGCTGCTGCGCCTGGACACCACGGGTGAGCAGCCGCGGTTGTACGACCTGTCGTCGCACTTCGTGTGGATCGGCGAGCGCACCCGTCAGCTCGACGGCGCGCACATCGCGTTCGCGGAGATGCTCGCGAACCCGATCGGTCTCAAGATCGGCCCGACGACGTCGCCGGAGATGGCGGTGGAGTACGTCGAGCGGCTGGACCCGCGCAACGAGCCGGGCCGGTTGACGCTGATCTCGCGCATGGGCAACCAGAAGGTGCGCGACGTGCTGCCGGCGATCATCGAGAAGGTCGAGGCGTCCGGCCACAAGGTCATCTGGCAGTGCGACCCGATGCACGGCAACACCCACGAGTCGAGCACCGGCTACAAGACCCGGCACTTCGACCGGATCGTCGACGAGGTGCAGGGCTTCTTCGAGGTGCACCGCCGGCTCGGCACGCACCCCGGTGGCATCCACATCGAGCTCACGGGTGAGGACGTCACCGAGTGCCTCGGTGGCGCGCAGGAGATCTCCGACGACGACCTCGCCGGCCGCTACGAGACGGCGTGCGACCCGCGCCTGAACACGCAGCAGTCGCTGGAGCTCGCGTTCCTCGTCGCGGAGATGCTGCGCTCGTAGCGGGTTTGCTGAAGACGAGCTGAAGAACGAAAGGCCCCGCGTCGAGAACGCGGGGCCCTTCGCTTTGCTCCCAGCGCGGGGTCAGAGGCCGAAGATCGTGATCTCGGTGCCTCGCCGCACCTTCGTCCGCGGCGGGATCGACTGGTTCACGACGGTCGCGTTGTTGCTCCGGTTGAACTCGACCTTCACCTTCAGGCCGGCCCGTTCGAGCTCCTCCTTGGCCTCGCGCACCTTCAGCCGGGTCACCTCGGGGACCTCGACCTCCGAGTTGTCCTGGAAGAACACGGTGACGCGCTTGTTCGCCGTCGGGTCCAGCACGGTGCCCGCGGGCGGGTCCGTGCGCACCGCACGTGCGTCGTCGCCGTTCGCGGCGTCCTGACCGCCAGCCTCGACCGGTTCCAGACCGGCGCGTTGGAGCTCGGCGAACGCGTCGTCCTTCGACTTGCCCGCCACGTTCGGCACCGGCCTGCGCGGCGCGGGTCCCTTGCTCAGCACCAGGATCACCGGGCTGCCGATCTTCACCGACGTCCCGGCCCGCGGTTCCAGCGCCACGACCTTGCCGATCGGCACGGTGTCGTGGAACGCGTCCTTGGTGGGGTCCTTGGCCGCCTTCAGGCCCGCCGCCTCGATCTCCTTGGTCGCGGCCTCGACGTCGACACCGACGTTGATGAACGGCACCACGGGCTTGCCGCGCGACACGACGAGCTTCACGGACTGGCTCTTGCGCAGCTCCGTGCCCGCGGCGGGTTCGGTGCTGATGACCTGCCCGTTCGGCACGTCGTCCGACGGGACCTTGTCGATCAACGCGGTCAGGTCCGCCGCCCGAACCAGCTGCGACGCGTTCTGCTCGGACTGCCCGACCACCGCCGGCATCGCCGTCCAGCGGCCGGCGCCGAGGTACCAGGCGAACAGTCCGACGATCACCGCCAGCACCGCGACGACGGATCCCCAGATGATGAAGAGCCTCTTGCGGCGCTTGCGCTCCTCCTCGACGGGATCGACCTTCGGCTTCTTGGCACGGGCCTGGGGCGGGCGGCGACGTGGCTGCTCGGGCCGCGCCATCGTGCGCGTGGCGGAGATGCCGGGAGGTGGCGTCGGCGGGCCCGTGTGGACGGTGGTCATCGCGGACTGCATCGGCTGAACCGGCTGGACCGGCCGGGTCGCCTCGGCGACCGACGGGGGAGTGGCGCCGACCGCGACCGGAACCGGCCGCATGATCACGGTCCTGTCGTTCTCCGGCGCCGTGCCGGGAACGGGCACCGGCTGCGGCGTGAGTCCCAGCTCCGATCCCACCCGTTCCAGCTCGGCGAGGAACGCGTCCGCGTTCGCCGGGCGCAGCGACGGGTCGCGCCGCGTCGCCTTGCGCACCAGCGTGTCGAGCGCCAGCGGGATCTCCGGGATGGACGGGACGTCCGAGTTCACGTGCTGGTAGGCCACCGAGATCGGCGTCTCGCCGCGATACGGCGCCTGGCCCGCCAGCATCTCGTAGAGCACGATTCCGGCCGAGTAGACGTCACTGCGCGCGTCCGCGGCCCCCGTCTCCACCTGTTCAGGTGAGAGGTACGCCACAGTCCCGAGGATCTCGCTGTCGCTCGTGACGCCGTTCTCGGCGACCGCGCGGGCCAGTCCGAAGTCCGCGACCTTGACCTGGCCACCAGGTCCGATCAGCACGTTCTCCGGCTTCACGTCGCGGTGCACCAGCCCGGCGCGGTGGGCGGCGCCCAACGCGGACAGCACGGGGCCGAGGATGCTCAACGCAACGGCGGGAGGCAGCTTGCCGCGCTGGTTCAGCAGGTCACGGAGGTTTCCGCCGTCGATCAGCTCCATCACCAGGTACACCTGGTCACCGTCGACGCCCTGGTCGTGCACGGACACCACGGCCGGGTGATGCAACTGGGCTGCCGCGCGCGCCTCGCGCTCGAACCGCGCGACGAACGCGGGGTCCGCCGTCAGGTGCGGATCCATCACCTTGACGGCCACATCGCGATCGAGGCGGGTGTCGCGACCTCGATAGACGGTGGACATGCCACCGCGCGCGAGCACGGCGTCCACCCGGTAGCGCTGCTCGAGCAGTCCACCCATCACGTTCGAAACCGACCTCTCCACAGTGCGAGATGGTAAAGCTCAGGATGACCCGGTTGGCGGAAGGGCGTTCACAGTTCGGTTATGGCATCGTGACCCCCGTGAGTGCGATTCCTGCCGCTGCGGATGTACTGGCTGCCGACCTGGAGGTTCTTCCTCTTCCCGAGGTGGCCGACCGAATGGGACTTCCGGTCACCCGGGTCCACCAACTGCTGCGCGACGGGCAACTGCTCGCCGAGCGGCGGGACGGCGTTCTCGTCGTTCCCGAAGCGTTCCTCGCCGCCGGAACCGTGGTGAAGGGTCTGCCCGGCACGATCACGGTGCTGCGCGACCAGGGCTTCTCCACGGACGAGATCCTGCGCTGGCTCTTCACGGAGGACTCGAGCCTCCCTGGCACTCCGATCGAAGCATTGCGCGGCGACCGTGGGCGTGAGGTAAAGCGACGCGCGCAAGCCATGGGCTTCTAGTTCACACGATGTGGCGGTTCCGGGCGTCTCCGCAGGCGTGAGACGTCCGGAACCCCTGAACTGGTTCCCATGATCACCAAGACTCTGCTGGCCGGCCTCACCGCGGTCGGGCTGCTCCTCTCGCCGGTCGCGGCCGTGGCCGCCCCGGCCGTGCAGGCCAAGCCGACGACGCTCGAACTCGACGCGGGTGGCGCCAAGGTCAAGCTGAAGAAGGGCAACCAGCTTCAGATCAAGGGCAAGCTCGGCGCCGAGGGCGGCGGGCGTCAGCTCACCCTGGGCCTCGACGTGTTCGCCCAGGTCAAGGTCGGCGCCTCGACGTGGACGAACATCTACACCAAGTCCTGCACGCCGAACTCGACGTTCACCGCGAAGCTGACCATCGACGCTTCCGCCGACCTGCGCCTCTACTTCCCGGGCACCAGTGTCTACGCCTCCGCGACGTCCAACATCGTCGGAGTCGTCGTCATCTGACGCCGGTTTCATCTGGTCATCACACGCGCGAGCAGTGCCCGGCCGACGCCGGGCACTGCCACCGCGAGACGCCGGGAGTTCGGCACCGCGACCCGTCGCCACAGCACCTCGCAGCCGACGAGGCCGAGGATGTCGCGATACAGGGTGTACGCCGTCTGCACACACGGCCTCGACGCCGGCGACAGCATCGAAATGCCTGGCTGCGCCGACTGATATATCGCATACGAGTGAGCAACGAGTTCGTCGAGCGCCCGTTGCACCCGGATGTTTGCGCGACGATGATGGCGAACCCATTGCAAAAGGTCGCGGTCGACGCCGTGCGCGCCGAGGACGTCCTGCGGCAGGTACACGCGGCCGCGGTCGAGGTCCTCGCCGACGTCGCGCAGGAAGTTCGTCAGCTGGAACGCCACGCCGAGCCGGGCCGCGTACGGTTCGGCCTCCGCGCGGGGCACCACGGTGCCCAGCACCGGCAGCATCTGCAGCCCGATGACCTCCGCCGAGCCGTGCATGTAGACGCCGAGCGCGTCGAGGTCGGCGTACTCGGTGACGTCGAGGTCCATCCGCATCGCCGCGAGGAAGTCCGTGAAGAGCGACCGGTCGATGTCGTAGCGGCGCATGGTGTCCGCCAGCGCGTGCAGGACCGGGTTCGACGGTTGCTTGTCGAGCAGCCGCTCCAGCCGGTTCAGCTCGCCCTCGCGGTCGTCGACTCCCGCGGCGTCGACGATCTCGTCGGCCCACCGTGCGAACGCGTACAACGCGTGCACCGCGGGACGCTGTTCGGGGCGCAACAGCGTCGTGGCCAGGAAGAACGTCTTGCCGTACCGCGCGTTGACCCGGCGGCACGCGGCGTACGCGGCACCGATATCCAATATATCGGCGTTCATTCGTACCGGGTGGACAGGCCGAACGGGTCCGGCTTCACCAGCGACCGCGCCGCGAGCGCCGACACGATCAGCGCGAAGAACAGGTAGCCCCACGAGTACAGCGCCGTGTCGCCGTTCGGGAACGTCACCAGCAGCAGGAAGACCGAGGCGAGCGACGCCGTCACCAGCGCGCCCGTGGTCCACATGAACCCGGCGGCGAGCGCCAGCGGCCAGCTGAAGTACCACGGCAGCGTCGCGGGGGACAGCAGCGCGACGGCCAGCATCGTCAGCGCGCCGCGCCGGATGCCGTCGCGGACCTCGCCGTCCCTGGCCGCCCACCACTGCGTCCAGGCGATCCAGATCAGCAGGACCGACCCGAGCGCCCGCGCCACACCGATGAAGATGCCGCCGTCGACGTAGACGAACCAGTTCACGACCATGCGCACGAAGTCGCCGACCGCGCTCGGGATCGACAGCCAGTTGATGATCATCGACGAGCTGCGCAGCGCGGGAATCCAGCCGAGGCTCACCCCGGCGACCAGCGTGCACGCCACGAACGCCCCGAGGAACGCCGCCGCCCCCGGCAGCAGCGCCTTGCGGAACTGGGCGCGCTTGTCGCCGTCCAGGCGCGCGGCCCAGATCCAGATGAGGAACGGCAGGATGACGACCGCCGTCGCCTTGACCGAGAACGCGAGCCCGAGCAGCACGAAGCCGAGCACGTGCCTGCGGTCGAGCACCAGCAGTACGCCCGCGGCCATCAGGCCGATCATCAGCAGGTCGTTGTGCGCGCCGCCGACCAGGTGGATCAGCAGCAACGGGTTCGCCGCCACCAGCCACAGCGCGATCGCCGACCGGCCGCCCAGGTGCCGGCTCAGGCCCGGCAGCGCCCAGCACAGCAGCACCAGCCCGCCGGCGAGCGAGATGCGCATCGCGACGACACCGAGGATCACACTGGCGTCGGTGATCCACACGATCGCCTTGGCGACGAGGATGAACAACGGCCCGTACGGTGCGGGCGTGTGCTGCCACACCCAGCTGACGTTCTCGCTCAGCGTGCTCTGCAGCACGGCGGGCCCGACCTCGTACGGGTCGTAGCCGCTCAGCGCGAGCTGGCCCTGCGCCAGGTAGCTGTAGATGTCCTTGCTGAACAGCGGCGGCGCGAAGAGCAGCGGCAACGTCCAGACCGTCACCGCGACCAGCACCGCGAAGTCGCCGATCTCGCCCCACCGCACGAGCCGGCCGAGCCGGATCCACGCCCAGACGACCAGGCCGAGACCCAGGTACAGCACCATGCTCGCGAGGTCGCGGCCGTGGCCGTAGCGCAGCCAGCTCAGACCGACCTGGGCGAGCAGCGGATCGCGCTCCAGGATCGCGCCCGCGCCCATGCCGCCGAGCGCGATCAGCGCGACGCCCAGCAGGCCGAGCATGGTCGTGCGGATGGGGATGGCGTAGGTGTTCGTGCGCACGACTGGTGAGGGCTCCAGCGGAGACACCTCGGAGCTCGTGCGGGGGAGGGACGGAGTTGCTGCCATCGCCCGAACATCGTTGCACAACGCGCGGAAGCGTCAGCAAGCAACGGCCCGGACTGGTCACGAGGAGTTAATCAAGCGACCAGTCGCGTGAGCTGTCGTGGACTTCAGAAGGCCCGCTTCGTGGAGGTGATCGCGAGGTCGGCCAGCTTGGTCGCGGCCGGCTCGGCCACGGGAGCCGCGTCGAGGGCGGCCAGCGCGCTCTTCGTGAGCTCCTCGATGCGCTCCTCGACGGCGTCGACGGCGCCGACCTTCACGAGCGCGCGGCGGACCTCCTCGACGGTGTCGAGGTCGAGATCGGGCTTGCCCAGAGCGATGTCCAACACATCGGCGCCGAACTGCATGCCCAGCGCCACGAGCAGCGTCCGCTTGCCCTCGGCGAGGTCGTCGCCGGCGGGTTTGCCGGTGACCTCCGGGTCGCCGAACACGCCGAGCAGGTCGTCGCGCAGCTGGAACGCGACGCCGATGTCGGCACCGAACGACCGCAGCCCGTCGATCAGCTCCGGTGAGCCGCCCGCCATCGCCGCCCCCATGTGCAGCGGTCGTTCGACGGTGTACGCGGCGGTCTTGAGCCGGTCGATCCGCAGCGCCGCGTCCGCCGAGGAGTCGCCCCGCGCCTGCGTCAGCACGTCCAGGTACTGGCCGGCGAGCATCTCGGTGCGCATGTCCCGCCACGGCTCGCTCATCCGCCGCAGCACCTCGGCCGGCAGCCCGGCGGCGAACAGCATGTCGTCCGCCCACGCCAGCGCGATGTCCCCGATCAGGACGGCCGCCGACATGCCGAACCGCTCCGACGACCCGAGCCAGCCCTGCTCTCGGTGCCGCGCGCCGAACGCGATGTGCACGGTCGGCTTGCCCCGGCGCACCGAGGAGGCGTCCATCAGGTCGTCGTGGATGAGCGCGCACGCCTGGATGAGCTCCAGCGAGCTGACCGCCGTGAGCACCTCGTCGGCGAGCTCACCGTCGGGATCGCCACCCGCCGCGCGCCAGCCCCACCACGCGTACGTCGGGCGGATGCGCTTGCCACCGCCCAGCACGAAGTCCGAAAGCGCGTCCACCGCGCTCGCGAAGCTGGGGTCCATCGCCTCGCCGGACGCGCGCCGGGAGGCCAGGTACGTGGTCAACGCTTCTTCGACGCTCTGGGGCAACGCAACGTCGATGGGGTGGTGGGACACGTCCTCCATGGTCCGCTGTGTCCCGGACCACGCGCATGCCGGGGCCCGCGTCCACATCATGAGCTGGTGTCCCACCTGGCGGAAGTGGCACTAGGGTTGTGCCCATGACGTCGGTGGTCGATCGGCTGCAGGGGCAGTCTCCCAAGTTCTCGGTCGAGTTCCTGCCACCGCGGGACGCCGAGGACGAGAAGGTCCTCTGGAAGGCGGTCCGCGAGCTGGAGGGGCTCGACCCGGCGTTCGTGTCGATCACGTACGGCGCCGGGGGCTCGCGCCGGGACCGCACTATCCGCGCCACCGGGCGGATCGCGCAGGAGACGACGTTGCTGCCGGTCGCGCACCTGACGGCCGTGGACCACTCGGTGGCGGAGCTGCGCAACGTGATCGGCTGGTACGCGGCCATCGGCGTGCGCAACATCCTCGCGCTGCGCGGCGACCCTCCCGGCGACCCGATGGGCGAGTGGGTCGCGCATCCCGAGGGCCTCAACTACGCCGACGAGCTGGTGCGGCTCGTCCGCGAGCTCGGTGACTTCTGCGTGGGCGTGGCCGCGTTCCCGTACGGCCACCCGCGCTCGGCGGACCTCGACACGGACCTGAAGTTCCTGCTGCGCAAGCTGAACGCGGGCGCGGACTACGCCGTGGCGCAGCTGTTCCACGCGCCGGAGCCGTTCCTGCGGCTGCGCGACAGGGTGGCTGCCGCCGGCTGTTCCGCGGCGATCCTGCCGGGGATCATGCCGATGCTGTCGCCGCGCGGCCTGGCCAAGATCGTGGAGCTGTCCGGTGCCGACCTGCCGCCGGAGGTCTCGCGCAGGCTTGAGCCCTACGCCGACGACGTCGCGGGTTTCCGCGCGACGGGCATCGACATCGCGACCGAGATGTGCCAGCGGCTGCTCGACGAGGGCGTGCCCGCGCTGCACTTCTACACGATGAACCGGGCGAAGGCGACGCGGGAAGTGCTGGGGCGCCTGGGTTTGGTGGCCAGGGCCTAGGTCATCACGTTGCGCTTGTGCGCGATGAGGGCGAGCACGACGACGATCAGCGCCGCACCACCGGTGAGCCCGGCGACGAGCAGTGCCCAGCCGAGGAACGAGTCGGAGTTCTCGCCGGCGTACTGCACGGTGGCCTGCAGCATCGACGCCTGGCCGGGCTTCGGAGACCACGCGATCGTGTTGTTCTCCTCCTCGCGGCCGTTGCTGTTCACGATCTTGCCGGGGAAGCTGACCTTCACCTGGATGTCCGCGCGTTCCACGGGCACCTGGGTGAGGTCCACCGACCCCGAGAGCGTGACAAGATCACCCGACCGGCGGAAGTTCAGGTTGTACCGGCTGTTCGACGAGCTGGTCGACGACGTGAGCGTGCGCATCTCCTCGAACGACAGGCCGTTGAAGAACAGCTGCGTGCCCGAGTACGACTCCACCCGGTACGGCTTGGTGGTGACCCGGCTCGCGAGCTCCGGCGGCACCTTCAGCTGCGGACCGGGGTCGTTGTCCTGCGTGGGCGGCGTGGCCGCGACGATCTCACCCGAGATGCGGTCGTCGTCCGACACGGCCATGGCCGCGTACACGCGAACACAACCGCTCAACGAGAACAGGGTGAGCAGCAGGAAGACCGGCACGAGAAGTGCCCGGGATCGACGCACGGCGGACATCCTGCCAGGGCGGTCCAAACGACGCAGTCCCTCCTTTGGTCGTGAGCTTGACTAACTACCTTTTGGTGTCGACAGCCGCGAGGTAGCGTCTCGCGCCATGGCATCGGTGCACGACATCAGCAACAAGTACGTCAGCGACTACGTGGCGCTCGACCCCATCGCCGCCACCAACCTGGGCTTCGCCGGATCCGAGGACCAGCTGACGGACTTCTCACCGGAGGGCCACGCGGCACGGGACGAACTCGCCGTCCGCGCGCTCGCCGACATCGCCGCCGCGACGCCTGCGTCCTCCTCGGAAGAGGCGGCGCGTGCCGTTTTCCTGGAGCGAACGGGTCTGGAGCACGAGCTCTACGAGGCCGGCCGCACCGAGTCGTCGTTGAACGTGATCGCGAGCCCGATCCAGTCGGTGCGCGACATCTTCGACCAGATGCCGACCAGCACGCCGGACGACTGGGCCACGATCGGGCGCCGTCTTGCCGCTGTGCCCGCCGCACTCGACGGTCTCCGCGCATCTCTCTCGCACGCCGCTTCCCGCGGTCACGTCTCCGCGTTGCGCCAGGTGACCAAGGTCGCCGCGCAGTGCGACGTCTGGGCCTCGACGTTCTTCACCTCGTTCGTCGCCTCGTCCGGTGCCGAGGGCGCGCTGCGGTCGTCGCTGGACGCCGGTGCCGCCGCCGCGTCGTCCGCGTACGCCGAGTTCGCCTCCTTCCTGCGCACGACGCTGGCGCCGCAGGCACCCGAGAAGGACGCCGTCGGCGAGGAGCGGTACCGCCTCGGCTCGCGCTACTTCACGGGGTCGCGGCTCGACCTGGCCGAGGCCTACGCGTGGGGCTGGGAGGAGTTCCTCGGCATCGAGGCCGAGATGAAGCAGGTCGCGGCCCGTCTCAAGCCGGGCGCCTCGCTGGCGGAGACCGCCGCCCACCTCGACGAGCACCCGCGCTACCAGGTCCACGGCCAGGACGGCCTGCAGGCGTGGATGCAGGAACTGTCCGACAAGGCCCTGCTCGACCTGCGCGACGTGCACTTCGACCTGCCGGACGCGCTGATGAACCTCGAGTGCCGGATCGCGCCGCCCGGCGGTGGCGTCGGCGCCTACTACACGCCGCCGACGGCAGACTTCTCCCGTCCCGGCCGCATGTGGTGGTCGATCGCCGAGGGCAAGACGGTGTTCCCGACGTGGCGCGAGACCTCGACCGTCTACCACGAGGGCGTGCCGGGCCATCACCTCCAGTGCGCGACGGCCGTGTACCAGTCGGAGACGCTCAACGACTTCCAGCGCCTGCTGTGCTGGGTCTCCGGGCACGGCGAGGGCTGGGCGCTCTACTCGGAACGCCTCATGCGCGAGCTCGGCTACCTCGACGACGACGGTGACCTGCTCGGCATGCTCGACGCGCACCTGTTCCGCGCGGCCCGCGTGATCGTCGACATCGGCATGCACCTGGAGCTGGAGATCCCGGCGGGCACCGGTTTCCACCCCGGTGAGCGCTGGACCCCCGAGCTGGGGCTGGAGTTCATGCTCACCAGGACGCTGCAGGAACCCGCGGCCGCCCGTGACGAGATCGACCGCTACCTCGGCTGGCCGGGCCAGGCACCGGCCTACAAGATCGGCGAACGGCTCTGGCTGGCCGCCCGCGAGGACGCCCGTGCCCGCAAGGGCGCCGACTTCGACCTCAAGCGCTTCCACAAGGACGCGCTGGAGATGGGCTCGATGGGCCTCGACACCTTGCGTGAGCGGTTGGCCGCCCTCTGACCTGCGTAAATTCGTGCCTTTGCAAAAGGCGTTTGCGGACGACCGCAAACGTCTTTTGCACAACTGATATATCGCATATTGGATATCAGCTTGGGTCGGCCCACCGCACGCGCACGCGGTTCGTGATCGGCTCGGAGTCGTCGGTCCGCACGAACTCGAGCCACGGGCCGGGCTCCGGCCGCACGGAAGCCCACCCGTCACCGCTGCGCACCACCGGGTGCCCGGTCGCCTGAGCCGAGGCCAGCGGATCCGGCGAGTCGACGACGACGGCGGCGATCGCGCCGGTGTACTCGGGCCGGGGCTCCAGGACGCAGAACTCGTTGCCCTGCGGATCGCGCAACACCACCCACGGCACATCGCGCTGGCCGACGTCGGCGTGCTCGGCGCCCAGCTTCAGGGCGCGTGCCACGATGTCCGCCTGGTGTTCGAGCGAGGTCGAGGCCAGGTCGATGTGCACCCGGTTCTTCTCGATCTTCGGGGCGTCGCTCCACACGAACGTCAGCTCGATCTCGTCGCCGGCGAACTCGGACCAGAACGCGGCCAGAGCGGGGGGATCTGCTGCGTCGAACGTGATTTCCACCCGTGCGAGGGTACTGTCTCGCGGGTGGCGAAGCTGGTGCTCGGACCGCTCCTCAGGCATGTGCACGAGACGTCCGCGACCGTGTGGGTCGAGACGGACGCGTCCTGCGACGTCACGGTCGCGGGGCACACGGCGAGGACGTTCCAGGCAGGCGGCCAGCACTTCGCCCTCGTCCGGCTGGAGAACCTGGGCCCGCGCACCGAGTACGACGTCCGGCTCGACCAGGAGCTCGTCTGGCCGGAGCCCGGCAGCACGTTCCCGAAACCGGTCATCCGCACCGGTGAGGTCACCAGGATCGCTTTCGGGTCGTGCCGCGCCGCACCGAGCCAGCCGGTCGGGCCCGACGCCCTCGACGCCTTCGCGCAACGGCTCATGCGCATGCCGGAGGAGGAGTGGCCGCAAGCGCTGATCCTGTTGGGAGACCAGGTTTACGCCGACGAACCGACCGAGGCCACCAAGCAGTGGCTGCGCGAACGCAGGCGCGGCACGGAGGAACCCGACGGCGAGGTCGTGCACTTCGCCGAGTACGCCCACCTCTACCACGAGACCTGGGGCGACCCGGAGATCCGCTGGCTGCTGTCGGTCGTGCCGTCGTCGATGATCTTCGACGACCACGACGTGCGCGACGACTGGAACACCTCCGCGGTGTGGCGGCAGGAGATGGCCGCGAAACCGTGGTGGCGCGACAGGATCCGCGGCGCCATCGCGTCCTACTGGGTGTACCAGCACCTCGGCAACCTCGGTCCGGAGGAGCTCGCCCGGGATCCCTTGTACGCCAAGGTGAAGGCGCAGGGCACGGACGTCCTGCCGTTGCTGGAGGAGTTCGCCGAGGAGGCGGACCGGGAGGCTGGGGGCCGCAAGTCCACGTGGTGGAGCTTCCGCCGCGACTTCGGCCGCGCCCGGCTGCTGATGGTCGACACGCGCTGCGGCCGCATCCTCGGTGACGGCAAGCGGCAGATGGTCGGCGACGAGGAGTTCGACTGGCTCGAACGCAACGCCCAAGGCGACTGCGATCACCTGCTCATCGGCTCGTCGCTGCCGTGGCTGATGCCGCACGCGCTCAGTCACTTCCAGTCCCTGAACGAGATCGGCGCGCGCAAACCCGGCTGGCAGGGCAGGGCCGCGGAGAAGATCCGGCAGGCGGCCGACCTGGAGCACTGGCCGGCGTTCCGCGAGTCGTTCGACCGGCTCACCCGCATGATCGAGAAGGCCGCGAACGACGGCGCCGCGACGGTGTGCGTGCTCTCCGGCGACGTCCACCACAGCTACGTCGCCGAGGCCGAGTTCCCCGCGCCCACCAAGGCGACGGTGACGCAGCTCGTGTGCTCGCCGGTGCACAACGAGCCGCCGAAGGTGTTCGAGCCCGCCTTCCGGCTGTCGTGGTCCCGTGCCGCGGCGTGGTTGTTCCGCGGTCTCGCCACGCTGGCCGGTGTGCCGAAGGACCTGATGCGGTGGCGCAAGACCAGCGGGCCGCACTTCGGGAACTCCGTGGCACTGCTGGAGTTCGACGGCCGCCGCGCCCGCTACCGGCTGTTGTCGGCAACGGGCGCGGAAACCGCGAACGTGCTACTTGGTCGCGAGCCGCAGTAGCGCCCACAGCTGCGCGATCGCGTCGTCGTCGCCGAACGGTGTGACCATCCGGTCGGGCAGCCTTCCCCACAGCCAGCGGTACATCGTCATCGGGCTCGCCGACACCTGCGCATCGGCGGCGTGCGCGTCCTCCGGGTTGACCACGCGCCACGCCGACGCACCGCGCGGACCGCAGCGCGTGAGCCACACGTCGTCCTCGACCTGGATGGCGACCAGGCTCTCCCGCGAACCGCGCACCCCGAGCACGTCCAGCTTGTGCCCCAGCCACAACGTCAGCACCTCGTCGACGCCGTCGACCGCGACCTCGTCGGTGACCGCGCCCACCTCCATGCCCGCGGCGCCCTGGATGTCCATGCGGTGCAACGTGGTCTCGTGTGCGAGCCGCCGCCGCCAGAACCCGTAGTTCTGCTGCTCCGGCCACCACGTCGCACACGGCTCGTGCTCCTCGTGCGCCTCGAGTTCGGTGAGCACGGCCTCCGCACCCGACCGCATGAAGTCCAGCGGGTCCTCTCCTTGCGCGGGAAAGTCCTGCCATTCCCCGGCTTCCGGCTCGCGGCCGAGTCTGATCCACTCCAGCGCCCTGCGATAACCGCTGCCGACGTGCCGGACGGTCTCCCCGAGGTTCAGCCCGGGACAGGCGGGCACGCCCTTGTGCGGTGGCTGGCCGATCGCGGACATGGCGAACAGTTCTGCCTCACGGCGCAGCACTTCCAGAGCGTTCACTGCTTGGCCTCGTTCATGACGCGGCCGACGAGGGTCACGAACTGACCGGTCTGACGCACCAGGTCGTCGGCCGTGCGCGCGTTGACATGCCGTGTGATTCCCGCGAGCACAGCGGCCCGCGTGGACGACCACGACGCGAAGAAGGTGGCCCACTCACGCATTTCCGGCGCGATCGAGGCGAGCAGCACCCAGGCGCTGGTCGGCTTCGAACGTCCGCGATGGGGTCGTCCGCGCAACGCGAGCACCGCGGCGGCAGCACGCAACGCGGCGAGGTAGGCGGTGGCGAACCGCTCCGGCGGCTCGGGCGTGCGTTCGGACTCGGCGAGCGAGTCGCGGGCCTGCTGCAGCAGCGCGAGCGCGGAAGCGGGCGGTAACGGGATGGGGAAGTCGATGGCAGTCATCTCGGCCTCCTCGTGGCGTCGGTGAACGACGTCTCCGCCGAGGGGAAGCCGGCGGCTCTCGGAGGTGGGGTGCTTCCCCCACCCCACCTCCGAGGCATGGTGAGACTCGAACACATGTTCGAGCCACGTCCAGCGTAGCTCCCGGCCGATGGATTCCTCAACCCGGCCCACCACGTAGCGGCCAGTCGTGGTCTGATGGTGATGTGAGCGCGCTCGAACACCCCGGAATCCGCAAAGTCGCGGAAGCCCTCCCGGTCGCCACCGCCGAACGCATCGTCGTGCTGCCGGACGCCGTGCGGACCGCGGCGGCCGCGGCCGAGGCGGTGGGCGTGCAGGTCGGGGCGATCGCGAACAGCCTGTTGTTCGCCGCCGTGCGCGATGGCGTGGCGGCCCCGCTGCTGGTGCTGACCTCGGGCGCGCACCGGGCGGACACGTCGCTGGTGGCCGAGCTGGTCGGCGCGGACGCGGTGAAGCGCGCCGATCCCGAGTTCGTGCGTGAGCACACCGGACAGGTGATCGGTGGTGTGTCGCCGGTCGGGCACCCCGCGCCGATCGAGACCCTGGTGGACGAGGCGTTGTCCGGTTACGAGGAGATCTGGGCGGCCGCGGGCCATCCGCACGCCGTGTACCCCACGACGTTCGCGGACCTGGTGGCGCTGACCGGCGGGCGCGTGGCGGTGGTGTCGGCA
Source organism: Lentzea sp. NPDC004789 (assembly GCF_053601075.1). Taxonomy (NCBI): domain Bacteria; kingdom Bacillati; phylum Actinomycetota; class Actinomycetes; order Pseudonocardiales; family Pseudonocardiaceae; genus Lentzea; species Lentzea sp. NPDC004789. The sequence goes on along the minus strand of NZ_JBSGBE010000006.1, from coordinate 173,008 downwards.
TGACGGCGTCGCCGCGCCTGGAGCGCATCGTCGAGATGTCCGCGTCCGAGCTGAACGTCCGGCTCGGTGAAGCGCTCGCGCTGTACGTGACCGCGATGAACTACCCACCCGGCACGGTCGAGCAACGCGCCCCGATGTGGCTCGCGCACATGATGCGCGAGGACTGGCGTTGCGTCGTGGCACTGGGGGAGCAGGACGAGCTCGTCGGCATCGGCTACGGCTACCGCGGCGCCGCCGGGCAGTGGTGGCACGAACAGGTGCGGCGCGGCCTGATGGCCGTCGCGTCCCCTTCCGTCGTCGAGGCGTGGCTCACCGACTACTTCGAGCTGACCGAGCTCCACGTGCTGCCCCGCGCCCAGGGCCGTGGCCTCGGTGAGGACCTGTTGCGCCACCTCATGGACGGCGTGCGGTCGTCCCGCGTGCTGCTGTCCACGCCGGAAGGTCCGAGCAAGGCGTGGAAGCTCTACCGGCGCGTCGGCTTCCAGGACGTGCTGCGGCACTACCAGTTCACCGGCGACCCACGCCCGTTCGCGGTGCTCGGCCGCACCCTGCCGATCGTCTAGCCCGCCCCGGAACCACTTCAGGCCCCGAGTCCACGACTCGGGGCCTTTTTGTTGCGATCACCAGACCCTCGCCCTACGCTCACTGATATGCAATATATTGGATATGGGTCACTGAAGGAGCGGGCCGCCGCCGAGATCAGGTCGGCGATCGTGCGGGGTGACCTGGAACCGGGCACGGCCATCAAGGACGTCGAGCTGGCGGAGAAGCTCGGCCTCTCCCGCACCCCGGTGCGCGAGGCGCTCGCCACGCTGACCGACGAAGGTCTCGTCGAGACCAAGCCGCACGCGTACACCCGCGTGACCGCGCTGGAACCGGAACCGGTGCTCGACGCTCTCGTCGTCGTGCAGTCCATGCACTCCCTCGCCATCGGCATCGCGGTCAAGAGGGAGATGCCGGCCGAGGACATCGCCGCGATGCGCGCCGCGAACAAGGCGTTCAAGAAGGCTCTCGACGCCAACGACGCCGTCGCCGCCCTGGCCGCCGACGACGAGTTCCACGCGGTAGCCGTCCACCGCTGCGACAACTTCGCGATCACCGCGACCATCGACCGCTACACGCCGCTGGTCCGCCGGGCCGAGCACAGCCGCTTCTCCTCGCCCAGCGCCCGCCACTCCGTCACCCAGCACCAGCAGATCATCGACGCGTGCGAGCAGGGCGATCACGCGCTCGCCGCCCGCCTGGTCGACGAGAACTGGGGCACCCTCAAGGAGGAACTGTGAACAGATTCCCGCTCCTCTTCGGCCCGTCCCCGGTCCACCGCCTGGACCGCCTGACCGCGCACCTCGGCGGCGCCGCGGTGTGGGCGAAGCGCGAGGACTGCAACTCCGGCCTCGCCTACGGTGGCAACAAGACGCGCAAGCTCGAGTACCTCGTCGCCGACGCACTCGCCACCGGCTGCGACACGCTGGTGTCGATCGGCGGCATCCAGTCCAACCACACGCGTCAGGTGGCGGCGGCCGCGGCACGTGCGGGCCTGAAAGCCGTGCTGGTGCAGGAAAGCTGGGTCGACTGGACCGACGTCGGCAGTGACCGGGTGGGCAACATCCTGCTCAGCCGCATGATGGGAGCCGACATCCGCCTGGTGGACGCCGAGTTCGGCATCGGCGTCAAACCCGCCTGGGAACAGGCGATCGAGGAGGTCCGCGCGTCCGGCGGCAAGCCCTACCCGATCCCGGCCGGGGCCTCCGACCACCCGCTGGGCGGCCTGGGCTTCGCGAACTGGGCGGACGAAGTCCGCCAGCAGGAAGCCCAGCTGGGCGTCTTCTTCGACACCGTCATCGTCTGCTCGGTCACCGGCAGCACCCAGGCGGGCATGGTCGCCGGTTTCGCCGGTGAGACCAACCGCCGCGTGCTCGGCATCGACGCCTCCGCCAAACCCGCCGAGACGCTCGACCAGATCACCCGCATCGCGCACAACACCGCCAAGCTCCGCGAGGTCACGATCTCCGACGAGGACGTCCTCCTCGACGACCGCTTCCACGCCGGCACCTACGGCATTGCCGACGAGTCCACTGTGGAGGCCATGCGGCTCGGCGCCGGCCTCGAAGGCATGATCACCGACCCCGTCTACGAGGGGAAGTCGCTGGCGGGCCTCATCCACCTGGTGTCCTCAGGTGAGATCGACCGCGACTCGACGGTGCTCTACGCTCACCTCGGCGGGCAGCCCGCGCTGAACGCCTACAGCTCGCTCTTCGGGGCTTGGTGATCAGTTCAGAATGAGCTTGCGCAGGCAGATGATCGAGCAAGCCGGACTCAGGATGGCCTGATGGACGTCGGCTCGCCGTTCGGTGCGGATGCGGAGTCACCGGAAGCCTTTGAGCCAGGTGAAGATGCGTTCGACTGGCCAGCGGACTGTGCCGAGACCGGAGCCGTGTTCGACGCCGCGTTCGGCGTGGATCCGCCGTGGCCGGCGACGCGGCTTGCCGACCACGCCACGGATCGATGGGACGGCATCGACGAGCGGGATCAGCTGGGTGACGTCGTTGCGATGCCCGCCGGTGAGCGTGACGACCAGCGGGACCTCGTCCACGTCGGTGATCAGGTGATGCTTGGAACCGGGCTTGCGCCGATCGACCGGGCTCGGCCCGGTGTGGTCCCTCTTTGAGCGCGCAGATGGGTGGAGTCGATCAGCCCTGCGGCGCGCAGCTCGGCGAGCAGCCGCTCGTGCAGTTGCTGCCAGACACCGGCCCGTGCCACTCGGTCGACCGCCGCCAGCAGGTCGAGCCCGAGGCACCGGACAGAGCGGTGCGTACCGGTTCCGGTCGATCCCGGTACGCACCGCGTGGAGGATGCCTTCCAACGCGGCCCGGTCGTCTGCACGCCTGCGACCTGGATAGCGCGGAAACGCCTCGGGCACAACGGGGTCAACGGTTCCAGCCGAGCCCACAGCTCGCGGTCAAGACCTCCTCGCGCACGCCATGATCTTGGAGTGTCCTGTGCCGCAAGCAAAGCTGACACTCCAGCTCATTCTGAACTGATCACTTGGCCCTCGTCCCGCCGAGCATCACCTGATCGGGTGACTCTTGTCCTGATTCGCGGGGTTCGCTCCTCCCGCATATATGCGGAGCGCGGGCGTGCGGACCGGAACGCGGTCGAGGAACCCGGCGAGTGCGCACCGGCGACGCAGAGCGCGTCGGTGCGCAGTGGAGAGACGAGTGAGGTGCTCGGTCAGGCTCGTAGTCGAAGGCCCTTCGGGGTGGCGCGGAAGCCCGCCTCCTGCAGGACGGAAGCGAGGTGCGAGGTCAGCGCGACCTCGCCGTCGGCTCGCTGGACGGCCAGCTGCCCCAGCCAGCCGTCGCGGACCGCCCGGCTCAGCGCGTTCGCGGCTACGCGCAACGTCGGGTCGTCGTCGGTGAACGACAGCAGCGACTTGCCGCCTCGCTCGACGTACAGCGCTGGGCTGCCGTCGACCAGCACCGCCAGCGCCCCGGCCTTGCGCGCGGGGCGATGCTTGCCCTCTCCCAACGGGTCCGGCCACGGCAGGGCGGCGCCGTAGGGCTGGGCCGGGTCGGCTGCGGCGAGAACGACCGCCGACTGGTCGTCCTGCGCCGGTTGGCCGGGCGGGCGCGACAACGCCCGCAGCCGGTCCACCGCGCCCCGCGCCGCGAACTGGGCGGCACCCAGCCCCTCGACGACGTAGCCGCGGATCACCTGACCGGATTCCTCCATCGCCCGCAGCACTTTGTAGACACCGCTGAACCCGCCGGTGACGCGTTCGGTGTCGAGGGCGCCGCGGGTCAGCACGCCGTGGCGTTCCAGGAAGGCCTCGGCTCTGGCGTGCGCCCGGCGCGTCGGGTCCTCCGCCGGGCGCACGGCCAGCGACCAGCGTCCGGCGGCGGTCGGCGGGCCTGTGCGCGACGGCAGGTCCGGACGAGCTGCGCGCAGCCGGGCGTAGCGTCCGCGAGGAGCGCTGCGGCGAGGCTTGTGGGCCGCGCCGCCGCCGGACACCAACGCGCGCAACGGCGACAAGGTGTCGTTGGTGATCAGGCCTGCCCAGACCAGATCCCACAGCGCGCCGACGACTTCCGCATCCGTGCACTGAACGGACAGCGAGACCCGGTCGACCACCTGGCGGAAGAACAGCGCTCCACCGGACAAGGCCTCCAGGACCGCCGTGTGCAGCGGCGACTCCGGGATGGACTCCGGCACCAGGTCGGGCAGCAGCAGATCCGCCACATCCGTTGGCGCCACGGCGATCCAGCCGTCGCCACCGGCCAGTGCGCCGCACCCCGTCCACGTCACCTCGCCGGACGCGGTCAGCTCGTCCAGCAACGCCGGGTAGTAGCCCGGCAGCCGGGACGGCAGCAGCAGGGACTCCAGCGCGCTCGCTGGAAGTGGTGCTCCGGCGAGCTGTTCCACCACCGAGAACACGTCGTCGACCGTCGGCGCCGAGCGCAGCCGGCGGCCCAGCCCGTGCCACGACGGCAGGAACCGGCCCAGCGCCGCGGGCTCGACCGGCTCCACCTCGGACCGCAGCCGTGCCAGCGAGGCGCGACGCAGGCGGCGCAGCACGTCCGCGTCGCAGTACTCGGTGTGGGTGCCGCCGGGCCGCAGCTCACCGCGGACCAGCCGGCCCGTGCCGGCCATCCGTTCCAGGACACCCGTCACCACGGCCACGCCCAGACCGAACCGCGTGGCGGGCTCCGCGGCGGCGAACGGCCCGTGGGTGCGGGCGTAGCGGCTCAGCAGATCGCCCAGCGGATCCGCCACCGGTTCGGTGAACGCCTCCGGGACACCGACCGGGAGCGCGACACCCAGTGCGTCCCGGACCCGGCCCGCGTCCTCGATCGCGATCGTGCGCTCCTCACCGGCGATCCGGACGCGGATCGCGCGGCGCTGGGCCACCAGCTCGTCCAGCCACTCGCGGGGCACACCGCGTTCGAGAGCCTCCGCGTCGGAGAGATCTCCCAGGAACCGCAACAGGTCCGCGGTGTCCTCGGCGTGCCGCGGGCGACGGTCGTCGCTCAGCCGTTGCAGACTGCGTTCGACCTCGGCCACGACCTCCGGGTCGAGCAGTTCCCGGATCGCCTCGGAGCCGAGCAGTTCCGCGAGCAGCGTCGAGTCGAGCGACAACGCCGCCGCGCGGCGTTCCGCCAGGGGAGCGTCCAGCTCGTAGAGGAACATGCCCACGTAACCGAAGAGCAGGCTGCGCGCGAACGGCGACGGCGACGGCGTCTCCACCTCGACCACGCGCACCCGGCGCGCGCGGACGTCCGCCATCAGCTCGCGCAGGCCCGGCACGTCGTAGACGTCCTGCAGGCACTCGCGCATCGCCTCCAGCACCACCGGGAACCGCTCGTACTTCGCCGCCACGGACAGCAGCTGGGCCGAGCGCTGCCGCTGCTGCCACAACGGCGTGCGGCGTTTCGGGTCACGGCGGGGGAGCAGCAGCGACCGGGCCGCGCACTCGCGGAACCGGGCCGCGAACAACGCCGAACCGCCCACCTCGGCCACCACGATCTGCTCGACCTCGTCCGGGTCGAGCAGCACGTCCTCGGCGCCCGCCGTCACCTCCACGCCCTCGTGGTCCAGGGCGTCGGGCAACCGCAGCACGATGCCGTCGTCGGAGTGCGCCGCCTGCACCTCGACGCCACGGCGTTCGCGCAGCCGGGCCGCGATCGCCAACGCCCACGGCGCGTTGACCTGGGCGCCGAACGGCGAGTGCACGACGAGCCGCCAGTCGCCCAGCTCGTCGCGGAACCGTTCCACCAGCACGGTTCTGTCGTTCGGGACGTGCCGCGTCGCCTCCCGCTGCTCGCCCAGGTACGCCAGCAGGTTGTCCGTTGCCCACGCGTCCAGGCCTGCCGAGGCCGCCCGGTCCCGGGCCGCCGAATCCTCCATCGTGGACACTTCGCGGAGGAACTTGCCCATCGCCCGGCCGAGTTCCAGCGGACGGCCCGGCGCGTCGCCCTTCCAGAACGGCATCCGCGCGGGCTGACCGGGAGCGGGCACCACGATCACTCGATCGTGGGTGATGTCCTCGACCCGCCACGACGACGTCCCGAGCAGGAACGTGTCGCCGACCCGTGACTCGTAGACCATCTCCTCGTCCAGCTCGCCGACGCGCGAGCCAGGACCGTTCTCCGACGGCGGCGTCATGACCGCGAAGAGCCCGCGGTCGGGGATCGTGCCGCCGGACGTGACCGCGAGCCGTTGCGAGCCGGGCCGCCCGCGCAGCTCGGAGTTCACCCGGTCCCAGGTGATCCGCGGTCGCAGCTCACCGAACTCCTCGGACGGGTACCGGCCCGACAGCATGTCCAGCACCGCGTGCAGCGCCGAGTCCGGCAGCCCCGCGAACGGCGCCGCCCGCCGCACCAGCGCCGTCAGGTCCTCGACCGGCCACGTCTCCATCGCCACCATCGCGACGACGTGCTGAGCCAGCACGTCCAACGGGTTGCGCGGGAACTTCACGGCCTCGATCGCGCCGTTCTGCATCCGTTCCGCCACCACAGCGCACGACACCAGGTCGCCGCGGAACTTCGGGAACATCACGCCTCGCGACACCGCTCCCACCTGGTGCCCGGCGCGGCCGACGCGCTGCAGACCGGAAGCCACCGACGGCGGCGCCTCGACCTGCACGACCAGGTCGACCGAGCCCATGTCGATGCCGAGCTCCAACGACGACGTCGCCACCACGCACGGCAGCCGTCCGGACTTCAGGTCCTCTTCCACGGCCGTGCGTTGCTCGCGCGACATCGACCCGTGGTGCGCACGGGCCACGGAAGCGGTCTTCTGGACCGTCAGCCCCGACTGGCCGATCGCCTCGGCCGGGAACGACTCCAGCTCGGCAGCTTCCTCCGCGAGCTCGTTCAGGCGCGCGGTCAGCCGTTCCGCGAGCCGTCGCGAGTTCGCGAACACGATCGTCGACCGGTGTGCCCGCACGAGTTCGAGCACCCGAGCCTCGACCGACGGCCAGATCGAGGTGCGCTGCTCGGCTCCCGCGGCCGAGCCCGACACCTCACCCGTCGGCTGGCCGAGCAGCGCCATGTCCTCGACCGGCACCTCCACCTCGACCTGGATGGTCTTGGGGGTCTTCGGCTGCACCACCGACACCGGCCGCCCACCGGCCAGGAACGTGCTGATCTCCTCGACCGGCCGCACCGTCGCCGACAGCCCGATCCGCTGCGCCGGCCGGTCGAGCAGCGCGTCCAGCCTTTCGAGTGACAACGCCAGGTGCGCGCCCCGTTTGGTGCCCGCCACCGCGTGCACCTCGTCGACGATCACCGTCTCGACGCCGCGCAACGACTCCCGCGCCGACGAGGTCAGCAGCAGGAACAACGACTCCGGCGTCGTCACCAGCACGTCCGGGGGAGTACGTCCGAACGCCCGCCGCTCCTCCGGTGACGTGTCGCCGGTCCGCATGCCCACGGTGATCGACGGCTCGGCGAGACCCAGCCGGTGCGCCGCCTGCCGAATACCGGCCAAAGGCGCGCGCAGATTTCGTTCGACGTCCACCGCGAGCGCTTTCAACGGCGAGACGTAAAGAACCCGGCAGCGTCGTTTCGGTTCCGCCGGAGCAGGGGAGGAAGCCAGCCGGTCGAGCGCCCACAGGAACGCGGCCAGCGTCTTGCCCGAGCCTGTCGGGGCGATGACCAGCGCGTGCTCGCCCGCCGCCGCGGCCGCCCACGCCCCCGTCTGCGCCTGGGTGGGCGCGGCGAAGGCCCCGGCGAACCACTGCCTGGTCGCCGGTGAGAAAGCCTTTGTCACGTCCATGCCGACCATCATGACAACCGGGTCCGACAATTTCTGATTGCGCAGGTCCGAGCACCTGGTGAAGCCCGCTGTGGCACGATCACCGCAGTACGTCCTGCGAGGGGAGCACGGTGCGCGTCCTGTCCGTCGACCTGGGCACCGCCAACACGGTTGCGGTGCTGTCCGACCACGGTGTGGTGGATCTGGACGGGGGGTCCACCATGCCCTCGTCCGTCTACCTCGACGAGGACGGCACCTTGCACGTCGGCCGGGAAGCGGAGCGGCGCTCGCGTCAGGACCCGTCGCGCTACGAGCCCAACCCGAAGCGCCACATCGACGAGGTGACGATCAAGCTCGGCGAGACGAACCTGCCGGTCAACGACGCGCTCGCGGCCATCTACGCGCGCGTGATGGAGGCCGTGACGCCGTTGCTCGACGGCGGGCAGCTCGACGAGATCCGCCTGACACACCCCGCCGAATGGGGCCCGACCAGGCGCAACAAGCTGCTGTCCTCGGCCAGGCTCGCGGGCATGACCGGCGAGCTGGTCCCGGTGCCGGAGGCCATCGCGGTGGCCTCGCTCGGCGGTGGCCGCCCGCTCGCCGTCTACGACTTCGGCGCCGACACGTTCGACGTCTCCGTGCTCGACGCCGGGCACCGCATCCTCGCCGACGGCAGCCTCAGCGACGTCGGCGGTCTCGACGTGGACCAGGCGCTGCTGGAGCACATCGGCCGCACCGTCTCCCACAAGGACCCGGCCGGCTGGCAGCGGTTGCTGCGCCCGGTCACCGTGGACGACCACCGCGCCCGCCTCGGCCTGCGCGAGGAGCTGCGCCTGGCCAAGGAGGACCTCTCCGAGCTGCCTCAGGTCGAGGTGCTGATGCCGGAGCCGTTCGAGAAGGTCGTCGTCACGCGCGCCGAGCTGGAGGCGCTGGTCCGGCCGAGCCTGATCCGCAGCGCCGAGCTCCTGGTCAGCACCGTGCACAAGGCGGGCGTCACGCCCGAGCACGTCTACCTCGTCGGCGGCTCCTGCCGGATGCCGCTGGTCGCGCAGGTCATCGCGGAGAAGGTCGGCATCGTGCCGACCAACCCCGACCACCCGGAGACGATCGTCGCGTCCGGCGCCCAGGTCGTGGACCGGGCGACGATCACGCTGAAGCCCGACGACGACAAGCCCAAGTACGTCGAACCGCCCACGGTCGTGACGGCGCCGGTCAGCCCCGCCGTGAGCGGCCCGCACCCGGTCAACCCGAACGTCAGCGGCCCGAACCCGGTGATCAGCGGCCCGTACCCGAACCCGAACGTGAGCGGGCCGTACTCGGCGAGCGGCACCTACCCCGTGACCGGGCCGTACCCGGTGAACCCGGCGGTCAGCGGCAGCTACCCGATGAACTTCCCGCAGCAGCCCCCGAAGAAGGACAACAAGAAGCTCCTCCTCGGCATCGGCGGCGCGGTGGTGGCGCTGGCCGTGGTGATCGGCGCCGTGTTCGCGTTCTCCGGACCGGACCTGCCGAGCGTCGACGAGTGCAAGGACGACACCGCCCGGGACGGCCAGGGCTTCACCAGGTGCCTGCGCCAGCTCGCGGGCCACGTGCCGGACGGCGGCGGCTGCGAGAAGGCCGACTCCGCGCAGATCACCGGCATGGAGGAGATCAAGGGCACCGTCGTGAGCTGCACGATCCGCGACGGCTACGCAGTCCAGTACATCCTCACCGACAGCGTCACCGGCGCCGAGAACAACGCCGAGGCGATCGCGAAGTCGTTCCAGACCGACCGCGTCGAGGCCGACTGGACCGGCAACGGCCTGGAGGGCAGCTACCGCGCGGCCACGTCGAGCGGCACCGGCGTGCTGGTGTTCACGGCCAAGGGACGGCCCATGTTCGGCATCCTCACCAAGAACGCCGAGGAGAACGCCGACGAGCTCAAGCCGGACGAAATCGCCGACTTCTTCGAGAAGTCCGTGCAACCGGGGGAATAAGCGCCCCCTGATGGCCCTGTCGGCGCGCGGCCGAGCGTGCCACGATCGCGATCATGGTGACCGTCGCGCCGCAGGTCGAACGTGTGCAGCGCAAGGTCGTCCGCGTGCTGACCGGCACCCAGGTCCTGGGGGCGGCCGCGGTGACGATCGGCCTCGCGATCAGCACGTTGATCGCCGCGTCGCTGTCCGGGTCCGACGCCGTGGGCGGGCTCGCCCAGACCGCGGCCGTCGCCGGTGCCGGGTTGCTCGCCCTGCCCGGTGCCCGGCTGGCGCAACGGCGCGGGCGCCGGCCCGCGTTGATCCTCGGCTACGGCATGGGCGCGCTGGGTGCCGTGATCGCCGCCGTCGCCGTGAGCGCCGGGTTGTGGCAGTTGTTGTTGGTAGGGCTCCTGCTGTTCGGAGGAGCGTCCAGCGCGAACTATGCGGCTCGTTACGCCGCAACGGATCTGGCGGATCCGCAACGTCGTGCACGCGAGCTTTCCCGCGTGGTGTGGGCGGCGATGATCGGCGCGATCATCGGCCCCAACCTCGCCGATCCCGCCGGACGGCTCGCGGCCGGCCTCGGCCTGCCGGTGGGAGCGGGGCCGTTCCTGCTGGCGGCCGCGGTGCTCGGCGTGGCGGTGCTGGTGATCCAGTTCGGGCTGCGGCCGGACCCGCTGGTCGTCGTGAGAAGCACTCGACCGGTTGAATCTCCGCACTGCGCCGGTGGCGGTGGCACACCAGGCGGCCTGAAGATCTGGGGATCGCTCGGGCCGATGGCACGACTTGCACTCGTTGGAGTGATGTTGTGCCACACCGCGATGGTCGGGCTGATGTCGATGACGCCCGTGCACATGAACCACGCCGGGTCGTCGTTGCGCGTGGTCGGCGTGGTGATCAGCGTGCACGTGGCCGCGATGTACGCCGCGAGCCCGCTGTTCGGGTGGATGGCGGACCGGCTGGGGCGGGTGCCGGTGCTCGCGATCGGCGCGTCGCTGGTCGTGGCGGCGTCCGGGATCGCGGGGATGGCGCCGTCGCACGACGCTCCGCAGCTCGCCGCGGGACTGGCGCTGCTCGGGTTCGGCTGGTCGGCGGGGCTGGTGTCCGGGTCCGCGCTGCTCACCGAGTCCGTGCGCGTCGAGGACCGGCCGGCGGCGCAGGGACTGTCCGATCTGATGATGAACGTCGGCGGGGCCGTTGGTGGCGCTGTGTCCGGCATCGTCGTGACGGCGTGGTCCTACGCGGCGCTCGGGCTGATCGTCGGCTTCACCGCGCTGCCGCTGCTCGTCGTATGCCTCTTCGCATCGCTGCGCAGGCCCGTTCGTTAGGGTCTCCCGGTGCGCATCACCATGTTCCGCAAACTCATGGCAGGGGAGTTCGGCCAGGTCAGGGCCGAGATGATCGCCCGTGACCACGTGCTGTCGTCGCTCGGCGGCCGCACCGCCGACCAGGCGCTGGAGGCGGGCATCGGTGCCAAGGAGGTCTGGGTCGCGGTCTGCGACGCGTTCGAAGTTCCCGAAAATCGTCGCTGAGCTGGCCGTTCGGAGTGTCGCGTGTGCTCGAACACGTGTTCGGCTACAGTGGCTCCGACCCCGGCTTCGCAAAATTGTCAGACCCCGCCAGTAGCGTCAGGTCCAACATGACGAAGCAACGGCAGACGACAAAAGGTGGACCGAAGATGGCACCCGCAGCACCCGACCGGGACAAGGCGCTCGAGCTGGCCCTGGCGCAGATCGACAAGCAGTTCGGCAAGGGCTCCGTGATGCGCCTCGGCGAGGAGGGCCGCGCTCCGATCGAGGTCATCCCGACCGGCGCGATCGCGCTGGACGTGGCGCTGGGCATCGGTGGTCTGCCCAAGGGCCGCGTCGTCGAGATCTACGGTCCGGAGTCCTCCGGTAAGACGACCGTGGCGTTGCACGCCGTCGCGAACGCCCAGAAGGCGGGCGGCATCGCGGCGTTCATCGACGCGGAGCACGCGCTCGACCCCGAGTACGCGAAGAAGCTGGGAGTCGACACCGACGCGCTGCTGGTGTCCCAGCCCGACACCGGTGAGCAGGCGCTCGAGATCGCGGACATGCTGGTCCGTTCCGGCGCGCTCGACATCCTGGTCATCGACTCGGTCGCCGCGCTCGTGCCGCGCGCCGAGATCGAGGGCGAGATGGGCGACAACCACGTCGGTCTGCAGGCCCGCCTGATGAGCCAGGCGCTGCGCAAGATCACCGGTGCGCTCAACGCGTCCGGCACCACCGCGATCTTCATCAACCAGCTGCGCGAGAAGATCGGCGTGATGTTCGGCTCCCCGGAGACCACGACCGGTGGTAAGGCGCTGAAGTTCTACGCCTCCGTGCGCCTCGACGTCCGCCGCATCGAGACCCTGAAGGACGGCGGCGAGCCCGTCGGCAACCGCACCAGGGTCAAGGTCGTGAAGAACAAGGTCGCGCCGCCGTTCAAGCAGGCCGAGTTCGACATCCTCTACGGCCAGGGCGTCTCGCGTGAGGGCTCGCTCATCGACATGGGCGTCGACCAGGGCATCCTGCGCAAGTCCGGTGCCTGGTACACCTACGAGGGCGACCAGCTGGGCCAGGGCAAGGAGAACGCGCGGAAGTTCCTGCGCGACAACCCGGACATCGCCAACGAGATCGAGAAGCGCATCAAGGACAAGCTCGGCATCGGCGCCACCCTCGACGCCGAGGAGTCGGCTCCCGCCGCGCCGGTCGAGTTCTAAGAGGTAAGCGAGATTGGACGAGGCTGAGGAGCAGCGCAAAGCGCGCGACATCTGCTACGCGCTGCTCACCGCTCGCGCCCGATCCCGGCAGGAGCTCCACGACGCGTTGCTGCGCAAGGGAATCAGCGCCGCCACGGCCGAGGTCGTGCTGGGCAAGTTCGACCGCGCGGGCCTGATCGACGACGCCCAGTTCGCCGAGATGTGGGTCCGCTCGCGGCACACCTACAACGGCCTGGGCCGCCGAGCCCTGGCCATGGAGCTGCGCCGCAAGGGCGTGGCCGACGAGGTGGTCGCCGAGGCCGTGGCCGCGGTGGACGGCGAGGCGGAGGAGGAACGGGCCCGCGAACTGGTCCGCAAACGCCTCCGCACCCTGTCCGGCGTGGACGAGACGACCAAGATCCGCCGTCTCGTGGGTGCCTTGGCACGCAAGGGCTATGCGGAAGGCCTCGCCTACCGCGTGGTCCGCGACGAGCTCCGCGCGGCCGGCGACGAGGCGACGGCGCTGGACGAAACCTGGTCGTGAGACGGCGTGCTGTGCGGTCGGCTCGTGGTGGGTGACCGTGTCGTTGGGCTGGTTCGCGTTGTGACGTTGGGTGGATCCTGGTCGTGAGGCGGCGGCGTGCTGCTCGGCAAGGGGCGGCGGCTTCCGGTGGGCGGCCAGGTCGACGCGTTGCGCGCGGCCCTCTCCCACAACGAGCTGCTCGTGGAAGTGCCGGCTCGCGCCGCGAAGCTGGACCTCCCGGGTGGTACCTGACCGCCGGGTGCGTGTTCCAGACCGTGTGGAACGTGGTCACCGGTCGGCCGCCGACCGTCGGCATCAGGGACTACGACCTCTTCTACTTCGACGACTCCGATCTCGGGTGGGATGCCGAGAACGAGGTCATCCAGGCCGGTGAACAGGTTTTCGGCGACCTTGCCGGTGGACGTCGAGATCCGCAACGAGGCACGCGTGCGCGGCCATCGACTCGTTCGCGGCCACGACCTGCTGTGTTGGCATCCGCCTCGACGGTGACGACCGGTGGCACGTCTACGCGCCGCACGGCCTTGCCGACGTGTTCGACCTCGTCGTCCGCCCCAACCCGGTGTTGGCTCCCCGCAGCGTCTACGAGACCAAAGCTCAACGCTGGCGCGAACACTGGCCAGAGCTCACCGTGCTGCCCTGGCCCGAACCGCCCGTCAGCGCAACGTAACCGATCTCGCGGCTTGGCCGGTTCGTCCCGAGTAGCCTGAACCGCGTGAGCACCACTCCCGACGCGCCGTCCGACGTCACCCCCACGGTCTCCGACCTGCTCTGCTTCGACCTGTACACGACGTCGCGGGCGGTCACGGGCTTCTACCGCCCGATCCTGGACAAGGCCGGCATCACCTACCCGCAGTTCCTGGTGATGCTGCTGCTGTGGGAGCGCGACTCGCGGCCGATCCGGGAGCTCGTACAGGAGCTCGACCTCGAGTACAGCACCCTCTCGCCGTTGATCAAGCGCCTGGAGAAGAGCGGTCTGCTGGTGCGCGTCACGCATCCCGACGACGAGCGGTCCGTGCTCGTCCAGCTCACCGACAAGGGCCGTGACCTGCAGTGGATCGGCAGCGAGATGACCAGCAAGCTCAGTGAGGCGCTGGGCATGACCGAAGCCGAGATCGCCGTTCTCCGCAGGGCGTTGCACCGGGTGAAGCACGGCGCCGAGCGCTAGTGAGCTGAATTACATCGCGCGCGAGGTATCTCGTCGGGTAACTTACATCGTGCACGACCTAATCGAGCACGACGCACTGCCGCCGCGGTGCCTGACGAGAGTGAGAGAGCAATGCGAGTTCGTAAGGTGTTCGTCGTTCTTGGGGCCCTGCTGGCGCTGGCTGCTGCTGTTCCGTCGGGTGCCGGCGCCGCGGACGGCACCGACAAGTCCGGTGCCAAGAAGCCGACCATCGTGCTGGTGCACGGCGCCTTCGCCGACGCGTCCAGTTGGAACGGTGTCGTGGAACGACTGCAGCGCAAGGGTTTCCCGGTCGTCGCAGTCGCGAACCCGTTGCGCGGGCTCACCTACGACGCGAACTACCTGCGCAAGGTGCTGGCCTCGATCGACGGGCCGATCGTGCTCGCCGGGCACTCGTACGGCGGCATGGTCGAGTCCGCGGCCGCGCTGGGCAACCCGAACGTGAAGGCGCTCGTGTACGTCGCGGCGTTCGCGCCGGAGAAGGGCGAGAGCGCGCTGGAGCTGTCGAACAAGTTCCCCGGCAGCACGCTCGGCGACACGCTGCAGACCATCGACCTCGGTGACGGCACCCAGGACTTGGTGATTCAGCAGGACAAGTACTGGCAGCAGTTCGCGGCCGACGTGTCCCGCAAGGACGCGACACTCGCGGCGGCGACCCAGCGGCCCGTCAACGACACCGCGCTGACCGAGAAGGCCGGCGAGCCCGCGTGGCGTCAGATCCCGTCGTACTTCGTGGTGGCGGGCAAGGACAAGAACATCCCGGTCGCGGCCCAGAAGTGGATGGCCGAGCGCGCTCAGGCCCGCGCCGTCGTCGAGGCCGCCACCGCCTCGCACTCGGTGGCCGTGTCTCAGCCGGACGTCGTGGCCGACCTGATCGTGCGTGCGGCGCGTTAGCGGAAGCAGGAAGCCGGGGCGCGGCAGGGGCGCCCCGGCTTTCGCCGTGCTCTCAGGGCTTCGAGACCTTGCAGCCGGGCAGCGACAGGTTCAGCGTCGTGCCGGGACCGAAGCAGGAGACGAAGTCGAACGTCTGCTGGCCGTAGTTGATGCCCTTGCGGACGGTGACCTTGCCGGCCGCGTCGACCTCGCACGGGTTGTTCATCGTGCAGCGGCCGCCGCTCTCGTTGCCGGTGTTGTTGATGCCCACGACCTTGCCGCTGGAGTTGTCGACGATCGGCGAACCCGACGTGCCGCCGATGGTGTTGCACGACGACGTGTAGCGCAGCGAGTCGCGCCAGGTCCAGTCGGCTTCCTTGAGCTGGTACACGAAACCGTCGACCTGGCAGGAGTAGATCTTCTTCCAGTAGCCGGAGATGACGCGGATCTCCGTCTTGGCCACGGGGTGCGTGGCCGACAGTTCCAGCGCACGGGTGCCGTACTGCTGCTGGATCTGCCCGTACGTCTGGTCGAGCTGGTAGAACGCGGCGTCGGTGCCGGTCATCGTCGCGTAGACGAGCTTGGTCGTGTTGAGCCTCACGAGGTTCGAGCCGGAACCGGTGAGCAGCTGCACCCAGCGCCTCTCGGGCCGGTTGACCACCGTCTGGCCGGCCTTCATGAGCTCGAAGCAGTGTCCGTTGGTGAGGACGAGCGCCTTGTCCGCGTCCGTCGAGCTCGGCAGGCGGACCAGTGAGCCGGAGCAGTTG
The DNA here is from genome assembly GCF_053601075.1 of Lentzea sp. NPDC004789. Classification (NCBI taxonomy): domain Bacteria; kingdom Bacillati; phylum Actinomycetota; class Actinomycetes; order Pseudonocardiales; family Pseudonocardiaceae; genus Lentzea; species Lentzea sp. NPDC004789. The sequence goes on along the minus strand of NZ_JBSGBE010000006.1, from coordinate 157,227 downwards.
CTGAGTCCCACGGTGCCGGTGAAGTCGACGGCGGCCTGTGCGGGTGCCGTCGTCACACCGAGTGCGGCGATCGCCGCGAGCAGGGATCCGACGAGTCGTCGTGCCATGTGCAGGGTTCCTTTCAGGGATGGCATCCAGGGCCAAGCCTGTACGGATCGTAGTCGTCTCGCTACCTTCGGAAGTCTGCTGACGAGCCGGTCGTAACTCGATCGAGTGACGATGTGGTGGTGCGCTAACAGGCGAAGCGGACCTGTCGACGTGGTGGTCACACCCGCAACCGCCAGGAGCCGTGATGACCTTTCCGACGCCGTCCGCCTACGCCACTCCTGCGGTCGCACCGCCGAAGCCGACGCGGTTCGGTGCGCTCGCCTGGACCGCGTTGATCCTCGGGATCGTCGGTGTCGTCGGTTCGCCGATCATCATCCTCAACAACCTCACCGCGATCGCGGCGGTCGTTGGGCTCGTGCTCGGCATCATCGCGTTGTTCGGCACGCGCAAGGTTCTCGCGATCGTCGGTGTCGTGCTGTGCGTCGCGGCGATCGCGTTCACCGTTGTGGCGCAACAGTCCGCGGTGAAGGAGCTCGACAAGGCTCTCGACGGTGTCGGCGATGTTTCCCGGCAGGAGCCGCCGGCCGCACTTTCGACCTGGGGCAAGCGCTACACGTGGGCGAACGGCCTCGCGGTCGACGTCGAGGCGCCCGTCCCGTGCACGCCAGGCCAGTACGCGTCGCCGCAGCACATCGCCCGCGCGGTGAAGTTCAAGGTCACCGTCACCAACGGCACGGGCGCCGCGTTCGAGACCGCGCTGATGTCGATGGGCGACAACGCGCAGTTCAACGGGCAGAAGGCCGAGCGGGTGTTCGACTCCGGCGGCGGCTGCGGTGGAGAGGTCGTGGCGGTGACCGTGTTGCCCGGCAAGACCTACACCTACGAAGCGGCGTACTCCGTCGGCGCGCAGCCCGGTGAGATGCAGCTCGTGTTCGAGCCGAGCTTCAACGCCGACAAGGCCGCGTTCGTCGGTCAGGCGTAAACCGTTCGCGAGCGGGCGCTCGGACGGGTTACAAATCGGGGCATGTTGCGCAAGTACCCGCGAACGCCCCACCTCGAGGGCTCGCGCCTGCAACCGGGCGACGAGGACCTCGACCAGGTGCCGTTCCGCGCGATCGCGGGACGGCACCTCGTCGTCGAGGAGAAGCTCGACGGTGCCAACGCGGGCATCAGCTTCGACTCCACCGGCACGCTGAAGTTGCAGTCACGCGGTCATTTTCTGACCGGCGGCCCGCGTGAGCGGCAGTTCGCGCCGCTGAAGGCGTGGGCCGCGACGCATCGGAGCGTGCTCTGGGAGCGGCTCGGCACGCGGTACGTGCTCTACGGGGAATGGTTGTACGCCAAGCACACCGTGTTCTACGACGCGCTGCCGCACCACTTCTGCGAGTTCGACCTGCTCGACCGCGAGACCGGGGAGTTCCTGTCGACACCGGAACGCCGGCGGGTGCTCGAAGGCACGCCGGTGGTCTCGGTGCCGGTGCTGCACGAGGGCCCGCTGCGGACGTTGAAGGAGCTGACCGCGTTGATCGGCCCGTCGACCTGCCGTACGCCGGCGTGGCGTGACGTGCTGGCAGCGGCGGCACGCACGGCGGGTCAGGACCCGGAAGTCGTTGTCGCGGAAACGGATTCCGACGACCACATGGAGGGCCTCTACATCAAGGTCGAGGAGGGCGGCCGCACGGTCGAGCGCTACAAGTGGGTGCGTCCGACGTTCCTCACGGCCGTGCTGGACTCGGGCAGCCACTGGCAGGACCGCGCGATCCTGCCGAACCGGGTGGTGCCGCGTGTTTGAGGAACTCTGTCCAACAGGTCCACTGTGGACTCTGGACTGGGGTGCCGTCCGTTCGGCGTTCGCCTGGGTGCGCGCTCTGGAAGGCGTGCCTCAGGACCCGGTCCACCACGCGGAAGGCGACGTCGCCACGCACACCAGGATGGCGTGCGAGGCGCTCGTCTCACTGCCGGAGTGGCGTGCCCGTCCGGAACCCGATCGCGTGCGGCTGTTCGCGACCGTGCTGCTGCACGACGTGGCGAAGCCGTTCCGCACCCAGATCGAGAACGGCCGCGTCACCGCGCACGGTCACTCCCGCGCGGGCGACCTCCTGGCGCGACGGCTGTTGTGGGAGATGGGACGTCCGATCGCCTGGCGCGAGCACGTCGCCGCCCTGGTGCGGCACCACCAGGTGCCGTTCTGGGCGCTGGAACGACCCGACCTCGACCAGATCGCGTTCCGCGTCAGCCTGCTCGCCCGCAACGACGACCTGGCGACACTCGCGCGCGCCGACATCCTCGGCCGGATCTGCGGCGACACCGAGTCCGTGCTCGAGAACATCGCCTTGTTCGAGGAGTACTGCCGCGAACGCGACTGCCTCGACCGCCCGCGGCTCTTCCCGTCCGACCACGCCCGGTTCCAGTACTTCCGCACACCCGGCCGCGATCCGAACTACGCCGCTTACGACGACACTCGCGTCGAGGTGACCGTGCTGTCCGGCTTGCCGGGCGTCGGCAAGGACCACTGGATCGCCGCGAACCGGCCGGGCTGGCCCGTCGTCAGCCTCGACTCCGTGCGCGAACGTCTCGGCATTGCCCCTGACGGTGACCAACGAGCGGTGGCGGCGGCAGCGTTCGATGAAGCGCGTGTGTTGTTGAGGGCGGGGGAGCGGTTCGTGTGGAACGCGACCAACATCTCCCGCCAGCTGCGCGAGCGCTGCATCGGGCTCGCCGCGGACTACCGCGCCCGGATCACGTTGATCGGCCTCGAAGCCCCGAAGGCGGTGATCCACGCCCGCAACCGCGCCCGCCGGGAACCGGTGCCGGCTGTGGTCATCGACCGGCTGGTCGACAAGTGGGAAGCGGTCGACCTCACCGAGGCGCATGCCGTCGAACGGGTGGACACGGCACAGACGCCGACACGTACTTAGCGCGCCGGCCGATGCCTCCTACAAGAGGCCCTGCTCACCTGTGCCCGATCCCTCGGGAGGCGTTCGCCATGACCGACGCTCGGCTGACCAGATCCGTCCGCCTGATCTTCGAGTTCGCCGCGGACGGTGTCCGGCTCCTGGAACAGCACCCGGTCAACGTGACCGTCGGGCTGTTCCGCGACCACGAGGCCGGTGACTACGTCGAGGTCCGCGACCGCGACGGCCGCGCCGTCAGCCGCGTCCCGGTGTGGGCTGGTCTCGGCAGCAACGTCGAAACGTTCCCCGAAGATCCACATATCGGTTCGGAGAGCCCGCGGGTCCTGACCGTCGTGGTGCCCGCTCCACCCGACGCCGACCACGTCGCCATCGTCCGCGACAGTCGTGCGAGTGGGCGCACTGGCGTCGAGGTTCTCGGCACTTTCCGCCTTTCCCGCTGACCACGTCAACTCCGCATCGCGCTGACCTGCGCCTTAGCAATGAGTCGTTTGATGGCGTCGTCAAACGACTCATTGCCAAGGCGGGTGACATACCGGTTGGCGAGGGCTTGCAGCCGATATATCAGTGGGTCGTCAGCGGCGGTGTTCGCCGTGGTGGCCGACGGCCCGGACGAGCCAGAGCGTGCCCGCGCCGGCGACCACGAGGACGGCGATGCCGGTCAGGAAACCGATGCTCGTGGGGGAGTCGTCCGGCTGCGGAGCCGGAGTGGCGTTGGGCTTGGGCCCGACGATGGCCGGCGCGTCGGTCATCAGCAGCGAATTGGACTTCACCAGGCCCGTGCCCTCCAGCAGGAGCATGTGCTTGAGGAGGAGCGTCAGACCGGTTTGTGCGGCGTTGCGCACCGGGGCGCTCTTGGTCGTCGCCCGTGCCTGCGCGACCTGGATGATGAGCGAGCCGTCGGCGGCCCGCGACAGGTTCGCGAACATGCGGTCGAGCTCGTCGCCGGAGCTGGACGAGATGGCGTTCGCCCACGACTTCTGCTCCGTCGTCGGTTCGCTGGGAAGGTTCACGCCGATCTGGCTCGCGGCCTCGGTGACCGCCGTGGCGAGCTGGGCGTGTTCGGCGGCGAGCTGGCTCGCGACCTTGCGCACCTTCGCGTCCCGGGCCCGGTCGGAGCTCTCGCGGCTCGCCGGCTTCTGCCAGAGCGAGTGCTGAGTGAGCAGCACGAGCAATTCCCGGTCCGCCGGCTCGATTTTCTGACCGAGGATGTGAACCGCGTTCACCTGCGCTTTGGCCGCCACGAGTTCAAGGGCGGACGGATCGACCAGACCGGTGTTCTCAAGCGGTGCCATCGTCCGGATCAGCATTTGCACGGCTTGGTGGGCAAGCGTGCGAATAGTGGTGTTCTGCGTGGTGGCCCGCGTTTGTGTGGCCATTACGAGAAGACTGCCCTGGGCCTGCCGCACGATCGTCGCGTAGGCGCGGTCGTGGTTGTCGCCAGTGCGTTCCGCCATCTCGTTGATGAGCGCCTGGTTCTCGCTGCTCACATCGTTCGGCAGTACCACGCCCAGTTCGGTGGCGGCTTTGAGGAGATCGACGTCGAGCCGTGAGTGCCCTTCGAAGATGTCCCTTCCGGCATTGCTGATGGCGGCATTCGTGGTGCGCGCCGGAGCTTCTTTGCTGACGGGTACGATCCATGAGTTCGCTTGTCGGAGAGAGACCATGAAAGAACGTTCTGACGGTTGCACGTCGGTCGACTGCGCATTCGCCGGGACTGCCCCGATCAAAGCCCCGATAAATACGGCAGATGAGACGGCAAACAGTGCTGCCTGCTGCCCCAGCGTGCCCAACCGGTGACGCATAGTGCCCGTTCCTCCCCGCGATCGAGCTGCCTTCAAAGGTGATACGTGCAGGTGGGGCTGTAGTTCACCATGCATGCGAAGATGGTGATGTGACGTGGATCACACAAGAACTTGCGAACCATTCGAGCGTGATTTACGTACCCGAGAGGATTTCGTGTTCACGATGTAGGATCGGCTGGATTCCACGCTCGGCCATCGAGTCGCTAGGTCTGCCGCCCGAAGCGAACGCGTCGCCGATATCTGGGGAGGTCGCAAGCTTCATGGGTGATCAGGGCAAGGTCGCGCAAGTCCATCAGGACGAGGAATTGCTCACGCTGCTCTACGGGCAGTTCCAGCGGATGTTGTTCTCGCAAGTTCTGTGCCTGACCAACTACGACCGCCAATGGACGGAAGATGTCGTCCAGGAGACGTTGATCAGGGCTTGGCAGAACTCGGCCCACCTCGTTCGTGAACCGGGGATGTTGCGCGGCTGGCTCACCACCGTTGCTCGTCGCATTGTGATCGACGGATGGCGCAGCCGGCAGGCGCGCCCGCAGGAAGTGGAATTGCTTCGCCCGGACATCGCCGAATCTCCGGATGACACGGAACAAACACTTTCGGTGATGGTCATTACCGAGGTGGTACGCCAATTGAGTGATGAACACCGCTCGGCCATATACGAAACGTATGTCATGGGGCGAACGGTGAAGGAGGCCGCGATCGTTCTGGGAGTCCCGGAAGGAACCGTCAAGTCCCGGCTGTACAAGGCGATGCACACGATCCGCCGGGCGCTGCAGGACAGGAGCTAGCGTGATGGTGACCCGTCAACCACATCACGAACACGTGCACGTAGTAGGTCTCGAAGACGCCGAAAACCGCACGAGCCCAGACGGGCCGTGCGGTGATGTTGCGGCGTATGTGCTCGGAGTCCTCGAACCCGCGCAGCACGTGATCTTCTCCCGGCACCTAGCCGGGTGCGAGGGCTGCCGCCGTGACGCGGCGGACTTCGGCGTGTTCGCGCCGGTGCTGCGTGAGGCCGTCAGCCAGCCCGCGGGCCGCAGACCGTGCCGCATCACGCGCAGCATCCTGCTCGTGACGGCGGGCGTCGTCGTGGCCGTCGCCGCGGTGCTGTCGGTCGTGGAGTCGTTGTCCACGCACACCGTCAGTCCGGCCGAGGTCGGCACCCTGAGCCGTGCGGAGTCTGCTCACGGCGAGCTGTTTCCGCTGTTCTGGACCGTGTGAGAGGAGGCGGAAACCGATGAGCGCGCAGGCGAGGCGGAGCCATCCGCGCATCAGCCTGGCCCAGATCATCGCCGTCTCCCGCACACGTCACAGTTTCATTGACCGTTACCTGTGGGTAAGTTTGCCCGACGGCGAAGCGCAGGTCTTTACGGTCCTCACCGAAGGAACACCGAAACGTTCGGCCTGCGGTCCTCTCGGTACCGAAGGCAGGGGTAGGCAGAGGTGACATCTCCACTACTCGGCCGGGATGCGGAACTCGCAGCTCTCGGACGTTTGCTGGACGACGCGTTGCAGGGAACGGCCTCGTGCGTGGTCGTCACCGGCGGCTTCGGCATCGGCAAGTCCGCGCTGCTCGACGCGTTCACGGCCGAGGCGAGGACGCGCGGCTTCACGGTGCGCCTGGCCAAGAGCGCGCGTCTGGAAAGTCACCTGCCGGGTGCTGTGGTCCGTCAGCTCGCACCGTGCCTCGCGAACGAACGCGACCTGGAGGAGCTGTACGCGCGCGCCGCCGGCTCCGCCCGCAAGGCGCCGATCCTGATGGTCGTCGACGACGTGCACGTCGCCGACACCTTCTCCAAGCGTGCGATCGCCTACCTGCGGCCCCGGCTGCAGGACCTGCCGGTCGTCATCGCTCTCGGTGCCTCGCAGGGCTACCTGTCCACGGACGAGGTGACGCTGCCCGAGATCGCCGGCGCCCACCCGCACCGCATCGATCTCGAGGGCCTCGACGTCGCGGCCATCGCGCAGCTCACCGCGAACTACCCGGACCGGGACCCGCGGCGCTGCCACGAGCTCACCGGCGGCAACCCGTACCTGCTGCAGGCGTTGCTGCGCGAGGAAGGCGAGGGTTCTGCCGCGGTCGGCGAGATGATCGGCATGCGGCTGCGCGAGTACACCGGTGCCGCCGAGGTCGCGAGGTCCGCCGCGGTGCTGGACGGTGACGCCGGCCTGGAACTGCTGTCCGCGCTCACCGGGTTCGACGCGCTGCCCGCCGTCGACACGCTCGTCCGCCTCGGCGTGCTCGCCGATACCGACCCGCTGACGTTCCGGTATCCGTTCGTGCGCAACAGCATTCTCGCCGACATGCCGGTCGCGGTCCGGTCCGCCGCGCACGCCCGCGCCGCCTGGCTGCTGTTCGAGTCCGACGCCCCCGACGAACGCGTCGCCGAGCACGTGCTGAAGGCCAGATCCGTCCGCCTGCCGTGGTCGGTCGACCTGCTGCGCGAGGTCGGCGGCGTCGAGCACCTGGAACGGGCCCTCGAGGAACACCTGTCCGAAGAGGACCGCCTGGCGATCGAGGTCGAGCTCGGCCACGCCGAACACCTCAAGGACAACAGGAACGGCCGCGATCGCGTCCGCGACGCGCTGACCGCCTGCGAGGACCCGCATCTCGCCGCGAACGTCGCGCTGTCGTTGATCCAGAACATGTGCACCGGCTCGGACGCGCACTTCGCGGTCTCGCTGGCGATCATGATGGTCGCCCGCCTGCTCCCGGAGGACCGCGACACGGTCTGGAACATCGTCTGCACCACGTACCTCCTGGCCGCGAACCGCGACGCGCGGATGGCCAACTGCGCGGGCAAGTACTACGACGACCTCGTCGGCGACATCCCGCAGGACCCGAACCTGCGGCGCGCACGGTCGGCGTTGCTCGCGGTCGGCAACGCCCGCAGCGGTGACTCGTCCGCCGAAGCCGTCGAGCACGCGCTGGAGGCGCTCGACGGCGAGTGGGTCGACGTCTTCGGCGAGCCGTACCTCTTCACGTTCCTCGTGCCGGTGCTCGCCGACCGTCCTGAGCACATCAACAAGTTCTGGCTCTCCCACAGCACCGCACCGGTCTCGCACGACCCGCACCTGCGCCGCGGAATGCTGAGCATGATCGCTCGTGCCGCGGCCTTCCACAACAGCGGTGATCTCGCGCGCGCCTACACGTTCCTGACGCCACCGGTCCTGACGGGCAACACGGACTGCCCGGCGGTCCTGCTGGCGACGGCGAAGCTCGCCGAGGTGTGCATCGAGATGGGGCAGTTCGACGAGGCGGCGCCGCTCGTCACCGAGGACGGCGACCTGCTGCAGCACATCAACATCGTCTACACCCGAGGCCGGTTGAAGCTCGCGTCGTGCCACGCGGAGGGAGCGCTGGAGGACCTCCTGGAAGCCGGTCGGCGGCTCGCCGCGCGCGAGATGCCGAACCCCGCGCTGATGCCGTGGCGGCACCACGCCGTGCGCGCATACCTGGCGATGGGAAACCGCGACGACGCCGCCAGGCTCGCGCACGAGGAACTGGACCTCGCCAAGCGGTGGGGTTCCACGAGGGTGATCGGGACCGCGTTGATGAGCGTCGGCATCAGCACCGACGACGTGGACGTCCTCGCCGAGGCGGAACAGCTCCTCGCCTCGTCACCGCACCGGCTGCTGCACGCCCAGTCGTTGTACTGGCTCGGGCACCACCTGCGCCGCAAGGGCCGCACCGAGGCCGCCGCCCCGCACCTGCGCCGCGCGTTCGAGCTCGCCCGTCAGCTCAGCGCGCACCCGTTGGCCAAGCTCGCGGGCGACGAGGTCCGCGAAGAGGGCGACCAGGTGCAGGGCCTGACCAAGCAGGAGAACCGCGTCGCGCGGATGGCGGCACAGGGCCTGACGAACCGGCAGATCGCCGAGACCCTGCACCTGACCCGCCGCACGGTGGAGCTGCACCTGTCGAGCGCCTACCGCAAGCTCGGCATCAACGGACGAGCTGAGCTCGTCGCCGCCTTGTGGTCCTGACGGCGACCAGCAGACCCGCGAGCAACGCCATCAGGATCACCGTGACGACCGACGACAGCACCAGGAACTCGTTGAGCCGGCCACCGGCGAGGTAGGCGCCGAGCGCGACCGCGACGACCGCGCACACCGCACGGTCCATGATGGACTCCATCGACAGCAGCGTTGCGCGGTAACGGGAATCCGGGATGGCGTCGTTGAGCAGCTTCTTCTGGATGGGGAAGCTCATGCCCGCCGTGACGGAGAACAGGCACAGCAACACGATCGTCACGATGCCTCCGGACGGCACGATGAAACCGATCGACAGCGCCATCACGACGGTCAGCAGGAACACCGACTTCGCGGGCCCGATCTTCTTCGACAGCCAGTGCGGACGCGCGGCCGCGACGGCCTCGAAGATCGTCATCGCGGCGAGCACTGAGCCGTACCAGGTGACCGAGACGTGCTTCGACTCCAGCACCGGCTGGAACAGGTTCACCTGCAGGATCCGCACCAGGGTGAACATCGCGATGCCCTGCACCATGAGCAGGAGCAGCCATCGCGACCTCTTCAGGGCTTCGAACGCGCCGCCGACACCCGCGAGCAGCTTCGACGTCTTGCCCTCCGGCCGCTGCCAGCCGGGAATCGGCGGCAGCTTCAGGGCGAGCACCACGGCGATCGCGGCGTTGATCGCGGTGAGCCAGTACGGCGACGGCATGTTCCACTGCATCAGCAGACCGATCACCGGCCAGTAGACGATCTTGCCGACCAGGCTGTACGACCGTCCGACGCCCTCGACCTTGAGGTAGAGGTGCCCGGCGTCGTGGGCGTTGAGGTACTCGTACAGGTACGCGCTCTGCGCGCCCGAGATCAACGACCTGGCGAGCGCGATCAGCAGGAAGTGGACGAGGAACCCGGTGTAGTCGCCGGCGAGCACCGGCACCAGGTTCGCCACGACGAGCACGCTCGCGCCGAGCCACAACGACGTGCGGTAGTCGAAGCGGTCCGCGACCATGCCGGTCGGGATCTCCATGAGGCAGAAAGCGATGTAGTAGATCGACTGGATGCCGAAGATCTCGGCGTCGCTCAGCCCGAGCTGCTTCTGGTACTCGTAGAAGATCGGGATCCACAGCAGCAGCCCGAAGAAGAACTGGAAGCCGTACGTCAGGCGGACGGCACGCGCCACATCCGGAGTCGCCGGTACGCGAAGACCCAGCATCAGATCGAGTACGGCCGCAGCTGCAGGACGTGCAGGACTTCGTCGGTGGCGAGCCACTCGATGTCGACGGGCGAGTCGAACGTGTAGTCCGGCGAGAAGTGCGCCTGCAACAACCGTCCTACGATCGCGAGCCGTTGCAGCTGTGCGTGGGCCTTGGTGCCGAGATCTTCCTTCGCGTCACCGAGCGACACCGTGCGGCCGCCACCCTCCACAGTGGAGTATAGGTACTGCATCGGCTGCTTCGAGCCTTCGACGACGTCCGTGACGTTCGGTGAGACGTTGATGTAGACGTTGCGGAAGTCGTTGCGGTTCATGGGGTTCGTGGTGACCATGACACCGCCGAAGTCCGCCTCGACCTGCTCCTGGACGACGACGCCCATGAAGCAGTCGTCGAGCGAGATGCCGGCCTGTTGCCTGAGGCGCACGCTGCGCGCGGAGACGAGCGAGGCCCACACCTCCTTGACCGACTCCACGATCTTCTCCGCGGTCGTGACGTGGTTGTACGACTCGTAGATGCCCGCGGCGGAGAACCCGGCCAGGTCCTCGGCGTTCGACGAGCTGCGCACCACGAACGTCCGGACGCCCGCCAGGTTCTCGACGATCGCGCTGTCCAGTTCGGACAGCAGGTAGTCCGGCACGCGGGTCTTGCGGATCAGCCGCTGCAGCTCGACGCACAGCGGTTCGATCTCGCGGGCGTTGAGCTCCAGCGCCATCTTCAGCTTGCCGATGGCCTGCTGGATCTTCGGCGACGACTCCAGGAAGCCCTGGTGCATCGAGAACGGCAGGGCCACCCCGCGCGGCACCCGCACCCGTTCCGCGAGCAGCTGCCCCGCGGCGGCGAGCAGGTCGTCGTCCTCGTCGCGGTCGAGGAGCTTCGCCAGGTACGGCATGAGGTTGTCGCGCGGCGGGCGCGGCACCGAGAAGAAGCCGAGCATGCGGCGCGACCCCTCCGCGAGCACGTGGTGCAGCTCGCCGAGGTTCGCGGCCTTGGTGCCGTAGCGGTGGCTGTCGGTGTGGCGGATCCTGCCGAGGGCGAGGATCGGGTTGTAGGTGTCCTCGGGCTCCTCCAGCGTGATGCGCTGCGCGTACCAGGCCGGCCGCTGGCCGAGGTCCTGCGGCTCGTCGACGAGCCGCAGACCGACCGCCGCGCTCTTCGGCGACACCTCGTACTCGACCCACCGGCCGTCGAGGTTCTCGCGGTCGATCAGGTCGAACGCGCCGAGCTGGATGGCGTTCGGAATGGACCACCCGGTCGCCAGCACGTTCGTGTGCGACAGCGGAGTGGTGTGGCTCGCGTTGATGATGCCGGCCAGCCTGGGAATGTCGTCCGGAACGCGGTGCATCACCACGATGTCGAACCACTCCAGCGAGTTCTCCCGATACTCCTGCTCGGTGCGGAATGCGCGGAGACGGCCCTTCGCCGTACCCGGATTCAACGCCACGAACTCCGCGGTGGAGAACAATTCGTGCGCCAGGATCCGTGGAAGCCTTTCCACCGCGAGCTCGGCCACCTCCTGTTCCTGGAGGTGGTTGGCGGGCTTGAAGAACAACGGAACGGCGGCGTCGACGCTCCCGCGCACCTCGGCGTAGAAGAACTCGATCATGTCGGCCGGCATGGTGTCGACCTCGACCGTCTCCAGCGAGAACATGCGCCTGTCCTCGCGCTCGTGCAGCGACAGGATGCCGAGGAGGAACCGCCGGTCAGCGGCGTGGTAGAAGCTGTGGTTGAACTCGTCGATCCGCGCGCGCATCTCCTCCTCGGCGATGCCCAGGATCTCCTGGCCGATGTAGATCGCGTGGAACTCGTGACGCGCGTTGTTCAGGAAGTGGATCGTCCCGTTGTGCCGGTCGACGACCACCTTGACGAACGAATAACCACCCAGACTGCCGGAAAGCTGGTTGAAGGCCGACATGGTCAGCTGCTCTCCGACCAACCCCGCCACGTCGGCTTCCTGGACAGCCACACCCACTCCTCTCGCGCGCCATTGCAACGAGCAAGTGTGACACTCGGGAGTTCGGGGTTATTCCAGGAGAAATCTCAGTTGGCGACGCCGGAGTTCACTTCTTCTCAAACCTCTGTCAATTCGAGACCGGCGTCACCGCCGGTTGGGTGAAGAGTCCAACCTGACGGGACGCCGGTCTCGCAGTGTGAAGCGAATTTTCGGTTCGTGACCCCGGTTACCCGAGCTGCGACGCCTCGCGGGCGAGGGTCTCGATGCGCTCCCAGTCGCCCTGGGCGAGCGCGTCCTTGGGGGCCAGCCACGAGCCGCCGACGCAGCCGACGTTCGCCAGCGCGAGGTAGTTCGGCGCGGTCTGCGGCGTGATGCCGCCGGTCGGGCAGAACCGCACGTGCGGAACCGGCCCGCCGATCGACTTCAGGTAGTCGACGCCACCGGCGGCCTCGGCCGGGAAGAACTTCAGCGCGGTCAGCCCGCGCTCGGCCAGCCGCAGCACCTCGGACACCGTCGCCGCGCCCGGCAGGTACGGCAGCCCGGTCGCGTCGGCGGCGTCGAGCACCCGGTCGGTCGTGCCGGGCGTGACGAGGAATGCCGCCCCTGCCTTCGCGGCCTGCTCGGCGTGCTCCGGCGCCGTGACGGTGCCCGCGCCGATCACGATCTCCGGCACCTCGCGCGCGACGTTCTCGATCGCGGCGAGCGCGGCCGGGGTGCGCAGCGTGAGCTCGATGACGCGGACGCCACCGCGCAGCAGGGCCTGGGCGAGCGGCACCGCGTGGTCGGCGTCGTCGACCACGACGACGGGGATGACGGGCGACAGGGTGAGGAGGTCCGCGCCGGTGGTCACCCGAAGATTGTCACCGTTGGTCACTGCTGCTCTCCTTGATCGAAAACCGATATATCGCATACCGCCGCGCCCTCCGCTCCACCCACCCGGATGCAAAAGACGTTTGCGGACGAAGTCAAAAGACTCGTTGCAAAGGTGAGTGGGGCGGCGTGGCCGGGCCGGGTGGGTGCGGCGGGCTTGGTCGGGCGTCGCCACCCCTTTGCAACGGGTCGTTTGCCGACGAAGTCAAAAGACTCATTGCTAAGGGGCAGGTCAGCGGTGGTGTCGGGGTCAATGTATTGGTGGTGCGGTGTTCGGTCAGTGGTGCGTGACCGGGGCGAAGTGGTCGGCGGTGATGGGGCCGAACACCGTCGCGCCGCGGTCGGCAGGTCCGACGGTACGGCGCAGGGCGGCGAACAGCTCGCGGCCGGTGCCGACCCACTCGCGGCCCGTCGGCGGGAAGTCGACCAGCGGGCGGGAGGCGAGCTCCTCGGCGGAGACGTGGACCTCGAGGGTGCCGGCCGTGGCGTCGAGCCGGATGACGTCGCCGTCGCGGACCCGGCCGAGCGGGCCGCCGACCGCGGCCTCCGGGGTCAGCTGGATGGCGGCGGGGATCTTGCCCGAGGCGCCGGACATGCGGCCGTCGGTCACCAACGCCACCTTGTACCCGCGGTCCATCAGCACGCCGAGCGGCGGGGTCAGCTTGTGCAGCTCGGGCATGCCGTTGGCCTGCGGGCCCTGCTGGCGGACGACGACGACCACGTCGCGGTCGAGCTCACCGGCCTTGAAGGCCTCCTGGAACGCCTCCTGCGTGGTGAACACGCGGGCGGGGGCCTCGACGACGTGGTTCTCCGAGGCCACCGCGGAGACCTTGATGACCGAGCGGCCGAGGTTGCCCGACAGCATGCGCAGGCCGCCGTCGGAGGCGAACGGGTCGGAGGCCGGGCGCAGCACGTCGAGGTCCAGCGAACGGCCCGGGCCGTCGACCCAGATCAGCTCGCCGTCGGCCAGCATCGGTTCCTGGCGGTAGCGGTCGAGGCCGTGGCCGACGACGGTGTTGACGTCGTTGTGCAGCAGACCGGCGTCCAGCAGCGTGCCGACCACGAACTGGACGCCGCCGGCGGCCTGGAAGTGGTTGATGTCGGCGCTGCCGTTCGGGTAGACGCGGGCCAGCAGCGGCACGACCGCGGACAGGTCGTTGAGGTCGTCCCAGCTCAGCTCGATCCCCGCGGCGGCGGCGATGGCGACCAGGTGCATCGTGTGGTTCGTGGAACCGCCGGTCGCCAGCAGCGCCACGACGCCGTTGACCACGGCCTTCTCGTCGACGATGTGCGCGATCGGCGTGTAGCCCTCGCCCTTGGCCATCTCGACCGCGCGACGGCCCGCGTACTCGGTCAGCGCGCGCCGCAGACCGGTGCCCGGCGGCACGAACGAGGCGCCCGGCAGGTGCAGGCCCATCACCTCGACGACCATCTGGTTCGAGTTCGCGGTGCCGTAGAACGTGCAGGTGCCGGGGGAGTGGTACGAGGCGGCCTCGGCCTCCAGCAGGTCCTCGCGGGTGGCCTTGCCCTCCGCGTAGAGCTGCCGGACGCGGGCCTTCTCCTTGTTCGACAGGCCGGACGCCATCGGCCCCGCGGGCACCAGGATCGACGGCAGGTGACCGAACGACAGGGCGCCGATCAGCAGGCCCGGCACGATCTTGTCGCACACGCCGAGCAGCACGGCGGAGTCGAACATCTCGTGCGACAGGGCCACGCCGGTGGACATGGCGATGACGTCACGGCTGAATAGCGACAGCTCCATGCCGTCACGGCCCTGGGTGATGCCGTCGCACATCGCGGGCACGCCGCCCGCGAACTGGGACACGCCGCCGGCCGCACGGACCGCGTCCTTGATCCACGCCGGGTATTCCTGGAACGGCTGGTGGGCGGACAGCATGTCGTTGTAGGACGAGACGATCGCGACGTTGGACTTGCGCAGCGCGCGCAGCGCCGCCTTGTCGCCGCCGGTGATCCCGGCGAAGCCGTGCGCCAGGTTGCTGCACGCGAAGCCGGACCGGGACGTGCCGTCCTGCGCGGCTGCGGCCACACGTTCGAGGTACACACGACGGGAGTCGGCGCTGCGGGCGGCGATTCGGCGTGTGACCTCTGTCAGTACGGGATGCAGGTCGCTCATGGGGTCTCCGGGTCATCACGGGCCGTGGTGGGGCCCTTACGAGACGACAACGGTGGCGTCCCACAGACGGGCGTGACGCCACACACAGTAAGTCATGGCTGGTCGTCGACACAAAAACGATTCAGTAGCTGGGAAGGATCCAGTTTTGAATCTTGGCGTGTGGTGCTTGTCACATGGCTTGAGATTGGGCAGAGTGCGGGGCACGACCTTGGAACGGAGGTGTCCCCATGACGTCCACGGAGATCGTCGAACTGCGCCGGGTCATCGGTCAGATGCGGCACTGCGTCAGCTCGCTGCGCGCCAGGTACGGCGACGTGGCAGCGGTGCAACGCCTTGCCAACGACGTTGAACGCATGGACATCGACGCCACCGAACTCGTCGACCTCAGCACCCCGAGGCAGCGCGAAGCACCTCAAGTGGAACGCGAGGTCGTGGTCGTGCCCGACACGCCCTACGACGAGTCGTTGTGGAAGGACGCGGACGACGAAGGACTCGGTGGGTACCGCCACCGGACCTGACCCGATCCGACATCACGGCCCTCGCAGACCGCGGGGGCCGTCCTGTTGTTTTTTCGGACAGCGTGCTTCCACAACGGCGTGGACCCCCAGAAAGGTGAGTAATGGCGAGGGCAGAGATCGCCGCCAGGACTCTGCGCACGGACCGATGGTGGTTGCCGCCGCTGACGACATTCGTCGGCCTGCTGCTCATCTCGATCTACGCGGCGTTCCGCACGTTCCAGGGGGACTACTACTGGGTCGACCAGTACCACTACCTCACACCGATGTACTCGCCCTGTCTGAGTGAGGAGTGTCTGCCCGCGGCCTCGCACTTCGGCCAGCCGCTGCCCGCGCTGCCGGGGTTCCTCACGCCGCCGGTGGTGATCATCCCGTTCCTGCTGGGGTTCCGGATCACCTGCTACTACTACCGCAAGGCCTACTACCGGGCCGCCTGGGCGTCGCCGCCCGCGTGCGCCGTGGCCGAGCCGCACAGCAAGTACACCGGTGAGACCCGGTTCCCGTTGATCGCGCAGAACCTGCACCGCTACTTCTTCTACGCGGCCTCGATCCTGCTGCTGATCAACGTCTACGACGCGATCGTCGCGCTGGGCACCGGTCTCGGGCTGGGCAACGTCATCCTGCTCGTCAACGTGGGCCTGCTGGGCGCGTACACGCTGTCGTGCCACTCGTGCCGCCACATCGCGGGCGGGCGGCTCAAGCACTTCTCCAAGCACCCGGTCCGGTACTGGATGTGGACGCAGATCTCGAAGCTGAACAACCGCCACATGCTGCTGGCGTGGGCCTCGCTGATCTTCGTCTGCCTCACCGACCTCTACGTCGCGCTGGTCGCCTCGGGAACGATCTCCGACCTCCGCTTCATCAACTAAGGAGTGGTTTTGCCCGAGCTGGAAAGGCATTCGTTCGACGTTCTCGTGATCGGCGCGGGTGGTGCCGGGTTGCGTGCCGCGATCGAGGCCCGTGAGCACGGCATGCGCACGGCGGTGCTCTGCAAGTCGTTGTTCGGCAAGGCCCACACGGTGATGGCCGAGGGCGGCATCGCCGCCGCCATGGGCAACGTGAACTCGAGCGACAACTGGCAGGTGCACTTCCGCGACACCATGCGCGGCGGCAAGTTCCTCAACAACTGGCGGATGGCCGAGCTGCACGCGCAGGAGGCGCCGCAGCGGGTCTGGGAGCTGGAGACCTACGGCGCGCTGTTCGACCGCACCAAGGACGGCCGGATCTCGCAGCGCAACTTCGGCGGCCACGAGTACCCGCGGCTCGCGCACGTCGGTGACCGCACCGGCCTCGAACTGATCCGCACGCTGCAGCAGAAGATCGTGTCCTTGCAGCAGGAGGACTTCAAGGAGTTCGGCGACTACGAGGAACGCCTGCGGGTGTTCCAGGAGTTCACCGTCACCGACCTGGTCAAGGACGGCGACCGGATCGCCGGCGCGTTCGGCTACTGGCGTGAGTCCGGCCGGTTCGTGCTGTTCGAGGCACCGGCGGTGATCCTCGCGACCGGCGGCATCGGCAAGTCGTTCAAGGTCACCTCGAACTCCTGGGAGTACACCGGCGACGGCCACGCGCTCGCACTGCGCGCGGGCGCCTCGCTGATCAACATGGAGTTCATCCAGTTCCACCCCACCGGGATGGTCTGGCCGCCGTCGGTCAAGGGCATCCTCGTCACCGAGTCGGTGCGCGGTGACGGCGGCGTGCTGCGCAACTCCGACGGCAAGCGGTTCATGTTCGACTACATCCCCGAGGTGTTCAAGGACAAGTACGCCGACAACGAAGAAGAAGCCGACCGCTGGTACACCGACCAGGCCAACAACCGGCGCCCACCGGAGCTGCTGCCGCGCGACGAGGTGGCGCGCGCGATCAACTCCGAGGTCAAGGCCGGGCGCGGCTCACCCCACGGCGGCGTTTTCCTCGACGTGTCAACGCGTCTGCCCGCGGAGGAGATCCGCCGCAGGCTGCCGTCGATGCACCACCAGTTCAAGGAGCTGGCGGACGTCGACATCACCGCGCAGCCGATGGAGGTCGGCCCGACCTGCCACTACGTCATGGGCGGCGTCGAGGTCGACCCGGACACCGGATCCTCGTCGGTGGCAGGGCTCTACGCCGCCGGTGAGGTGTCCGGCGGCATGCACGGCTCGAACCGGCTGGGCGGGAACTCGTTGTCGGACCTGCTCGTGTTCGGCCGGCGGGCCGGCGCGGGTGCCGCGGAGTACGTGCGGGCGCTGGAAGCCCGTCCGGTGGTCGCGGAGGACTCCGTCACCGAGGCCCGCGCGACGGCGCTCAAGCCGTTCCAGCACGAAGGCGGCGAGAACCCGTACACGCTGCACATGGAGCTGCAGCAGTCGATGAACGACCTCGTCGGCATCATCCGCCGCGCCGGCGAGATGGAGGAAGCGCTGCAGCGGCTGGAGAAGCTCAAGGAGCGGGCCCGGTCGCTGACGGTCGAGGGGCACCAGCAGTTCAACCCCGGCTGGCACCTCGCGCTGGACCTGCGCAACATGCTGCTGGTGTCGGAGTGCGTGGCGAAGGCGGCACTGCTGCGCACCGAGTCCCGCGGCGGGCACACCCGCGACGACCATCCGGCGATGGACGCCGAGTGGCGACGGAAGCTGTTGGTGTGCAACGTCTCCGGCGACGGCGTCACCGTCGAGGAGAAACCGCAGATCCCGATCCGCCACGACCTGCTGGACCTGTTCGACCGCGCCGAGCTGGAGAAGTACCTCACCGTCGAGGAGTTGTCATGAGCTACCAGGGGAAGTTCCGGGTGTGGCGCGGTGACGACTCCGGTGGCGGGCTGGAGGACTTCACCGTCGAGGTCAACGAGGGTGAGGTCGTGCTCGACATCATCCACCGGCTGCAGGCCACGCAGGCGCCGGACCTCGCGGTGCGGTGGAACTGCAAGGCCGGCAAGTGCGGGTCGTGCTCGGCGGAGATCAACGGCCGGCCGCGGCTGATGTGCATGACCCGGATGTCGGTCTTCGAGGAGTCGGAGACGATCACGGTCACGCCGATGCGGACGTTCCCGATCATCCGCGACCTCGTCACCGACGTGTCCTTCAACTACACCAAGGCGCGCGAGGTCCCGTCGTTCGCGCCGCCGAAGGACCTGGCGCCGGGCGAGTACCGGATGCAGCAGGTCGACGTGGAACGCTCGCAGGAGTTCCGCAAGTGCATCGAGTGCTTCCTGTGCCAGAACACCTGCCACGTGGTGCGTGACCACGAGGAGAACAAGGAGGCGTTCTCCGGGCCGCGGTTCCTGATGCGGGTGGCGGAGCTGGAGATGCACCCGCTCGACACGGCCGACCGCGTCGACCAGGCACAGGACGAGCACGGCCTCGGGTACTGCAACATCACCAAGTGCTGCAGCGAGGTGTGCCCCGAGCACATCCACATCACCGACAACGCGCTCATCCCGATGAAGGAACGCGTTGCCGACCGCAAGTACGACCCGATCGTGTGGCTCGGCAACAAGCTGTTCAAGCGGTCCTAGCGACCGGCTGCGGCACGACCAGCCGGGACTCGTAGGCCATCACCACGGCCTGCGCCCGGCTGGTCAGCCGCAGTTTCGTCATCACGCGGTTGAGATGCGTCTTCACCGTTCCCTCGGTGACGCTCAGCCTCGTCGCGATCGCGGTGTTCGTCAGCCCGGTGCCGACGAGCCGCAGCACCTCGCGTTCGCGTTCCGTCAGCTCGTCCAGGCCGACCGAACCCCACGGCGACGCGGTGGTCTCACCCCTGAGGTACGCCTCGACGAGCCGGCGCATCACCGTGGGGCTGAACTGCATCTCGCCGGACGCCACCGCGTTGATCGCGGCCAGCAGGCGGGCCGGCTCGGATTCCTTCAGCACGAACCCCGCGGCGCCCAGGCGCAGTGCCTCGTGGACGTACTCGTCCAGGTCGAAGGTCGTCAGCACGAGCAGCGGCGCCGTGGTCGCGACGCGTTTGAGCGCCGTCAGTCCCGGCAGGCGGATGTCGAGCAGGATGACGTCCGGTCGGGACGACTCGGCCAGCCGCACGGCGGTGTCACCGTCGGCGGCCTCGCCGACGACGGTCATGTCCGGTGTGGCGTTCAGCAATGCGACCAGTCCTGCTCTGAACAACGGCTGGTCGTCGACAACGAGCACGCACGTCACAATGTCCCTCACTCATGTGACGTCACCGCGGTAGATCCCCCCAACTCGAAGCGTACCGCGAAAGTTGACGAGAGATCCACTGTTCGTGAGACGACCGGCTTCCCTTCGCGTCGCTAGGTTCCGCAGCATGCGAACAGCATCGGATGACCTGCTCGCCGCGCGCACGATCACCGCCGACGGCTCGGACGTCTACCTGCGGGTCACGTCCAGTCCCGTCGACCTGGAGATCCGGTGGTACCGCGACGGCGACCAGCGGGTGGCGGGCAGCCCTGTCCTGTTCCCCGCGGGGGATCGCGCCCGGCGGCGCATCGGCTCGAACTTCCGCGCCGGCACCACGTTCCACCTCGCTGTCGTGGGCAGCGAGCAGGACTGGCGCGGCGTCGTCGACTGGAACGTCTACTCCTGATACGCCGAACGGGCGCGTCCGATGTGGACACGCCCGTTCGGAGTTGCGGGGAAGTCAGACCGCTGCCATCTCGGGAACCTCGTCGGCGTCCACGTGGATGACCTTCTTGTTGCGCCGGTTGCGCTTCTCCAGGTAGGTCGCGAGCCACGTCAGCAACAGGCACAGTCCGATGTAGATCACGGCGACGACGATCATCACCGAGATCATCGGCCGGCCGAAGTTCACCGCGTCGCCACCGATGCGGGTACCCCACCTCAGCAGCTCCTCGAACGTGATGAGGAAGCCGAGCGCGGTGTCCTTCAACAGCACCACGAGCTGGCTGATGATGGTCGGCAGCATCGCGCGCAACGCCTGCGGCAGCAGCACGAACGTCATCACCTGGGTCTTGCGCATGCCCAGCGCGTACGCGGCCTCGCTCTGCCCCCTCGGCAACGAGTTGATGCCCGCGCGGAAGATCTCCGCGAGCACCGAGCCGTTGTAGAGCATCAGGCTCAGCACGACCGCCGTGAACGCGCTGAGCTTCACGCCGGTCGCCGGAAGGCCGTAGTAGAAGAAGAACATCATGATCACGAGCGGGATCGCGCGGAAGACCTCGACGATCACCGCCGCCGGCGTGCGCACCCAGGCGTGGTCGGAGAGCCGGGCCGCCGCGAAGACCGCGCCGAACGCGAGCGCCAGCACAGCACCGAAGGCGAAGGCGGACAGCGTGTTGCCGATCGCCTCGACGAGCGAGAGCTGGATCTGCTTGTAGTTGATCCAGTCGAGCCTGCGGGCGGAGAACTGGTCGGTGGCGACGAAGCGCATCACCACGTACACCAGCGCCGCGAGCACCACCGCGATGCCGACGACGGCCATGACCTTGTGACGCACGCGGGCTTTCGGGCCCGGGACGTCGAACAGCACCATGCTCATCGGGCCACGCTCCACCGCTTCTCGAAGACCTGCTGCACGTACGTCAGCGGCATGACCAGGATGACGAACCCGAGCGCCACCCACAGGAGTCCGAACAGGACGTTCTCACCCTGCTCCGACAGCGACTCGCGGATGTTGCCCGCCTGGAAGACGGCGAAACCCGACGCGACGGTCGTGTTCTTCAGCAACGCGATCATGGTGCTCGTCATCGGCGGCACCACCGAGCGCAACGCCTGCGGCAGCACCACGTTGCTCAGCATCTGCACGAACGTCAGGCCGAGCGCGCGCGACGCCTCGGCCTGGCCGACCGGCACCGTGTTGATGCCCGACCGCACGACCTCGCAGACGAACGCCGCCGTGTAGAGCGACAGCGCCACCACCGCGGCGGTGTACTCGTCGATCTTCACGATCTCCAGCAGCGGGTACGCGAAGACGAAGAACACGAACACCAGCGTCAACGGCGTGTTGCGCAGCACCGTCACGTACAGCGTGCCGATGCCCCGGAACACCGGCACCGGGCTGACCCGCAGTGCCGCGAGGAGCGTGCCCAGCACCAGCGACAGCACAGCGGAGATCGCGAAGAGTTGGAGTGTCTGTCCGAACGCGCTCAGGAACAGATCTAGGTGTTTGGTGAGGACGCTCATCGGTTTCCTTGCCGTCGTCCGCCTTGAAAGGAACGGCCGGTGGACCCACGTGGGATCCACCGGCCACGTGAGAGACCGTCAGTACCGGTCGATCTTGGGCTTCTCCGCGGACGAACCGGACTTGCCCAGCGTGCCGTCGTAGATCTTCTGCCAGGTGTTGTCGTCCAGCGAGGCCTGCAGGATGTCGTTCACCTTGTCGCGCAGGGCCTTGTCCTCCTTGGGCAGGCCGATGCCGTACGGCTCGCTGGAGAACGGCTTGCCGACGACCCTCAGCTTGCCCTCCTCGGCGGCGGCGTAGCCCTTGAGGATCGCGTCGTCCGTGGTGACCGCGTCGACCTCACCGTTGAGCAGCTTGGTGACGCACTGCGAGTAGCCCTGGAACTCGAGGACGTTGGAGGCCTCGGTCAGGTTCTCGTCCTTGATGCGCTTGGCCGGCGTGGAGCCGGTCACGGAGCAGACCTTCTTGCCCTTGAGCGTGTCCTTGCCGGTGATGTCGGTGTTGTCCTTCTTCACCAGCAGGTCCTGACCGGCGACGAAGTACGGTCCGGCGAAGCCGACCTTCTCCTTGCGGCCCGCGTTGATCGTGTACGTGCCGACGTAGTAGTCGACGTCGCCGTTGATCAGCGCCTGCTCACGCGCGGCGGACTGGATCGTCTTGAACTGGATCTTCTCCGGGTCGAAGCCCAGCTTCGCGGAGATCAGACGCGCGATGTCGATGTCGAAGCCGCTGTACTTGTTCGTCGTCGGGTCCTTGTAGCCCAGACCCGGCTGGTCCTCCTTGACACCGACGACGAGGTTGCCGCGCGCCTTGGCCTTCTCGAACGTGGGCGAGCCGTCGACCTTGACGTCCTTGGCGACCTCGAACAGGCCGGTGGGCGCTCCCTGGCCGCCAGGGGTGCCCTCCTTGCCACACGCGGTCAGGGCCAGTGCGCCCGTCAGCAGCACCGCCGCAAGGGTGCGAACCCTCATCGTCCTTCTCCTGCCATTCGTCCGTAAGTGGGCTGACTACTAGTGAGTCAGGATCTTGCCAAGGAAGTCCTTCGCGCGGTTGGACTTCGGGGCCGAGAAGAACTCTTCCGGGGTGGAGTCCTCGACGACCTCGCCGTCGGACATGAAGATCACCCGGTCCGCGGCCTTGCGGGCGAAGCCCATCTCGTGCGTGACGACGAGCATCGTCATGCCGTCCTTGGCCAGGCCCGTCATGACGTCCAGGACCTCCTGGACCATCTCCGGGTCGAGCGCGGACGTGGGCTCGTCGAACAACATGACCTTGGGCTTCATCGCGAGCGCGCGGGCGATCGCCGCACGCTGCTGCTGCCCACCGGAGAGCTGAGCCGGGAACTTGTCGGCCTGGTTGGCGATCCCGACCCGCTCCAGCAGTTCCATCGCGGTCTTGCGGGCGTCGGCCGCCGCGGTCTTGCGCACCTTCACCGGAGCGAGCATGACGTTCTCGACGATGGTTTTGTGCGCGAAAAGGTTGAACGACTGGAACACCATGCCGACATCGGCGCGCAGGCGTGCCAGTTCCTTTCCTTCGGCGGGAAGAGGCTGCCCGTCCACCTCGATGACACCGGAATCAATCGGCTCGAGGCGGTTGATGGTCCGGCACAGGGTCGACTTACCGGAACCCGACGGCCCCAGCACGACCACGACCTGCCCCTTCGGCACCTCCAGCTGCACGTTCTTGAGGACGTGCAACGGGCCGAAGAACTTGTCCACACCCGCCACACGAATCATCGGCGGGGCAGAGGCGGCAGTCATCCAGTCCTCCATTTGGGGTCGTCGGCGTTGGCGGAAACCTAGGTGTCCGCCACCACACCAGTCCAGGACATTGAGCAAGACTTAGGGTCTCAACTCTGTCACAGGCAGACATCGGTTGCCCGGGAGGTAGCGAAAGTGCGCGTGCTGCTCGTCGAGGACGACGACAGGGTCGCCGAGGCCTTGGTCCCAGCGCTGACCAGGCGGGGTTTCCACGTGGATCGGCAGGCCACGGGCCGCGGCACGCTCGACCGCCTGACGGGCGTCGACGTGGTGCTGCTCGACCTCGGCCTGCCCGACATGGACGGCGTGACGCTGTGCCGTGCGATCAGGGCCGCGTCCGACGTCGCGATCATCGTCGTGTCGGCGCGAGGGGAGATCGACGACCGGATCCTCGGCCTGCACGCCGGGGCGGACGACTACCTGGTCAAGCCCTATGACGTGGGCGAGCTCGTCGCTCGCGTGCACGCCGTGCGGCGCCGTCGCGGTGCCGATCCGGTGGGAGTCGGGGCGGTGTCCACGGAGGTGTTCGAGACCGGCGACGTGCGGGTCGACCTGGGGCGCCACGAAGTCACCGTCGCGGGTGAACCCGTGGCCCTTTCGCGCAAGGAGTTCCAGGTGCTCGCGCTGGTGATGGCGGCGGGCGGCGCGGTGTGCACGCGGGAGCGGATCCTCGCCGAGGTGTGGGGGCGCACGTGGTCCGGTGCCAACCGCACGCTGGACGTTCACGTCGCGACGTTGCGGACGAAGCTCGGCCGCCCGGCCCTGCTGGAGACCGTGCGCGGCGTCGGCTACCGGCTGGGTCAGGCGTCGTGACCGGGCTTCGCCGCGGTGATCCCGATCGGGGGATCTTTTGGCGGCGCACCGGTCTGGGACGAGGTGACCGGTCGTGAGGTCCCGGCTGCTGGGCGTGGTGCTCGCCCTGATCGTGCTGGTGCTCGTCGGTCTCGGCGTGCCGCTGGGACGCGGGGTGGCGGCCGCGGAGCAGCAGGAGATGTTCCTCGACCGCCTCACCGACACCAGCCGGTTCGCGTCGCTGGCCCAGCGGCCGCTGATCGACGACAAGCCCGACCTGATGCGGGCCGAGCTGGAGCGCTACACCGACGTCTACGACATCGGCGTGGCCGTGGTGACCCGCGACGCGCCGACCGTGGCGGTGGTGGCCTCCCGCAACGACCTGGCGCTCGGCGACAGCGCCGTGCAGGACCTCGTGAGCAAGGCGCTGGCCGGACGGCTGCCGGTGGCGCCGCCGTTGTTCATGCCTTGGAGTGACACCAAATTGGTGCTCGCCGAACCCGTTCTGGTGGACGGCGAGGTGCGCGGCGCGGTGATCACGTTCTCGCCGACGTCCAAGACGCGCTTCGAGGTGCTGGCGTGGTGGGGCCTGCTGCTGGCGGCGTCGCTGCTGGTGCTGGCGCTCGCGGTGCTGCTGGCGCTGCCGGTGGTGCGGTGGACGTTGCGGCCGGTGCAGGCGCTGGACGACGCGACCGGGAAGTTGCTCGCCGCCGTGGTGTCCGGACGTCCGGTGCCGCCGGTGGGCGCGGAGAGCGGGCCACCGGAGCTGCGGCAGCTGTCGCGGTCGTTCGACCAGATGGCCGCGAACGTCAGCGATGTGCTTGCCGCGCAACGTGCCTTCGTCGCCGACGCCTCGCATCAGCTGCGGAACCCGTTGACGGCCCTGAAGCTCCGGCTGTCCAACCTGGAGGGTCACGTCGACGCCGAGGCCGAGGTGCACCAGGTGGAGGCGTTGAGCGAGACCGATCGGCTGAACCGGATCCTCGACGAGCTGCTCGCCATGGCCCGCGCGGAGTCCAGTTCGGTCGACCCGGTGCCGGTCGACGTCGACAAGTCCGTCGCGGCGCGTCTTTCGGCGTGGCAGGCGGCGGCGACGGCCAAGGAGGTCCACCTCGTGCTCGACGGTGAGCGCGTCGGCATGGCCCTCGCGCCTCCGCGCGGTGTGGAGACGGTGCTCGACGCGCTGCTCGACAACGCGTTGAAGTTCACGCCGGAGGGCACGTTGATCGTGGTCGACGTGCGGAAGGCCGACGGCGTCGTGCGCCTTTCCGTGGCGGACCACGGGCCCGGTCTGCAACCCGACGAGCTCGAACGCGCCACGGACCGGTTCTGGCGCAGTCCGGCCCACCAGAACGTCCCCGGCTCCGGACTCGGTCTCTCGATCGTGCGCCTCGTCGTCGAACGCGTTGACGGCACCGTCCGCCTCGAATCACCCGAGGACGGCGGCCTGAAGGTCATCATCGAGCTGCCGGCCGTCTGATATATCGGATATTGGATACTGCCGCCCTATCCCGTATCCAATATCCGATATATCGGTTGTTGGATATCGGTTGCTGAAATGCGATATATCGCGGTGAGGGGCTGCGCCGATATCCGATATCCAACATCCAATATGTGATATCCGATATATCAGTGGCGGCTCAGACCTTGGCTTCGCGGTAGTAGCGCATGGCGCCGGGGTGCAGCGGCACCGGTGATGTCTCGATGGCCGACCGCTGCTCGATCGTCCGTGCCGCGGAGTGGGCCTTCACCAGCTCGGGCTGTCCCTCGAACAGCTGCCGCACCAGCGCCTCGGCCACGTCGTCGGGCATCTTGTCGGTGACGAGCAGGAAGTTGCGCACCACGAGCGTGATGACGGGCCCGGACTGCAGGTTGTAGGTGGAGGCGGGCAGCGTCGCGGACCCGTACACCGAGTACTGCTGGCGGAAGGCCGGAAGGTCGTCCTTCAGGTCGAGCATCCGGACGCCGAGCTCCTTGGTGAGCTGCGTGATGGCCCTGGTCGGCAGCCCGCCCGACCAGAAGAACGCGTCGAGCCTGCCCTCGCTCATCGCCTGGACCGAGTCGTCGAGACCGAGGTTGAGCTGCTGCGGGGTGACGTTCGCGGACTTCAGCAGCCGGCGCGCGATGATCTCGACACCCGACTCCTTGCCGCCGATCGACACGCGCAGGCCGGAGAGCTGGCTGAGCTTCGTCACCGGCAGGTCGGAGCGGACGATCACCTGCAGGTAGTCGTCGTGCATCCGGGCCAGCGCCCGCAGCTGGGAGGAACCCGGCACCCCGTCGAGCGCGTCGGCCTGCGAGAAGCCCACCTGGGCCTGCCCGTTCACCAGGCGCAGGACGTTGTCCTTCGACCCGGCGGTCGCGACGACCTGGGGGCGCACGATGCCGAGGCGGCCGCTCCAGATGTCCGCGAGGCTCTTGCCGAGGGTGTAGTAGACGCCCCCCTCGGGGCCCGTCGCCATGGTGATCTTGACGTCTTCGAGCGTGCTGCCACACCCCGTCAGGACCGTTGCGGCGGTCAGCAGGCTCACGGCGGCATGCAGTCGTCCCAGCACCTGCGCATCGTGCCACGCGGGCGTTCTACGCTTGCACCCGACGAAAGGTTGGTTGCGGTGACTCCAGGTCACCTGAGGTGCACTCAGGGTCGCCGCAGTGAATGATCTTCGCCCGCGTGCCGGATTGTCGCAGTACCGGGCGATCAAGCTGGTCCAGCAGTGGCGACCGTGGCGCGAACCGCTGCTAACCAGGGGATATGGTGACCAAGTGAGCGCGTCGCATGGCCTGAAGAAGTACTCGATCAAAACGTTCGGCTGCCAGATGAACGTGCACGACTCCGAGCGGCTCGCCGGTCTGCTCGAGGACGCCGGCTACGCGAAGGCCGCCGAGGACGAGCAGGCCGACGTCGTCGTCTTCAACACCTGCGCGGTCCGCGAGAACGCCGACAACAAGCTGTACGGCACGCTCGGCCACCTCGCCCCGCAGAAGGCCGCGAAGCCCGGCATGCAGATCGCCGTCGGCGGCTGCCTCGCGCAGAAGGACCGCAGCGAGATCGTCCGCCGCGCCCCGTGGGTCGACGTCGTGTTCGGCACGCACAACATCGGCTCGCTGCCGGTGCTGCTCGAACGCGCGCGGCACAACGAGGAGGCGCAGGTCGAGATCCTCGAGGCGCTGGAGACGTTCCCCTCCTCGCTGCCCGCCACCCGCGACTCCGCCTACTCGGGCTGGGTGTCGATCTCGGTGGGCTGCAACAACACCTGCACGTTCTGCATCGTCCCGTCCCTGCGCGGCAAGGAGAAGGACCGCCGCCCAGGTGACGTCCTCGCCGAGGTGCAGGCGCTGGTGGACGAGGGTGTGCTGGAGGTGACGCTGCTCGGCCAGAACGTCAACTCCTACGGCGTCGAGTTCGGCGACCGGTTCGCGTTCGGCAAGCTGTTGCGCGCCTGCGGTGGCATCGAGGGCCTGGAGCGCGTGCGGTTCACCTCGCCGCACCCCAAGGACTTCACCGACGACGTCATCGCCGCCATGGCCGAGACGCCGAACGTGTGCCACCAGCTGCACATGCCGCTGCAGTCCGGTTCGGACCGCGTGCTCAAGGCGATGCGCCGCTCGTACCGCACCGAGAAGTACCTGGGCATCATCGACAAGGTCCGGGCGGCCATGCCGGACGCCGCGATCACCACCGACATCATCGTCGGCTTCCCCGGTGAGACCGAGGAGGACTTCCAGGGCACGCTCGACGTGGTGCGCCGGGCCAGGTTCTCGTCCGCCTTCACGTTCCAGTACTCCAAGCGTCCCGGCACGCCGGCCGCCGAGCTGGCCGACCAGCTGCCGAAGGCCGTTGTGCAGGAACGCTTCGACCGTCTCGTCGCGCTGCAGAACGAGATCACCCACCAGCTCAACATCGAGCAGGTCGGCCGCACGGTCGAGGTGCTCGTCGCGACCGGTGAGGGCAAGCGCGACGCCGAGACCCACCGCATGAGCGGCCGCGCCCGCGACGGACGCCTCGTGCACTTCACGCCCGGCGCCACGGCCCCGCGTCCGGGCGACGTCGTCGAGACCGTCGTGACCTACGCGGCCCCGCATTACCTCGTCGCGGACGGCGAACCGCTGTCGTGGCGCCGCACCAAGGCCGGTGACCGCTCCGAGGCGGGCATCAAGCCCAAGACCGCGGGCGTGGGCCTCGGCCTGCCGTCGTTCGGGGCTCCCGCGCCGCTGCCCGCCGTGTCGGGGTGCTCTGCCCAGTGAGCGAGGAGGAGTACCTGCGCAAGGAGATCGACGCGGTGGAACAGCAGGCGGCCAAGCGCATCGATCCGGGTACGGGGGCGCTGACGATCTCGATCGCCGTGCTGGCGTTGCTGGTGTCGCTGGTGCTGCCGTGGGTCGGCGACACCACGGGCCTGAACGTCGTGCTCGGTGAGTCGACGAGCTTCGTGCCGCGGTTGTTCTCGTTCTTCGCGCTCGGCATCGGCGTGCTGGGGTCCGGCGTCACGCTGGCGGTTCGCCGCTGGGGTCTGGCGTGGGTGTGCGCGCTAGGCCTGTTCGCGGGGTCGGTGACGGGTGTGCTGTCGATCTGGACGCAGCAGACGACCACGAGCAACAAGGCGATCGGACCCGGTCCCGGCGTCGGCCTGATCATCGCGGTGATCGCGGTGATCGTGCTGCTGGCGAAGTGGGTCAGGATCGCGGCTTCCCGTCCGCCCAAGCTCTGACAGGCCGCTGCGGGCACGACGTTGCTGGTCGGCGCTGCCGAGTTCGCGCGCGAGCGCGAGCCCGCTGCGGTAGTGGCCGCCGGCGCAGGGGTCTCCCGCCGCGGCGCAGGTGTCGCCGAGGTCGATGAGGATCTGGGCGCGCAGATCCCGTGCGTCGTGGGCGGTGGCGATGGCCAGCGCCTGGTGGTGCAGCCGCATGGCCTCGGTGTGGTCGCCGAGCCGCGCCCTCGCGACGCCGAGGCCGGAGAGCACCCGCGCCCGCATCGCCCCGAGCGGCAGCCCCGCGTCGAGCACCTGGTGGAAGCAGGAGACCGCGCCGTCGGGGTCACCGCCGTACGCGCGCACTGAGCCCACTGCGGTGAGCGTGCGGAGTTCGGCGGCACGGTCGTGCCACGCGCGGGCGTGCCGCAACGCCAGACCGAGCTGGCGCTCCGCCTCGCCCAGTTCACCGGTCTTGGCGTACAGCTTGCCGAGACCGGTGTGCACCGAGGCTTTGTGCGTGCGCGGGCCGGTGCTGTCGAGGATGTTCAGAGCTTCGGCGAACGTGTGCGCGGCCGCGGCGTCGTTGCCCGAACGCTCGTGCAGTTCGGCAAGCGCTACCAGGGTCACGCCTTCGTCGCGGCCGAGACCGAGCGAGCCGAACAGTGCGCGAGCCTTGAGCAGGTGGTCCTCGGCCAGCCGGTAGCCGCCCACCGACAGGTGCAGCGTGCCGAGCCTGGCCAGCGCGCGGGCGCCGGCGTGCGGGTGGCCGAGCGCGATGGCCGCTTCGTAGTGGCGGTGTGCCTCGGCCACCTCGCCGAGCTGGTGGCACGCGGCGGCCAGGTCGACCAGCGCGTGCGCCTCCGCGTCCTGGTCACCGGCCTGACGCGCGGACGACAGCGCGATGCGCTGGCAGTCGTGCCGGTCCTGGACCTGTCCGGACCGCGAATGCCACGGCACGAGCGCCTGGGCGAGCTGCCAGGCGTGTGCGTGCAGCCCCGCCTGCGCGGCGGCGGGGACGGCGGCGAGCAGGTTCGCGTGTTCGCGCGACCACCAGTCCCACGCCTCGTCCTGGCTCATGGGGACCAAGGCGACGTCGGCCGGTGTGAACCAGTGGTACGCGTCGGTCGCCGCGCCGGCACTCGCCGTGAGCCGCAGGTAGAGGTCGAGCAACCGGCCGAGCGCCGCGTGCCGCACCGGTTCCGGCTCGCTCGCGACGATCTTCGCCGCATACCGGCGCAGCAGGTCGTGGCAGGTGTACCGCTCGACCGCAGACTCGCTCAGCAGGTGGGCGTCAGCGAGGCGTTCGAGCGTGCGGCGGGCCTCTGCGACGCTCGTCCCGCACAACGCGGCGGTCGCTTCGGGGCCGATGTCGTTGCCCGGCAGCAGGCCGAGGAACCGGAAGGCCCGGCGTTCGGCGTCGGCGAGGTGGCGATAGGACAGCTCGAAGGCGCCGGCCACACTGCGGTTGCCCGCCGACAGCGCGGGCAGCCTCTCCTGCTCGTCGCGCAGCCGGGTGCCCAGGTCGCGCACCGTCCACGACGGGCGGTTCCGCAGCCGGGTGGCGGCCAGCCGGATCGCGAGCGGCAGATAACCGCACAGCGCGACCACCTCCGCGATCGCGTCGCGTTCCGCGTCCTGCCGGGTGATCCGGGTGAACAGGTCCACGGCGTCGTCGGGGTCCAGCGAACCGAGCGACAGGTGCGCGGCACCGTCGAGATCGGTCAGCTTGTGCCTGCTGGTGATGATGACGAGATGTCCTGGTGAGCCGGGGACGAGCGGGGCGGCCTGGGCGGCGTCCACCGCGTTGTCGATCACGATGAGCGTGCGTCTGCCCGTGAGCCTCGAACGCCACAACGCGGTGCGGTGGGTGACGTCCTCCGGCAGTTCTGTCCCGGGCAACCCGTGACAGCGCAACAGGTCACCCAGAGCGGTTTTTGCGGACAACGGATCGTGGCCGGGCGTGTGGCCGTGCAGATCGACGAAGAACTGCCCGTCGGGAAAGCGATCTGAGAGAAGGTGGGCGAGCCGCACCGCCAGCGCGGATTTGCCGCTGCCCGCCATTCCGTCGATCGCGATGATCGACTCGGTGGCGGCCGATCGGTGGCAGTGGGCGACTTCCGCGGACCGCCCGGTGAAATCGGCGAGGTCGTACGGCAATGCCGAAGGGCAGTCTCCTGGCGGCGGCACGGCCGGACGCCTGCGGGCCGCCGCGGCCAGCGCGGCGCGGGTGTGATCGTCGAGGTCGAGGGCGGTGGCGAGCCGTTCCACCGTGGCCTGGTGGGGGAACCGCCGGTTCCCCCGTTCCAGCGCGCCGATCGCCTGAGCGCTGAGGTTCGCGCGTTCGGCGAGTGCCTCCTGCGTGAGGCCCGCGGAAAGGTGCAGACGCCGCAGAAGTATTCCGAGCGAGGTGTCCATGGTTGTTCCCCCACATTCGATTGTAGGGGTCGTCTGTCGAGATTGTCGCTGTTTGCCGACAAACCTCGACTGTCAGTGTTTTCCCGTCCGACAAACCTCATTGAGGGGGAATGCCTGATGTTGCGAGGAAAGCTCAGCGGTGTCGCGGTCGTGGTGGCGGCGTGCGCGTCGATGGTGACGGTGCTGCCTGCCGCCGCCAGCGCGGAGCCGGTGGAGGTCGCGGTGACGTGTTCCGGCTCCGGTTGCGACGACAAGGACCCGGAGGCGACCGGCTGCGCTTCGGGAGCGGTCACGGCGGCGGCGGTGACGTCGTCGAAGGGGCGCATCGAGCTGCGCTATTCATCGACGTGCGGCACGAAGTGGGTGCGCATTCCGAGCTATGCGGGCGGCAGCACCCGCCCGGACGGCAAACTGCAGATCCGGGTCTGGGACCGCCCCCGCAACGTCTACGTCAACTTCTGGGCGTCGGCGGGAACGGGTTCGCACTGGGGCAACATGGTCTATTCGCCCGGTGTCACGCGGTGCGGCTGGGGTCAGGTCGACTGGAACGGGGGAGCGACCTGGGACGCCGAGGTCAAGGCGTCGACCTGCTGAACACGCAGAAGGCCCCCTTCGGAAGGGGGCCTTCGTCCGTCGTGCCTAGCGGGTCGCCAGCGCCTGCTCGGCGGCGGCGAGCCACTCGCGCCACTGGGCCGCCTGGGCCTCCGCCTGCTCGGTGCGGCGCTTGTCGCCCGCCGCACGGGCCTTCGCGGCCTGCGCCTCGAACTGCTCCACGCGCTCGCGGAACTGCGCCACGCGGGCCTCGGCCTCGGGGTCGGAACGACGCCACTGCGCGTCGACCGCGCCGCGGACCTTCTCCTCGATCGCCCGCAGCTTGCCCTCGAGCTCTCGGATGCGCTCGCGCGGCACCTTGCCGATGGCGTCCCAGCGCTCCTGGATCTTGTACAGGTGCTGGCGCGCCGACTCGAGGTCGGTCGACGGGTCGATCGTCTCGGCCTCGGCGAGCAGCTCCTCCTTCAGCTTCGCGTTCGCCGAGAACTCGGCGTCACGCTCGCTGAAGGCCTCGGACCGCTTCTGGAAGAACGCGTCCTGCGCGGCGCGGAACCGCTGCCACAGCGCGTCGTCGGCCTCCTTGGGCGCACGCCCGGCGGCCTTCCACTCGACCATCAGCTCCTTGTAGCGACCGGCCGTGGGGCCCCAGTCGTCGGAGTCGACGAGCTTCTCCGCCTCTTCGACGAGCGCCTGCTTGGAGGCCTTCGCCACCGAACGCTGGCGGTCGAGGTCGGCGAAGTGCGAGCCGCGACGGCGGTTGAACGCGTCGCGCGCCTTCGAGAACCGGCGCCACAGCTGCTCGTCGGTCTTGCGGTCGACGCCGCGGATGGTCTTCCACTCGTCGAGGATCGCCCGCAGCCGGTCGCCGGCGACCTTCCACTGGGTCGACTCGTTCGCGATCGACTCGGCCTCTTCGACGAGCGCCTGCTTGCGCGCCACGGACTGGGCTCGGGCGGCCTCCTTGGCCTCCTTCGCCTTCTCCATGCCGGCCTCGGCCCGCTCCAGCACGTGCTCGACGCGCGCGGCCAGCGCCGCGAGGTCGCCGACCACGGCGGCGTCCGCGAGCTGCTCCTTGACGTGCTTCGCGCTGGTCAGGGCGTGCTTAGGGTCGCCGGCGCCCGACTGGAGCCGCGTCACGAGCAGCTCGACCTCGGTGCGCAGGTCGTCGAACCGCCGCGCGAAGTGCGCGAGGCCCTCGACCGGCTCGCCCGCCTGCCACGACCCGACGGCGCGCTCGCCGTCCGCGGTCTTCACGTACACGGTGCCGTCGGCGTCCACGCGCCCCCAGCGGTCAGGATGGTCCGACGCCACGGGGACGGCCGGAGGCGTCGCCTGCGCGGTCTCCTTCGGCGTTTCCTCGACTCCACCCTCGGCTGCGACCTCCACGGCGCCCGTCTCCAGGGCGGTCTCGGTCACGGCCTCCGGTGTGCTGTCCTGCTCCGACATCGCCGGTTCCTCCCATCTGACGCCCGTGCCTGCCACGGGCGCCCCGCCACTGGCGGGGCCGATGCAATACGGGCGCTGGAGGGTCTCCCGTCCCCAGTTCCCCGCGCGCATTCAAACAGGTCAGAGCTCGACTCGGTACTGGGAGTCCACGATAGGTAGCCTCATTCGTCGTGATCACCCGTGCCGCAGTGGTGCCGCACCCGCCTCTTCTGGTGCCAGAACTGGTCGCGGGAGCCGCTGCCGAAACCGAGCCCGTGCGCGCCGCAACCGTTGCCGCGGCAGGGAAACTGCCCGGTCCGTGGGTCGCTGTGGCGGTCGACGACAGCGGTCCGGCGAAGATCGTGCCGCCGCTCTCCGGAACTTTTCTCGGATACGGGGTCGACCTGCCGGTGTCACTCGGCGGTGACTCGGTTCCGGACCCCCGGATTCCGTTGCCCGTGCTGATCACCGCCTGGCTGCGGGAACTGTGCGCAGTCGAGGTGTCACGCGTTGAACTCGTACCGCGTGATCTTTCACCCGCGGAATGTGTCTCGTTTGGACAACGACTTGCCGGCGAGTCCGCCGGGCTGTTGATCCTCGGCGACGGCTCGACCCGGCACGGTCCGCGCTCGCCCGGCTCGAACGACGAGCGTTCGGGGCCGTTCGACGAGCACGTGCACGCCTTGCTGGCCGCCGCCGATGTGGACGGCCTGCTCGCCCTCGACCCCGAACTCGCCCGTGAGCTGGGCGCGCAGGGCCGCGCGGCGTGGCAGGTCCTCGCCGGCGTGCCCGGACCGTGGCGCTGCGCGAGCGCCGAGTTCTTCGCACCGTTCGGCGTGGGCTACCACGTCGCCGTCTGGGAGCGCCCGTGATCACCCCCGTCGCCGTGGTCGGACCGACCGCGACCGGAAAGTCCGACCTGGCCGTCGCGCTCGCGGAGCGGTTCGGAGGCGAGGTCGTCAACGCCGACGCCATGCAGCTCTACCGCGGCATGGACATCGGCACCGCCAAGATGACCCTCGCCGAACGCCGCGGCGTCCCGCACCACCTGCTCGACGTCCTCGACGTCACCGAGACCGCGTCCGTCGCGGCCTACCAGCGCGAGACGCGGGCGGTGATCGAACGCCTGCTCGCGGCCGGCAAACCGCCGATCCTCGTCGGCGGGTCCGGCCTGTACGTGCAGGCGGTGCTCGACGACCTGAAGTTCCCCGGTACCGACGACGCCGTGCGGGAACGGTTCGAGGCCGAGCTCAGCGCCGTCGGCCCGGAGGCGTTGCACCGGCGCCTGCAGGAGCTCGACCCCGCCGCCGCGATCGCGATCCTGCCGTCCAACGGGCGCCGCATCGTGCGCGCGCTGGAGGTCATCGAGCTGACCGGGCAACCGTTCTCCGCGAACCTCCCCAAACCCGGTCCGGCCCGCTACGGCACCGTCCAGATCGGCGTCGACCGCGAGGTGTCCGAACTGGACGCGCGCGTCGACCGGCGGGTGGACCTGATGTTCGCCGCGGGGCTGGAGGACGAGGTGCGTGCTCTCGTGAAGCTCGGCCTGCGCGACGGCAAGACCGCCTCGCGGGCGCTGGGGTACCAGCAGGTGCTGTCCGCAATGGACGGAGCGTGCACGATCGACTTCGCCGCGGAGGAGACCAAGCGCGCCACTCGCCGGTTCGTGCGCAGGCAGCGGT
Organism: Lentzea sp. NPDC004789; assembly: GCF_053601075.1. Taxonomy (NCBI): domain Bacteria; kingdom Bacillati; phylum Actinomycetota; class Actinomycetes; order Pseudonocardiales; family Pseudonocardiaceae; genus Lentzea; species Lentzea sp. NPDC004789. Next base: position 122,396 of record NZ_JBSGBE010000006.1, on the reverse strand, counting down.
CGTGGTTCCGGCGTGACCAGCGCATCACCTGGTTGGACGGCGCCAGGCCGGATCTGGCGCAGGCCGCCGGTAACCTGGTCCCGTGGAGTTCGTGAAGGGGCACGGCACGGAGAACGACTTCGTCATCCTGCCCGACCTCGATGACCAGCTGGACCTGACCCCGGCGCGCGTGCAGGCGCTGTGCGACCGGCAACGCGGCCTGGGCGCGGACGGCGTGCTGCGCGTCGTGCGCTCCGAAGGCAAGTGGTTCATGGACTACCGCAACGCCGACGGCTCCATCGCCGAGATGTGCGGCAACGGCCTGCGCGTGTTCGCCCGCTACCTCGTCGACGCGGGCCACCAGCCGCAGGGCGAGTTCGTGGTCGGCACGCGGGCGGGGGACCGGACGGTCGTCACGCACCCGGACGGCTCCGTCACGAACGACATGGGCCCCGCGCGGATCACCGGCACGTCCATCGCCGCGGTCGACGGCGAGGGCATCGGCGGCTTCGCGGTCGACGTCGGCAACCCGCACCTCGCGTGCGTCACCGACACGCCCGTAGGCAGCTTCGACCTCACCGTGCCGCCCGGCTTCGACCCGGTGATGTTCCCGCACGGCGTCAACGTCGAGCTGATCAACACCATCGGCGACAACGCGCTGCGCATGCGCGTCTACGAGCGCGGCGTCGGCGAGACCCGCTCGTGCGGCACCGGCACCGTCGCGTCCGTCGCCTCGTGGCTCGCGGGCCAGGGCAAGACGACGGGTTCCGCGACGGTCGACGTCCTCGGCGGTCAGGTCTTCGTCACGATCGAGCCGACGACGTCGACCCTCACCGGACCTGCCGTGCTCGTCGCGCGCGGCGAGCTCGACAAGTCCTGGTGGGACGCCCTCGCGTAACTGATACATCGCATATCAGCTGAGGTCGTAGACCTCGACCTTCCCGAGCTTCTCCGGCTTGACCACGCTCGGGTTCGAGTCGGGCGCGGTCAGGCACACCAAGTGGTCGTCGACTACCGCGACGGCGAAGCACGTCTGCGTCGTCTCGACCCGATGCGTGATCTTGCCGCCCTCGGTCACCCGGAACACCGCCGGCTGCAACGCCGGCGCCACCCACACCCCGTCGCCGTCCCCGGCGATCCCGTCCGGTGCGATGCCGAACTCCTTCACATCTGCCCACAACCTGCGGTTTTGCAACGATCCGTTGCGGTCGACCGAAAACGAAGTGAGCTGGAATGCAAGGGTCTCGGCGACGACCAACACGTTGCCGCTCTCGGACTCGCCCGTCGGGTCGGGCAGCAGGGCCATGCCGTTCGGGAACTTGAGGTTCTCGGCCGCGACGCTGACGGACCCGTCGGGCTGGACCAGAGCGAGCGCGGCGCCCTGCGGGTCGAAGTCCGGCTCCAGCAGCCGCGGGATGCCGACCTCGTCGACCAGGCCGTGCAGGTCGAAGCCGAAGTTGCCGACGTACGCGCGACCCTCGCCGTCGACGAGCATGTCGTTGGCGTGGAACGTCGCGATATCCGATATATCAGCGTGCAGGACGAGGTCATCACCTTCGAAGCGGCGCACGGTGCGGTCGAGCATCGACACGACGAGCAGGCGTCCGTCGGGCAGCCACCCGAGCCCCGAGGGCTGGCCGTCGAAGGCGACGACGACCTCGTCGGCACCCGTCGTGAGGTCGAGGGCGTGCACTTCGCCCGCGTAGAAGTCGGAGTAGTAGAGGCGACCGTCGGGGCCGCGTCGCGGTCCCTCGCCGAAGTGAAGACCGTCCCGCACAACGCGTGTATCAGCCATGGGCCTCGACGCTAGACACGGCCGGAAGATCACGCATCGTCCGCAACGGTGAGAGCAGCACCCACACCATGCCGCCCACCGAGCCGACGAGCGAGACCCACAGCGTCGGCACGATCCCGATCCACGAGCCCAGTACGCCGCCCAGCAGCGCGCCCAGCGGCGTCGAGCCCCACACCACCCAGCGGATCGAGGCGTTCATCCGGCCGAGCAGGTGGTCGGGGCAGATCGCCTGCCGGTAGCTCACCTGCCCGACGTTGTAGACGACGACCCCGAACACGCTCACCGCGGAGCCGGCCATCGGCAGCACCAGGCCCCAGCCGTTCGAGACGAACGGCAGCGTCAGGATGAACGGCCAGGTCACCACGGGGATGAGCCAGATCATCCTGGCCTGCCCGACCAGCTGCCCGATCCGGTACGCGAAGGCCGCGCCCAGCACGCCGCCGACGCCGCCCGCGCTGAGGACCAGGCCCGCCGTGCCCTCGCTCAGCCCCGCGACGTTCAGCAGGAAGAGGATCATCACGGCGTTCTGGATGCCGTGGAAGAAGTTCGACGTTCCGGTGCAGGCCACGATCATGCGCAGGGTGACGTTGCCGAAGACGAACCGCAGACCCTCCGCGATCTCGCGCCGCAGGTGCGGGTCGGGGTGACGTTCCGGCGCCGGTTCGGCGGTCCTGATCCGCACCAGGAAGAACGCCGAGCTCAGGTAGCCCAGCCCGGTCGCGAGAACACCGTTGGCCGCGCCGAGGAACTGCGCCGCGTAGCCGCCGATCGCCGGTCCCGACACCTCCGCCACCGACAGGCTGGCCTGCAGCTTCGAGTTGCCCTCGACGAGCTGGCCGCGTCCGACGAGCGACGGGAGGTACGACTGGTAGGCGACGTCGAAGAACACCGTGCACACGCCCGCCGCGAGGGTCACCGCGATCAGCTGCGGCAGGCCGAGCAGTCCCAGCCACCACGCGACGGGCACGCTCAGCATGAGCGCGGCGCGGATGAGGTCCATCGCGATCATCAACGGCTTGCGGCGCATCCGGTCCACCCAGACGCCCGCGGGCAGGCCGATCACCAGGAACGCCATCGTGCTCGCCGCGGCCAGCAGCCCCATCTCGAACGGTGTCGCGTTCAGCACACCCGCCGCGAGCAGCGGCACCACCGTCATACCGACGTTCGCGCCGAACTGGCTGATCGTGTCGCCCGTCCAGAGCCTGCGGAAGTCGGGGTGCCCCCAAAGCGCCATGCCGAGGAGTCTGCGCCGAGTGATTGGAAACTGTCAATCACTTAGACTGCGAGGGTGGCACTCTCCAGCGAACGACGGCCGGCGACCACGGAAGAAGCCGCGGCCCTCAGCTCTGACCTGCGGCTTCGGATCATCCGCCTGACGTTCGACCGGCCGCTCACCAACAAGGAGCTGGCGCAGCGGCTCGGCAAGGACCCGGCCACGACGCTGCACCACGTCCGCAAGCTCGTGGCCGCAGGATTCCTCGAAGCGATGCCGCCGCGCGCCGGCAACCGGGGAGCCAAAGAAATCCCCTATCGGTCGACAGGGCTTTCCTGGCGGCTCGACAACAGCGAAAATGCGGTCGCCGTCGGCGAGGCGATGCTGCACGCTTTCCTCGGCGAGGTTGCCGACATCGGGCTCAGTGAAGTGGATCAGAGCCGCCTGGTCGTCACCGTCGACCCGGAGGAACTAAAACAGCGGCTCGCGTCGTTGATGGATGAGCTGGCCGCGCAACCGGTCAGGCCGGAAGTTCCCCGTGTGGCGATCTACCTCGCGGTGTATCCGGGGGACTGACGGTCCATGGGACGATGAAGGGCAAATGACGGAAAACATCCAGAGCACAGAGTTCGACGCCGCGTGGGAAGAGGAAGACTTCTCGACGGGTGACTACGAACTCGCCGAACGCGCCGCACTGCGCCGTGTCGCGGGGCTGTCCACCGAGCTCGAGGACATCACCGAGGTCGAGTACCGGCAGCTTCGCCTGGAGCGGGTCGTGCTCGTCGGGGTGTGGACCGAGGGCACGGCCGCGGACTCCGACGCCTCCCTCGCCGAACTGGCCCGCCTCGCCGAAACCGCTGGTTCCGAGGTGCTCGAAGGCGTGGTGCAGCGGCGCGACAAGCCGGACCCCGCGACGTACATCGGCTCCGGCAAGGTGGCCGAGCTGCGCGACGTGGTGCAGGCGACCGGCGCCGACACGGTGATCTGCGACGGCGAGCTCTCGCCGGGCCAGCTGCGTCAGCTGGAGGAGCGGCTGAAGGTCAAGGTCATCGACCGGACCGCGCTCATCCTGGACATCTTCGCGCAGCACGCGCGGTCCAAGGAGGGCAAGGCCCAGGTCGAGCTGGCCCAGCTGCAGTACCTGATGCCGCGCCTGCGCGGCTGGGGTGAGACGTTGTCGCGGCAGGCCGGTGGTCGTGCCGGCGGCGGCAACGGCGGCGTGGGTCTGCGCGGTCCCGGTGAGACCAAGATCGAGACCGACCGCCGGCGCATCCGCGACCGCATCGCCAAGCTGCGCCGCGAGCTCGCCGCGATCAAGGTGATCCGCGAGACCAAGCGCAGCCGCCGCGTCGCGAACGAGATCCCGAGCGTGGCCATCGCGGGCTACACGAACGCGGGCAAGTCATCGCTGCTCAACGCGCTGACCGACGCCGGCGTCCTGGTGGAGGACGCGCTGTTCGCCACCCTCGACCCGACGACCCGCCGCGCGCTGACGCCGGAAGGCCTGCCGTACACGCTGACCGACACCGTCGGCTTCGTCCGGCACCTGCCGCACCAGCTGGTCGAGGCGTTCCGCTCGACGTTGGAGGAGGTCGGTCAGGCCGACCTGCTCGTGCACGTGGTCGACGGCTCCGACGGCATGCCGGAGTCGCAGGTCAAGGCGGTGCGCGAGGTCCTCGCCGAGATCAACGAGGAGACCGGCACGCCGATGCCGCGCGAGCTGCTCGTCGTGAACAAGATCGACGCGGTGGGCGACCTGGGCCTGGCCCGGCTGCGGCACCTGTTCCCGGACGCGTCGTTCGTGTCGGCGCACTCGGGCCTCGGCATCGAGGAGCTGAAGGTCCGCATCGCCGAGCTGATGCCCCGCCCGGAGGTCGTGGTCGAGGCTCTCGTCCCGTACGCGCGCGGCGAGGTCGTCGCCCGCGTGCACCGAGACGGCGAGGTGCTGTCCGAGAAGCACACGGAAGTGGGCACGCTGCTCAGCGCCCGCGTGCGCCCCGACCTCGCGGGCCTGCTCGAGGAGTTCGCGACGAACGGAACGCCTGCTTGATCCCGCCTCCGCCGGTGGACGTGTGCCCGGTAGCCATGCAGGAGCTCTCCGGGCTCACGTCCGACGGCAAGCGGTTCTACGCCGTCAACGACAGCGACAACGGCTCGCTGCGCATCCAGGTCATGGGCCGCGACTGCGTCGTGCAGCGCACGATCACCGCGCCCATCGACCCCTTTGACGTCGAGGACCTGGCGATGACCCCGGACGGCACCCTCTGGGCGTCCGACACCGGCGACAACAACCGGTCCCGCTCCACGGTCGCCCTGCACGAGGTCTCGCCTTCGGGCGCCGTGGAGCGGTTCCGCCTCACCTACCCGGACGGCAAGCACGACGCCGAAGCGCTGCTCATCGACAAGTCCGGTGTCCCGTACATCATCACCAAGGAACCGCTCGGCTCCGCACTGGTGTATCGCCCCACAGCTCCGCTCCGAACCGATATATCAGTCCCGTTGGAGCAGGTGGCGCGCGTGTCGCTGGCGGCGACCGACACCCCGGGCGGCCCACTGGAGGGCAACCTCGACTCGCGTCTGGTGACCGGCGCCGCCGCCACCGCCGACGGCTCGGTGATCGCCCTGCGCACCTACACCGACGCCTACCTCTACCCGGTCCCGGGCGGCGACATCGTCAAGGCCCTCGCCGGCGACCCGGTCCGAGTCCCCTTGCCGAACGAACCCCAGGGCGAGGCCATCGCGTTCGACCCGGACGGCACCCTGCTCTCCGGCTCGGAAGGCGTCGGCACCCCGATCCGCGCCGTGGCGGGTGCCGCCGCCCTGGCCCAGCCGCCGGCACCGACGACCACGACCCCGCCGCCGCCAGTGGCCGGCCAACCGCAGGCCGCACCACCGTCGAGCTCGTCGGGCTCCTGGCAGAACTGGCCGCTGGCCCTGACCCTCGGCGGCATCGCCCTCGTCGTCGCCCTGTTCGTCGGCCTCCGCCTGCGCCGCCGAGCCTGATCCCCACGCTCCTGGTGCTGTCGTGCGGAGCGCTTGTGCCAGTCGATGGTCGCGCTCACGACGTACACCGCGACGGCCATGAGCAGCAGGACTTTCGCCTGCCGGTGCGTCGCGCGATCTCCTTCTCCAGCCCGAGCCGGTAGAGGCCGTGGAGGATCTCGATGGAGGAACAGGTAGGCCTTGCCGGCTCCGATCGCGACGGTGGTTCTGGTCCCACGTGAAGCGGCGGTCTGCGAGCACGGCTCGTGCGGCGGAGTGACGATGTCTTCCTTTGCAACGAGGTCTTTCGACTCGGTGCAAGCAAAAGACGTTTGCGGACGAAGTCAAAAGACTCATTGCAAGGGCCTGGAAGGCACGGCACGATGACGTCATGCCTGGTAAGCGGCTGGATGAAGAAGAGCGGCAGCTCATCGCCCAGTTCCTCTGGGACGGGCTGGGGTACTCCGAAATCGGGAGGCGGTTGCAAAGGCCCGCCTCGACGATCCAGCGGGAGGTGCTCCGCAACGGTGGCCACAACGGCTACCGGCCGGGGGTCGCGCACCGGGCGGCGAGCCGGCGGGCGATGCGCCGGATGCCCGCGGTGGACGACCTGGACGTGGACGAGGAGGCCTACTCGTTCGATCGCAGCCCCGGTGAGGTGCAGGAGTTCCACCTGAGGCTGGTCGGGGTGTTCCGGCAGGCCGGCCTGACGCTCACGGCGGCGCGGATCCTCGCCGAGATCTTCATGACCGACAAGGGCAGCCTGTCGGCGACCGAACTGGTGCTGCGGTTGTCGGTCAGTCCCGGCACGATCTCGCGGTCGACGGCTCACCTGCAGGAGCTGGACCTGTTGCGCAGCGAGCGTGACGGCAAGCGGATCCGCTACTTCCTGGGCGACGAGATCTGGTACCGGGCGTGGCTGACCACTGCCCAGCGCAACTCCGTCTGGGCGCACACCGCACTGGACGGTGCCGAGATCTTCGGTCTCGACACGCCAGTGGGTGCGCGCCTCAAGGACATGGGGCAGTTCTTCAGCTTCGTCGTCGTGGACATGGAAGCCACGAGGAAGAAGTGGCTCGACTTCTTCGAGAAGAAGAAAAGAGCTAGGGGAGACGCCTGAGCACGGTGACGACCTTGCCGAGGATGGTGGCCTCGTCGCCGTTGATCGGCTGGTAGGCCGGGTTGTGCGGCATCAGCCACACGTGGCCGTCCTTGCGCTTGAACGTCTTGACCGTCGCCTCGCCGTCGATCATGGCGGCGACGATCTCGCCCTGGTCGGCGGTCGGCTGCTTGCGGATGACGACCCAGTCGCCGTCGGTGATGGCGGCGTCGATCATCGAGTCACCGACGACGCGCAGCAGGAACAGCTCGCCCTCGCCGACGATCTCGCGTGGCAGCGGGAACACGTCCTCGATCGACTCCTCCGCCAGGATCGGGCCACCGGCCGCGATCCGGCCGACCATCGGCACGTACGCGGGGGTCGGCTTGGACATCGGGTCGAGACCGGGGTCGATCTCGGCCGGCAGCATGCCGACCGCGCGCGGGCGGTTCGGGTCGCGGCGCAGGAAGCCCTTCCGCTCCAGCGCGCGCAGCTGGTACGCGACCGAGGAGGTCGACGTGAGGCCGACGGCCTCGCCGATCTCCCGCACGCTCGGCGGGTAGCCGAAACGGTCGACCCAGTCGCGGATCACGTCGAGCACCTTGCGCTGCCGCAAAGTCAGGCCGGCGTTTCCCGCGATCTCGCTTACCTCTGTCTCCACGAGAGCGGGGTCCGGGTCGATCGTCTTGCCTGCCACGGTTGCTGTCCTCCTCGCCGCCCCCAGTTCGAATGGGATTCCGGCACTCCGTCGATCTTCGTGGTCGACGGTAGTCGTGTTTGCTGCACAGATCAAACACCTGTTCGAGGTATTTGGGCGCGTGTTGTGGCGTTCGGCGGGGTGGTCTGGTAGAAATTCGCACGGACGTTCGATCGAACCCCTGTTCGATCATGGTGGCTGACCTGCGGTGGAGGGCGTCATGGCGGTGCTCGTCGAGAAGCGGTTGCGCGTCGTTGAGGACGCGGACGTCGCAGCGGGACGTCCCCTCCGTTCGGGTCCCCGCGTCATGCCGCGGCGCCCGGCGACCAAGCCGCGGCCGGTCGCGGTGCCCAGCTCGCGCGAGTCGAGCTCGTGCGAGGTCCGGCCCAAGCGCGAGTCGGCGCTCGAACTCGTCGCCGTCGGTGTGCTGAGCGCCCTGACGGTCATCGCGCTCGGTGTGCTCTACCTCCAGCAGGCCGGCGTCACCCCGTAGGACCGAAGCGAAACCGAAGCCTCGCGGAAGTGGCCCTGTCCACCATTCGGTGCGACAGACAAGACCACTCAGGAGGCGCTATGGCAAAAGCAGACCCACCACCCCGGTGACCAGCTGACGTCGCGACGAGACTCGCGATCATCGGGTGTGATGCCCGCGGTGAGCGCCACCAGCGCAGCTCCCGCGCGTGCAGCTCTCCTCATCCCGGCCGGACGTCACGGATCCGCGCTCGATGGCGCGCTGAGCCGCGTACCGGCCGAGTTCGGCCATGACCGTCGTGGCGAGCCCCCTGGGGTTGGGCTCGGCCGTCGGCTGCATCCCGGCGACGTCGTCGTCAACGAACCCGGTGGAAACACCGAGAGGGAAACAAGCATGAGAATGGGACGAATCGCTGCTGCGGCGGCGATCGCCGTGGGCACCGCGCTGTCGATGACGCCGGCCGCCCACGCCGCCAAGGACGTCGAGGTCTACACCGACGACCCCGGCACCAAGGGCGGCATGGCCTGGTTCAGGGCCTACGGCGAGCACTTCGGCATCTGCGACCGCGACTACGACGACCTCGGTGTGCGCGGACGCCTCACCTACACCTACCGCGGTGTCACGCACGAGTACAAGTTGTGGCACCACTCGGGCCACCACCAGGACCCGCGGTTGAACTGCAACACGTACCCGGACGACATCGAGATTCCCGAGGGCGTGAAGGTGTACCTGCAGGTGTGCCTGCAGACGGAGAAGGGTGCGCCGCTCAAGTACTGCGACACCGACACCGGCGAGGCCTGACGGTCAGCTCGGTCGTGAGCGGGTGGCGGACAACCCCGTTCACGACCGCGCGGTGAGGCCTTCCAGCATGTGGATCGTGCGTGCGGCACCGGTGACGTGCCCGGTCTCGCGCCAGATTCGCAGGGCCTCCCGCGCCGTGTGTCCGGCCTGCGCCTGTGCACCGGAGGCCGACTCCACGGCGGCGACGGCGAGCAGCGCCTCCGCCTCCAGGAGCCGGAACCCGCCCGCTCGCGCCACGTCGAGGGCAGTGGCCGCGTGGCGCCGCGCCACCGCCGGATCGGCACCGGCGAGGACGTGGGCGAGTGCGGCGGACGCTTCCGCCTCCAGTCCGCGCAGGCCGGACCGCGTCGCGATCTCCAGCGCCCGCACCAGGTGTTCCCGCTCGGGCGTCGCCCGGCCCAACCCGATCAACGCCACCGCTTCCGCCTGCTTGTCACCGTCCTGCCGGGCGCACTCCAGCGCCTCGGCGGCGGTCCTCCCTGCGGTGTCGTGATCGTCGCGGGCCAGGTGCACGGCGGACAGTCCGCTCAGTGCGGTCGCCTCACCGAAGCGGGAGCCCTGGTCGCGGAACGACTCCAGCGCGAGCAGCAACGTGTGCTCGGCGTCCGCGACGTCGCCGAGCGCCAGCAGCACCGCGCCCAGATCCGCCAGGTTGGCGGCCTCCCAGAAAGTGAGAGAGCTCTTGCGGCACAACCGAACCGATTCGTCGAGGCACTTCCTGGCGTCGGCCAGCCTGCCGAGCTGCCGGTAGTGACAGCTCAATGAGTTCAGCGCGTGACTTTCGCCCGACGGGTTGCCGAGCTCGCGGAATAGCTCAATCGCTCGCAGGCTGTGCTCGACCGCTTCGGGGAGCCTGCCCGTCCAGTCCAGCATCGACCCGAGGTTCGACACCGCCGTCGCCTCGCACTCGCGCCACCCGCACGTCCGGCTGGCCCGCGCCGCCTCCTCGGTGTGCGCGATGCCGTCGGTGTGCCGCCCCTCGCGGAAGGCGGCGCCGCCCATGGTCAGGCGCAGCAACGCTTCCGCGGCGTGCGCCTCGTGCCGCCGGGCTGCGGGCAACAGCACCGACGCGAGCTCAAGCCACTCGGCTCGCCTGCCGTGGTCGTGGAAGAACCGCCGCACCGCGTCGGCGAGATACCAGACCTGCGGGCGCGGGCCGGTCACCGCGGCCCGTCGCAACGCGGCGACCAGGTTGGGTGCCTCCACGTCCAGCCACGCGACGGCTTCCGCGCTGTTCGCGAACCGCACGGGGCTTTCGGCCGGTTCGTCGTCGCGCGGGAGGGACACGACCCGCTTGCCCAGCTGCGCCACAGCCGCGTCGGCGGCCGCCAGGTAGACCGAGAACAACCTCTCCCACGCAGGCGTGGTCTCCTCCGCGCCTGAGTGTTCCTCGGCGTAGCGGCGCACCAGGTCGTGGAACCGGTAGCGGCCCGGCGCATGCGCCTCGACCAGGTTCGCGGCGCTCAGACCGCGCAGCAGCCGGGTCGCCACACAGGTCTCCTCGTCGAGCAGTGCGGCCGCGTCGTGCGGCGTGAAGTCCGGCCCCGGCACGAGCCCGAGCAACCGGAACAGGCGCTGCTGATCCGCGGGAAGTGCTTGGTAGGACACGGAGAACGCCGTGGCGACCGCGCTGCGCTCCGCACCGTCGAAGGCGAGCAACGGGTCAGCGCGCAGCTCCGCGACCGCTGACTCGATGCTGGTGCCCACGCCCGCCGCGGCGATGCGCAACGCCAGCGGGTGGTGGCCGCAGACCTCGGCCAGGTCGGCCGCGGCGGTGGGTTCGGCGGCGACGCGGTCCGCGCCGAGCGCCGAGACCAGCAGCGCGCGCGAGTCCGGTGGCGGGAGCTGGGCCAGGGTGACCGTGCGGGCGCCGGTGCGGGCCACGAGGTCGCTCAGCCGGTGCCTGCTGGTCACCAGCACGCGGCCGGACGACGGCAGCAGCGGCAGCACCTGAGCGGCGTCACGTGCGTTGTCCAGCACCACCAAGGCCTTCCGGTCCGCCAGCAGCGACCGGAAGAGTCCACTTTGGTCGTCCGATTCGGACGGAGTGACGCCGAGCGCGCGCAGCAGCTGCGCCAGTGCGGCGGCCGGGCTGAGCGGTTCGTTGTCGGCGTCGAACCCGCGCAGGTTCACGTACAGCTGCCCGTCGGGGTAGCGGTCGCGAGCGGCATGCGCCCACTGCACGGCGAGCGCGGTCTTCCCGACGCCCGCGGTGCCGGTGATGAGCCACACGCCGTCCTCGCCGTCCTCCAACGCGGCCAGCTCCGCGGCACGGCCCGCGAAACCCCTTGCGGCGAAAGGGAGTTCGGCCGGCCGCACCTCGGTGAACGTCCGGGCCGGAGCGTGTTCCTCGCCGCGCAGAACGTGCAGCTGCGCGTCCCGCAACGCCTGCCCCGGCTCGATGCCGAGCTCGGACGTCAGCAGCTCGTGGCCCTGGGAGTACACCTCCAGCGCCTCGGCGGTCCGTCCACACCGGTGCAGTGCGAGCATCAACGCGGCGCGCGGCCGTTCGCGGTACGGGTGCTCGTCAACGAGCTTGCGCAGACCGCCGGCCGCCTCCCGGTGGTGGCCCTCGGCGAGCTGGAGCTCGTGCAGTTCCTCGGCGATCGCGAGCCGTCGTTCGACCAGCGCCGGGCGTTCCAGCTCGGCCAGCTCGTCGCTCACGCCGTCCAGCGGCGTGCCCGTCCACAGCGCGAGCGCCTCGCGCAGCCGTGCGATGGCGGCCTCGCCGGTCAGCGTCCTGGCACGGGCGACGGCGTCGTCGGCCACGTCGAGGTCGCGTTCACCCGGCGCGACCTCGATCGAGTACCCGGAGGCGCCGCGCGTGATCACGTCGTCCCCGATCAGCTTGCGCAGGTCGGACACGTGCACCTGCAACCGTCCGCGGGCGCTGCGCGGCGCCCGCTCGCCCCAGGTCAGGTCGATCAGCCGGTCCTCCGGCACGACGCGGCCCGGGCTGAGCAGCAGCGCCGCCAGCACCGACGCCTGTTTCGGCCCGGCCGGACGCACGGGACCGGCCGGGCCGAGGACCATGACCGGTCCGAGCAGCAGATATCTCAGCGCAGGTCCTTCGCCGCCGTGCACTTCACGCCGCTGCTGTCGGCGAACTGGACCTCGACCCAGGCACGCCCCGAGCGGGACACCGACGTGCCGTTGACGGCGACCTCACCGACCTCGTCCGACTTCAGACCGGACTCCGTGTGCGCGAGCACGGTGCTCTGCGTGGTGCCCACCCGGTGGTAGACCCGGACGTGCATCGCACCGGTGTCGGCGATGTACGGACCGGCCGCGCCCCTGGCCGTCCTCAGCCGGTACTGCGTGGTGTCCTTGTCGTAGGCGAGCGTGAACGTGCCGCTGAAGCCACCCTCCGTGCACGTGGCCGTCACCGACGAAGTGGCGGCGTGTGCCGCCGGTGCCAGTGCGCTGCTCGCGGCCACCAGCAGGGCCGCCAGACCGGCCCTCTTCACCCCAGACCCCAAGAAGATCTCCCTCTGGTCGTTGCGCCACTAGAGTGACGCGTCGCAGAAGTACGACGCGCGCGGCGCCTCGGAGGTTGCGCGACGGTCACCTGTCGACGCCGGTGCGTAGTAGTCGCAGTTCATCTCGGATTCCTCCATCCGAGTGTCGCCCGACACGCCGTGTCGAGTTGCAACCTCTTGCGTGGCGATCTAGGTTCTACCCCTACATCTAGTGGTTACACCGTTGTAAGTAGTCCACAGGTTGTGGGTAACCCGACCAGTGTGGCTGCTGTGACGGGTGCTGCGCTGGGGAAGGGGTGAGTTGGCGTGCGGTGTCCGTTCTGCCGCCATTCGGACTCACGGGTGGTGGACTCCCGTGAGGTCGACGAGGGTCAGGTGATCCGTCGTCGTCGCTCCTGCAACAGCTGCAGCCGCAGGTTCACCACGGTCGAAGAAGCGGTTCTCGCCGTGGTCAAGCGCTCCGGCGTGACGGAGCCCTTCAGCCGCGACAAGGTGGTCGTCGGTGTGCGCAGGGCGTGCCAGGGCCGCCCGGTCGACGAGGACGCGTTCCAGCAGCTCGCCCAGCGAGTGGAAGAGTCGATCCGGTCGACGGGATGTGCGGAAATCCCGAGTCACGAGGTGGGCCTCGCCATTCTCGGCCCCCTGCGCGAGCTCGACGAGGTCGCATATCTGCGCTTCGCGAGCGTCTACAGGTCCTTCTCGTCCGTCGAGGACTTCGAGAAGGAGATCCTTGATCTTCGCACTGCCCGGGCCGAAGCGGCTCAAGAGCAGTGATCCGCGCGCACGAGCGCGCGCCCACATCATCTTTTCCAAGCACCAGCACGAGGGAGATCCACCGTGACCGAGACCGTCGGCGGCTCAGCGAAGAAGACAGCCGCACGGGCGGCTGCCAAGCCTGCCGCGCTGAAGGTCCAGCGCGTCTACACCACCGAAGGCCGCCACCCCTACGACGAGGTCACCTGGGAGCGCCGCGACGTCGTCATGACGAACTGGCGTGACGGCTCGGTGAACTTCGAGCAGCGCGGTGTCGAGTTCCCCGAGTTCTGGTCGGTGAACGCCACCAACATCGTCACCAGCAAGTACTTCCGCGGTGCGGTCGGCAGCGACAAGCGCGAGCAGTCGCTGCGCCAGCTGATCGACCGCGTGGTGAAGACCTACGTGGGCGCGGGCAAGGAGCACGGCTACTTCGCGAACGACGCGGACGCCGAGATCTTCGAGCACGAGCTCACCTACATGCTTCTGCACCAGGTGTTCAGCTTCAACTCGCCGGTGTGGTTCAACGTCGGCACGTCCTCGCCGCAGCAGGTCAGCGCGTGCTTCATCCTCGCGGTCGACGACACGATGGAGTCGATCCTGAACTGGTACCGCGAGGAGGGCCTGATCTTCAAGGGCGGCTCCGGTGCCGGCCTGAACCTCTCGCGCATCCGTTCGTCGAAGGAGCTGCTGTCCTCCGGCGGCACCGCCTCCGGCCCGGTCTCGTTCATGCGCGGCGCCGACGCGTCCGCGGGCACCATCAAGTCCGGTGGCGCCACCCGTCGTGCCGCGAAGATGGTCGTGCTCGACGTCGACCACCCGGATGTCGAGGAGTTCATCGAGACCAAGGCGCGCGAAGAGGACAAGATCCGCGCGCTGCGCGACGCCGGGTTCGACATGGACCTCGGCGGCGCGGACATCGTGTCGGTGCAGTACCAGAACGCGAACAACTCGATCCGCGTGTCGGACGAGTTCATGCACGCCTACGAGAACGGCTCGGACTTCGGCCTGCGCGCCCGCCAGACCGGTGAGGTCATCGAGCGCGTCGACGCCAAGACGCTGTTCGGCAAGCTCGCGAAGGCCGCGTGGGAGTGCGCCGACCCCGGCATCCAGTACGACGACACGATCAACGACTGGCACACCTGCCCCGAGTCGGGCCGCATCACCGCGTCCAACCCGTGCTCGGAGTACATGCACCTGGACAACTCCAGCTGCAACCTCGCGTCGCTGAACCTGCTCAAGTTCCTCGGTGACGACGGCAAGTTCGACGCCGTCACGTTCGCCAAGGCCGTCGAGCTGATCATCACCGCGATGGACATCTCGATCTGCTTCGCGGACTTCCCGACCGAGCCGATCGCGGACACCACCCGCAAGTTCCGCCAGCTCGGCATCGGCTACGCCAACCTCGGCGCGCTGCTGATGGCGACCGGCCACGCGTACGACTCCGAAGGCGGCCGCGCGCTCGCCGCGACCATCACCTCGTTGATGACCGGTGTGTCGTACCGCCGTTCCGCGGAGCTCGCCGGCATCGTCGGCGCGTACGAGGGCTACAAGCGCAACGAGACCGCGCACCAGCGCGTCATGCGCAAGCACGCCGCCGCCAACGACCTGATCCGCACCTACCACGCGAACGACTCGGCGGTGCACAAGGTCGCGACCGAGGCGTGGCAGCAGGCGCTGGAGATCGGCGCGAAGAACGGCTGGCGCAACGCTCAGGCGTCCGTGCTGGCCCCCACCGGCACCATCGGCCTGATGATGGACTGCGACACCACCGGTATCGAGCCGGACCTGGCCCTGGTCAAGTTCAAGAAGCTCGTCGGCGGCGGCTCGATGCAGATCGTCAACCAGACGGTGCCGCGCGCGCTGAAGGCGTTGGGCTACCAGGAAGAGCAGATCGAGGCGATCGTCGAGTACATCGGCGAGCACGGCCACGTCGTGGACGCGCCCGGCCTGCGCCGCGAGCACTACGAGGTCTTCGACTGCGCGATGGGCGAGCGTTCCATCGCGCCCATGGGCCACGTGCGGATGATGGCGGCCACGCAGCCGTTCCTGTCCGGCGCGATCTCCAAGACGGTCAACATGCCGGAGACGGCGACCGTCGAGGACGTCGAGGAGATCTACTACCAGGGCTGGAAGCTCGGCCTGAAGGCGCTCGCGATCTACCGCGACAACTGCAAGGTCGGCCAGCCGCTGTCGGCCGGCAAGTCCGCCAAGGCCGCCGACGAGAAGAAGTCCTCCGAGGCCGTCGTCGAGTACCGCCCGGTCCGCAAGCGCCTGCCGAAGAAGCGCCCGTCGCAGACCGTGTCGTTCACGGTCGGTGGCGCCGAGGGCTACCTGCACGCCGGTTCGTACCCCGACAACGGCCTCGGCGAGATCTTCGTCAAGCTGGGCAAGCAGGGCTCGACGCTGGCCGGTGTGATGGACGCGTTCTCGATGTCCATCTCGGTGGGTCTGCAGTACGGCATCCCGCTGGAGTTCTACGTCTCGAAGTTCCAGAACCTGCGCTTCGAGCCGGCGGGCATGACCGACGACCCGGACGTGCGGATCGCGACCTCGGTGCTCGACTACCTGTTCCGCCGCCTGGCGCTGGACTACCTGCCGTACGACAAGCGCGCGCAGCTCGGCATCTTCACCGCCGACGAGCGTTCCGCGCAGGTCGCGGGCGAGTACGGCGCGCCCACGTCGTCCGAAGTGGACATCGAGGGCCTGCGCGGGTCGGTGGAGGCCGCTCCGGCTCAGGCCGAGGCCGCCGCGCCGAAGCAGGTCGGCAGCTCGACGGAGCTGCTGGAGCTGCACCTGGGCAAGGCCGCTGACGCGCCGCTGTGCATGACGTGCGGCACGAAGATGCGTCCGGCCGGGTCCTGCTACCTGTGCGAGGGCTGCGGCAGCACCTCCGGCTGCAGCTGATCTGACGCGGTGGGGGACCGGTTTCACGCCGGTCCCCCACCGATGAACCCGGCTAAGGCGTCATGTTCCTGACGCCGGCCAGGCCGAGCGCGGTCTTGGCTCCTGCGCGTTTGGCCGCGCTGGCGAGACCCGCCATCGTGTGGCCGGTCTCGTAGAAGTCGTCGACGATCAACACGGTTTGACCGTCGAGGTCCTCTTTGATCGTGAACTCGTTCCGCAGCGCTTCTCGCTCGAAGCGGGTCATGTTCTTGGCAGGCGTTCTCCGGCCGCTCTTCGGGACGACTTCCACGAGTGGAATGCCGAGATCGCGCGAGAGCTGGACGCCCATTCGCTGACTGGTGGCCCAGACGTCTGGACGGTGACCGGGAACCGGCACGATGCGGGTGCTGTTGATCAGCCACTGATGTCTCACCACGACCTCGCAGAGCCGGTCGCACAATTCCATTCCCGCCTCGCGGCTCGCGGCGGACGAGGTACCTCCGTAGCCCTTCGCCTTTCTGACGAGTTCACCTGCCGGCGTGCATCGCAGCTCGTCGGGTCCGATTCGGTCCTGGTAGAAGTCGAGTGCGATGGCCGCGTCGAGCAGTCGTGGCGGCTTCACCTTCATCTCGATCACCAGAACCTCCTGCAGCAGCTGGAGGAAGTCCTTCAGATCTGCGGGAGGGGTGAAGTCGAACCTGATCCGGTGAGGTAGGTCCACATCGTTCGGCCACGAGGGCATGACCTTGGCCCGCGGGAGGGCTCCGACGATGTGCAGAGATGTTTCCGGCGAACCGCGGTATTTCAAGAGCCAGTTCGAGCCCGACTGTTCGAGCTTTGACGCCTCGAGCCGGTTGGCACGGCGATCTGGGATGAAGCGGTCTCGTTGGGCCAAGCGTGAAACCCCCTGTGGCGAACGTCCCTCTCGGCACTGAGCCTTCCACGCCGGCAAGGCGCTGTGGGAGAGTTCCGGAAATCTCCGTTGGAGGCATTTCCTCAGCACAGCGGCAATCCAGTTGGGGTGGGACCTTGGTGAGCAAGCCTGATCTGCTTCTCGCGCTGCTCGCTCCGCGTGCGGCGGGAGGGGCTCGTCATGCAACTCGGAGCATGTTGTCCGGCCGAGCGCAGTTGCTCGATCAGATCGAGAAGCTGCCTCAGGCTGAACGGGACGAAGCGGCGGAAACCGCAGAACGCCTGTGGAACCAGGGGTACGCGGCACTGCTGTGCGATGATCCCCAGTACCCAGATCGCCTGCGCAGGTTCGCGGGTGCTCCGCCGGCTCTGTTCTGCCAAGGCGACATCGACCTGCTGAGCACGGTGTCCGTGGCTGTCTGCGGGTCGAGGGCAGCGGGCGACAACGGGCTTCGCGCCGCTCGTGCCTGTGGAGAGGAAGCAGCCCGTTTCGGTGTCACCGTCGTGTCCGGTTATGCCAAAGGCGTGGACACGGAGTCCCATCTGGCCGTGCTGAGGGCAGGCGGATCGACTGTTGCCGTGCTCGCGGAAGGCGTCGATCACTTCCGCCTGAAGGTGCCCTACCGAGAACTGTCTGCGGACGTGGCGCGCCGACTGCTCGTGGTGTCCCAGTTCCCGCCGAGGCAACGGTGGACGGCGGGCGCCGCGATGACGCGCAATCAGGTGATCACGGGTTTGTCGCACGCCGTCGTGGTGATCGAGGCGGGCGAGTCCGGGGGCACGATGAAAGCAGGCGAGGTCGCGTTGCGCGGCGAACGTCCGCTGCTCGTGCTCGACGGGCGAAGCGGTTCGTTCCCCGGAAACGAGCGACTGATCGCGGCGGGAGGGCACAGGGTGACCACTCGTGCGGAGCTGGCCGATCAGTTCCGGCGCCTCAGCGCGGAGCCACCCCCTCCGCTGGCGTTGTGGGACGTGCGGTGACGTGACGAAGGCGATTGCGGTTCACCTCGGCACAACTGGTAGAACAACGCGAGTGCGCTCGTTCGACGACTTACGCGGTTACCTGCTCGGCCAGCTGAACGCGGCTGTCCGGCGCCCCGGCATGTACGGCGGCGAGCCGGTGATCCTCACCCTGCTCGACGCGCTGGCGTTCGCCGACGACCGCACGGACCGGTGGCAGGTCGAGCTCGACGCCCTCGTCGCGCGCGGTGCCGCCAACGCGGCGATGGTGAGCGGCGCGGTGCACGAGGTGCTCGGGCACCGCAGCGAGGACGTCATGGCCTCGGTGTACGCGGATCTCGCGCACCGGCAGGGCTGGTTGTCGCTCGACGCGGACAGCCGGATTCCCGGTGTGCTGGGCGAGCAGGACTGCGTGCTCGACGACGTGATCGCCGAGTACGGCGAGCCGCCGTTGTGGCTGGGCGGCACCAACCCGAAGTACTCGAAGACGCTCGGCTACCCGGACCGGTCGGGATCGCTGGTGTTCTTCCACTTCATGCCGGAGCTGCGGTTGATGGCGACGCGGCGTGGGGACGGCGCGTTCCGCGACAGCTTCGTGTTCACACCTGCCGGGCAATCTCGCTGAACTCCGCGATGAGCGGCGTGTGCCGGTGTTCGGCCCACGCCAGCGCGACCTCGTTCGGTGCGATGTCGTCGATCGGCACGTGCACCAGGTCGTCGCGCGAGTAGAAGACCGCGGTCGACAACGGCAGGATCGCCACCCCGCCGTGCATCGCCACGTGCTCCAGCTTCTCCTCCACGGACCGGAACCCCGGCGGGTCGGTGTGCTGCACGCGCCGCTCGCCGGACAGGTCCGTCTCCAGCACGCTCTCCTTGCCGGCCAACCGATGCGTCGCCGGCACCACCGCCATGCGCGGCTCGGTGAACAGCGGCACGACGCGCAACCCGTCCAGTGCGACCGGCAGCCGCACGTAGCTCACGTCCACGCGGCCGTCGTGGATCACCTCGACCTGGTCCTCCCACGTGGTGCGCAGGACGTCGACGCGCAGGCCGGGATGCCGCGACGCCAGCACGCGCACGGCGGGCGTCACGATCAGCCCCGGCATGAACCCGACCGTGAACGTGTCCGCCACGCCGACCCTCCGCAGCAACGCCGAGGCCTGCGCGAGCAACGGGCGTGCGTCGGCCAGCAGCTGCGCGCCGGCCGGGGTCAGCGTCGTGCCCTTCGACGACCGCTCGAACAGCCGCACCTTCAGCTCCGCCTCGAAAGCGCGGATCTGCCGCGACAGCACGGGCTGCGCGATGTGCAACGCCTCAGCCGCGCGGCCGAAGCTGAGGTGCTCCGCGACCGCCACGAAGTACCGCAGCTTCCGGAGGTCCAGGTCCATACCTCCAGGGTATGGCAGACGACCGGACAGGTCTTGGACCGCGCGCCGACCGCGGGAGCACGCTGGCACCATGAAATCCACACTGGACGGACAACGGGTCGCGATCCTCGGTGGCTCCTCGGGAATCGGCCTCGCCACGGCTCAGGCGGCACGGGACGCGGGCGCCGCGGTCACGATCGTCTCGCGCAAACCGCAGCCCCTGCCCGGCATCGCCACGCACGCAGCCGACCTGACCGACCCCGAGGCCGTCGCTGAGACGTTCCGCGCGCTCGGCGAGATCGACCACCTCGTCTACACGGCGGGGGAGCCGCTGGAGCTGATGGAGATCAGCGCGCTCGACCGGGACCGCGCGCGAACCTTCTTCGGTCTGCGGTACTTCAGCGTGCTCGACGCGGTGAAGGCGGCGGACGTCACCACCTCGATCACGCTGACCACGGGCATCGCGAAGGACCGGCCGGGACCGGGCTGGGCGGTCGCGGCGAGCGTCTGCGGCGCGGTCGAGGCGCTGACGAAGGCCCTTGCGGTCGAGCTCGCGCCGGTGCGGGTCAACGCGGTCAGCCCCGGCGTGGTGCGCAGCCCGTTGTGGGGGCCGGACGCCGAGCAGCTCTACGCCGACGTCGGCAGGACGCTGCCACTGGGGCGGGTCGGCGAGGTCGAGGAGATCGCCCACGCGTACCTGTACCTGATCACGCAGCCGTGGACCACCGGCACGGTCCTCACGGTCGACGGCGGCACCGTGATCGCCTGAAATCCGCTGCGCGGCAAGGTAAAATCGCACGTGATGCGCATAGTTCTGCATGCACGTGCGCGCCTGGACCTCGCATACCGCTCGCTCGACGGGCTCTCCGTCGGCGACGCTCTGGGCGCACAGTTCTTCATGGCCGGCCGCTCGCTGTCCGACCTCGTGGCCGGCAAGCCGCCACGAGGGCCCTGGGAGTGGACCGACGACACCGAGATGGCCTGCAACCTCGTCACCGAGCTGCGTGACCACGGCGACATCGACCCCGACCGGCTCGCGGCGACGTTCGCCGACCGTTGCGAGCCCTATCGCGGTTATGGCGCAGGGGCCTTCACCATCCTGCGCAAGATCCGGCAGGGCACGCCGTGGAAAGAAGCGGCCGCGAGCGCGTTCGACGGCCAGGGATCGTGCGGCAACGGCGCCGCCATGCGGATCGCACCGCTCGGCGCGTACTTCGCCGACGAGCCGGAAACCCTGACGGTGAAAGCGATCCAGGCCAGTGAGGTCACCCATCAGCATCCGGAGGGCATCGCGGGCGGTGTGGCCGTGGCGCACGCCGCGGCCATCGCGGCGAGAGCACGCCTGACAGGCGCGGAACAAGATCTCCTCGGCGGCGTGCTCGACCGCCTCGACGGGAACTCGTTCGTGCGCAAGGGGATCGAGAAGGCGCGCAAGATCGCCACCGCCGAGGAGGCCGCGTACGTCCTCGGCAACGGTTCCCGCGTCACGGCTCAGGACACGGTCCCGTTCACGCTGTGGGTGGCGGCGCACCACCTCGGTGACTACCGCGCGGCCATCACGACCTGCGTGCGGGCCGGGGGAGACGTCGACACCACCGCCGCGATCGTGGGCGGCATCATCGCCACGCCACCGCCGGAGTGGGTCGCCGAACGCGAAGCCCTTCCGGACTGGGCGCAGCGCTAGTCCTTGTGCCGCTGGTAGTACCGCGCCACCCGCACCCGGTTCCCGCACGTCGCGGGATCGCACCACCGGCGTCGCGGGTGCGCGGGCACGAACAGCAGCCGGCACCCCGGTGCCTCGCACGTCTTCACCTTCCGCGCGGCCGGTGACGCCAGCAGTTCCGCCGCCGCGCCCGCCAGCAGTGCGAGCCCCCGTGCGACCTCGTCGCCTTCTCGTTCGCGCCTGACCTCCACCGCGCCGGACCACGTCAGCACCTCGAACGACGGAGCACCGCGCAGGGCGGCGTTCAACGGCGCCAGGTCCGGCTCCAGGCCGTCCCGCACCGCGAGCACCGCCGCCTCGACCTGGCCGCGCAGTTCCCTGAACGCCTCCGACCAGGGCAGATCCTGCGACGACAACCACTCCTTCAAGCGGTCGTCCTCGGCCGTGAGCGTGTTGACGAAGTCGATCGCGAGCACAAACTAACTGTACATCATCCAACTTACCCATTAGCCTAATGCGTCATGACGACAAAGAAGCATGTGACACGGCACCGGTTCGCCGACGTCGACGGCATCAAGGTCTTCTACCGGGAGGCCGGCGACCCGGATGCGCCCAAGCTTCTGCTGCTGCACGGCTTCCCGTCTGCCTCGCACCAGTACGCGCGGCTCATCGAGGAGCTCAAGGACGACTTCCACGTCGTCGCGCCCGACAACCCCGGTTCCGGGCACAGTGACGCGCCCGAGCGGCCCTACACGTTCGACTTCCTCGCCGACACCCTCGAGAAGTTCCTGCGGACCATCGGTTTCACGGGCTTCCGGATGTACGTCTTCGACTTCGGCGCCCCGGTCGGCTTCCGCGTCGCCACCCGCCACCCCGAGTGGGTCGAGGGTCTGATCGTGCAGAACGGCAACGCCTACGAGGACGGCCTGTCGGACCTCGCTCGCGGCTTCATCGCCAACCGCGACCCGCAGGCCGCCCGCGGCATGCTCGCGCTGGAGTACACCAGGTTCGGCTACCTCGAAGGCGCGCGCGACCCCGAGACGATCTCGCCCGACACCTGGACGCTGGACCAGCACTACCTCGACCTGCGCCCGGAACCGCAGGTCGACCTCGCTCTCGACTACCACTCCAACGTGGCCAAGTACCCGGAATGGCAGGCGTACCTGCGCGAGCACCGGCCGCCGACGTTGATCGTGTGGGGCAAGGGCGACCCGTTCTTCCTCGTGCCCGGCGCGACGGCGTACCTGCGCGACCTGCCGGACGCGCAGCTGCACCTGCTCGACACCGGGCACTTCGCGCTGGAGGAGGACCTGGCCGAGATCGCGGCTCTGATCAGGGGCTTTACCCCGGCGGTGTGATTTATTCATCACGTGTTGAGTTTTTGGCCGGACGCTCGTAGCCTCACGGTCATGGATGACTACTGCGTGGACTTCGGGGCCATCGACGGCACCATGCTCGCGACCGTGGGCGGCAAAGCCGCGAACCTCGGCGAGCTCACGAAGGCCGGTCTGCCGGTGCCGCAGGGCTTCTGCGTCACGACAGACGCCTACCGCGTCGTCGCGGAGGCGGACGAGCTCGCGAGGACCACGCCGGAGAACGCGCGCCGCACGTTGCTGGAAACCTCTGTGCCGCAGGAGATCCGGGACGCGATCGTGGCCGGGTACCGCAAGCTCGGTGACGGCGTTGCGGTGGCGGTGCGGTCCAGTGCCACGGCCGAGGACCTGCCGTTCGCGAGCTTCGCGGGCCAGCAGGACACGTTCCTGAACGTCGTCGGTGAGGACGCGGTGGTCGACGCGGTGCGCCGTTGCTGGGCGTCGCTGTGGACCGATCGCGCGGTCAGCTACCGCGAGACGAACGGCATCGACCACACCACCACATACCTCGCCGTTGTGGTGCAACGGATGGTGCAGTCCGCTGTCTCCGGCGTGATGTTCACCGCGAACCCGGTCACCGGCAAGCGCGACCAGATCGTCATCGACGCGAGCGCCGGCCTCGGCGAGGCGGTGGTGTCGGGCGCGGTCAACCCGGACCACTTCGTCGTCGACGGCGGTGAGATCGTGGAAAGGCGGCTGGGGGACAAGAGGTTCCTGATCCGCTCACTGCCCGGCGGCGGCACCGAGCACGTCGAGGTCGGGGAGAACGACGAACCGTGCCTGACCGACGGGCAGATCCACGCGCTCGCCGTCCTCGGCCGCAAGGTGCAGGCGCACTACGGGTCGCCGCAGGACACCGAGTGGGCGATCGACGCCGACGGCGAGCTGCACCTCACCCAGGCGCGGCCGATCACGACGCTGTTCCCGTTGCCGGACAACCCCGACGGCGGCGCGCACGTCTACTTCTGCTTCAGCCTCGCGCAGGGCCTCGAACGCCCGATCACGCCGATCGGCCGCGCGGCGTTCCGCGAGATCGCCAAGTCCGCCTTCGAGATCGTGATCGGCGACCCGGCGAGCAAGTCCTATGTGGAGACCGGCGAGCGCATTTTCTTCGACGTCACCAAGGTCCTGCAGAGCCGGGTGGGCCGCGAGTTCGTGACGCGGCTGCTCGGCGTGATGGAGGCACGCTCGTCCGAGGTGCTGCGCGGCCTGTTCGACGACCCGCGGTTCGCGATCAGGAACTCGTCTCCGACGCCCGCGCTCAGGCGGGTGCTGCGGCTCGCGCGCCGCTTCCACGTGCCGGTCATCGCGGCGAAAGCGTTGGTGAACCCGGAGAAGGCGGTGCGCGACGCGTTGCTGATGGAGCGCGAGGTCCTCGAGAGGTCCGCGTCCCTGTCGATCGAGCAGGCGCTGCGCCAGTGCGTCGTTCCCGTGCTGCCGCGGCTCGCGCCCACCGCCCTGATGGGCTTCGCGATGCTCGGCCTCGTCGGCAAGATCGTGAAGGTGCGGCCGGGCGAGCTCCAGACCGTGCTGCGCGGCCTGCCGAACAACATCACCACCGAGATGGACATGGCGATGTGGGATCTCGCGCAGGAGATCCGGCGCGATCCCGTTGCGCTGCGCCAGTTCCAGAACGGCGAACGCCCCGCGGCGCTCGACCGGTTCCTCGCGAGGTGGGGCCACCGGGCGGTCGCGGAGATCGACCTCGGCCTGCCCCGGTGGTCCGACGACCCGACGCACGTCATCGGCGTCGTGCGGAACTTCCTGCGCGTGGAGGACGAGAACGCCGCACCGGACGTGGTCTTCGCCCGCGGCGCCGCCGAGGCCGAAGCGATGATCGAGACCCTGGCTCGTCGCGCCCGGGGCCGCGGCTGGCTCGTGCGTTTCGCGTTGCGCCGCACCAGGTTGCTCGCCGGTCTGCGCGAGTACCCGAAGTACCTGGTCATCACGCTGTTCGGCGCGCTGCGGAAGCGGGTGTCCGAGATCGGCGCCCAGCTCGTCGCGGACGGCAGGCTCGACACGGCGGACGACGTCTTCTTCCTCGGCTTCGAGGAAATGCGCTCCACGCAAGGGGATCTGCGCGCGGTCGTGGCGGAGCGGCGAGAGGTCTACGAACGGGAGATGCGGCGCCGGCACATCCCGCGCGTGCTGCTGTCGGACGGCACGGAACCCGAAGCCGTGAGCCACGGCGCTCCGGCCGAGGGCGACCTCGTCGGCACCCCGGCGTCGGCGGGCACGATCACGGGCATCGCGCGGGTCGTGATGGACCCGGTCGGCGCGCACCTCGAACCCGGCGAGATCCTCGTGGCGCCGTCGACGGATCCGGGTTGGACGCCGTTGTTCCTGACGGCGGGCGGCCTCGTGATGGAGATGGGCGGGGCGAACTCGCACGGCGCGGTCGTGGCGCGCGAGTACGGGATTCCGGCGGTGGTGGGCGTCCGGGAGGCCGTGACGCGGATCAGGACCGGCGAGCGGATCACGGTGGACGGCAGTACCGGCGCGGTGACGACGCTGGACGCGTAATGTCGGGTTCGTGGCTGAGTCCAAAGGTGAGCTGAACAAGGTCCAGCAGGGCATCGCCGACTACTTGCTGCGCGCCGGAGTGGACGGGTTCGGCCCGTTCAAGAGCGCCCGCGAGGCCGCGTCCGACGCGCTGGTCAAGAAGGGCGACGAGACCGACGCGATCAAGCACCTGATCCGCACCCACGTGGCGCTGGCCGGCGCGCAGGGCTTCATCACGAACCTCGGCGGCCTGATCACGCTGCCGGTCTCGTTGCCGTCGAACGTCGCGGCCACCTACGTGATCCAGACGCACCTCATCGCGTCCATCGCGTCGTTGCGCGGCCACGACGTGGACAGCGAAGAGGTGCAGACGGCGATCCTGCTGTGCCTGCTGGGCAACGCCGGAACCGAGCTGTTCAAGAAAGTCGGCATCAAGCAGTTCACCAAGAAGGCCGCGTCGACACTCATCACAAAATACGGTACAAAGAAAATCGGCACCCTCGCGGCGAAGGGTGTTCCGGTACTGGGCGGCGTCATCGGTGGTGGCGTTGACGCCGCCTCTACCAGAGCGGTCGGCGCATTTGCAAATCGCTACTTCGCCAGCACGGACCCATTGCCGAAGGTCATCGACGGCGAGGTGCTGTCCGTGGAGATCGAAGACGCGGACGGAATGACCGATTCGCGCTAGCTCAGCCGGTCCAGTGCGGCGCTGAACGCGTCCGGCGTGATGTGCACACCCCCGCTGAACGGGTTCTGCAGCTGGTAGATGGCGAACAGCAGCAGAACGAGCGTCGAGCTCAGCGTCACCGTGATCAGCAGCTGCGAGATCAGGTTCGGCCCGCCGAACAGGTACGGGAACAGCAACGACAGCGCGGTGCCGATCAGCAGCGCGAGCCACACGACCGGGTTGACGCCGTTGCCCGCCGCGTCCAGCCGCTCCTGCCTGGCCTGGTAGACCTCCCACAGCTGGTTCGCGGCCTCGGTCTTGCGGTCCTGCTGCCAGTCGCCGTCCGGCGCCGCCGCCGCAATGGTCTCCCTGAGCTGGTTCAACGTGGTCCAGCCCTGGTTGGCGACGTTCTCGCCCTCGCGCATCCGCGGCCACTCGTCGTCCACGACGGTGGCGACGTAATCCCTGATCAGCTGCTCGACCTTGGACTTCGCGGGTTCGGGCAGCGAGTCGGACGCCCAGTCGACGGCGACGAGCGCGTTGGCCTCCTTCTGCACCTGTTCCCCGGCGTTGTTGGACGCGTCGAACAGCGAGATGAGGATGAACGCGACGAGTACGGCGTGCAGGCCCGCGACGATGCTGAACACCGAGCCGCCGGCGCCGAGGTTCTTCTCGCCGACCTCCTCCGAGCCGAACCGCCGTGTGACGACGACGATGATGGACGAGACTGCGGCCGCGCCGAGAACCCAGAGCAGGCCGGAGACGTAAATGCTCAATTCGGCTCCTTTCTGGTGTGCGATTAGACCACGGTCTACTGTGGCCGGTACAGCACGGTCTGGTTAACGAGTAATGGTCAGGTGGGAATGCGCGGCAACAGCAGAGATACCCGGTTGTCGTATTGGGCTGCTCCATCCCGGTGGCGACAGGATTTGCTCGTGTTGAGCGCGGTCTCGTCTCTGCTGGTGCTTTCCGTGCCGTTCACCAGCGCTGTTGCTCAGGCTGCACCGCCGAACTGTGACGCATTTCAAGTTCGTTCATCCGATCGGGGCGCACTGTCGATGTTCACGAAACTCGACGTGTCATCCGGTGGGGTGACGGAGATAGCTCGGCTGGACTACGCGGTGAACGCGCTGGGGTACTCCGCCGCGTTGGGCCGTCTGGTCGGACTCACCTCCAAGGGTCACGCCTGGTGGAAGAACCCGTCGCACGTCGTCCTGATCGACCAGAAGGGTGCGGTCAGCGATCTCGGAGCCGTTGACGCCCGCTGGTTCCGCACCGACGACGTGTCCGCGGGAACGGTCGTCGGCACCACGTTCTACGTGCGTGACAACGCACGCCTGCACTCGATCGACATCGACCCGGACAGCCCCTCGTACCTCAAGGTCGTGCGCACTGTCGTGCTGGACTGGCCCGCCCTCGCGCTCGACGACTTCACCGCCGGCCCGACCGGCGGGCTGACCGGTGTGTCGGCCGCGGGCCACGGCCCCGGCGAGGTCGTGTCGTTCGACCCGGCGACCGGGCGCGTGCTGAGCCGAAGGGAGATCAAGGACCTGCCCGGCAAGTCCACCTACGGCGCCGTGGTGATCGACTCCGCGGGCACGATCTTCGCCGTCAACAACGGTTATCAGGGCCGCAGCCGCGTCTACCGGATCACCGGCACCACCGCGGCCGAACTGTCGGCGGGCCCGCAGCAGGGCATGATCGACGCGGCGGGCTGCCTGCCGAACCCGATGCCGCCGCGCATCGACCCGCCCGCGCCCCGCCCCGAGGTGCCGCCTCCGCCGCCCGCCCCGAAACCGGCGCCGACTCCCTCGCGGACTCCGGCTCCGGTGGTTCCGCCGCCGCCGGTGACGACCACCGCGCCGTCGTCGTCCGCGCCGCCGCAGCCCGCCCCGGTGCACGCCGCACGGCAGAAACCCAAGCCTGTCAAGGAGATCGCGGTGCAGGCCGAGTCCACGCCGCTGACGAAGTCGCGCAAGTGGGCGATGGTCACGGTCGTCCTGGTGATGCTGGGCGCCGGCGCGGCGGCTGCGCGAGCTCGCCGATAAATCGGTTGGCGTGATCCGGCGGCGTCGCTACCGTTGCGGCATGTTCTTCATCTGATGAAGCCCGCAGCGCTCTCGACGCTGCCCTCATGACTCCGCTGTCGCCTCGGTGACCCTTCCGCGGGTCCTTCTTTCCACGGCCGTGTTCCGCCGTGTCCTTGCACGCCCTCTTCGTGAGGAGGCTTTGGCATGCCTGCCACCACTCCGCCCGATCCGTCCAACCGCGCTGCGCGCCGTGCGCAGAAGCGGGGCAAGACCGATCAGAACGCGCACTTCCCGCTGCCGCAGCAGCGAGTGCCGATGGTCCAGCCGCGCCAGTTCGCGACCCGTCGCCGCGGAGGAACCGCGTAGCCGACGCCGAACCAGGCGCGACGCCGCAGGGGACGCATTCACCCGAATGCGTCCCCTGCTCTCTTCGTGGCCTCGATCTCCCGTTCTGTCCGAATCCGATCTAGCCTGAGGTGCTACCGGACCGACAGGATCGGAGGCGCCAGATGAGGATCGCTGACGTTTTGCGGACCAAGGGATCTGCGGTCGCGACGATCGACCCGGACGTACCGATCACCGAGTTGCTCAGAGCCCTGGCCGAACACAACGTCGGCGCGATCGTGGTCGTCGGCCAGTCCGGCGTCGAGGGGATCGTGTCCGAACGCGACGTCGTGCGCCGTCTGCACGAATCCGGCGCTGACCTGCTGTCTTCACCCGTGTCGTCGATCATGACCGCCGACGTGTTCACCTGCTCCCCATCGGACACGGTGGACAGTCTCACGGTCGTCATGACCGAGCGGCGCTTCCGCCACGTGCCCGTGATGTCCGACGGTCAGCTGGTCGGCATCGTCAGCATCGGAGACGTCGTGAAGAGCCGGATCGGGCAGCTGGAGCAGTCGCAGGACCAGCTGCAGGCCTACATCGTCCAGGGCTGACCGCCTGGCCGACGACGCTTGATCGGGTGAATCCTGCCCAGGACTTCGCCGCTCGTGGACCCAGCCGAGGCGCGCAACCCCGTTGCGCGCCTCGGTGGCCACAACTGATATATCGGTTCATGAACCCCTGCTGGCCTGCGCGTACTGGAGCTTCAGGCCCGCGCCGACGTCGCCGGACTCGACCACCTGCTTGAGCGCGGCGAGGATGCCCTTCCGGGTCGTGTCCTGCTCGTAGTGCGCGACCCACCAGTGGTGGATCTGCTGAACGGGCACGGGGTTCAGGGTTGACCCGCTTCCGGCCCCGCGAGCACCAGATCGGCCTCGCGAAGCACGCCGAGGTGCGCGAGAGCACGCCATGTCTCGTGCGACCGATTGACTCTCGGGTCAGTCGATGATGTGATCACGCCCGCACCTGAGGTGGTGCAGACCTTTTCCCTAAATCCGCCGCCATGGATGTTGGGGAGGAACGAGCGTGGAGATCTCTCGGCGTTCGGCGTTGATCGGCGGAGTGGTGGCTGTTCCGCTGCTCGCGGCCGGTTCGGGCTTCGCGCAGGCGGCCGCCTGGAAGCTCAGGTGGAGTCCGCAGGCGAACAAGGACGGGCTCGGTGCCTTCGAGGGCGTCGAGGACGACCGGGCAGGGTCGCATCCGGGCACGAAGCACATCTACGTGTCGGGCAACGACTACCGGTTCGACATGCACACCCGCGACCGGGACACGTCGACCGACCGGCAGCGCAACGAGGTCCGCGGCATGAAGGCGGGCGGGCAGAACCTCGTGATCGACAACGGTGAGACGTGGAAGTGGACCTACTCCATGTTCATCCCGAGCTCGTTGAAGTCGACGACGTCGTTCACCCACATCATGCAGACCAAGATGCCCGGCCTCGGTTCCGCACCCGTGACGGTCATGTCGCTGCGCCGCACCAGTGGGGTGCAGAAGATCGAGTTCAAGGTCACCGAGGGCAACGTGCTCGTCGGCGAGGTCGACCTCGAACCGCTGCACAACAAGTGGATCGACACCGAGGTGGAGATCAAGGTCGGCAACGGCACCGGACGCGTGCGGTGGGTCGTCCGCGAAGGCGGCCGCACCGTGCTCGACGCGACGAAGAACAACGTCGACACGTGGCTCGACGACCGGCTGCGCCCCAAATGGGGCATCTACCGCTCGCTCGGCGACACCTCGGGCTCACTGCAGAACTGCTACCTGCTGCTCCGCAACCTCAAGGCCTATAAGTTCGAATGATGCTGCACGACGTCGCCGACGCCACGCACCAATATATTAGTTTGCTCGACGGTGACCAGCGCGAACACGGCATTCGCGCGGTCACCGACGACGACCTGAGGCACCGCTGGGCGTACACGCCCGGAGCACGAGCCGGGCTCGTGCTCGGCGAGCTCCGGCGTGACCAGCGCAAAGCCGTGCACGGGATGCTGGCCACCGTCCTCAGTCCGCACGCCTACGCGCAGGCCGCGGCGGTGATGGCGCTGGAGGACGTGCTCGACCACCGCGAGGGCGGACACCGCGACCGGCACAGCGGCGACTTCTGGACGGTTCTCTTCGGCACGCCGGGCGGCGACGAGCCGTGGGGATGGCGGGTCGAGGGGCACCACCTGTCCGTGAACGTCGTCGTCGCCGACGGCCGCGTCTCGGCGACGCCGTTCTTCCTCGGCGCCAACCCGGCCCGCGTCACCTACCGCGGCCGCGTCGTCGGCCAGCCGTTGCGGCTCGAAGAAGAACTCGCTCGCGAACTGCTCGACCGGATGGGCCCGACCGCGCGCCGCCTGGCCGTCGTGTCGGACACCGCGCCACACGACATCCGCAGCGGCAACTCCCCGCGCATCAGCCCGTCCGAACCCGTCGGCGTGACGCCGGCGCAGCTCGGCAAGCCGGCGGGGGAGTTGCTCGTCGACATCGTCCGCTTCTACCTCGACCGTCTCGCGTTCGAGCTCGCCGACGACGAGTTCGAACGCATCGACCTGGAGCGCCTGCACTTCTCGTGGGAGGGTTCGCTGCGCCGCGGCGAGGGCCACTACTACCGCGTCCAGGGCCCGGAGCTGCTCATCGAGTACGACAACACGGCCAACGAGGCCAACCACGTCCACACCGTCTGGCGGCGTCATTCGGGTGACTTCGGCGACGACCTCCTTGCCGCCCACTACGAGGCGTCACGGCACACTGTCGGTCGTGGAGTGGCCCAGAACAGTTGATGCCGCCGTCGCGCTGCAGGAACGCCTGCGCACCCAGGTGATCACCACCAGCGCCCCTGACCTGCGCGTGGACACCGTCGCCGGCCTCGACGTCGGTTACCGTAGCAATGACACAGTTGCGGGCGTCTGCGTGGTGTTCGATGCAAAGACGCTGGTCGTCCTGGACGAGGTGGTCGTCGGAGGTACGACGGACTTCCCATATATTGCCGGGCTCTTCGCGTTCCGCGAGATGCCGGTGCTGCTGCGGGCACTCGATCAGGTGACGGTCACCCCGGACCTGTTGGTCGCGGACGGTCAAGGCCTCGCGCACCCGCGCCGGTTCGGCCTGGCGTGCCATCTCGGTGTGCACACGGGCATCCCGAGCATCGGCGTCGCGAAGACCGCGATGGGCGAGTTCGACCCGCCCGGCCACGCCCGCGGGTCGACCAGCGACCTCGTCATG
Organism: Lentzea sp. NPDC004789; assembly: GCF_053601075.1. NCBI lineage: Bacteria > Bacillati > Actinomycetota > Actinomycetes > Pseudonocardiales > Pseudonocardiaceae > Lentzea > Lentzea sp. NPDC004789. Next base: position 91,178 of record NZ_JBSGBE010000006.1, on the reverse strand, counting down.
GACGGCGAGGTCGTGGGCAGGGCGCTGCGGACGCAGGACGGCGTGAAGCCGGTCTTCGTGTCGGTCGGCCACAAGATCGACCTGGACCGGGCGTGCGCCGAGGTGCTGCGTCTCGCCCCGCGCTACCGCCTGCCCGAGACCACCCGTCGCGCGGACGCGCTCACGAAGCAGGCTGCTTCGACGCGCTGAAGCTCAGCAGCACGAGCAAGATCGCGCCGCAGACCAGTGCGATGTCCGCGACGTTGCCGACGAACCAGCCGTTGTAGTCGATGAAATCGACGACGTGCCCGCGCGCGAAACCCGGCGGCCGGAACAGCCGGTCGAGCAGGTGCGTCGTCGCGCCACCGAGCATCATCGCGAGCGCGGTCGCCCGGAGCTTGGTCTGCGGCTGCAGTCCGTACCGAGCGAGCAGCACGACCGCGACGGCCGCGACGATGGTGAAGACCCACGTCGACCCCGCGCCGATCGAGAACGCGGCACCGGGGTTGTAGAGGAGCCTGAGCTGCAGGAACTCTCCGAGGATCGGGATGGGCGCGCGGCCGGTCAGCGCGCTCTCGGCCCAGAACTTCGTGGCCTGGTCCAGCAGCAGCACGAACACGGCGATGCCCATCACGAGCGGCGCGCGGCGAGAGGTGGTGGTGTCCATTTGCCGACGAGCGTAGTTAAGGACGACGCCGCTCGGCATCAGACCCCGCAATCAAGCGTTGGTCGTGTCCTGTGCGCTGAACGCCTCGGCGTCGTCGACCTCGGTCCCCGCGAGGAACTCCTCCTGCAGCGTTGCCGGCCGTTCGCCGGTGTCGTAGTCGGCGCAGATGCGCCACCGACATCTGGCACCCGTTCCGGCTCGCCTACGCCGAGCTCGACGCACCGGTGTTCCTGGCACTGCACGCACCCGGGCTGATCCGCGCCGGCGGACCGGCCAAGCAAGTGCTGGGGTTGTTGTTGAGCTGCCGCAACAGGTCGGTGTCCACGCTGCCGGAGCTAGCGCGGACACCACAGCATCTCGACGGTCGACAATGCGCCGGTCATCGTGCGCGGAACGCCCCGGCCAGGAACGGATGGCTGTCGACGATCTTCCGGGCGACGGTGACGCTGTCGACGAGCGGGTGCAACGCCAACGCTTTGACCGCATGTGCGCGCTCACCGCTGATGGCCGCCTGGATGGTGGCGCGCTCGACGACCTTCAGCGCGGTGACAAGACCGATGCCTTCGTCGGGCACCTGACTGACCGCGACAGGTCGTGCGCCGTTGGCGTCAACGAGGCTCGGGACCTCGACGATGGCGTCGGCATCCAGGCATGACAACGTTGTCTTGTTCGGCACGTTGAGGATCAGGGTGGTGCGTTTGTCGGACGCGATCGCATGCATCAGTTTGAGCGCGACCTGTTCGTAGCCACCGCCGTCGAGGTCGTTGGCGTCACGTTCGTCGTCGCGCGTCTCCGCCATGTAGGTCTGCTCGCGTTCGAGACGGGTTCGCTCCCAGCTCTCCAGCGACGGTGACGCGTAGAACTGTTTCTGCTGCTCTCGCAGAAACGCCCCACGTGACGCGCCGGACTCCACCGCCTCGCGCGTGAAGTAGTAGTAGTGCAGGTACTCGTTCGGGATGGCGCCCAACGTCCGCAGCCACTCCGCCCCGAAGAGCTTGCCCTCCTCGAACGACTCCAGCCGCGCGGTGTCCGCGAGCAGTTCCGGCAGCACATCGCGGCCGAGCACGTGAACGCCCCGCAACCAGCCCAGGTGATTGAGTCCGGCGTAGTCCAGCCAGGCGTCCTCAAGATCGACACCGACGGCGCGCGCCACCCGCCGGCCGAGTCCGACGGGGGAGTCGCAGATGCCGATGACGCGGTTGCCGAGATGCGCCGACATCGCCTCGGTCACCATGCCGGCCGGGTTGGTGAAGTTGATGACCCACGCGTCCGGCGCGTGAACTGATATACGACGTGCGATGTCGAGCGCGACAGGAACGGTACGCAGACCGTATGCGACGCCACCCGCGCCGACGGTCTCCTGTCCGAGCACACCGCAACCCGCCGCGACGCTCTCGTCGGCCGCGCGTCCGTCGAGCCCGCCGACCCGTATCGCGGAGAACACGAAGTCGGCCCCGCGCAGCGCCTCGTCCAGATCCGTCGACGCCGTCACGGCCACAGCAGCGGAACCCGTATCCGATATATCAGCCGCCAGCTCAGCGAGAACGCCGCTGACCGCCGCAAGTCGTGTGGCGTCGAGATCGTGCAGCACCACCTCGGTGACGCGGCCGGGCGACCGATCGGCGAGCAACGCGCGATATACCAGCGGTACCCGGAAGCCTCCGCCGCCGAGAATGACCAGCTTCATGCGCTCCCCGTGTCTGCTTCGGCCACGTCCGCTCCAGCTTCCCGCGGCGTGCTGATCGTCTTCCTCGCCGGCGCACGCAATTTCGTCGCGGATCTCGAAAAGGGTGCCGCGTACGGCTGATCTGTGATACAAAGAATGGCTTTGTATTTTCGGAATGAATTTTCCGGGAAGACAGATCTATTGTATCACAGGGGGCAAGGTGTTGGCGAGCGAACAGGCACGAATCACCTCTCTGTATGAAAAGCTCGACCAGGAACGGAACAAAGCGGCCGCCGACCTTGCGGCCGTGCTGCGGGACGCCACCACCCAGAGGCTGGACCGCGAAGCCGCCGTCTACGTGCTGACCAGGGAAGTCGGGAAGTACCGGGCGGCGGAGGAGGGTCTCGTCTTCGGCCGCATCGATTCGGAGAAAGGCGCACGCACGTACATCGGACGCGTCGGGTTGTTCGACGACGATTTCGAACCGCTGCTGCTGGACTGGCGGGCGCCGGCGGCACGGCCGTTCTACACCGCGACCGCCGCGAACCCGGAAGGACTGGTCTTGCGCCGCCACTTCCGCGTCCGCGACCGGGAGCTGCGCGATTTCCACGACGACGAGCTGCTGACCGACACGACGGCATTGCTCGACGCCCTCAACGCGCCGCGGACGGCGACGATGCGCGACATCGTCTCGACCATTCAGGCCGAGCAGGACGAGATCATCCGCTACTCGGGCCCCGGCGTGCTGGTGATCGAAGGTGGTCCCGGCACCGGCAAGACCGCCGTGGCCCTGCACCGCGTGGCATACCTGCTGTACACGCGTCGTGAACGCCTGTCCCGGCACGGCGTGTTGATCGTCGGCCCGAACACCGGCTTCCTCAACTACGTCGGCGACGTCCTGCCGTCGTTGGGAGAGACCGACGTCGTGTTCGCCACCCCCGGCGAGCTCTACCCAGGCGTGAGCACCGACGTCGAGGACACGCCACCGTTGCAACGGCTGAAAGGCGATATATCAGTTCTGGACCTGCTGGCGGTCGCCGTCGCCGACCGGCAGGAGCTTCCCGACGAGCCCGTCGAGATCGAGCTGGAGGACGTCGTCATCCCGCTCGACGCGCACATCGCCGCCGTCGCACGCGAGAAGACGCGGTACTACGGTCTGCCGCACAACGCCGCCCGCAAGTACTTCTTCCTCGCGCTCGCCGAGGAGCTCGTCGCGCCGGCGTTGAAGCTGATCGGCGTCGACTGGCCGGAGATCGAGGAGGACGTGCGTCACGAGCTCCGGCACAGCACCGCGTTGCGCGACGCCGTCGACAGGTTGTGGCCGCAGCTCACGCCGGAACAGCTGCTCGCCGACCTGTACGCGGGCCGCTGCTTCCGGATCGGGGTGCCGGAGCTGTACCGGGAGGATGCCGAGGCCTGGACGGTGTCCGACGTGCCGTTGCTCGACGAGCTCGCCGAACTGCTCGGATCCGATGGCGCCGCGGAACGCGCCGCCAGGAGGGAAGAAGAGGAGCAGCTGGCATACGCCTGCGGCGTGATGGACGTCCTGTCGATCGACGAACGCGCCGATGACGACGAGTACATCGTCACCGACTTCGTCAACGCCGAGGTGCTGGCCGTCCGGCACGAGGTGCGCGATCACCGCACTCTCGCCGAACGCGCCGTCGAAGACCGCACGTGGACGTACGGCCACGTCGTGGTCGACGAGGCGCAGGAACTGTCCGCGATGGATTGGCGCGTGCTGCTGCGCCGATGCCCCAACAGGTCGATGACCGTCGTCGGCGATCTGGCCCAGCGTCAGGCCGCCGGCGGTGTCCGCAGCTGGGGTTCGGTGTTCGACCGGTTCACCTACCGCCGGCTAGAGGTCAACTACCGCACGCCCGGCGAGATCATGGCCGTCGCCACGCCGGTCCTGAAGCTCGTCGACCACGACGCGTCGGCGCCGGTGTCGGTGCGCAAGACCGGCATCCGCCCGTGGGCGCGCCGCGTCACTGATATATCGGCGGCCGTGCGCGACGAACTCGACGCACATGCCGACGAACGCAACGGACGCACGATCGCGGTCATCGGCGAGGGCTGGATGTCGCCGCGTGCGTCGAAAGGGTTGGAGTTCGACGTCGTCCTCGTCGTCGAACCCCAACGCATGTCGCCCAGCGAGCTGTACGTGGCGTTGACGAGGGCGACGCAACGGCTCGGCGTCCTGCACACCGAGCCGTTGCCGCGTCACCTACGAGGTCTCCTCTGAGACCCACGCGAGGTAGTCGTCGTTGCCTCCGACCACGGGGGTGACGACGACTTCGGGCACGTCGTAGGTGTGATGCGCCTTGATGTGCGCGACGAGGTCGTCGACGCGGATGGCGGACGTCTTCACGACGCACTGCCATTCCGCGTCGACGCGCACCTCGCCGTCCCACCGGTAGACGCTGCGAATCGGCACTATCTGCACGCACGCGCCGAGCCGCGCTTCGACAATGCCCTTCGCCAGCGACTCCGCGGCTTCGGCCGAGTCGACGGTCGTCGTCACCACACTCGCATCGCTCACAGCGCGTCGATCTCCTTCAGCAGCTGGTCCTTCAACTCGGCCGGTGCGAACGACGCCCGCACCGAGGCCCGTGCGAGCTCGGCGAGCTCGCCGCGGCCGAAGCCGAACCGCTCGTGGCACACCAGGTACTCGCGGTCGAGGTCGGTGTGGAACATGCCGGGGTCGTCGGTGCTGATCGTCACCGGCACCCCGGCCTCCACGAGCCGCGGCAGCGGGTGCTCGTCCAGCGACGCCACCGCTCCGGTGCGGATGTTCGACGTCGGGCACACCTCGACGACGACGCCTTCGTCGGCGAGGTGCCGCAGCAGCTCGGGATCCCGCACCGCGCTCACGCCGTGCCCGATCCGTTCGGCACGCAGATCGTGCAGCGCGGCCCAGATCTCGCTGGGCGGCGTCGTCTCGCCGGCATGCGGCACCATGTGCAGCCCGGCGTCGCGCGCCAAGGCGAACGCCTCCCGGAACTTCGCCCTCGGCGAGTCCGACTCGAACCCGCCCAGCCCGAACCCGACGAGGCCCTCCGGCCGGTACTCGGATGCGAACCGCGCGCTCGTCATGCCCCAGTCGCGATCCCAGACGCCGGGCACGTCGAAGATCCACTGCAGCGCCACGCCGTGCACGGCGAGCGCTTCTTCACGCCCTGCCGTGAGGGCCTCGACGAGTTCGTCGGGCTCGATACCTGCCCGCAGGTGGCTCGTCGCGCTGATGGTGAGTTCCGCATATCGGATATTGGTTCGCGCGGCGTCACGGGCGTAGCCGACGACGAGCGTCCGGACGTCCTCCCCAGTGGTGACGAGGTCGTTGACGACGCCGTACACGTTGATGAAATGCCGGAAGTCCCTGAACTCGTAGAACTTCCGCAACGCGGCCTCGTCGGTCGGCACCGGTCCGCCGGGGTGGTTGCGGGCGAGCGCGAGGACGGTGTCGAGAGAAGCCGCACCCACCAGGTGGACGTGCAGCTCGGTCTTCGGCAGCGCGTGGACGAAGTCGGAAATTGGCACGGCCCATGCTCTCAGGTCAAGAGCCGATCGACGGGTGACATGTCTTGCGGTCAACGGGAAGGGTTCAGGACGAATCCCTGTACCTGGCCTGCATTGGGGGTGCCTCGTGAGGGGCGCACGAAGAGCAGCACTGCTGACGGCGGTGCTAGTCCTGCCTTTCCTGCCGGCGACGGCCCAGGCCGCCGAAGGGCCGGTGTTCTCCGACGGTGAGGCGCAACCCGTCTTCGACCCGAAGGACGTGGTCAAGGAAAGCCTCTGGGTCCGCGCGCCGGTCGACAGCGACCGCGACGGCAAGGACGACGAGGTGTACACCGAGGTCGTCCGTCCACGCGCCACCGAACGCGGCCTCAAGGTCCCCGTCGTCTACATGGTCAGCCCGTACTTCTCCGGCGGCAACGACGTGGCGAACCACAACGTCGACGTCGAGCTGTACGTGCCCGACAAGCGCAACGGCCGCTTGTTGAAGGCCTCCTCCGATGAACGCGTCACCGCTGCCCTCGGTCCGAACCCGATCACATCGGCTCGTTACGAGGCCTACTTCATCGCGCGCGGGTACGCCGTCGTGTACGCGGAATCGCTCGGCACCGGCAAGTCGACGGGCTGCCCGACGACGGGCGACGTCAACGAGACGATCGGTGCGCGTGTTGTCGTCGACTGGCTCAACGGTCGTGCGCCGGCGCGTACTGCTACCGGCGAGGCCGTCAAGGCGACGTGGACGACCGGCAAGACCGGCATGATGGGCGTCTCCTACAACGGAACGCTGCCCAACGCCGTCGCCTCCACGGGGGTGCGCGGCCTCGAGGCGATCGTGCCGATCGCCGCGATCTCCAGCTGGTACGACTACTACCGCGCGGACGGCGCCGTGGTCGCGCCCGGCACGTTCCAGGGCGAGGACGCCGACGTGCTCGCCGAGTACGTCTACACCCGCGCGGACCGGGAGATCTGCAAGCCGATCATCGCCGAGATCGCGAAGGACCAGGACCGGATCACCGGCGACTACAACAGGTTCTGGGACAAGCGGAACTACCTGAACGACGTCGGCAAGGTCCACGCGGCCGTGCTGGCGGTGCACGGCCTGAACGACTGGAACGTCAAGATGACGCACGTCGAGCAGTGGTACTCGGCGTTGAAGAAGGTCGGTGTGCCGCACAAGATCTGGCTGCACCAGTCCGGGCACACCGATCCCGACACGCTGCGTTCGGTCGAGTGGCGGCGCACGCTGAACCGCTGGTTCACGCAGTACCTGTGGGGTCACCGCAACGGCATCGACAAGGAGCCGCGTGCGACGTTGCAGCGCGAGGACAAGACGTGGGTGGACGAGAAGGACTGGCCGGCTCCCGGCACGTCCGACGTGCGGCTGCGGCTGTCCTCCGGCGGATCCGCCAAGGGCGGTCTCGGGATCTGGCCCGGCCACGGCGTCGAGACGCTCACCGATGACGCGACGAAGACCGCGGAGTCGTTGATCGACCAGCCGACGTCGCCGAACCGGTTGTCCTACGCGACCCAGCCGACGCGGCGGCCGGTGCGGTTGTCCGGCAAGTCGACCGCGAACCTGCGGATCGCCTTCGACCGGCCCGCGGCCAACGTGACGGCGCTGCTCGTCGACCGCGCCCCGGACGGGAAGTCGCACGTCATCACCCGCGGCTCGACCGACCCGCAGAACCGGGAGCGCCCGGACCGGACGTCGCCGATCAAGCCGGGCAAGTTCTACGACGTCGCCGTGCCGATCGTGCCCGACGACTACGTCCTGCAGACGGGGCACCGGCTGGAGTTCGTGCTGATCTCCAGCGACTACGACTACACGCTTCGCCCGAAGCCGGGCGTCGGCCTTTCGCTGGACCTCGCCCGCACGTCGGTAGAGCTGCCGGTCGTCGGTGGCTGGCGCGCGGTGTTCCAGACGTTCTGACGGTGATGCCGCGTCTTGGTTCTCGGTGACCAGGGACCGAGGCGCGGCACCCTACCACCCACCCCCGACAAAACCCCGCTCCCGAGCGGGTCAAGATCTCAACCTGTCCACAACCGCTGAGTTGTCCACAACTTCCCATCACCCCCGATCACTTACCCGCCCCACCCGCCAAAGTGGGCACCATGCCCACAACCCTCCCGAAACCGATCCGAGTCCGCGGCGCCGGCGACCTCTACGCCGCGATCCCGCACCTGATGGGATTTCACCCGGCCGACTCGCTCGTCGTGCTGGTGCTGAAAGACCACGTGATCAGCATGACCATGCGGGTCGATCTACCGCGCCCACGACATAGGGGAATGCTCGCGGCTCAACTGGAAGCGCCGCTGCTCGAACACGGTGCCGCGGAAGTGATCCTCGCGGTCGTGTGCGCCCCGTCCGAGCACATGCCGGAAGAACTGCCGCACGAACCACTGGTCACCACGCTCAGGAACAAGCTGGGCGGCGTGGGCATCGAGGTCGTCGAGGCGGTGTGGCTGCCGTCGTGCCAGAAGGACGCGCAGTGGCTCTGCTATCTCGACATCGACTGCCACGGAACGCTGCCCGATCCCCGGCTGTCCGCGGTTGCCGCCGCGTCCGCGCACGAGGGCAACGTGACGTTCGAGTCGCGTGCGGCGATGGCCGCGATCGCGGCGCTGGACCCGTCGGAGGCGCTGGAACGCAGATCAGCGTTGCTGGACGAGCTCGTGGCGAGCTCCGGCGAACCTGATCCGAGCACCGAGCTGCGCCGCGTGCTCGATGCGATCGACGCCGTGAGCGAGCGCAAGGGACCGTTGCCCGACGCGGAGATCGTCGCGCTGGCGAGGGCCTTGGCGGTGCCGGACGTGCGGGACGCGAGCATGGCGTTCGCGGCGCAGCCGAGGTCGAGGACGGCCGAGAGCCTGTGGCTGGAGCTCACCAGGTCGTGTCCGGCTCCAGAACGCGCGGAGCCCGCGTGTCTGCTCGCGTTCTACGCCTACCAGCGTGGTGACGGTGGGATCGCGTCCATCGCGCTCGACGTCGCCGAGGACGCCTGTCCCGGCCACGCGCTGACCAAGCTCCTGCGTGCGGCTGTCAGCGCCGCGCTCCCGCCGGAGAAGCTGCGGGCGATGTCCACGACGTACCTGGACATCGCCCGCCAGTTGCTCGATGCCGGCGCTCAGAGCAGTTCTGGCCGCTCCCAGTCCTGATCCAGGACGTGCTCGGCCAGGAACGCCCACACCGTCTCGTACCAGACTCGAGAGTTTCCGGGGGTGAGGATCCAGTGGTTTTCGGTGGGGAAGTAGAGGTACTTCGCGGTGACCCCGTGGCGGAGGAGGTCGAAGTACAGCCGATGCCCCTCGCCGATGGGGACCCGGTAGTCCTTGTCCCCGTGGATGACGAGCATCGGGGTCTTGATGTCGGCGACCCGCAGGTGCGGGGAGTTGGCCTGGATCCGTTCCGGCTGGGTGAGGGGGTCGCCCATCTCCCGCATCCAGAAGTAGGAGCTGTCGGTGCCGCCGGTGAACGCGTCGAGGTGCCACAACGACGCGTGGGTGACGATCGCGCGGAACCTGTCGGTCTGGGTGGCGATCCAGTTGGCCATGTAGCCGCCGAACGAACCACCCATGGCGGCGGTCCGGGAGGCGTCGATGTCGGCCCGCTCGACCGCGACGTCCGTGATGGCCATGAGGTCGGTGTAGGGCTCGGCGCCCCAGCGACCCCAGCCGGCCTTGATGAAGTCCGGTCCGTACCCGGTGGACAGGGCCGGGTCGGGCAGCAGGACGGCGTAACCCCGGGCGGCCATCAGCCACGGGTTCCAACGCCAGGTCCAGCCGTTCCAGCTCATCACCGGACCACCGTGGACCCACAGCACCAGGGGAGCGGGCGAGTCGGCGGAGGCACCCTCGGGCAGCACGAGCCACGCGCGGACGGTCCTGCCGTCGGCGACGACCGTGGAGATCTCGGTGAGGGTGCCGGGCACCGAGGCGATGGCGCCGGGAGCGCGCAGCCGTTCTGGATCCTGGTCGGCTCCGGTGGAGGCGAACCGCACGGGCTGTGGCGGGTGGTCGATCGAGTTGCGGAGTGCGTACAGCGTCTTGCCGTCCGGGCTCACGACCACGTCGCTGTAGTAACCCGAGACCGTCAGCTTCGTGATCTCGCCGGTCGTGAGGTCCAGCCGCCACACCGGCTGGTGCCCGAGGTGGCTCGCGGTGAAGAACGCCGCGGACCCGTCAGGGTTCACCACCAGGTGATCCGGTTCCTCCGGGAAGTCGGGCGCCAGTGGCGTGATCGAGTCGTCCGCCAGGTCGATGCGCACCAGGTCGCGCCGGTACGGGGAGTCCGCTGTGGACTCGCGGAACCGGATGGCGATCACAGCGGTGCCGTCCGGGGTGAAGGCGGGTTCGAAGAAGGAGAAGCCGTCCTCGGAGGCGATGGCGCGCGAGGAGCTGCCATCCGTCGCCACGAGCCGCAGTTCGGTCCTGCGGCCGTAGGAGGCGCTGACGTCGACGTCGTGGCCGTGAACGGCCCACTTGCCGTCCGGGCTCAGCGCGATGTCCTCGTCGCTGAGCCTGCTTTCCGCGTCCTCGCTGAGGGTTGTGACGTTCCCGGTGGTGATGTCGGTGAGAGGAACCGAGAACAGGCGCGGGTAGCTCGGACCGAGGTCCGCGTCCCAGTACCTGATCGGGTACGACTCGTGCAGGATCGCTGTCACGCCGGCGTCCTCGCGGGCCTTGCGCTTGGCGTCGTCCTGGTCGCCGAACTCCGTGAAGCGGTACGCCGACGACGTGAACAGCAGCGTCTCGCCCGCGGCGCGGACGTGGCCGACTCCGCCTCCCGGCCGCAGGACCTCGGCGGCCTCACCGCGGACCGGAAGCCGCCACAGCGCCTTCCGCTCGTTGGTCTCGCCCGGCTTCGCGAGTGGATCCGGGCGCGCCGACAGGAACAGCAGCGACCCGTCCGGTGCGAAGACGGGGGAGGAGTCGCCCTTGGCGGAGCGGGTGAGCCGGACGGCGTCCCGCTCGCCGGTGGGGTCGATCTCCCAGAGAGCGCCCTGCCAGGTCTTGCCGTCAGGAGCGAGCGAGGAGACGACCGTGACGAGCCGCGTGCCGTCCGGGGACAGCGTGAGCGATGTGAGCCTCGGTGTGGCGTTGTAGCTCTCGAAGGAGGCGAAGTCGGTCATGCCCGATCAGGCTCCGTGCCGGGCGCGGGTGAACTCCCACGCGTCGCGGACGATGCCGGCGAGGCCGGCGCGTTCCGGCTTCCAGCCGAGCTCCGTGCGGGCCCGCTCGGCGGAGGCGACGAGGACGGCCGGATCACCGGCGCGCCTGGGGGCGACGACGGCGGGGATCGGGTGGCCGGTGACCTCGCGGCAGGTGTCGATGACCTGCTTGACCGAGAAGCCGGTGCCGTTGCCGAGGTTGTAGATCCGGTGCTCGCCGGCGGTGGCGTGGGCGAGCGCCAGGAGGTGGGCGTCCGCGAGGTCCGCGACGTGGATGTAGTCGCGGACGCAGGTGCCGTCCTCGGTGGGCCAGTCCTCGCCGTAGATCGAGATGTGCTCGCGCTGTCCCAGGGCGACCTGGAGGACGAGCGGGATGAGGTGGGTCTCGGTCGCGTGACGCTCGCCGATGCTGCCGTAGGCGCCGGCGACGTTGAAGTACCGAAGGCTCGTCGCCGCCAGGCCGTGCGCGGCGGCGTACGACGTGATCGCGTGGTCGATGGCCAGCTTGGTGGCGCCGTAGGTGTTGGTCGGCGCGGTCGGCGCGGTCTCGGGGATCGGCACCTCCCGCGGCTCGCCGTACGTCGCGGCAGTCGAGGAGAAGACGAGCTTCGGCGTGCCGTGATCCTTCATCGCGTCGAGCAGATGAATCGCTGTGAGGACGTTACCCGTCCAATACTTGCCGGGGTCCTGCATGGACTCGCCGACCAGCGACTTGGCCGCGAAGTGCAGAACGCCGTCGAACCCTTCTGCGAGGACATCGCCGATCACCTCCGCGATGTCGCCCCGGATGAAGCGCGCTCCCGAGGGGACGGCGTCCTCGTGCCCGGTCGACAGGTCGTCGAGGACGACGACCTCGTGTCCGGCTTCGAGCAGCCTGGCAGCGCACACGCTGCCGACGTATCCGGCCCCGCCCGTGACGAGCAGCTTCACCGCAGTCCTCGCATTCCTGATCAGGATCGTTCTTCGCTACCGGTCCCTGCCCGCGCCCGCGGACGGAACCGCCTTGAAAAGCCTCGGCCGCGTCAGCGAGCGAGAGGCAAAGCCGGCGAGCACCCGGCTTTCGACCTCGTCGCGTCGCTCGACTGGGACGAGAGCGATGGCCGAGCCGCCGAAGCCGCCGCCGATCATGCGGGCGCCGAGCGCCCCGGCCTCCATCGCGGAGTCGACGGCGACGTCGAGCTCCAGGCAGGAGACCCGGTAGTCGTCCCGCAGGCTCGCGTGGGAGGCCGAGATGAGGGGGCCGATGCCGGCGAGCCTGCCCGCGCGGAGCAGCTCGACGGTGCGCAGGACCCTGTCGTTCTCGGTCACGACGTGCCGCACCAGCGGACGCAGCTCTTCGGGCAGCCGGACGAGCGTGGCGTCGAGCTCGGCGATGTCGACATCACGCAGCGCGGGGACACCCAGGAGGTCCGCGGCCCGCTCGCAGCCCGCCCGCCGGGCGCCGTAGCCGCCGTCGACGTGGGAGTGGCTGGCGCGGGTGTCGACCACCAGCACCTCGAGTCCACTGGCAGCCGCGTCGAACGGGATCTGCTCCGACTTGCCGGAGCGCACGTCGTAAAACAGGGCGTGCGCTTCGACGCAGCACAGCGATGCCGTCTGATCCAGGATTCCCGTCGGCGCGCCGACGAAGGCGTTCTCGGAACGCTGCACCCAGCGGGCGATGTCGGGCCGTTCGGCGTCGACGCCGGCGAGACCGAGCAGAGCGAGGGCGACGGCGCATTCCAGGGCGTGCGACGAGGAGAGACCGGCTCCGGCGGGTACGTCACCCGCGAGGACGAGGTCCGCTCCGCCGGTGACGGCGATTCCCTGCTCCCGCAGGGCCCAGGCCACACCGCTGGGGTACGCGGCCCACCCCTTGACGGTTCCGGGGACTAGGTCGGCCACCACGACCGGGTCCGCGTCCTGCACCCCTCCGTCGTCGCCGAGCGTGCTGACGGTCAGCCGGCCGTCAGCACGGGGCGACGCCGCGACCGCGAGGCGGTGGGGCAACGCGAACGGCAGCACGTAGCCGTCGTTGTAGTCGGTGTGCTCACCGATGAGGTTGACGCGGCCGGGTGCCGACCAGACCCCCTCGGGAGCGCGTCCGTGCAGGCGCTGGAACGCCGCGGCCGCCTTCTGTGCCGGTGTCGCCGCCTGGGTCACCGGGCGAGCACCAGAACGGCGTGGGCGACCGCGGGGTCGAGTTCCGCCACGGTGCCGTTGCCGCCGCGGACGTGGACGACCTTGGCGCCGGCGAGCGCCTCGACCTGCACCGTGCCGCCGGGCACCACACCGGCGTCCTTCAGCTCGGACATGAGGTCCGGGTCGAGCTGGACGTGCTCGGCGATGCGGCGCACCTCGACGCGGCCGCCGCCGCGGCGGGCGACCTCGTCCACGCGCACCAGGTCCGCCTCGGCGGGCGGAGCGGGTTCGCCGTCGCCCAGCTTGTCGAGGCCCGGGATCGGGTTGCCGTAGGGCGAGGTGGTCGGGTTGCCGAGCAGCTTGACGAGCTTGCGCTCGACCGCCTCGCTCATCACGTGCTCCCAGCGGCAGGCCTCGCTGTGCACGTGCTCCCACTCGAGCCCGATGATGTCCACGAGGAGGCGCTCGGCGAGCCGGTGCTTGCGCATGACGGCGATCGCGAGGTTGCGGCCCTGCTCGGTGAGCTCGAGGTGACGGTCCTCCGCCACGACGACCAGGCCGTCCCGCTCCATCCGGCCGACGGTCTGGCTCACCGTCGGTCCACTTTGGCCGAGACGCTCCGCGATGCGGGCGCGCAGAGGCACGACGCCCTCTTCTTCGAGCTCGTAGATCGTGCGGAGATACATCTCCGTGGTGTCGATGAGGTCGTTCACACCCGCTCCCCTTCGTATGGTGTCAATGGTAGTCGTGCCGGGGGACACAGGTGTCCGCGCGGGTGCAGGATGTGAGCTGTGCATCCCTTGATCACTCCCGAGGACCTCTCCGACGCGCTGAGTGCGCGGCCGGCCACCGTCGTGCTGGACGTCCGGTGGCGTCTCGGTGGACCACCCGGACGCCAAGACTACGAGGTCAGCCACGTGCCCGGCGCGACATACGTGGATCTGGACACCGAGCTCTCCGCTCCGCCGGGCGTCGGCGGCAGGCATCCACTGCCGGATCCGGAGCTTTTGCAGGAGGTGCTGCGCCGCGCGGGCGTGCGCGAGGGCGGCCAGGTCGTGGCGTACGACGCGGGGGACGGTTCGGTGGCCGCGCGGGTGTGGTGGCTGCTGCGGTGGGCCGGCTACGGCGAGGTCGCGGTGCTGGACGGCGGGTTCGCCGCGTGGGAGGCCGCGGGGCTGCCGGTGACGGCTGAGGTGCCGGAGCCTGCGGTGGGTGACGTGGTGGTTCGTCCTGGCCAGATGCCGGTGCTGGACGCGGACGGAGCGGCGGTGCTCGCGCGGGAGGGCGTGCTGCTCGACGCGCGGGCGGCGGCGCGCTACCGCGGCGAGACCGAGCCGGTGGACCCGAAGGCCGGGCACATTCCAGGTGCGCTCAACGCGCCGACGACCGGGCACGTGGGTGCGGACGGGCGTTGGCTCGGCGCGTCCGAGCTGGCGGAGCGGTTCGAGGGCCTCGGCGTGTCGGGTGACGTGGCCGTGGGCGCGTACTGCGGGTCCGGCGTGACCGCCTCGTCCGTCGTGCTGGCGCTGGAGGTCGCGGGGATCACGTCGGCGGAGAAGCCTGCGGCGCTGTACGCGGGGTCCTGGTCCAACTGGTGCGCCTTGGACCGGGAGGTCGCCACCGGCGGCTGACGCCGGCGGGACGACGTGCGCGGTCCGTGTCGTGTGCCGCGCCCGTGGGCGTGAGGTGGCCGGCCGGACTGTGCCGGGAAGACCTGGGTCAGGCGTTCGGGATGCGGTCGAAGCCTTGCGTGACGAGCTTCAGGGCCGCGGCGCACGCGTCGAGCTCCTCGATGGCCACGACGCTCACCGAGAAGGCCGAGGCGATGGCCGACGGGTCGTCGGTCAGCATGACGGTGACCTGGCAGTCCTCTTTGGAGGAGCTGATCTGCCAGGCGGTGTTGCCGCCGATCTCGATCTGCTTCTTCTCACCGTCCTGGTCCGCCACCTCGGGGACCGTGACCATCTGGGTGACGACGGTGGACGGGTCGGTGGTGGCGTGGATGCAACCGCCGTCCGCTGAGGACTTGCCGCCGGTGGCGGCTTCGACGTCCGCCTTCGTGAGCACGCCGCAGGTTTCCAGGCCGGCCGTTTTCTTCTTCTTGGTGATCTTGATGTCGCCCTGCTTCTTCGCGGTGGGGTCAGCGGGCTTCGAGGGCGAGGTGCTGGTGGAGGACTTCTTCGTGGTCGAGGGCGCGGTGGTCGCGGCTTCGGCGGCGTTGGGGTCGGCCGCGGCTGAGCCCTTGACCTGTTCACTGCAGCCCGTGACGGCGGCGAGGGTCAGGCCCAGGGCGAGGAGGATGGCCGTTGGTCGCAGGTGCATGTCGCCTCTGACCCCTGTTCGCTGAGATCGGTTCCTTGGCGCCGGTGATTGCGGGCTGGCGGAGGACTGCAGGCGGCGTGATCGCCGGTTGTGCGGGTCGGTAGGTAGGTTGCTGGTCATGGGTAAGCCAGCCGCGGTTGTCTGGGATCGGTCCTTCCTCGGGTACGACCTCGGTGGCGACCATCCGCTCAATCCAGTTCGGCTCGATCTCACGGTACGGCTCGCCACGGCTCTCGGGGTGCTGGACGGCGTGGACGTGCGGGTGCCGGAGCCTGCCAGCGAAGAAGAGATCGAGCTGGTGCACCTGCCGGGGTACTTGAGTGCCGTGCAGGCGGCGCCCACGGCCGGGTGGGACGTCGGGCACGGGCTGGGGACGCCGGACAACCCGGTCTTCGAGCGGATGCACGAAGCTTCGGCGTTGGTGGTCGGCGGGTCGCTGGCGGCGGCTCGGGCCATTGCGTCGGGGGAGGCGGACCGGGCGGTCAACATCGCCGGCGGGCTGCACCACGCGATGCCGGACAGTGCGGCCGGGTTCTGCGTCTACAACGACTGCGCGGTGGCCATCGAGTGGTTGTTGCGCAGCGGTGTGGAGCGCATCGCGTACGTGGATGTCGACGTGCATCACGGGGACGGGGTGCAGACGGCGTTCTGGGACGACCCGCGCGTGTTGACGGTGTCGTTGCATCAACATCCGATGAGCCTGTGGCCGGGGACCGGGTGGGCCGGTGAGGTCGGCGGTCCGGGGGCCGAGGGGAGTGCGGTCAACGTCGCGTTGCCCGCGGGCACGAAGGACGGGGCGTGGTTGCGGGCGTTCCACGCGACGGTGCCGTCGTTGCTGAAGGCGTTCCGGCCGCAGGTGCTCGTCACGCAGTGCGGTGTGGACACTCACAAGGAGGATCCGCTCGCGGACCTGGCGTTGAGCGTGGACGGGCATCGGGCGATCTACCAGGCCTTCCGGGACCTGGTGAACGAGCACGGGTTCAAGTGGCTGGCGCTCGGGGGCGGCGGGTACGAGCTGCTCAGGGTGGTGCCGCGGTCGTGGACGCACCTGCTCGCGACGGTGCTGGACCGGGACGTGGACCCGAACCGGTCGTTGCCCGCCGACTGGGTGGCGCACGCGACACGCATCGCGCCTGACTGGCCTTTGCCTGCGTCGATGACCGATGAGTGCGACCCTGGGCACCAGCCGTGGGGCGGGGACGCGCAGGAGCCGGTGGACAAGGCGATTCGCGACACGCGCCGCGCGGTGTTCCCGTTGCACGGACTTGATCCCGACGACCCCAGGGACTGACGGCCAGTGCCAGAGAAAGTGCCGGCAGAACAGACCGCCAGAGATCCGTTCGACTTCCCGCGGCAGTGGGAGGCGGACGTCGTGCTCAGCGACGGCGGCACCGTCCACCTGCGACCGATCACGCCGGACGACGGCGAGAAGCTGCGGGAGTTCCACGGGCGGCTGTCCGAGCGGACGCGGTACTTCCGCTACTTCGGGCCCTACCCGCGGATCCCGCAACGGGACCTCGAGCGGTTCAGCACCGTCGACCACCACGACCGGGTGGCGCTCATCGCGCTGCTCGGCGACGACATCGTCGCGGTCGGCAGGTTCGACCGGCTGCATCACGGGGAGAGCGCCGAGGTCGCGTTCGTCGTCGAGGACGGGCACCAGGGGCGCGGGCTGGGCAGCATCCTGCTCGAACACCTCGCGGCGGCCGCGCGCGAGGTCGGGCTGGTGCGGTTCGAGGCCGAGGTGCTCGCCGAGAACGGGCAGATGGTCCGGGTGTTCCGCGACGCCGGTTACCAGGTCAGCAGGGCGTTCGAGGAGGGCGTGCTGCACCTGGAGTTCGCCATCGATCCCACCGACGAGTCCGTCGCTGTCGCCAGGGCCCGCGAGCAGGCCGCCGAGGCCCGCAGCGTGCACAACCTGCTGCACCCGAAGTCGGTCGCCGTCATCGGTGCCTCCACCGACCCGACCAAGATCGGGCACGCGGTCCTCAAGAACCTCCTCGAAGCCGACTTCAACGGGCCCGTGTACCCGGTCAACGCCGAGCACCGCGCGGTCAGAGGCGTCCGGGCGTATCCGACGGTGCTGGACATTCCCGACGACGTCGATCTCGCCGTCGTCGCCGTACCGGCGGCCAGCGTCGACGAGGTCATGGACGCGTGCCTCGCCAAGGGCGTGAAAGCGCTCGTCGTCGTCAGTTCGGGCTACGGCGAAACGGGTCCGGACGGGCTGTCGGCCGAACGCAGGCTCGCGGCGGAGGCGAGAGCGCACGGCATGCGTGTCGTCGGCCCCAACGCCCTCGGTGTGCTCAACCTTGACCCCAAGGTCCGGCTCAACGCGAGCCTCGCCCCGAAGCTCCCGGCACGCGGCCGTGCGGGCTTCTTCTGCCAGTCGGGCGCGCTCGGCACCGCCATCCTCGCCAACGCCGCGGGCTGGGGCCTCGGCCTGTCCACGTTCGTCTCGGCGGGCAACCGCGCCGACGTCTCCGGCAACGACCTGCTGCAGTACTGGGAGACCGATCCCGCCACCGACGTCGTCCTGCTCTACCTGGAGTCCTTCGGCAACCCGCGCAAGTTCGCGAGGCTCGCCCGGCGGCTCGGCCGCACCAAGCCGATCGTCGCGGTGAAGTCCGGCCGGCACGCCGTGGTCCCCGGTCTCGCCGCCACCGCCGCGAAGGTCGACGAGGCGAGCGTCCAGGCGTTGTTCGAGCAGGCCGGCGTGATCAGGGTCGACTCGCTGGCCCAGATGTTCGACACCGCGCTCCTGCTGGCCCACCAGCCGCTGCCGAAGGGCAGGCGCGTCGCCGTCGTCGGCAACTCCACCGCGATCGGCCTGCTCGCCGCGGACACGCTGCTCGCCCAGGACCTGGAGCTCGCGGGCGAGCCCGTCGACGTCGGCGCCCAGGCCACCCCCGAGGAGTTCGCCAAGGCCGTCCAGGAGGCGCTCAGCCGCCCGGACACCGACGCCCTCGTCGTCGTGTTCGTGCCACCGATCGCGGTCCCCGGCGCGGCCTACGCGCGCGCCCTCAAGGAAGCCGCGCACGGGCCGAAGCCGATCGTGTCCACGTTCCTCGCCGTCGAGGGCATCCCGGACGAGCTGAAGATGCCGGGAAAGGGTTCGATCCCCAGCTACGCCAGCCCGGAACGCGCCGTTCTCGCATTGGCCCGCGTCATCCGCTACGCGCGCTGGCGCGCCGCGCCCCAGGGCAATTTCACCCGCCCGGACGGCATCGACGCCGCCCGCGCACGGTCCATTGTGGACAACACCGGCTCCGAACGGCTGCTCGACGACCACACCGCCGTCGAACTGCTGAACTGCTACGGCATCGACGTCGTCCCGTTCCGCATCGCCCACAGCGCGGAGGAGGCCGCGGCGGCCGCCGACGAGCTCGGCTACCCGGTCGCCATGAAGGCCACCAGCGAACGCCTGCGCCACCGCACGGACCTCGTCGGCGTCAGGCTGGACATCGCGCAGCAGGAATCGGTCAAGGCCGCGTACCACGACCTCGCGGCACTGAGCGGCAAACCGGGCGTGTACGTGCAACGCATGGCGCCCAAGGGAGTCAGCTGCGTCCTCGGCCTGCAGGACGATCCGAGCTTCGGCACGCTGGTCTGGTTCGGACTGTCCGGCCTCGTCAGCGATCTCCTCGGCGACCGCGCCTACCGGGCGGTACCCCTCACCGACACCGACGCGGCGGAACTCGTTGCCGCACCGAAAGCCGCACCTCTGCTCACCGGTTACCGCGGCGACGAACCCGCAGACCTGAAAGCACTTCAGGACCTGGTACTCCGTTTGGCGGCACTGGCCGAAGATCTCCCCGAGGTCCGTTCGCTCAAGCTCGAGCCCGTTCTTGCTTCTGCCGCAGGGGCTTTCGTGAGCAGCGCACGTGTGGTCATCGGCCCTCCGCCCTCGCTGCACGACGCCGGTCCACGCCGCTTGCGCTGATCGGTTCACCGCAACGATTCCGAAGTTTCATTCAGCCCGAGGTATGGACATGCGTCCGATCGCCGCCTAGGTTTCCGGCATCGCCGAGCAACGCTGCCAAGGTGCGTCGGCGCATGCCCGTGGAATAACGCTGTAAGAGGGAAGAATGACGCCGAGAGCGCTCCTCCGCCTGGTGGCGACGACATGCGCGGCCGTGCTCCTCCTCGCCTCGTGCGCAGGTGGTGACAAGTCCACGATGGTCGGCAAGGTGAGCTCCGCCGGCCACATGACGATCGGCGTGTCGTTCGACCAGCCCGGCCTGGGGCTGCGCAGGCTCGACGGCAGCTTCCGCGGCTTCGACGTCGACGTCGCCAAGTTCATCGCGAACGAGCTGGGCGTCGCGGACCAGGACATCATCTGGAAGGAAGCGCAGCCCGGCAACCGGGAGACGCTGCTGACCAGCGGTGAGGCCGACATGGTCGTCTCCACCTACTCGATCACGGACAAGCGCAAGCAGCTCGTCGACTTCGTCGGCCCGTACTTCGTCGCCGGCCAGGACCTGCTGGTGCGCATGCACGAGAACCGCATCGACGGCCCGAAGTCGCTCGTCAAGGGCCTGGACCTGTGTTCCACCGCGGGCTCCACGTCCGCGGCCTACGTGAAGGACCAGTTCGCCAAGGACGTGAACCTGGTCGAGTACGCCAAGTTCAGCGACTGCGTGACGGCGCTGCTGGCCGACAACGTCGACGCCGTCACCACGGACGACGTCCTGCTCGCCGGGTACGCCGCGCAGAACCCCGAGCTCCTGCGGGTCGTCGGTGCCCCGTTCAGCAAGGAGGAGTACGGCGTCGGCCTGCGCCGCAACGACCCCACCAGCAAGGCCAAGGTCCACGCGGCGCTGCAGAAGATGATCGACACCGGTGCCTGGCGCAAGTCGCTGGAGGCCAACATCGGATCTTCCGGCTACAAGATCCCGGACCCGCCGAAGATCGCGCCCTGATCACACAGGCGGTGACGTATGCTCACGCCACGTGAACCGAGTGCCGCCGCACCGCGCTGATCGACCCGTTCGCGCGGGCATTCCAGAACACGGCCGCGTCCCGCGTTACTACGCGGTCAAGGCCGAGCTGTTCGACCTCGTCGAGACCCTGGGCGAAGGAACGGTCCTGCCGTCCGAGCGCGAGCTCGCCGAACGGTTCTCCGTCTCCCGTGTCACGCTCCGCCAGGCCGTCAGCGAGCTGGTGCTCGAAGGCAAGCTGATCCGCCGCCAGGGCAGCGGCACGTTCGTCGCACCGCCGAAGCTGGTCCAGCCGTTGTCGCTGGTCAGCTACACCGAAGGCATGCGGCGTCAGGGAGTCGAGCCGAACCGGAACGTGATCACGGTCGAGCAGATCGGCGCCGACGAGGGCCTCGCCCGCGACCTGATGCTCGAACCGGGCGACGCCGTCGTCCACCTCGAACGCGTCCTGCTCGCCGACGACGAGCGCATCGGCCTGGAGTCGACGTACCTGAGCAGCCGCCGCTTCCCGGAGCTGATGGACAAGCTCGACCCGGCCGGATCGCTCTACGCGTGCCTCACCGAACGGCTCGGCGTGCGGTTCGCGGAGGCCGAGGAACGCGTCGAGACCGTCCTCGCCACGCCCCGCGAGGCGCTGCTGATCGGCACGAACCCCGCGCTGCCGATGTTGCTGCTGCACCGCGTCTCCTACGACGCGGACGGGCACCCGATCGAACGCGCCCGATCGCTCTACCGAGGTGACCGCTTCAGCTTCGTGGCCAGGCTGCACGCCGACCGTTAGGCACGGAACAGAATCGGTCTCCGAAGCGTCTGAGGATCATGGCGCTGGAACCGGAGATCGGGCTCGTCGGCAGGGACGACCTCACCGCACTGGTGGAGTCCCTGGTGGAACGCCGCAAGAAGCACACCCTGCCGGTGATCGTCGCCTTCGGGCCCGGCGGCAGCGGCAAGACGTCGCTGCTCGACCACGTCCACCGGCGCTACCGCGACGCGCCGACGGCCAGAGTCGACCTCGACAAGGCCGGTTCCCGTTCCTGCAAGGACATCCTCGACGTCGCGGCCGAGCAGCTGCGCTCCTACCGGCACGCCGAGTTCGGCCGCCTGCGGTTGCCCCGCTACGACCTGGCCCGCCTCGCGCTGTTCACCGATATCGGCGACGACCCGCATCACCGCGCCCGCGAGCTCGCCGCGAAGCAGATGACCCGGCTCGTCGCGGTCGCCGACGCCGCCGAGGTCGTCGAGGTGCTGCCGCCCGCCCAGGGCCTCGGGAAGGTGCTGAGACCGCTTCTGCTGTGGCTCATCGGGCTTTCCGTCGTCGCGCCGCGGCCGTTGCGCTGGCTGCTCGGCGGGCCGCGCGTGGCGAGTGCGCTGCGGTGGTTCGAGAACTACGCGGGGCGCCCGAAGTTCGACGCCGCTCTCGTGCACATGTGGAGCCTCAACCGCGCGGGCGACACGCTGGAGATCGACCGGCTGCTCGTCGCCGCGTTCCTCGCCGACATCACCGCCGCCTACCGGTTCCGCCGCTACCGCAGGCTGAACAGCCTGCTGCTGCTCGACGGCGCCGACCTGCTCGACGGCATCGACTCCTACCTGCCACCGAAACGGCCGCGCCCCGCCGCGCGGGCCACCGACTTCCTGAGCCTGCTGGCCGAAAGGCGCGCCCAGGAACCACATGTGCCGTTGCTCGTCATCGCCACCAAGCAGTCGGCGCCGTCCCTGCCGGACTCGCCGGTGTTCAAACCGGTGCACCTCGAACCCTTCACGCTCGCGCAGACGCGGCAGTTCCTCGCCGAGTGGAACCGCGCCCGCAACAGCACCGTGGAGTCCGAGGCGCTCGTCGAGGAGCTGCAGGAGGTCACGCACGGCCATCCGCTCGCGGTCCGGCTCGCCATCCAGCTCGTGCAGTTCGTGTTCGCGCGCGACCAGGTGCTGCCGTCGGTGCGCTCGGTGTTCGACGAACGGCTGCCGGTCGACGAGACCACGACGTTCCAGGACGCCACGGTCGGCGACTACCTCCTTCTCCGCTTCTTCCAACGGATTCCCGGCGCCGAGGAAATGCCGGAACGGGAGGCCGCGCGCGAGATCTTCGCCCGCCTCGCCGCTCCGCGCGTGCTCGACCGGCACGTGATCCGCGCGCTGCTGCCGGCGACGTGGTCGGCGGAGAACATGCGCGCCCTGCTGGCCCAGCTCAGCTTCGTGAGCCAGCAGGGCGAGAACTTCGTGCTGCACCCGTTGCTGCGCGACCTGCTGGCGCGCCGGCTGCGCGAGGTTCCGGAAGGCCGGCCGTTCTCCCACACCAACGTCCATCGGTTGCTGAAGGACCGCTACGACAGCCTTGGGCAACGCGAAGACGCGCTGTACCACGCCCTCGCGCTCGGCGAAGTCCACCTCGTCGCGCATCGCCTGCGCCCGCACGTCGACGAACGCAGCGACCGCTGGATCGCCGAGCTCGCCGCCATCGCCGAGGCCCCGATGCCACCGGGGGAAGGCGAATCGGAGTTCGAGGACCCGCCCAACACCTGGTGGGAACGTCTGCGCAGCGACATCAGAACCGGGGGAACGAGGCGCAACCTGCACCGCCGCTACGACCGCGTGGTGCGGCCCGAGACCGGTCTGCTCGAAGACGCCGTCATCGCCACCTGGGAGCTCCGCTCGCGCAGCCGGATCGTGCGGCCGACGGTCGAGATGTACGACCGGGTGCTGCGCACCCACCAGGACCTCCACGGCGCCGAGGAACGCCTGACCGCTTACCGCGCAACGAAACGAGCGCTCGAACACAACACACCCGCGTCGCCACCGGCGTCGTTGCCGCGCTCGTCCACCGTCACCCGCTACCCGTATCCGCGCAGCTGGCCCGGTCGCAACGCGGTGCGGCGCGTGGCGGTCTACCTCATCGCCACCCTGCTCGTGTTGTACGGCGCGGCTTTCTACCTCCAGACGAGCAACAACTGCCTGCGCTACGGCATCTACGACCCGAAGGAGCTCATCGCGGACCTCGCCGGCACGCGACCACATCTGTCCAAAATGGATGGTGTGCAGTGCATCGGTCTGAGCGAGAGACCGGGCCGGTTCGCCTACGGTGACCCGACGCTGCAGAACAACGACGACGCCGAGGTCGAGGAGCTCGCGAAGCTCATCGCCGAGGAGAACGACCGCGCCGCGAAGGTGCCGGACCGCAGCGTCGTCACCATCGTCGTCGCCACGATGCTCAGCTCCACCGAGCGGGTGAAGCGCGACCTGTCCGCGGGCGTGAACGAGCTGCGCGGCGCGTACCTCGCCCAGCACGACTGGAACCAGCTCGACGGGCTGGGCCGCAACCCGTTGGTGCGCCTCGTGCTCGCCAACTTCGGCGGCGAGTCCAAGTACGCCGAGAAGGTCGCCGAGCAGATCCGCGCGTACGCCGAGCGGGACCCGTCGGTGGTCGCGGTGACCGGTCTCGGGCAGAGCCGCGGCACCACGTTGTCCGCGCTCGGCGTCCTCGGACCGTCGAAGGAACACCCGAACGGCATCCCGATGGTCGGCTCGTCGCTGTCGTCGACGCACTTCAGCCAGAAGCCGTACTTCTTCCGCATCGCGCCGCCCAACAAGCGCCAGGCCCAGGTGGCCGCCGGGATCATCGACCGCACCGAGGCGTTGCGCGGCCGCCCGCTGCACCTGCTGCGCAGCACCGGGGACGAGTACAGCTCGGACCTCTCGGAAGGGTTCCTGGCCGTGCTCAAGCCGGAGGTGCACGACTACGACGAGACGGCGAACGCGGTGGCCGCGCAGCTCGGCGACCTGGTGAGGCACATCTGCCAGAAGTCACCGAACCCGCTCATCCTCTACACCGGCCGCACGGCGGAGGTCGGCGGGCTGCTGACCGAGCTGAGCAGGAGCAACTGCGCCGACCCCGTGGTGTTCGGCGGTGACGACCTGACCCAGCTGGAGACGACGAACTTCACGGATCTGGAAGACGTCAAACGATTCGCCGACGGCCGGCTCTACTTCACGACGTTCGCGTGGACACCCGGTAGCGAGCCGATTCCCCAGCCGACACAACAGTTCTTCACCACCTACGAAGCGGCGCAGAAGCGGTATGCGCGCAAGGCTTTCCTTTCGGGCCCCAACGGACACATTCTTCTTGCCTATGACGCCGTCAGCGTCGTCGCACGCTCGACCCCCGTTGGGGCGTCACGAGAAGACGTTTTCGGGAAGCTGCGCACTTTGAGTGACTTCCCCGGCGCGTCCGGGAGGCTGACGTTCGCCCGGCCCGGCCCCGCGGGCCTGTCCGGCGCGGACCCGGCCGACAAGCTGGTCGTGGGCCAGATCGTCAAGCTGGACAACGGGTTTCTCGTGTCTCGATACGTGGCCCACGAGGGTTCGTAACGGTTCGGCGAAGTGACTGCGGGTCACCGAACCCGGTGGGAGCGCAGGAGAACACCGCCCGTTCGCACTCGTTTCCCGCTCAAGTCGCGGAGGTACTGTTGGTGGTACGAACTCAGGATGTCCGCGACGGTGCGGAGGAGCGGGGGTGTGCCGTGTCCTTCAAGGCGGAGTTCCTCGCTGAACTCGAGGACTGTCTGCGCGGCTACGGCGCGGTCCCGGTGAGAAATCCCGATGCTCTCGCGCTGTTCATCGAGTTCGTGCGAGCCCTTCCGGAAAGCGACCAGCGGCTGCGGTGCCTCGAAGGCGTCGACCAGGGCTCCGGGTCGTTCTGGAACAACCCGGCGGTGTGGTGGGAGCAGGTGCCGCGGTTCGGTGCGGGCCTGCCGCGTTGCGGATCGGCGGAGTGCCGCAAGTTGCTCGACGACATGCTCGACGAGGCCATCAGCGACGAGATCGACGTGCTGGAGATGGAAATCCGCGAGCTGCCCAGCTGATCGAACACAGCTGATCGGACACAGCTGATCGAACGGGGCTGGACGTGCCTGCCGGCGCCGTCACCTGTCACGGTCACGGCGCCGGGGCCACTGTCGAGCACTGCGTCTATTTGACGGCGACGAGCGACTTGAACAGTTCCCGATAGCGGTGAAGAGTCAGTCGCAGGTCTTCCGTCTGCGGATCACCGTTTCCCTCGAGCTGCTGGGAGAGGGAACGGTGCCGGGTGGTGAGCTCGTCGATCGCCCGCTTGACGAGCTCGTCGGCCTTGCGCACGGCCGCCTTCGGGTCGTCGACGAACTCGTACTGCACGGCCTGCCACTCGTCCTCCAGCCGACCGGCCGCCCGCTGCGGGGCCGCCGAGTGCTGCGGCGCGTCAGGTCGTTGCTGGGGCACGTCCGTTCGCGCGTCCGTGCGCTCCTCGCGCGAGTCCGGACGCTGCTGCGGCATGTCCGTGCGCTGATGCTGCACGTCCGTGCGCTCCTGGGACGAGTCCGGCCGCTGCTGCGGCGTCACAGGCTGCTGCTGTTGCTGCTGCTGGGAGTGAGCGGCCTGCTGAGGGGGAGCGGACGCGGGGTCGTGGGTCACCGGCGCCTTCCTGACAGGTGCCTCAGACATCCGTCTTCTCCTTCCTCACGGCCTCGCGGTCCTTGCGCGGAGCCGCGCCACGTTCGAGCAGATCGGTGAACAACTCGCGGTAGTGCACCATCGCGGTGCGCAGGTCCTCGGTGCTGGCCTCGCCGATCTCCTGGCGTTCGGAGATGTCGTGGGCCTTGCGGTAGTGCTCAAGAGTGCGTGCGTGCTCGACGGACAGCACGCTCAGCTGTGCCTCGTAACCCTCGGTGGGATAGCCGCGCTCGGCCATCAGGTCGGTGACCAGCCGGTCGGCGTCCGCGATCGCGCTGTCCGGCGAGTCCACGAACTTCGCCTGCACCTCCGCCCAGTGGCGGCGGTAACTTTCTTGTGCCGAAGGGGAAAGCGGCTTCAGGTCGAACTCGCTGTGGCGGTGTTCCCGCTCGGCGAGCTCCTTCTCCGCGGCGGTTCTGCTGTCGCTGTCGGAGACCGCGCGGTCGTACTCGGGGCCGAAGCGGTCGCGCAGCTTCTTGCGCTGCAAGGCGGGCCTCAGCACGAAGACGAGGACCGCCAGCACCACGAGAACCGCGACCACCAGGCCGATGATGGCGCCCGTTGACATGGAAAAACCTCCAAGACAGGCTTTGGAACTCTGCTGTCCTGGAGGCTTTCCCGCATGCTGCGCAAGGGAAACATCAACCCTTGATACAAACCACCTGCTTGAGCTTGGCGACGATCTCGACGAGGTCGGACTGGTTCGCCATCACGGTGTCGATGTCCTTGTAGGCGCCTGGGATCTCGTCGACCACACCGGCGTCCTTGCGGCACTCGACCCCACTTGTCTGGGCGGCGAGATCCTGCTCCGTGAACGTCTTGCGGGCCTTGTTGCGCGACATCCTCCGGCCGGCGCCGTGCGACGCCGACTCGAACGAGTCCGGGTTCCCGAGGCCGCGCACGATGTACGAGCCGGTGCCCATCGAACCGGGGATGATGCCCAGCTCGCCGCGTCCGGCCCGGATCGCGCCCTTGCGGGTGACCAGCACGTCCTCGCCGAAGTGCGTCTCCTCCGCCACGTAGTTGTGGTGGCAGGAGATCGGCTCCTCGAACCGCACGTGCGGGAACTCGGCGCGCAGCACGTCGCAGACCAGGCGCAGCATGACCGCGCGGTTGCGGCGCGCGTAGTCCTGGGCCCAGTACAGGTCGTGCCGGTACGCCGCCATCTCGGGCGTGCCCGCGAGGAACACGGCGAGGTCCGGGTCCGGCAGCTCGGCGTTGTGCGCGAGCGTGCGCGCCACCGAGATGTGGTGCTGCGCCAGCTCGTTGCCGATGCCACGCGACCCGGAGTGCAGCATCACCCACACGTTCTGGTCGGTGTCCAGGCAGACCTCGAGGAAGTGGTTGCCGCCGCCGAGCGTGCCCATCTGGTGCATCGCCTTGTCGGCACGCGCCTTCACGGCAGGCGTCAGGTCGTCGAACCTCCGCCAGAACGGCGCCCAGTCGGACGCGTCGCGCTCGGTGAACGCGGTGGCCTTGTGCTGGGCGAAACCGACGGGGACCACGGCCTCCATGCGCGACCGGAGTCCGCGCAGTGTCGCCGGCAGGTCGCCGGCCGTGAGCGAGGTGCGCACGGCGGCCATGCCGCAGCCGATGTCCACGCCGACCGCCGCGGGGGAGACGGCGTCGCGCAACGCGATCACCGAACCCACCGTGGCGCCCTTCCCGTAATGCACGTCCGGCATCACGGCGATGTGCTTGACGGCCCACGGCAGCGCGGAGATGTTCTGGAGCTGTCGCATGGCGAACTCCTCGACCTCGTCCGGTCGAGTCCACATGCGGATGTCCACGTTCTGGCCGCGGACGACGGTTGCTGCCATGCCACGAGGTTAGGCGGCGCTTTGCCTGATCCACAAAGGAGTTTCGCGGGAGGTCTCGCTCGCGCTCACGAACTCCCACGCACCTTTGCGCACCTTGGCCTTGCTCATGTCGCCGCCGATGTTCGTCACGAACGCGCGCACCGTCGGCAGGTCGTTGACGTCCGCGATGAGGATCGCCTTGTTCTGCAACGTGACGCTGCCGCCGCCGAGCTTCTCGCGCGCGACGGCGTCCTTGAGGAGCCCGTCGCGGACCTGCTGGGCGGTGATGCCGTCGACCTCGACCTGGACGGCGTCGACCTTCGGCGAGCTCGCGGGCAGGAAGCGGAACGTCAGCACCGACTCCTGCCGGAACTGCTTGGCGATCGTCGAGGCCGTGTGGCGCAGGCTCTCCTCGTCGAGCGTGACGTCGAACCTGCGGGAACGCTCGAACGTCGTCCGGTTCAGGCTGCTCGACCAGAACACGCCGTCGAGCAGCGTGGAACGGGTGGTGAGACCGCCGTTGGCGTGCACGATGCCGCGGACCTCCCGGTCGAACCTGACCAGCCTGTCCTGCAGGCGCGGGTCGTCCGGATCGGTGATGATCGCGGTGTTGTTCGTCGCGAAGATCTCCGGGCACGGCAGCGGCGCGCCCGCCGCCGTGCCCGTGGAGACCGCGATCGCCAGTACCGACGTGACTGCCACCAGAAGCTTTCGCATGTGCGACAACGTATTGGTCCTGGGTGCACGAACCACACCCCGTTCCACTGAGTGGTCCTGAATCAGGTGATTGACAGCCGCTTTGAACGTGAAAATACTTCAGGGTCATGGACCGCGTGTGCGTCATCGGGGCAGGCTCTTCCGGCATCGCCGCATGTCAGGTGCTCAGCGCCCGCGGTATCGACTACGACTGCTACGAGACCGGGTCCGAGATCGGCGGCAACTGGCGCTACCTCAACGACAACGGCATGTCGTCGGCCTACCGGTCGCTGCACATCAACACCTCGCGGCAGATGATGGAGTTCAAGTCCTTTCCGATGCCCGCGCATCTGCCGGTCTACCCCTCGCACTTCCAGATCGCCGAGTACTTCGACGACTTCGTGAAGCACCACGGGTTCCGCGACCGCATCCGGTTCCGGACCGAGGTCGTTTCGGTTTCCGTCGGTTCCGGTGGCTATTCGGTCACGACGCGCGATCGCGATACCGGTTCGGAAGTTTCCACGCCGTACCGCTCGGTCATCGTCGCGAACGGGCACCACTGGTCGCCGCGTCTGCCGGAGCCCGCGTTTCCCGGTTCCTTCGACGGTGAAGAGCTGCACGCGCACTTCTACAAGACGCCGGAACGTTTCGCGGACAAGAAAGTGCTGGTTCTCGGCATAGGGAATTCCGCGTGCGACATCGCGGTCGAGGCGTCCAGGGTCGCTTCGCGGACCTTTCTGGCGATGCGGCGCGGTGCGCACATCATGCCGAAGTACCTGTTCGGGATGCCGACGGACCACCTGACGACCTCGCCGCTCGCCCGGTTCGCGCCCGCCTGGCTGCAGGCCCTGTCCGTTCGGGCGATGCTGAGGCTCGCTCGGGGCAAGCTCTCGGACTACGGGCTGCCGGAGCCCTCGCACGGGATCCTCGCCGCGCACCCGACCGTGTCCGACGACCTGCTGACCCGGCTCGGGCACGGGGACATCACCGTCAAGCCGAACATCGCCCGGCTGGACGGCTCCGGGGTCGTCTTCGCCGACGGCAGCCGCGAGGACGTCGACGTCATCGTCTACTGCACCGGCTACAAGGTCGACTTCCCGTTCCTGGACGCCGCCGAGTTCCCGGCCGTGTCGTCCGCGGACAACGAGGTGTCGCTGTACCGGCGGGTCGTGGACCCGGCTCACCCCGGCCTGTACTTCCTCGGGCTCATCCAGCCGCTCGGGGCGATCATGCCGCTGGCCGAGGCCCAGTCCGAGTGGATCGCGGATCTGGTGTCGGGCCGAGCGGCGCTGCCCCCGCTGCCGGAGATGAAGGCGGAGATCACCGCCTACCGCGAGTCGCTGCGCAGCAAGTACGTGAAGTCGAAGCGGCACACGCTGGAGGTCGACTTCCTCGGGTACCTCCGCGAGCTCGCGGAGGAGCGCCGAACCGGCGCCGCGCGCCGCTGAACTGATATATCGCGCTCGATACACCGTCTGACCTGCACCCTAGCAATGGGTCTTTTGACTTCGTCGTCAAAAGACCCATTGCAAAGAACTGGCACTGGGTACGGTCGGCGAGTGGGATCAAGTGCTCAGGTGATCGTGCTCAACGGAGGATCCAGCTCCGGCAAGTCGGGGATCGCGCGGTGTCTGCAGGCCGTGCTGCCCGAGGCGTGGCTGGCGATCGGGGTCGACACGTTGATCGACGTGATGCCGCCGCGGTTGCGGCTCGGGGCGGACGGGATCGGTTTCGCCGACGACGGTGAGGTCACCGTCGGGGCGGAGTTCCGGACGCTGGAGGACGCGTGGATGGAGGGCGTCGCCGCGATGGTTCGCGCGGGAGCGCGGGTGATCGTGGACGACGTGTTCCTCGGCGGGACCGAGTCGCGGCAACGGTGGGAGAAGGTGCTGCAGGGGCTCGACGTGGTGTGGGTCGGGGTGCGGTGTGACGCCGCCGTCGCCGCGGGCCGGGAGCTCGCCCGCGGCGACAGGGTCGCCGGGATGGCCGAGGTGCAGGCCGAGCTGGTGCATCGCGGGATGACCTACGACATCGAGGTCGACACGACGCGCACCGAGGCGATCGAGTGCGCGAAGGCCATCGCGGACAGGATCGGCTAGGGACGAGGGGGATCGTTCGGCGCGCAGGAGCCGCCGCCCTGCGGCCAGCAGGAAGGGCCGGCGATCGCGGGCGACGGGACGGCCGCCGTGGACAGGATCGTCGATAGATCCATGTCCAATACATTGCCGAGCGGGATCCAGCGCGCGAACACGCAGGGCCACACTTCACCGGTGGGGGAGATGGCCACGGCGCCGTGACCGCAACGGCCGCACAGCTGGTCCCTGCCGGGGGAAGCGTTTGCGCCACGTCCGACTCCGCGCAGGCGGTCGGCACCGACGGCGGTGACGCCGAGCGACGCGAGATCGGCCTGGGCGGCGTGCGTGCGCTGCCGGCCGATTTGGCCTGACGAGCTGACATCGATGACACCGGCGCGCAACGGGATGTCGCGGCTCAGGGCCTCGGCGATGTTGGCCCTGGTGCGGGCGTGGCTGCCGCGCCGGCCGGTGACGGCCTCGTGCTCGGCCGCCGTGTCGGAGTAGTAGCTCGTCGCCAGGCGCACACCGGGACGGGAGAAGGTGTCCCAGAGGCGAGGGCCGACGTGCACGAGATTGCTGAAGACTTCGACGGTGAGCCCCGCGTCGAGTGCATGGTCCACCAACGAGGGCAAATCGGGGTGCAATGTCGGTTCCCCGCCGATGAACTGAACCGACTGAGCGCCGAGTTCGGCTGTGTGGTCGACGACCCGGAACCAATCCCGTGTCGTCATCGCGCCCTCTGTGCCGTGCGGACCGGAGTCCGCGTAGCAGTGCGTGCAGCTCAGCTGACATTTTCCGGTGATCTCAAGCCATGCGAAACGCAGGTCGGTCATGTCCCGCTCCCCTGGACGTCGCCGTGCGAAGACCATCTTGCCCCGGAGAGTCCCGAATGGAGCTGTCGAATTCGTTTAAACATCGAACTGATGTTGCCCCGGTGACATGTCGTCGACACGAATCCGGCGGTCGCCTCACCGGATTGGTGTGAACTGCCCACTCCAAGCCGAGATGCAAAAGGGCCGCCGACGTCCGGCGTCGGCGGCCCCGCTCGTCCACGAGCTCAGTGCACGCCCAGCACACCGTCCACCCGGCGCGGAATGCCCAGCGGGTTCGCGTCCTGCAGCTCCGGCGGCAGCAACTCGTCCGGCCACGACTGGTAGGTCACCGGCGCGATCCACCGGCGGATCGACGTCGCACCCACCGACGTGTGCAGCGGGTTCGTCGTCGACGGCCACGGCCCGCCGTGGTGCTGCCCCCACGCCACCGCGACACCGGTCGGCCAGGCGTTGAAGATCAACCGGCCCGCGACGCGCCGCAGGATCTCGGCGATCTCACCGGCCTCCGCGTGGTCCGACTCGGCCGCGTGCACCGTGCCGGTCAGCGTGCCCGGCAGCTTCGCCAGCACCGAGTGCAGCTCGGCCGGCGAGGAATAGGTCACGACCAGCGCCGCCGGCCCGAAGTGCTCCTCGGTCAGCTTCTCGAGGTTGTCCTCGAACACCGCCACCGGAACGCTGAACAGGCGCGGCGACACCGCCCACGCCTCGTCCGGGCGCGTGCCCGTGGACACGACCGACACGAGGTCCGACGCGGCCAGCGCGTCCGTCGAAGCCGTGTAGGACTCGCACATCCGCTCGTTCAGCATCGCGCCGCCGGCGGTCGCCGCGACCGCCTCACCGAGCGCCGGCACGAGCGACGAAGGCGCGAACACCAGGCCGGGATTCGTGCAGAACTGCCCGACCCCCATCGTGAGCGACTGGGCGAACCCGGCGGCGATGTCGTCGCGCTCGGCCGCACCCGGCAGGATCACCGTCGGGTTCACGCTGCCCAGCTCGCCATAGAACGGGATCGGGTCCGGCCGGCCCTGCGCCAGGTCGAACAGCGCCCGCCCGCCACCGGTCGACCCGGTGAACCCGACCGCGCGGACGACGGGGTGCTGCACCAGTGCGACACCGGCCTCGGTGCCGTACACGATGCCGAACACGCCTTCCGGCGCACCGGCGTCACGAAGAGCGTCGATCACCACCCGCGCGGTCTCGCGCGAGGTCGACGGGTGCGCCGAATGTGCCTTCACCACAACGGAACAACCGGACGCCAGCGCGGAGGCGGTGTCACCGCCGGCCACCGAGAACGCGAACGGGAAGTTCGACGCGGAGAACACCGCGACCGTCCCCAGTGGGCGGAGAACGCGCCGCAGCACCGGCCGCGGCGGGATGATGTCCGGGTTCGCCGAGTCCAAAGTGGCCTCGACGTAGCTGCCCTCGCGCAGCACCTCCGCGAACAACCGCAGCTGGTTCGTCGTGCGCTTCAGCTCCGTCGTCAACCGCGGCACGCCCAGCGCCGTCTCGCCGTCGGCCGTCGCGACCAGCAGCTCCGACTCGGCGTCCAGCGCGTCCGCGACCTTCTCCAGCACCACGGCGCGGTCGGCCGCCGCAACGACCGACCACGCCGAGAACGCGGTGGCCGCGGCCGAGGCGATCCGGTCCACCTCGCTGTCGGGGGTCTTCGCAACCGGTTCGCCGAACGGCTCACCGGTGCGCGGGTTGTATCCCTGCACGACGTGGCTCAACGCCCTGCCTCCTTGACTGCCGTGTCGAAATCGGGGCCGCACCAGGCCCCGCCCACGTACTTCGCCGCGTAAGACGAGGGATCGAGCTCGCCGCCGTGCCTCTCCAGGACTTCGGCGGCGTACACCTCGGAGTCGTCCTGCGGCTCGTAACCCAGCGCGCGGGCCTCGTCCAGCGAGAACCAGCCGCGCTTGTTGTCCGAAACGCCCCACACGATCCGGAATCCCGGGGACGGCACGGACAGGCACGCCTCGAACAGGCGCGCGCCGTCGTCCGGCGACATCCACGTCGACAGCATCCGCACGTCACGCGGCTTCTCGAAGCACGAGCCGATGCGGATCGCGATCACGTCCATGCCGTAGCGGTCGGCGTACAGCGACCCCAACGCCTCCAGCGCCACCTTGGACACGCCGTAGTAGGTGTCCGGGCGCGGGAAGAGGTAGTCACCGGCCTCTCCGCTGGCCCGCTCGACGTATCCGACGGCGTGGTTGGAGCTGGCCAGGACCACCCGGCCGACCCCGGACCGCCGCGCGGCTTCGAGCACGGTGTGGGTGCCGTCGATGTTGACGGACAGGATCTTGTCCCACGCCTCCTCGAGGCTGTGGCCGCCGAGGTGGATCACGGCGTCGACGTCCTTCATCGCCGCCTCCATCGCGGCCATGTCGGTCACCGACGCCTGGACGAGCTCGACGTTCTCGCCGTCGGCGGCCGCGGGTAGCTCCGCGATGTCCAGCAGCCGCAGGACGCGGCCGTCCGCCGCGAGGCGAGAACGCATGAGCGTTCCCACCCCGCCACCGGCGCCGGTGATCAGGATGCGTGCGGTCACGGGATGGACCCCTCCGTCGTGTGCAGATGTTTCAGTAAACCTTTTCACCTACCGAACTGGCGGAGAAGCTCGGTGATGGTCCGGGCGGCGTCGAGCAGGGCGGCGACGACCTGCCGCTCGTGCTCGGGGTCCAGTCTGCCCAGCGGGACCGAGCAGCTCATGGCGTCCAGAACGGGGTTCCGGTAGGGCAGCGCGACCGCGAAACAGCCCAGTCCCGGCGTGTTCTCCTCGCGTTCGTGGGCGTACCCGACGTTGCGGAACCCGGCGAGCTGCTCGTGCAACGCGGCCCGATCGGTCACCGTGTTGGGGGTCAGCGGCGTGAGCACGTCCGGGAGGATCAGGTCGACCTC
This sequence comes from Lentzea sp. NPDC004789, assembly GCF_053601075.1. NCBI lineage: Bacteria > Bacillati > Actinomycetota > Actinomycetes > Pseudonocardiales > Pseudonocardiaceae > Lentzea > Lentzea sp. NPDC004789. The sequence continues at coordinate 57,008 of NZ_JBSGBE010000006.1, read as the reverse complement.
CTCCGGCGTCCGCGTCGAGAGCACGGCCTTGCCCAGCGACGTCGAGTGCGCGGGCAGCCGGCGGCCGACGCGGGAGACGACGCGCAGGTGGTGCTCGGACTCGCGGCTCGCCAGGTAGACGACGTCCGCGCCGTCCAAACGGGCGAGGTGCACGGTCTCGTTGATCTCCTGCCGCACCTGCTCCATCACGCGGATCGCCGCGCGCACCACCGGGTCGTGGTCCAAATAGGACGTACCGACGAGCAGTGCGCGCACGCCGATGCCGTACGTGCCGCGGTCGGAGTCGACCTCCACCCAGCCGCGCGCCACCAGCGTCTGCAGCAGCATGTAGAGGCTCGACTTGGGGTAGCTGAGCTCGCGGTGGAGCTCCGTGAGCGTCAGCCTGCGATCTGACGCGGAGAGCACTTCGAGCAGCTCCACCGTTCGGTCGGCGGACTTGACCGCGCCCGGACGAGCCGTGCCCTTGTCGATCGGCGACGCCACCTGGCCTCCTCGAAACCGTTAAGCAACTTGCCCTTGACACGTTGCTGTGCTGATTCTTACAGTCCTGCACCAGGTTCACAAGTACGACCCCGGTTCACATACGTGAAAACGAAGGGCTGCGACGATGCGCCGTAGAACTGCCACAACGATCGCCACGCTCAGCGTGGCCGCCCTGCTCGCGGGCTGTGGAAGTTCGACCCCGGCCGCGTCGAACAAGGACCCGAACAAGCCCCTCGAGGTGTGGACCCGCTCGACGGAGGCGACCGCGAAGGTCTACGAGAAGATCTTCAAGACGTTCACCGAGAAGACCGGTGTGCAGGTCGACTACAAGCCGATCTACAACGACTTCGACAAGCAGGTGCAGCAGCGCGCCGCGTCGAAGGACCTCCCCGACGTCGTCATCACCGACACCGGCTCGCTGGGCAACTTCGTCAAGCAGGGCTGGACGACCGAGATCAAGCGCGAGGACCTCGCGGGCGGCGGCGACGTCGTCGACCGGGCCTGGAACAACGGCAAGGGCGCGGACGGCAAGTACTACGGCGTCCCGTTCTCCACGCAGGCGATGGTCACGCTGATCCGCAAGGACTGGCGCGAGAAGCTGCACAAGCCGATCCCGACGACGTGGGAGGAGCTCGACGACCTGGCCCGCGCGTTCACCCGTGACGACCCGGACGGCAACGGGCAGAACGACACCTACGGCATGCTCGTGCCCGGCACGGTCGACCGCGGCTACCTCGCGTGGTGGGCGGCCAGCTACATCTGGCAGGGCGGCGGCGACATCCTCGAAGAAGAAGGCGGCGGCAAGTTCTCCGTCGGCATCGACTCTCCGGAGTCGACCAAGGCGATCGAACGGCTGCGCAAGCTCTTCTGCGAGGACAAGGTCATGCAGCCGGGCTCGCTCACGTTGAGCACCAACGACGCCCACCCGCTGTTCGAGTCGGGCAAGAGCGGCATCTACCTGACCGGTCCGTACATGATCGGCCGCTTCGACAAGTCGGTCGGCAAGGACAAGTACGAGGTCATCGCGTCGCCGCGCGGCCCGGCCGGTGCCACCGTGCTCGGCGAGGGCGAGGACATCTACCTGATGGCCGGTTCCGCGAAGACCGCCGACCAGAAGAAGCTCGCCGAGTACCTGATCACGCCCGAGGCGCAGCAGGCCGGCATGAAGGGCGACCCGCAGCCGGTGGTCCGCCTGCCCGTCAACAAGAACGTCGACGTCAACGCGACCTACAACGACCCGCGCTGGGCGACCGTGGCGGGCGTGTACAAGAGCGAGGCGCGGCCGTTCCCCAGCGTCCCGAACTTCACGCCCTTCCGGCAGAAGACCTCGGAGACCCTGAACTCCATCTTCGCCAAGTGCCCGGCCGACTCCTCGGCCGAGCTGAAGTCCCTGGCGGACGCCTTGAAGAAGGAGCTTGAGAACCAGAAGGCGTCGCAGTGACGGCGGTTCAGCAACACAGCGACACCCGAGACGTGGGCTCGACGGCTAGTGGCGGCGGTGCCGTCGAAACCCACCCCGTGAGGCGGCGCCGCCGGCGCCGCCTCACGGGAGCCACGTTCATCCCGTGGTTGTTCCTGCTTCCCGCCGCGCTGATCTTCCTGGTCTTCAAGTTCATCCCGATGGCGGAGGGGATCCGGCTCTCGCTGTTCGAGGTCCGGCCCTTCCTCGGCGACATCTTCGTCGGCTTCAAGAACTACGCCACGATCCTGCAGGACGAGAAGTTCCTGACGGCGAGCTGGCACACGCTGGTCCTGGCCGGTGGGCAGACGCTCGGTGCGATGCTCATCGGCTTCTTGCTGGCACTGCTGCTGGAAGGCCACGCCAAGTCGCTGTGGTTCGTCCGGTCCGCGGTGTTCCTGCCGGTGGTCGCCGCGACCGCGGTCATCGGCGAGATCTGGCGGCTGTTCTTCTACCCTGCGCCGGAAGGGTTCCTGAACGACCTCATCTCCTGGGTCGGCCTGGGGCCGTGGGAGTACATCAGCAACCCGGACACCTCGCTGGTGTCGGTCATGTTCGTCGGCATCTGGAAGAACGCGCCGTACGACATGGTGCTCATCCTCGCCGGGCTCGCCGGCATCGACCGCCAGCAGTACGAGGCCGCCGCGATCGACGGCGCCTCGACGCGGCAGCGGATCTGGAACGTGACGCTGCCCGCGTTGCGCCCGGTCATCACGATCCTGCTGACCTTGGCGGCCATCCGCGGCCTGCGCGTGTTCACCGAGGTCTACGTGCTGACCGGCGGTGGTCCCGCGGGATCGACCGACGTCTGGATGACCCGCGTCTACACCACGGCGTTCGAGCAGTCCGAAGCCGGCCTCGCCTCGGCTGGTTCCGTGCTGTTGTTCCTGGTTACCTTGGTTCTCACGGTCAGCGTGCAGGTGTACCGCCGGAGGAAGGAGGCCCGATGAGCGTCAACTCGAGCCGCTTCGACAGCGCCATCGGCTGGTCCACCCGCCCGGACGCGTGGCTCAGCAAGGGCATCCGGGTCCTGCTGAGCGCCCTCGCGGTGATCCTGTTCTGCGGTCCGCTGCTGGTCATCTTCTCCGGCGCGTTCGACCACAACCCCGACCCGACCCAGCTGTCGGTCATCCCGGACAAGCCGTCGCTCATCAACTTCCAGGTGGCGACGGAGAACAAGATCTGGCACTACCTGGCGAACTCGTTGGTCATCGCCGGCGGTGCCCTGCTGTTGCAGTTGGCGGTGAGTGTTTTCGCCGCGTACGCGTTGGCGCGCAAGAAGTTCCGCGGTCAGGCCATCGCGCTGTTGGTCATCCTCGCCACGATGATGTTGCCGGAGGAGGTCATCGCGATCCCGCTGTCGCTGGTGATCGGAGACCTACCGCTGGTGCACGTGAGTCTCAAGGGCACCCTGCTCGGTGTCATCCTCCCCCTGGGGGCGTGGGGTTTCTCCATCTTCGTCATGACCGAGTTCATGAGGGAGATCCCCGCCGAACTGGAGGAGGCGGCCAAAGTGGACGGTGCCGGGGAGCTGCGTCTCTTCGCGCAGATCATCCTCCCCCTGTGCAGGCCCGCGCTCGGCGTGATCGCCGTGTTCGGCTTCAACATGATTTGGGAGCAGTACCTGCTCCCCCTGATCGTCGCCGCTGACCCCTCCGATTACACGCTCACGGTCGCACTTCTCGCGCTCAGGTCCGACGACCAGGTCGGGACGGGCATCGTGCTGGCCGGAGCGTTGCTGGCGCTGGTACCGAGCCTGGTCGTGTACCTGTCGCTGCAGAAGTCCTTCCTGCGTGGGATCACCACCGGAGCGATCAAGGGATGAGTGTGTAGGTATGCAACTCGATGGTGTGCTGTTCTTTCCGGTGACCCCGTTCGACACCGAGGGGAACATCGCGTTCGACGTGCTGGCCGAGCACGTCAAGCACGGTGTCTCCGCCGGCCCCGGCGCGGTGTTCGTCGCCTGCGGCACCGGCGAGTTCCACGCGCTGGGGCTGGAGGAGTTCGAGCGCGCGGTGTCGGTGGCGGTCGAGGCGACCGCGGGCAAGGTGCCGGTGTTCGCCGGTGCGGGCGGTTCGGTCGTGGCGACCAAGCAGTTCGTGCAGGCGGCCGAACGCGCTGGTGCGCAGGGCATCCTGCTGCTGCCGCCGTACCTCGTGACCAATCCGGCCGCCGGACTCGTGCGGTACGTGACCGAGGTCGCGGGCGTCACCGAGCTGCCGATCATCGTGTACCAGCGCAACAACGCCCGGTTCACGCCGGAGACCGCCGTCGAGGTCGCGCGGATCCCCAACGTGGTGGGCTTCAAGGACGGCATCGGCGATCTCGACCAGATGCAGCGGATCGTGCTCTCCGTCCGCGCGGGCGTGGACAAGCCGTTCCAGTTCTTCAACGGACTGCCGACCGCGGAGATGACGCAGCTCGCGTACCGGGGCATCGGCGTCGAGCTGTACTCGTCGGCGGTGTTCTGCTTCGCGCCGGAGATCTCGCTGGGCTTCTACCACGCCGTGCAGGCCGGCGACACCGAGCTGGTGAACCGGTTCCTGCTGGAGTTCTACAAGCCGCTGGTCGAACTTCGCGACAAGGTTCCCGGCTATGCCGTCGCCCTCGTGAAGGCCGCGGTGCGCGCGAACGGTCTCGACGTCGGCGGTGTGCGGCCGCCGTTGATCGACCCGACCGACGAGCACCTGGCCGCGCTGGACAAGATCATCGCTGCGGGCAAGGCTCTGCTGTCCTGAAGGGGCGCTGGTTGTGAAGATCACCGAAATCGTTCTGACCCCGATCGCGTTCCGCGACCCGCCGCTGCTCAACGCGGCCGGCGTGCACGAGCCGTGGGCACTGCGCACGATCGTCGAGGTGCACACCGACGAGGGCATCTCCGGGCTGGGGGAGACCTACGGCGACCTCGGGCACATCGAACGCTCGCGGTCCGTTGTGGACTCTCTGATCGGCCTCGACGTCTTCGCCCTCAACGAGATGCACGCTCGGGTTTCCGCTGTGCTGGGTGGCACGACCGGACTGGACAAGCACGGGCTGACCGGCAACATCACGGCGGAGAGCACCGTCGACCGGGTGTACTCGGCGTTCGAGGTCGCGTGCCTGGACATCCAGGGCAAGGCGCTCGGGCGTCCGGTGCACGACCTGCTGGGCGGCGCTGTTCGTCCGGCGGTGCCGTACTCCGCCTACCTGTTCTACAAGTGGGACGGGCATCCGGGTGCGGACCCGGACGAGTGGGGCGAGGCGGTCGACCCCGCCGGCATCGTGGCGCAGGCGCGCAAGATGATCGGCGAGTACGGGTTCGGGTCGATCAAGCTCAAGGGCGGGGTGTTCCCGCCGGAGCAGGAGATCGAGGCGATCCGGGCGTTGCGCGAGGCGTTCCCGGACCACCCGCTGCGGCTGGACCCGAACGCGGCCTGGTCGCCCGCGACGTCGTTGAAGGTCGCGGCCGAGCTGGACGGCGTGCTGGAGTACCTGGAGGATCCGACGCCGGAGATCTCCGGGATGGCGGAGGTCGCCGCGAAGGCGCCGATGCCGTTGGCCACCAACATGTGCGTGGTCGCCTTTGAGCACCTGCGGCCGTCGGTGGCGCAGGACGCCGTGCAGGTGCTGCTGTCGGATCACCACTACTGGGGCGGCCTGCAGCGGTCGCGGCAGCTGGGCATGATCTGCCAGACGTTCGGCATCGGGCTGTCGATGCACTCGAACTCGCACCTGGGCATCTCCCTCGCCGCCATGACGCACCTGGCCGCCGCGACACCGAACCTCAGCTACGCGTGCGACACGCACTACCCGTGGAACGCGGCGGACGAGGTCGTCGAGCCGGGCGTGTTGTCCTTTGTGGATGGTGCCGTGCCGGTGCCCGTCGGGCCTGGGCTCGGTGTGTCGCTGGACCGCGACGCGTTGGCGCGCCTGGCCGAGAACTACACGCGGTGCGGGATCACCTCGCGTGACGACACTGGTTACATGCAGAAGTTCGACCCCGGTTACGAGAGGAAGCGTCCCCGGTGGTGAAGTCGGTTGTCCACGCCTATCCGTGGGACCTGATCGGGGATCCTGAAGCCGTTGCGCGGTACCGGGATCTCGGGGTCGACGCGATCGCTCTTGCCGCGTCGTACCACACCGTGCGGGCCGCGACGCCGTTGCACCCGCGGCACCGGTTGGTCGACGCGCGGCATGCGGCCTTCTACCTGCCGGTTCGGCCGGAGCGGTTCGGCCGGCTCGTGCCCGCGCAACCGTCCTGGGTGGACGGTCCGGACTCCTTCGGCGAGGCCGCCGCCCTGGTTCGGGCGGCCGGGCTTCCCGTGTACGCGTGGACGGTGCTGACGCACAACTCGCGGCTGGGTGACCTGCACCCGGACGTGACGGTGGTGAACGCGTTCGGGGATCGCTACCCGTACGCGTTGTGCACCGCGCAGCCCGACGTCGTCGAGTACACGTCGGCGCTGGTGTCGGAGGTGCTGGAGCTCGGTGCGCCGGACGGGATCGTCCTGGAGGCCGCGGGACCGCTCGGGTTCGTCCACGGCGGGCACCACGAGAAGACCGATGGCACGGACTGGAATCCGGTGCAGCAGAAGCTGTTGTCGCTGTGCTTCTGCTCGTCGTGCACCGCCCTGCACGCCGACTCGGATGCCTTGCGCGATGCCGTCCGAGCCGGGGTTGATCGCGGTGCGTCCAGCGTGGAGGAGGCGCTGGGTGCGCTCGCGGACGACGTCCAGGCCGTACGCACTGGTGTCGTGCGGTCGTTGCGGTCGCGGCTGGTGTCCGAGATTCGTGCTGCCGCGCCTGGTGTCCGGGTCGGCATGCACGCGACCGCCGACCCGTGGGGCACCGGGCCGTTCGCGACCGTCGCCGGTGGCCTGGGCGTGGACGTCGACGTGCTGACGACGATGTGCTGGCCTGGTCCCGAAGTCGCGGTGCCGGGCATCGAGGCGTTGCGCGCCGTCGCTCCGGACACGCGGATCGCCGCATACGTGCTGGGATTGCCACCGAAGCCCGCGGACGGTGCTGCCTTGTCCAAGGAGTGGCTGGCGTATCTGGACGCCGGCGTGCAGGAGTTCCACCTCTACCACGGTGGACTGGCGTCAGCTGCGCGCCTGGAGGCGTTGCGGGAGGCCGTCGCAGCCGTTTCCCGGTAACTGTGAAGGGAACTCACTGCAACCCGTCGTGACCGCGGTTCCGTCCTCTGACCATGAGGCACATGGGAACCGTAGTTGGCACTGGCGTCCTGCTGCTGGTGATCTCGGCCTGCGGCGGTGCGCAACACCAGGGCACTGGAGCAGGTGGCGGTCCGACGTTGCCGACCGCCACCTCCCCTTCCGAGTCCTCTCCCGGACAGGTGCCGCCGGGCATCGCACCCGGAGAGGTGCCGCCGGACGGCAAACCGGTGACGAAGCTCGACACCAGTGCGTTGACACCGGAGTACCCGCACACGGTCTGGACCCAGGGCGACGGCCGGACCGTTGGTGTCATCGCCCAGGAGGGCGGGTGCGGGAAGGCCAGCGCGTCCGTGCTGGAGCAGTCCGCGTCCGCCGTGAAGATCGAACTCGTCGAGACCACGCCGCTGACCAAGCAGATGTGCACCATGGACATCCGCTTCCCTCCGTTGACGGTGCAGCTGTCCGAGCCCCTTGGTGAGCGCACGGTCGTGCTGACCTCGCGGCAGGAACAGAAGTAGACCTCCCTCCCACGGTGCCCGGTCGGCTTCTGCCCCGTCGGCCGGGCATCTCTTCTTCACCTGGCCACTGGCCGGGTTTGCAAGGATGGTGCGCATGAGACACGTCGTCGTTGCCGTTGCTCTCGCAGGCGTGCTGGCCGGGTGCTCGTCCGGCACGCAGTCCGGCGCGCCCTCCTCCGGCTCTTCCGGGGGCGCGCCCACGACGGGGACGTCCGCGCCGGGAGCCACCGGCTCGTCCGGCTCGAATTCCACGAACGCCCCGGTGAAGCCGCCGGTCTCGATCTCGGAGGAGAAGCCGGTCGTGCCGCCCGACGTCACGCCGGTGCCCAAGGACAAGGTCGACACGACATCGTTGTCAGACACCTACCGCGACGAGGCCTACGTCTTCGGCGACGGCCGCGACGTCGAGGTCTTCGGCGTGGGCGGCGGCTGCAAGGAGGCCCGTGCCGAGGTGTCCGGCGAGTCCGCCGACCTCGTCCAGATCACACTGGTCACGATCACCAAGCAGCCGCCGGGCACGGTGTGCACGCAGGAGGTCCGCCAGGTGCCGCTGACCGTGCGCCTGGCCGCCCCGCTCGGCACCCGCCGCCTGGTCCTGGAGTCCCGTGAGGAGACCGGCTGATGGATCTCGAGTTCGACGGCCGTGTGCTGCGCGTGCACGAAGCGGGCGACGGCGTACCGGTGTTCTGGCACCACGGCACGCCCAACCTCGGCCTGCCGCCCGAACCTCTGTTCCGCCCTGGCGTCCGCTGGATCTCCTACGACCGGCCCGGCTACGGCGGCTCCACCCCGGTGCCCGATCGCCCGGTGGCGTCGGCGGCAACTGATATATCGCATATCGCCGACGCTCTCGGCATCTCGCGGTTCGCGGTCTTCGGCCACTCAGGCGGCGCACCGCACGCCCTCGCGTGCGCCGCTCTGCTGCCGGATCGCGTGACCGCCGTGGTCGCCGGCGCTTCTCTCGCACCGTTCGACGCCGACGGCCTCGACTGGTTCGCGGGCATGGTCCCGGCGGCCGAGAGATCGCTGCGGGCAGCCGCGGCGGGCCGCGAGGAGAAGGAGCGGTACGAGGCGTCCGGCGCCGAGTACGACATGGAGTTCTCCGAGGCCGACCTGGCCACGTTGAACGGCCCGTGGTCGTGGTTCGGCAAGGTCGTCGGTCCCGCTCTCGCGAACGGTCCCGGCCCGCTGATCGACGACGACCTCGCCTACGTCAGGCCGTGGGGCTTCGACCCGGCCTCCATCACCGTGCCGACCCTCCTGCTGCACGGCGACCGCGACGGCATCAACCCGCCCTCGCACGGCCGGTGGCTCGCCTCCCTCATCCCCGGCGCCGAGCTCCGCGTGACCCCTGGAGATGGCCACATCTCAGTCCTGGACCATGCCGAGGCCGCTCTCGACTGGCTGCTCGGGCACTAGCTGGACGGAGCGCGGCCGGTTCGGCGAGGAACGTCTGCCCAGGATGGCAACCGGTGGCATGTCGTTCTCGGTTCCGCACCGTGTGATCCGGCCGAGCCGACCGCGGCAATCTTGAGCTCCTGCGCGAGCGACCTGCCGTTAGGCGTCTGCGAGGAACTCGATGCGGTTGCCGACCGCGTCGAAGGTGTGGAACCTGAGGCGGCCAGGGATCTCCGCCGGGTCCGCCCACACCACGGGATGGCCCGTGGCCTCGAGCGCCGCGGCGACCTGCTCGACGTCGACGACGAACGCCGGGTGCGCCTTGCGCGCGGGCCGGAAGTCGTCCTCGACGCCGACGTGCACCTCACCACCACCGGGCACCTCGAACCAGCACCCGCCCCGCGCGGCGAGCAATGGCGGCTTCGCCAGCTCGGCCCACCCGAGCACCCCTGTGTAGAACGCCCGCTGCTCGTCCTCCGCGCCCGCCGGACACGCCACCTGCACGTGATGAATCACCGCGCTGACCCCCGCTCATCCGAATACAGGACAAGCGTACTGTTAGCCGCTCGCCGATGTCATGTCAAACGCCAAGGTTGTCACCTGCTGCTTAGCAATGACTCTTTGGACTTCGTCCGCAAAAGACCTGTTGCAAAGGTCGAGAAGCACGACAGCCGGGCCAGCTGATATGCGATATATCAGCTGGCCCGGCTGCGGTGGTGACTAGCGCCTGAAGCTGATCTGCAGAGTGGGGGCGGAGGTCTCGGCGAAGAAGTCGTTGCCCTTGTCGTCGACGACGACGAAGGCGGGGAAGTCCTCGACCTCGATCTTCCAGACCGCCTCCATGCCGAGCTCGGGGTACTCGAGCACCTCGACCTTGCGGATGCAGTCCTGGGCCAGGCGGGCGGCGGGACCGCCGATGGAGCCCAGGTAGAAACCGCCGTGCGACGCGCAGGCGTTCGTCACCTGCTTGGAGCGGTTGCCCTTGGCGAGCATCACGAGCGAGCCGCCCGCGGCCTGGAACTGCTCGACGTAGGAGTCCATCCGGCCCGCGGTGGTCGGGCCGAACGAGCCGGAGGCGTACCCCTCGGGCGTCTTGGCCGGACCGGCGTAGTAGACCGGGTGGTCCTTGAGGTACTGCGGCATCTCCTCGCCGGCGTCGAGGCGTTCCTTGATCTTGGCGTGCGCGATGTCGCGGGCCACGACCAGCGGACCGGTCAGCGAGACGCGGGTCTTCACCGGGAGCTTGCTGAGGACCTCGCGGATCTCGGACATCGGACGCGTGAGGTCGATGCGCACGACCTCGTCGGACAGGTCCTCGCCCTCCACGTCGGGCAGGAACTGGGCCGGGTCGCGTTCCAGCTGCTCCAGGAACACGCCCTCGGGCGTGATGCGGGCCTTGGCCTGGCGGTCGGCCGAGCACGACACCGCGACGCCGACCGGGCACGAGGCGCCGTGCCGGGGGAGGCGGATGACGCGCACGTCGTGGCAGAAGTACTTGCCGCCGAACTGGGCGCCGATGCCGAAGTTGCGGGTCAGCTCCAGGACCTGCTGCTCGAGGTCGGTGTCGCGGAACGCGTGTCCCAGCGGCGAGCCCTCGGTGGGCAGGTTGTCGAGGTAGCGGGCCGAGGCGAGCTTCGCGACCTTGAGGTTCTGCTCGGCGGACAGGCCGCCGACGACGACCGCCAGGTGGTAGGGCGGGCAGGCCGCGGTGCCGAGCGAGCGCAGCTTCTCGTCGAGGAACGACGCGAGGCGCTTCGGGTTCAGCAGCGCCTTGGTCTCCTGGTAGAGGAACGTCTTGTTCGCGCTGCCGCCGCCCTTGGCCATGAACAGGAACTCGTAGACGGGATCCTGTCCGGGCTTGTGGAACACCTCGATCTGCGCGGGCAGGTTCGTGCCGGTGTTCTTCTCGTCCCAGAACGTCACCGGCGCCATCTGCGAGTAGCGGAGGTTGAGCTCCTGGTAGGCCTCGAAGACGCCGCGGGCGAGAGCCTGCTCGTCGTCGCCACCGGTCAGCACGGTCTCCGAGCGCTTGCCCATGATGATCGCCGTGCCGGTGTCCTGGCACATCGGCAGCACGCCGCCGGACGAGATGGCCGCGTTGCGCAGCAGGTCCATCGCGACGAAGCGGTCGTTGCCCGACGCCTCGGGGTCGTCGATGATCTTGCGCAGCTGGGCCAGGTGCGACGGGCGCAGCAGGTGCTGGATGTCCCGGATCGCCTCCTTCGCGAGCAGCGTCAGCGTCTCGGGGGCGATCTGCAGGAACTTGCGGTCACCGGCCTCGATCAGCTTCACCCCGTCCGAGGTGACGAGGCGGTACTCGGTCTCGGTGTCCTTCGCGAGCGGCAGGACATCGGTGTACTCGAAAGTGGTGGGCACGGCGTACACAGCTCCAACGGTGTGCAGTTCGGATCTGGAAACCGTATACCCGGCACGTACCGGACGGGCGCGGGCCGAGGTGTGATCCCCGTCGTGGGCTCGCACGCCCGTCAGCACGCCCGTCAGACAGCGGAAGGCCGGGGCAGCCCCCGGCTGCCCCGACCTTCCTTCGTGTGCGAAACCCGACTCACGAGGGGCGTCGCGTGGCTCTGGTAACGCCCGACCGTGCCGTGAGTTGAGTCACAAGTCAATACTGCCGGACGGGTGAGTTACGAGGCGTACGCCCGCAGCTTCGCCGCCCGCTCACCCTGGCGCAGCTTCGACATGACCTCGCGCTCGATCTGCCGCACCCGCTCGCGCGACAACCCGAACCGCTTGCCGATCTGGTCGAGCGTGCGCGGCTGGCCGTCCTCCAGGCCGTAGCGCAGCCGGATCACGGCCTGCTCGCGCGGTTCGAGGGTCGCCAGCACGCGACGCAGGTCGTCCTGCAACAGGCCGGAGATCACGGCGCTCTCGGCGTCGGTCGCGTCCGAGTCCTCGATGAAGTCGCCGAGGGGAGCGTCCTCCTCCGTGCCGACCGGCATGTCCAGCGATACCGGGTCCCGAGCGTGGTCGAGCAGGTCGGCGACCTTGTCGACGGACAGGCCCGACTCCTTCGCGAGCTCCTCGTTCGTCGCCTCGCGGCCGAGCGTCTGGTGCAGGTCGCGCTTGATCCGCGCGAGCTTGTTCACCTGCTCGACGAGGTGGACGGGGAGGCGGATCGTGCGGCCCTGGTCGGCCATGCCGCGGGTGATGGCCTGGCGGATCCACCACGTCGCGTAGGTCGAGAACTTGAAGCCCTTGGTGTAGTCGAACTTCTCGACCGCCCGGATGAGGCCCAGGTTGCCCTCCTGGATCAGGTCCAGCAGCGGCATGCCACGGCCCGTGTAGCGCTTGGCCAGCGACACGACGAGCCGCAGGTTGGCCTTGAGCAGGTGGTCCTTGGCGCGGCGGCCGTCGCGGACGAGCTCCCCCAGCTCTTCGCGACGGGTGGGCGTGAGGCGCTTGGCCGTCTCCATGACGTGCTGCGCGAACACACCGGCCTCGATCCGCTTGGCGAGCTCCACCTCCTCCTCGGCGGTGAGCAGCGCGGTCTTGCCGATTCCGTTCAGGTAGACTCGAACGAGGTCGGCTGCTGGTCCCTGGGCGTCGAGGTCGTGGTCGACGACGACGGGCGTGTTCTCTCCGACTTCACGGTCGGAGATCCTCGTGACGGTCATGGATCTCCCTCCCCCTGCTGCGGGCGACGCTGCTGTCGGTCAGGACAGTCGCGCGTGGCGGTCAAGGCGGCGCGGCGCTGCGCCCTGGTTACCGGTTGCGGCGGGCCCGCTCGGGATCCCATCGCTAGCTGGCTGATACCTGGGTAACGAACACGATTCCGAATTCGTTCCCGACTTCCTGACCTGAAGACGTCACCGCTGTCACAGCGGTTGCGCGACTAATCTGAGGATTGGCTGAGAACCGTTTAGTCACACCTCGATGAGCACGGTGAACGGACCGTCGTTCACGCTGCGCACCTTCATCTCGGCCCGGAAACGTCCCGTTTCGACCCGCGCGCCCTTTTGGCGGAGTTCCTGAACGACGGCGTTCACCAAAGGTTCCGCGTGCTCGGGCCGGGCGGCCGCCGTCCAGGACGGACGGCGGCCCTTGCGCGTGTCTCCGTAGAGGGTGAACTGGCTGACGACCAGCAACGGAGCACCGGTCGACTCGCACGACTGCTCGTCGTCGAGGATGCGCAGCCCGTGCAGCTTCTGCGCCATTTTGCGGGCGTGCTCGGCCGTGTCGTCGTGGTGGACGCCGAGCAGCACCAGCAATCCCGGTTCGTCGATCGCGCCGACGATCTTCCCTTCGACTTCCACGCTCGCCTCTGTGACGCGCGCCACAACTGCTTTCACGCGGGAATCAACATTCCGTGCAGGATGAGATCACGAACGATCGGCAACGCCGCTTCTGCATCGATTTCTCCGTAAGCGAACTCGAGCAGTGAGAGCAGGTCCTCCAACGGCAGCGCACCCGTGCACCCGGCGACGAGCTTGGCGGTCGCCTCGTCGACCTCGTGCTGCCAGCCCGGCCCGTCGGTGCGGTGCAGCCGGGCGACCACCTTGCGCCAGCCCTCCTCGCTCGGCTCGGACACCTCTTCGAGCAGCACGGTGTCGGCGACCCGGAACCGGTGGCCCAGCAGGTCCGGGTTCGCGCGCAGCCACGCGACGTTGTCGAGCCACCGCGCCGCCTCCGGGCCCAGCGGGTCGTCGTAGGCGTGGCGCAGGTCTTCGCACACGACCTGGGAGTGCATCTCGTCGGTGCGCCGCAGCGTCACGTAGCCGAAGCCGACCCCCTCGACCTGGTTCTCCTCGAACCAGTCGAGCCAGGCCGCGGCCTTCTGCCGGCCCTCCGGGCTGCGCGGGTCGACGCCCGCGTCCTTGAGCCACGTGCCGACGTACAGGGCCGGCTCGGCGATGTCGCGCTGCACGAACCACGCGTCGACGCCGCCGCGCGGCAGCCAGCCGGAGACGCGGTCCGCCCAGTCCTCGCCCTTGCGGTGCAGCCACGACGCCAGCAGCTGGCCGACGCCGCCTTCGTTGAGGAACGCGGGCAGCTGCCTGATCACCAGCGCCGACGCGTCGTCGCCGGCGAGTCCGGCGTCGCGGTACACGTAGTCCACCCGGGCCGGTCCGACGACGAACGGCGGATTGCACACGACCTGGTCGAACCGCCGGTTGCGGACCGGCCCGAACCACTCGCCCTGCAGCGTCTCGACGTCCAGGCCGTTGATGCGGAACGTGCCCTGCGCGAGCCTCAGCGCGCGCTCGGACAGGTCGGTGGCGGTGATGCGTTCGGCGTGCTTGCCGGCGTGCAGGGCCTGGACGCCGCAGCCGGTGCCGAGGTCCAGCAGCGTGCCGACCGGCGTGCGCTTGGTGGCGCGGGCGAGGCTGATGGACGCGTGGCCGACGCCGAGCACGTGGTCCTCGGGGACGGCTCCGCCGCGCAGGTCGGAGTCGAGGTCGGCGATGACCCACCAGTTGTCCTCGTACGGCCGCACGTCGAGGCCGGCCTTCAGATCTTTCGTCAGGATCTCGTTGGTGACGGCGTCGTCGAGGTCCACTCCGGCGAGCGCCTTGCGGACGTCCTGCTCCGGCTCCTGGTCGCCCAGCAGGAACAGGCGGATCAGCGTGCCGAGCGTCCCGGCGTCCCTGCTGGCGCGGCGGGCGGGTTCCGGCTCGCCCCGGCCGAGCGCGGCGTGGGCCTGCGGGCCGAGGGCGTCGACGACGCCGTCCGCGGTGTAGCCGGCGTTCTCGAACGCTTCGCGCAAACGGGCGCACAGGTCAACGGAAAGATCAGGGTGCACGGAGGTAGATGCTTTCACGCCGCCGAAATCAACGCGTGATCTGGAGGGCGATCGCCATCGCCAGGCGCTGTTGCGGGTCGTCGAGGGGGAGTGGCGTCACTTCCGCCATCTTCTGCATCCGGTACCGCAACGTGTTCGGGTGCACGTTGAGCTCGCGCGCAGCCGCCCGCACATCGCCCTGAGCCGCGAGCCACGCCTTCAACGTCGCCGCGTACTGCGTGCCGTACTCGGCGTCGTACCGCAATATATTGGATATCGGTCCACGCGTCGGCAGACGTCCGGCCTCGGCCACGGCGGCGAGCCGTTGCAACAGCACCTGCGCCCACGCCTCGTCGTAGACCACCGGTGTACCGGTCGAAAGGGCGAGGCACTCGTCGGCCTCCTGCCGCGAGGTGGGCAGCTGCGCGGCCTCCGCCGGCCCGCCGATCCCCGCCAGCACCGTGGCCTCCGCGGGCAGCTCGCGAACCAGCGCGCGCACCCACGCGACGGCATCGTCGGCCGCCGGGATGACCGTGTACAGAACGTTGCCGAACAACGCGCTGCGCCCTGGTCGCGACCACCCGAAGCCCGCTGTCGCCCGTTGGAACGCCAGCACCGCCGCCCCGTGCTCGCCCTCGCCCGCGTGGGCCTGCACGGCGATCACCCGCAGGTCGGCCGACGGCAGTCCCAGCCGGGCGACGTCGGCGGACTCCGGCTGCTCCAGCAACCGGATCACGAGATCCGCCTCGGCCTGCCGTTCCAGATCCGTCGACGCCCGCGACCGAAGCAGGTGCAACGCCGCTGTGCGCGCGCCGTCCACCAGCGCCGCGGACCTGGTGGCGTCGACCGGCCCGGTCACCTCGACCCACACGGACCCGAGCAGCTCCCGCCCGGCCCGGACCGCGGCGACGAGCCGGTTGCCGAGCTGCGGGGTCAGCTTCGGCACGAAGATCGGTTCGTCGGACGACGCGAGGTGGGTGAACACGCCGAACTCGTCGAGCGCCCGCCGAGCCTCCTCCGGGACGCGGCGGCCGAGGATCGTCTGCACCCGCACCGGGTCGACGTCCTCCTGCCGGTAGGAGTACGCGAGCACGCGGGACTGCTGGTCCTCGATCGTCACCGGCCCGCCGACCACGCCCGCGATCACGTCGGCCAGGCCGAACAGGTCACCGGTGCGAGTGCCGCCGTTGACGAGCGTCTGCGTGACGTTGGCGAGCTGGCTCCACGGCACGGACGGATCCACGAGCAGCACGGCCGCGCCGGACTTCTTCGCTGCCGCGACAACGCGTTCGTCCAGCGGTGGTTTGCCGTGCAGCACGAGCGCGGAGGCGGCCGTCGAGGACACGAGCCGCGCTGCCGCGGCCACCGAAGGCGTGCCCAGCCCGAGCAGGACGTCCCCAGCGGCGGCCGGCGTGTTTTCCGCTGGATCGTGCAGGGCAACCCCACGTAGTTCGACGTCCCTGCCCCTCGGTGCGCACGCCAGATGCGTGCCCAGACTGCCGAGCACGTCCACGAGGCGATCAAGGGCGACCACCCGCGGATGTTAACCGCCGACCGGGTGTCCCGAGGGTCACTCGGACGTGGGACCATATGACCCGGAGGTGGTGTCGTGAGCAGTCCCGATCGGAACGACACCCCGGTGTTGATCACCGAGGCGGCCCCGTCCTACGAGGAACAGCACGCCGCCCGGCGCCGCAAGTACGCGATCATGATGAGCCTGCGCTTCCCGTGCCTCATCCTCGCGGCCCTGTTCGCCCACACCTGGTGGCTCGCGCTCTTCTTCATCGTGCTCTCCGTGCCGCTGCCGTGGATGGCCGTGCTGATCGCCAACGACCGCCCGCCGCGCAAGGCCGAGAAGGCCAACCGCTACGAGGTCGAGCGCCGCGCCATCGCACCCAAGAGCACCACCGTCATCGACGGCTAGTCCGCCGAAACCCGTCTGACCCGCGCGCTGCCCAGCGGCCTCTTTGCAATGAGTCTTTTGCGGACGAAGTCAAACGAGTGATTGCAAAAGTGCTGCTCGTCGGCCTTTGCAACGAGTCTTTTGACTTCGTCCGCAAACGTCTTTTGCATGCGGGCGCGGCAGAGTGCGCTGATATATCGGTTGGGGGGACTAGCGGGGTGGCTGGGCGCCGACGAGGCTGACAGCACGCGAACCCGCGCGAACGCCGCCGAGCAGGGCGTCGCGCTTGGACGCGCCGGACAGCCAGGCGGCGAGGAACCCGGCGTCGAAGGCGTCGCCGGCACCGGTGGAGTCGACGCACTCGGTGGGTTCAGTGGGGACCGAGATCAGCTCGTCCGCGTCCACCCACGACGCGCCGTCGGCACCCGAGGTGACGACGACGGTGCCGACGTGCGTCAGGAGGCTCTTGGCCGAGGACGGGTCGGCCGAGCCGGTCAGGGCCATCAGCTCGTCGGCGTTCGGCATGAGGATGTCGACGCCGCGGACGTCCTCCAGGAACGCCTCGGCGGAGTGGATCAGCACCGCCGCCTGCGGGTCCACCGAGGTGGTCCACCCGGCGGCGCGGGCGGCCTCCAGCGCGGCGAGCCCGGCCGGGCGGGACGTGGCGTCCAGCAGCACGTAGCCGGACAGGTGCAGGTGACCGCCGGGGCCCGCGAGCAGGCCGGGGTCGAGGTCCGCGGGGGAGAACCGGGCGTTCGCGCCGCGGTCGGGCAGCATCGAGCGCTGGCCGTTCTCGTCGACGAGCACGACGACGCAGCACGTCGCCAGGTCCGGGTCGACGGCGAAGGCGCACCGGACGCCCGCGGAGGTCAGTTCGGCGTGCACCTGGCGGCCGGCCGAGTCGGCGCCGACGCGGGCGACCAGCACCGGCGAGGCGCCGCACGCGGCCAGCCAGACGGCCGTGTTGGCGCCCGCGCCGCCTGGTTCGATCGTCACCTTGGCGCGGACGTCGCCGCCGTGGGCGATGGGGCCGGTGTGGCGGGCGACGACGTCCAGGCCGGCGTCGCCCACGACGACAACCGGCCTCACCGGAACAGCTCTACGGCGACAGCGGCGGCGACGGCGGCGTTGTTGACGACGAGTTCCTCGTTGGCGTCGAGGCTGACGCCCTCGCTCGCGGTGTGGAAGTGCTCCAGCAGGACGGGGCTCACGTCCTTGCCGCGCACGTCCTGGTCGACGAGCTTCTGCAGACCCTCGGCGAGGAGGCGGTCGTGCAGGGCGGCGTCCATCTCGAAGTCGGCGGGGATCGGGTTCGCCAGCAGCATGCCCCGGCCACCGGCGGCGAACACCGCGGCGGCCTCGGCGGCGTTCTCGACGCGCCACGGCACGTCGAACTCCGACTCGCGGCGGTAGAACGCCGGGAAGCGGGAGGTCTGGTAGCCGACGACCGGCACCGAGCGGGTCTCCAGGACCTCCAGGGTCGCGCCCATGTCCAGGATCGACTTCACGCCCGAGCAGACGATCAGCACCGGCGTCGTCGCCACCACGTCGAGGTCGGCGGACACGTCCCACGTCTCGCGCGCACCGCGGTGCACGCCGCCGAGACCGCCGGTCGCGAACACGCGGATCCCGGCCTGGTGGGCCAGCGCGGTGGTCGAGGCCACGGTCGTCGCGCCGCTGCGGCCCAGGGCGTAGGCGGCGCCGAGGTCGCGCAACGACAGCTTGAGCAGCTCACCCGAGTTGCAGACGCGGTCCAGCTCGGCGGAGGTGAGGCCGATGTGCGGCACGCCGTCGAGCACGGCGATCGTGGCGGGGACGGCTCCGGCCTCCCGCACGACCTTCTCCAGGCGTGCGGCGACCGCGAGGTTGCGCGGTGCGGGCAGCCCGTGGGACAGGATGGTGCTCTCAAGAGCGACGACAGGCCGGTTCCCGGCCAGCGCGGCGGCTACTTCGTCGGCGATGTGCAGCGTGGTCACGAGGGGACATCATCCCAGGTACCCTGGGCAGGTGAGCACCCAGACTCTCCCCGAGGTCGACGTACGGCCGGAAGGCACCGACCACACCGGGGACGACGCCCCGAAGATGTTCCACTACGTGCGCAAGGCGAAGATCGCCGAAAGCGCCGTGATGGGAACCCACGTGGTCGCCCTGTGCGGCGAGGTCTTCCCGGTGACGCGGTCGCCGAAGCCGGGCTCGCCGGTGTGCCCCGAGTGCAAGAAGATCTACGACAACCTGCCCTCCGGCGGCGACGGCGGCGAGTAAGCCTCCACCGATCGATCACGCGGCCGCGCTCGGCGCCCCGGACGACACGGGGCGTCAGGCGCGGCTGCGGTCGTCCGCGCTGGTTTCCTCCTCGGGCTGAGGCCGCGGCGGTTGGATCTTGAGCGGCGCGGTCAGCTGCGTGTCGGCGGGGGACGGGGCCGAGTACGCGGTGCTGTCGGCCTCCTGCTCGGGCGCGGCGTTCTCCTCGCGGATGCGCGACGCCGCGCGTTCCATCTCCAGCCGGCGCCACCGGCGGCGCTGACGGCGGGTCATGCGAGCCGGCCACATGTCCTGGATGGCGCTGTTGAAGTACGCGCCGATGGTGATCGCCAGGCCGATGAAGAACACGAAGAGCAGGAACGCGATCGGCGTCGCCAGCGCGCCGTAGGTGTAGCCGGTGGTGGTGATCCACTGGATGTACAGCCGCAGGCCGATGGACGACAGGATGAACACGGCCATCGCGAGGATCGCGCCCGGCAGCACGCGGTGGTACGGCAGCTTCCGCGGCAGCGCCAGCTTGTAGAGCATCGACAGCGAGAGCACCAGCAGCAGCGCGACGCCGGGGTAGTAGAAGCGGCTCACCCACGTCGAGATGTAGGGCTGCCAGGACGTCGGGAAGAACTGCGGCAGGACGTCCGGGCCCAGCGCGAGCACGGGCAGGCCGATGACCAGCGCCACCAACGACACCATGTACAGCAGCAGGGCGAAGATGCGCTGCCACAGCTCGTTGCGGACGCCGTACTGGCCGTGCGCCACGGTGATGGCGTCGACGAACGACGACATGGCCGACGAGCCCGCCCACAGCGAGATGAGGAAGCCGACGGAGACGATCTCGCCCTTGCCGGTGCTGAGGATCTCCGCGACGGTCGGCTGGATCACGCCGTTGACGACGTCCGCGCTGAAGATCGTCCGGGTGAATCCGATGATCTTCGCCTGAACGGCGGACACGACCTCCTGGCCGAACCAGTCGCCGAGATAGCCCATGGCACCCAGCACACCGAGCAGGAGTGGCGGGAACGACAGCGTCTGCCAGAACGCGGCCTCGGCGGCTTCTGAGAAGATGTTGCCCTGCCACGCCTTCGACAGCGTGCGCGCGAGTAGACGCAGCGGCCCCTTGCGGCCGGACCTGCGTGCGTCGTTGTCGGTAGGCGAACCCATCGCAGTGACAAGCATGGTGCATACCGCCACGTTTCGCGGCATCGACGCGGAGAACAGGTAGAGTCGCAGTGCCCTCGGCACCGGCCTGCCTGAGGGCACTGCCATGTCTGACCTGCAAAAACGAGGAGAAACACGTCTGTGACAGCGACAGCAGCAATGCGACCGCTGCGGGCATGGCAGCGCCGCGCGCTGACCAAGTACCTGGCCGCGAAGCCCCAGGACTTCCTCGCCGTCGCGACGCCCGGTGCCGGCAAGACGACCTTCGGACTGCGCGTCGCCGCCGAGCTGCTGGCAGACCGGACGATCGAGGCCGTCACGATCGTGACGCCCACCGAACACCTCAAGCACCAGTGGGCGAAGGCCGCCGCCGAGCAGGGCATCCACATCGACTCGAACTTCCGCAACACCAACGCGATGACCTCCCGCGACTACCACGGCGTGGCCGTGACGTACGCGCAGGTGGCCGCCCATCCGTCGTTGCACCGGGTGCGCACGGAGAACCGCAAGACGCTCGTGCTGCTCGACGAGGTCCACCACGGTGGTGACGCCAAGTCGTGGGGTGAGGCGATCCGCGAGGCGTTCACGCCCGCGGTGCGCCGGCTGTGCCTCACCGGTACGCCGTTCCGCTCGGACGACTCGCCCATCCCGTTCGTCACCTACGAGGAGAGCTCCGGCGGGTTCAAGACGTCCAAGGCCGACCACACGTACGGGTACTCCGACGCGCTGCGCGACGGCGTCGTCCGGCCCGTGCTGTTCCTGGCGTACTCCGGTGAGGCGTCGTGGCGGACCAGCGCGGGCGAGGAGTTCACCGCGCGCCTGGGCGAGCCGCTGACGCAGGAGCAGACCGCGCGGGCGTGGCGCACCGCCCTGGACCCGGCCGGCGACTGGATGGCGTCCGTGCTGCGCGCCGCCGACCAGCGGCTCACCCAGAAGAGGGAGAACGGCCTGCCGGACGCCGGTGGCCTGGTGATCGCGACCGACCAGGAGACGGCGAAGGCCTACGCGCAGGTGCTCCAGCGCGTCACGGGCCACATTCCCACGCTCGTCCTCTCGGACGACCCGAAGGCGTCGGGCAAGATCGCCGAGTTCGCCGCGACCACCGAACGCTGGATGATCGCGGTCCGGATGGTGTCCGAAGGCGTCGACGTGCCGCGCCTCGCGGTCGGCGTGTACGCGACGTCCTCGTCGACCCCGCTGTTCTTCGCCCAGGCCATCGGGCGGTTCGTGCGTGCCCGCAAGCCCGGCGAGACCGCGTCGGTGTTCCTGCCGTCGGTGCCGGTGCTGCTGCAGCTCGCGTCCGAGCTGGAGGCCGAGCGCGACCACGTCCTGGGCAAGCCGCACCGCGAGAAGGACGGCTGGGACGACGAGCTGATGGCGGCCGCGAACCAGGCCAAGGACGAGCCGGGGGAGGACGAGCGCGCCTTCACCGCGCTGGGCACCACGGCCGAGCTCGATCAGCTGATCTTCGACGGCTCGTCGTTCGGTGCCCCGACCATGGCGGGCTCCGAGGAGGAGCAGGAGTACCTCGGCCTGCCGGGCCTGCTGGAACCGGACCAGGTGCGCACGTTGCTGCTGCAACGCCAGGAAGAGCAGATGGCCTCCGCGGCCAAGCGCCCCAAGCCCGAGGTGGCGGTGCGTGAGGCGAGGCCCGCCAGCGTGCAGGAACGCCTCGCCTCACTACGCAAAGAGCTCAACACCCTCGTCGCGATGCACCACCACCGCACCAAGAAGCCGCATGGCAAGATCCACAACCAGCTGCGCGAGTACTGCGGCGGGCCGCCCACGGCGATGGCCACCATCGAGCAGCTCGAGGAACGCATCGCCACGTTGCGCTCCTGGTAGCTCGTCCCCCGAGGCAGATCAGTGCAGGTAGGACGCCCTCCCTGCCTTTGCAATGAGTCTTTTGACTTCGTCCGCAAACGTATTTTGCATGAGCTGATATGCGATATATCAGTTGCGGGTGACGGCGACGGCGAGCGTTTCGTAGTGGGACGTGAACTCGCCGCCGTGAGCGTCGATCGCGGCGCCGATGCCGTCCAGCAGTGCGGTGACCTGCTCGCTCGAGAGCAGGGCCAGCGGGCTCATGGTGAGGGTCATGTCGATGTACTCGGCGGTCGTGTAGGTGTGGTCCCAGCTGGCGCTCCACTGCTGCGGGTCGGTGAACTCCCCGGTGCCGACGAACTTGTCGGCGGTCTGCCGGCAGCCCACCTGATAGCCCGCCAGCGCCTTCTCGCGGGTGTGGCCGACGCGGAACGTCGCTTCCGGCGCGACCTTCGCGTAGACGGCGCCGAGGGCGTTCGCGATCGGGTCCGGTGTCGAGAACACGTGCCACAACGCGACGAACAGGCCGCCGGGCCGCAGCACCCGCGCGACCTGGTGCATCCCCGCCTCGGCGTCGACCCAGTGCCACGACTGCCCCGCGACGACGGCGTCGTACTCGCGGCCCGCGGGGTCCCAGGTCTCGAACTTCGACACCTCCACGGGCACGCCCGTCTCGCGGGCGAAGCCGGCCATCCGCTCGTCGTGCTCGACGCCGAGGGCCTCGCACCCGGCGGCGATCAGCTGGCGGGACAGCTTGCCGGTGCCGCAGCCGATGTCGACGACGCGCGGTCCCGGGCTTGCCGAAACGATCCGCTGAACGAGCTCGTCGGGGTAGGGAGGCCGGGTGCGGTCGTAGCGAACGGCTTCCGCTCCGAACGAGCGGGCGAGCCGCTCGGCGAGGTCCGGGTCGAATTTCTCCTGCTCTGGCTTCTCACCTAAAGTGGGCATGCGCCCACCATAGTGGGCAACCGCCCACTCAGCTAGGAGATTTCGGCGTGCCGACCGGTGTGCATCTGCGTGACGTGCGAGAACAGCTGTTCAACGCGGCGGAGCGCCTCCTGGTCGAGGGCGGACCGAGCGCGCTCACCAGCCGGGCGGTGACGACTGAGGCCGGTGTCGCCAAGGGGGTCCTGCACCGGCACTTCGACGACTTCGACGCGTTCCTCGCCGAGTTCGTGATGGACCGCGTGGACAAGATGGACGCGCGGGCGAAGGCGCTCCTGGAGGCGGCGGGTACCGGGTCCGTCGTCGACAACCTCGCCGAAGCGATCATCGCGGTCTTCGGTTCTGTCGCCGTGGCGATCGTGGCCCTCGTGACCTTCCGCGACGACCTGCGGCGGCGGTTGCGCGAGACGTGGCCCGCCGGTGTGCCGGTGCTGACCGAGGCCGCGATCATGATCAGGAACTACCTGGAGCGCGAGCGGGAGTTCGGTCGCGTGAGCGGTGTCGAGCCGGACGCCGCCGCGCCCATGCTCATCGGCACCGGGCACCTGCTCTTCGCCGACCGGGACACCCCGCCGGCGCCGGACGTGGTGCGGCGCATGGTCCGGTCCGTCCTGAACGCGAAGTAACCGATATCCGATATATCGCCACTGGATGCAGTAGCGCCGTGGTTACGCTCTCACGACTCTCGGTGACCAAATTTCGTCAAGGTTGCCGCATCGTTACGACTTAATCGATCCAGTGTGGTTCCGGTCACGCATATGTCGGGCATACGTTGTGCGCCACAACATTCTCTGTGACACAGCGCAGTGAAAGGGATGGCGGATGCGCAGCAAGAGCCTCGCTTCCATCGCCGTTACCGCGGGCCTCGCCCTGGCGGTCTCGGCGTGTGGCGCCAACACGTCCTCCGGCAACGGTGGAACCAGCAACACGAACTCTGGCAGCAGTGGTGGGGCGAAGGTCGGCGTGATCCTTCCTGAGACCGCCTCCTCCGCTCGCTGGGAGGGCTTCGACAAGCCGCTGCTTGAGGCGGCGTTGAAGAAGGAGGGGCTCAGCCCCGACATCCAGAACGCGCAGGGTGACGTCCAGAAGTTCAGCACCCTGGCCGACGGCATGATCAACGCCGGCGTCAAGGTCCTGATCATCGCGACCCCCAACAGCGAGGTCGGCGCCTCCGTCGCCAAGAAGGCGCAGGCCCAGGGCATCCAGGTCATCGACTACGACCGCCTGAACCTCGGTGGCTCGTCGTCCTACTACGTGTCGTTCGACAACGTGAAGGTCGGCGAACTGCAGGGCCAGGGCTTCTCCGACGCGATGAAGTCCACTCCGCAGGGCGCCAACGTCATCGAGATCGAGGGCGCGCCGACGGACAACAACGCCACCCTGTTCGCGCAGGGCCAGCGCAAGGTCCTCCAGCCGCTGTACGACTCGGGCAAGCTCAAGCTGGTCCAGTCCCAGCCGATCGACAACTGGGACAACCAGAAGGGTGGCCAGGTCTTCGAGCAGATCCTGACCAGCAACAACGGCAAGGTCGACGGCGTCGTCGCCGCGAACGACGGCCTCGCCGGCGCGGTGATCACGATCCTCAAGAAGGTCGGCCTGAACGGCAAGGTGCCGGTCACCGGTCAGGACGCCACCCCGGACGGCCTGCAGGCCGTGCTCCGCGGTGACCAGTACATGACGGTCTTCAAGCCGATCAACCTGGAGGCGGAGGGCGCCGCCAAGCTGGCTGCCGCGCTCGCCAAGGGTGACACCGCCGCCGCCGACGCGCTCGCGTCCGCGAAGGAGAAGGACCCCAAGGGCAACCGCGACGTCAAGTCCGTGCTGCTCACGCCCCAGCTGATCACCAAGGCCAACGTGAAGTCCGTTGTGGACGCCGGCTTCGTCAAGGCCTCGGACATCTGCGTGGCCGAGACCCAGGCCGCCTGCACCGAGCTCGGCATCAAGTAGGACCGCTTGCGTCAAGGCGGGGTGCGGACCTGCGCACCCCGCCTCGGCGCGTGGTAACACGGAGGAAACCCCAGTGAGCGAGCCGATTCTCGAGCTGCGCGGCATCAACAAGAGCTTCGGCCCCGTGCACGTCCTGCACGACATCGACCTCACCGTGAATCCCGGCGAGGTCACCGCTCTCGTCGGCGACAACGGCGCGGGCAAGTCGACGCTGGTCAAGTGCATCGCGGGCATCCACCCGACCGACTCGGGTGAGGTCCTGTTCGAGGGCCAGCCCACGCACATCAAGGGCCCGCGCGACGCCGCGGCGCTCGGGATCGAGGTCGTCTACCAGGACCTCGCGCTGGCCGACAACCTCGACATCGTCCAGAACATGTTCCTCGGCCGCGAGCGCACCAAGGGTGGCCTGCTCGACGAGACGGACATGGAGCAGGCCGCGCGCAAGACGCTGGCCTCGCTGTCGGTGCGCACGGTCAAGTCGGTGCGCACGCAGGTCGCGTCGCTGTCCGGTGGCCAGCGCCAGACCGTCGCGATCGCCAAGGCCGTGCTGTGGAACAGCAAGGTCGTGCTGCTCGACGAGCCCACCGCGGCACTCGGCGTCGCGCAGACGCGGCAGGTGCTCGACCTGGTCCGCCGGCTCGCGGAGCAGGGCCTGGGGGTCGTCCTGATCAGCCACAACATGAACGACGTCTTCGAGGTCGCCGACAAGATCGCGTGCCTCTACCTCGGACGCATGGCCGCGGTCGTGGGGTCCAAGGACGTCACGCACGGTCAGGTGGTCGAGCTGATCACCGCCGGTCGTTCCGGTGACCTGGGCATCGCCCGCCCCGAGGCGGCGACGATCTGATGAGTTCCGAAGAGGCGAGCATGACCGACACCACCGAAACGCACGAGAACGAGACGTCGCAGCAACAGGGCGCGATCTCCGACTTCGGCATCGACACGACCTCCATGTCCACCGGTGAGGCGGTGCGCGACTACTGGGCCAGGGTCCGCGGCGGCGAGCTCGGTTCGCTGCCCGCGCTGCTCGGGCTCATCGTGCTGCTCATCGTGTTCAGCTCGTTGTCCGACACGTTCTTCACCCTCGGCAACCTCGCCAACCTGCTCCAGCAGGGCGCCAGCATCACGATCATCGCGATGGGCCTGGTGTTCGTGCTGCTGCTCGGCGAGATCGACCTGTCCGCCGGTACCGCGTCCGGTGTGACGGCCTCGGTCATGGCACTGCACCTGATCCACAACGGCAATCTGCTCGGCGGCATGGGCGACACGGTGTTCTACGTGTTCTGCGGCCTGCTGCTGCTCGCGATCGTGCTCGCGGTGCTGATGCGGATCTGGGCGGGAGCGGCGCTGGCGCTGGTCGCGTTCCTGATCGCGGTGATCGGCATTCCCGCGAACGCGTGGCTGGAGATGCTGCTCGCCGTCTGCGTCGGCGCGGCCATCGGCTGCATCACCGGGTTCCTGGTCGCGAAGGTCGGCATCCCGTCGTTCGTCGTGACCCTGGCGCTGTTCCTCGTCTGGAACGGCGTGGTGCTGCAGTTCATCGGCAACGGCGGCACGCTCGGCCTGCGCGACGACACGATCTTCAACGTCGCCAACGGCAACCTGAACTTCGCGGGCTCGTGGGCGTTGTTCGTCATCGCCGTCGGCGGCTACGCGGCGGTCGTGCTCACGCGGCACTTCTCCCGGCTGCGCAAGGGACTCGTGGCTCAGCCCACCACGCTGGTGCTGGCCAAGATCGGTGCACTGGCGCTGCTGGCCGCGGTCATCACCTACGCGCTCTCGCTCAACCGGGCGCCGAGCAACCTCGTGGTGATCCAGGGCGTGCCGTACGTGGTGCCGCTGGTGCTCGTCCTGCTGGTGATCGGCACGTTCGTGCTCGACCGCACCAGCTACGGCCGGCACATCTACGCCGTCGGCGGCAACAAGGAAGCCGCGCGCCGCGCCGGTATCAACGTCGAGCGGATCCGCATGAGCGTGTTCGTGATCGCGTCCTCCGCGGCCGCGATCGGCGCGATCGTGTACTCGTCGAAGGTCGGCTCGGTCGACCCGAACGCCGGTGGCGGCAACACGCTGCTGCTGTCGGTCGGCGCGGCCGTCATCGGCGGCACGTCGCTGTTCGGTGGCAAGGGCCGCCTGCGCGACGCGGTCATCGGTGGTGCGGTGCTGGCGATCATCTCCAACGGCATGGGCCTGCTCAAGCAGCCCGCCGCGGTCGTGTTCATCGTGACCGGCCTGGTCCTGCTGCTCGCCGCGAGCGTCGACGCGTTGTCCCGCCGCCGGGCGGCCAACGCGGCCCGCTGACGAGGTGACGGGACCTACGTCCGGCACCCGTCCCGACGAGATCCGCAGGCACAACAGGACGGCGCTGCTGCGCAGCCTGCACGTCGACGGACCGTCCACCAGGGCGTCGCTCGCGGCCGAGCTCGGGCTCAACCGCAGCACGATCAAGGCCCTGGTGGACGGCCTCGCCGAAGCCGGTGTGGTCGCCGAACGCGTGCCCGCCCTGCGCAGCGGTGCGGGCCGTCCCTCGTTGCTCGTCCTGCCCCAGCCGCACGCCGCGGTCGTCATCGCGATCGACGTGCGGGTGGAGCAGGTGGCGATGGGGTTCGTCGGCCTCGGCGGGGAGATCCTCGGGCGGGACAGCTGGAACCTGCATCACCGGACGCGTGATCCGGGAGAGGTCATCACGCACATCGTCGAGTCGGCGCGCCTCATGGCCGACGACCTCGACGTCACCGCGGTCGGAGTCGGCGTGTCGGTACCGGGTGTCGTCCGGCGCTCGGACGGCCAGGTGCACGAGGCGCCGAACCTGCACTGGACGGGTGTCGCGCTCGGCAAACGCCTGGAGGCGGTGCTGAAGCTGCCCGTCCGGGTGGGCAACGACGCGGAGCTCGGCGCACTCGCCGAACACGTGCGCGGCGCCGCGCGGGCGTCCTCGGACATGGTCTACATCTCCGCGGACGTCGGTGTCGGCGGCGGCGTGATCCTGTCCGGGCAGCCGTTGCGCGGCAGCGGCGGCTATGTCGGCGAGCTCGGGCACATGGTGGTCAACCCGCGCGGCCGTCGCTGCTACTGCGGCTGTGACGGCTGCTGGGAGACCGAGGTAGGCGAACCGGCGTTGTGCCGGGCCCTGGGGCTGCCGGAAGACGCGCCGCGGGGTGCCGTCGTGGCGGCGCTGCGGGCGCTGGAGGACACGTCGCTGCTGGAGGAGTTCGCGAGCTGGCTGGCCCTCGGGCTCGCCAACATCGTCAACGTCCTCGGCCCGGAACTGGTGGTGCTGGGCGATC
Source organism: Lentzea sp. NPDC004789 (assembly GCF_053601075.1). Classification (NCBI taxonomy): domain Bacteria; kingdom Bacillati; phylum Actinomycetota; class Actinomycetes; order Pseudonocardiales; family Pseudonocardiaceae; genus Lentzea; species Lentzea sp. NPDC004789. The sequence goes on along the minus strand of NZ_JBSGBE010000006.1, from coordinate 28,931 downwards.
TCTACACCGCACTGCCGACGTCGGTCGTGGACGCGGTGGGCGCGGTCGTGCAGCAGCGCAGCCTGGTGTCGCGGGCGGTCGGCGGAACCCAGATCGTGACGTCACCGCTGGGCCGCGACGCGAAGCTGGTCGGCGCCGCCGAACTGGCCTTCGAACCCGTGCTGGACGCTCTGTAGAAGCGAAGGGGGCGGAGATCCCGTGAAGGATCTCCGCCCCGAGCGGCTAGGTGGGGTGGATCAGCCCTGCTGAATCTCAGCAGCGAGCTCGCGCAACTTCTCGCTGTGCGCACGGGCGTGGTGCCCGCAGAACAGCAGCTCGCCCCCGGACGGGAGAACGGCGCGAACCTGGGCAGCAGCCCCGCAGCGGTCGCAGCGGTCGGCAGCGGTCAACTCGGGGCGGGTGAGTGCTGCAGTCATGATGAATCTCCCTCCGTCCCAGCACCGGAACTGAGTGTTTCGGTGCCCTCTTACCAAGCTGCGACCACGGCGCCCCTGGCTGGTGCGCGGTGCTCGCTGGCTCCACTCTGACAGACGTTCTCGCGATAGTCAGTGTTCCCGTGTGCGTGGCGACTCGCGTCACTCTGCGATTTACCCGTCTGCAGCAGGCTTACACCTGTGTTCGCCACCGGTTCTCCGTCTTGACACGCACGGAGAGCAACCGGAAACCCGCTGGTGGAGCAGCGAATTCGGGCCGTTCGGTCGGTTGCGTGCGACCGGGAGTGTGATATCGGTTGCCTTTGTCCGCCCGCAGCGAACAGGTCACGAACGTCCCACGATTCGGACGCGGCACCGTGATCGAACTCCCGGTCGTACGGCCGTTCGGCCTAGTCGATCAGCTCGCGAGGGCCGCGCTGATCGCCCGTGCGGCGTGTCCGACCGCCTCCCGCAGAGCGGTGGCGCTGCGGCCGCTGTCGAGCACCGCGGAGACGGTGCCGATGACACTGCTGGACGGCGTGCGCACCGGAGCGCTGACGAACTCCATGCCCGCCGGCACCGTGGCACCGGGACGCAGCCGTGCCACGTCCTCCGCGCGCACGATGCTCGCCGCGGCCACGAGCACCCGGTCACGCCGGGGCACCGCGAGGATCGTCGACGTCCTGATCGTCGCGGACAACGCGCGCAGCGGCTGCCGCGCCACCCGCAGGATGCCCGGAGCAGGTTCCCAGGCCTGTCCGAGCCGGAACATCTGCGCGCCGATGCGGTAACGGCCGCGCACGTTCTCGACCGCGCCGAGCGCCTCCATCTGGTCCAGCAGCCGGTGCACCGTGGTCTTCGGCATCTCACAGCGGTCGGCGAGTTGCGTGAGCCCCAGCTCACCCTCGTCCATCAGCTTGTCCAGCAGCGAGAACGCCCCTTCGAGTACTGACCTGCCCATGTTCTCCGCCCCTCGTTCCGATGTCCGGAACTGTCCCTGTGCACCCCTCCGGCACAGCCACACACTGATGCTGTCGCGGATGCATAGGCGGCACATGAGTACATGGGTACTCATCTTTCGCATGCGTTCGATCACGCCTGGTCACGGCGTGGGTTCCGATGTCCGGAACAACCCGCGCGGTGCGGCCGGGCAACCCGCCAACCTGATCCGGTGAAACGTGTTCTCGGGTGGGCAGCGGCTTTGACGATGATGCTGGGCGGCACGGCGACGGCCGCGGTACCCGGCAAGGTGGCGGGAACGGACTTCGACGGTGACGGCAGGACCGACCTGGCGCTCCTCGGCGAGCAGTCGTGGCGGCAGCTGCCGGTGGCGTCGTCGACCGGCAGCGGCGGGTTCCGCGTCTCGGCGTCCCCCGTAGGTGATTTCGCCGCGTGGTCGTCAGGGCCGAACGTGAAGTCGCTCGCGGGTGACTTCGACGGCGACGGGCGCACGGACATCGCGCTGACCGGAGCTGCGGGCTGGACGACGATCCCCGTCGCGTTCTCGCGGCCAGGTGGCTTCGCGGTCACCAACTTCCCGGCGGCGCAGTTCGCCCAGCTGGCGGCGCAACCGGCCGCCCAGGCCGTCGTCGGCGACTACAACAACGACGGCAGAGCGGACATCTCGCTGGTCGGGGTGAACTGGTGGCATTCGGTGCCTGTCGCGTTCTCGAACGGCGACGGCCGTTTCACGACGACCAACGTGCCCTCGCCGGAGGACTACGACTTCCAGCACATGTCAGGGCAGGCGGGCGCGAGAGTGCTGGCGGGGGACTACAACGGTGACGGCCGCACCGATCTCGCGGCCACCGGAATCGGCCCGGACGGCGGGTGGCCCGCCGTCCCGATCGGGCTGTCGAACGGCGACGGGTCGTTCACAAGCCTTCACGTGGAGGAAGGCAACCCCTTCCCGGAGTGGGCGGGCGGTCAAGGCGTGCACATCTCCGGCGGGGATTTCAACCGCGACGGCCGAACCGACCTCGCGCTGACCGGACATCCCGGGTGGACGACCGCGCCGGTCGCGCTGTCGCGCGGTGACGGCACGTTCCAGACGGTCAACGGTCCCGTCGGCGACTTCGCGGTATGGGCTTCGGGCACGGGGGTGAAGACCATGAACGGTGACTTCAACGGCGACGGGCTGACCGACATCGCGCTCACCGGTCATGCGACCTGGACGACGATCCCGGTCGCCCACGCGGTGGGCGACGGCACCTGGCGCATCTCGAACGCGCAGGCCGGGTCGTTCTCGAACTGGGCTGCCGCCGGCTGCGCCGAGGCCGTCACCGGCGACTTCAACGCCGACGGCCGGTCCGACCTCGCACTGACCGGTTGCCCGGACTGGACGACGCTGCCCGTCGCGTTCGCGAAAGCCGACGGCGGGTGGACCGTCACCAACGAGCAGGCGGACGCCTTCGCCCTCCTGTCCGGCAGCCAGGCGTCGAAGGTGGTCGCCAAACCGGAGAACCGTCCACGCGCGTGAAAAGAAAACAGCCCCGCACCGAACCGGTGCGGGGCTGTTTGCGTATGCCTCGGTAAGACCTAGTCGAGGTAGTCGCGCAGCACCTGCGAGCGCGACGGGTGACGCAGCTTCGACATGGTCTTGGACTCGATCTGCCGGATGCGCTCACGCGTGACGCCGTAGACCTGGCCGATCTCGTCCAGCGTGCGCGGCTGGCCGTCGGTGAGGCCGAAGCGCAGCCGAACGACGCCCGCCTCGCGTTCGGACAGCGTCGCGAGCACCGACTGGAGCTGGTCCTGCAGCAACGTGAACGAGACGGCGTCGACCGCCACGACGGCCTCGGAGTCCTCGATGAAGTCACCGAGCTGGCTGTCGCCCTCGTCACCGATCGTCTGGTCCAGCGAGATGGGCTCACGCGCGTACTGCTGGATCTCCAGCACCTTCTCCGGCGTGATGTCCATTTCCTTGGCGAGCTCTTCCGGCGTGGGCTCGCGGCCCAGGTCCTGCAGCAGCTCGCGCTGGATGCGGCCCAGCTTGTTGATGACCTCGACCATGTGCACCGGGATGCGGATGGTGCGGGCCTGGTCGGCCATCGCGCGGGTGATCGCCTGCCGGATCCACCAGGTGGCGTACGTGGAGAACTTGTAGCCCTTGGTGTAGTCGAACTTCTCGACGGCGCGGATCAGACCCAGGTTGCCCTCCTGGATCAGGTCCAGGAACGCCATGCCGCGGCCGGTGTAGCGCTTGGCCAGCGACACGACGAGGCGCAGGTTCGCCTCGAGCAGGTGGTTCTTGGCGCGCTCGCCGTCGCGGACGATCCAGCGCAGGTCGCGGCGCAGCTGCGGGGTGAGCTTCTCCGCCTCCTCCTCGGAGCGGCGCACGCGCTCGGCGGCGTAGAGCCCGGCCTCGATGCGCTTGGCGAGCTCGACCTCCTCCTCGGCGTTGAGGAGGGCGACCTTGCCGATCTGCTTGAGGTAGGCGCGAACGGAGTCGGCCGAAGCGGTGAGCTCCGCGTCCTTGCGCGCCTGGCGCAGGGCCTCGGACTCCTCCTCGTCCCAGACGAAGTCACCCTCGTTCTTGGGGTCCTCCGCCTCCTCCGGCTCGTCCACGACGGGCTCGTCGACCAGCTCGACGTCGTCGACCAGGTCCTCGGCGCCCGGAGCGCCTTCCATGTCCTCCGGCTCTTCGCCGTCGGCCTTCTTGGTGGCACCCTTCGCGGCGGGGTCGGCCTTGCCGGCCGGCTTGCGCGGGGTCTTGGCGCCGGCGGCCTTGGCGGCGGGCTTCTTCGCTGCCGTCGCGGTCGTCTTGCGCTTCGGCTTCTCCTCGGCCTCGCCGGCCGCGGTCGCCTTGGTCGTCTTGGCGGCGCTCGCGGCGGAGCTGGAGCGTCGGGTTGCGGTTTCTGCGGCTGCCACGTACGCCCTTTCGCGACGGTCGTTCAAGGCAAACCAGAGGGCGCGAAACCTCGGTCGCCAGAGTTCAGGGGATCTCCCCGCCGATCTTGCTTGGCGGGTGTGCGTTCCATTGTAACGACGTCGGTGACTCGGTGTTGCGCCCCGAGGTCCATCGAGGCGCTCTCACCTGCGTTCTCGCAGCTAGATCCAGTCGGACACGTTTCGGTGTCGAACGGCCGCTACGGCCTGACGCCGTGTGCGGACGCCCACGCGGCGCCGACGATGCCCGCGTCGTTCTTCAGTGCAGCAGCAACCACTTCGGTGCGCACCTTGAGCAACGGCAACCACTTGTGCGCCTTCTTGCTCACGCCACCGCCGGCGATCACCAGGTCGGGCCAGATGAGGTCTTCCAGCACGTTGATGTACCGGCTGACGCGCGGCGTCCACTCCTCCCAGGACAGGCCCTTCTCCTCCTTCACGGAGGCGGCCGCGCGGGACTCCGCGTCGTGCCCGTCGACCTGCAGGTGCCCGAACTCGGTGTTCGGGACGAGCTTGCCGTCGAGGAACACCGCGCTGCCGATGCCCGTGCCGAACGTCAGCAGCACCACGGTCCCGTCCTTGCCGACGCCCGCGCCGAACGACATCTCCGCGATGCCGGCCGCGTCCGCGTCGTTCATCACGACGATGTCCTCGGGCTTGCGCTTGAGGCGTTCGGCGAAGAGGGCCTGCGCGTCGCAGTCGATCCAGCCCTTGTCCACGTTCGCCGCGCTCAGGGCGACACCGTGCTTGACCACGCACGGAAGGGTGATGCCGACCGGTCCGTCCCACTGGAACTTCTCGACGATCTCGGCGACGACCTCGGCCACCGCCTGCGGCGTCGAGGGCTGAGGCGTGGGAATCCGCATGCGCTCGCCGTCCAGTGCTCCTGCTTCGAGATCGACCAGGCCGCCCTTGACGCCGGAGCCGCCGATGTCCACACCGAACCCGCGGGTGATGCCCATGCCCCGTGGTCCTTCCTACTAGATCCTGTTGGCTTCGATTCAGTAACCGTGGTGCGCAGACATTAGCCTGACGTTGTCCGATAGTCCCGTGCTAGTGACGCAGGAGGGAACCGGTCGTGTTCGATCCCCGGCCACTCGTCGACATCGCCACTGCCATCGGACGGGAAGCGGGCGTTCTTGTTCAGCGCATGCGCGCCTCCGCCGTCGTGTCGTTCGACACCAAGAGCACCTCGACGGACGTGGTGACGGAAGCGGATCGCGCCTCAGAACAACTCGTCCGGACGCGTCTGTCCGAGTTGCGTCCCGGCGAGCCGGTCCTCGGTGAGGAGGAGGGCGGCACCGTCGTGGAGGGCGTCACGTGGGTCGTCGACCCGATCGACGGCACCGTCAACTACCTCTACGGAATCCCGTGGTACTCGGTGTCGATCGCGGCGCAGCTCGACGGCGAGTCGGTCGCCGGTGCGGTCGTGGAACCGGCGACGGGTCGCGTGTGGACCGCCGCGCGCGGCCACGGCGCTTTTCTGGACGGGCAGCCCTTGAAGGTGTCCGCCACCGCGGACCTGTCGCTGTCGCTGCTCGGCTACGGGTTCGCCTACCGGGCGGAACGCCGTCAGCGGCAGGCCGACGCGTGGGCCGCGATGTCGACGCGGGTGCGCGACATGCGCCGGGCCGGTGCGGCGTCGCTGGATCTCTGCTCGGTCGCCGCTGGACGGCTCGACGCCTACGCCGAGCACGGTCTGGGGCGGTGGGACTGGGCGGCCGGCGCGTTGATCGCGGCCGAGGCCGGTGCCGTCGTGCGGTTGCCGGGGTCGTCGCCGGAACTGGGGGAGGACGCGACGTTCGCGGCCGCGCCCGGCATCGCCGACGCGATGCACGACGCGCTCGTCGAGTCCGGGTTCGGCAAGGTCTGAATCAACGTGGACAGCTGAGTCAACGTGGACAGCTGAGTCAACGTGGACAGCTGCATCAACATGGACGGGGCGTGTCGACGTGGACGGGGCGTGTCGACGTGGACGGGGCGTGTCGACGTGGACGGGGCGTGTCGACGTGGACGGGGCGAGTCAACGTGGACGGCCGAATCAACGTGGACGGGCCGAGTCGACGTGGACAGCTGAGTCAACGTCGGCGTCCGGATCAACGTGAGCCGTTGAGTCGACATGGACGCCGTCAACGTCGAGCTTGACTGAATCAACACCGATGTTGATTCAGTCAACATTGACGCGGACGGCGCAACATGAGGAAGCGCTGGAACGGGTGCGATGAGACGACGAGCGACCGTGCGGGAGGTCAGCAGCTCACGTCGCGTGCGCCGGCCAGGTTGTCCGGGTTCAGCGTCGGCGGGGTGGGTGCCGCGACCTGGCCGCCCTGCTGCTCCGGCTGCTGCTCGGCCCACTCCTTGAGCTGGTCGAGCACCTTGCGGGCGTCGCTGTTCGGCTTGACCTCGTCGAACTTCTTGCCGACCGCGACGTCGACGGTGGCGTCCTGGCGGTCGTCGCGCACGAGCTCCAGGCACGGCTCCAGCAGCGACAGCGTCCTGGCCGCCTGCGCGCCGGGGGCGCCGAAGCGGAGCTGACCGCGGCAGTTCATGTCGCCGGCCGGGTAGATCGGGTCGTTGCCGGGGTCGGCCGCCTGCTTCAGGCCCAGGTCGCTGAGCTGGGTCGCGACGGTCTTGGCGTGGTTGCGCTGGGTCGAGGCGTTGACGACCTTGAAGTTGACCTCGCCGACCGGCACGGGGTTGGTGCGGTCGAGCGCGTCGTGCTCCAGCACGGTGCCGAGGGCGGGCGGGGGCGCCGTCGTGGTGGCCGCGGGATCGGCTCCCGGGGTGTCGGAGGTCTGCACGTGGCCGGGCGCGTTGCACTTGATGGCCGCGTCCACGTCGCCTGCGTTGCCCAGCACCTTCACCCACACGAACACGGAACTGACCAACAGCACCGCGAACAGGACGAGCGCGGGTACGGGCCGACGCCGCTTGTAGGGCGTCAAACTTCCCGATGCGGGTCCCACGTCCGAAGCCCTCCCCGTGTTCCGTCCCCTGTGATCAGCCTAGGCCCTGCCCGGCTGTCGCGCGCCCCGGCGGGCGTGACCCAACGCACCGGCCTGATTGCTCACAGTCAGGACGGTACCGGCCCGGCGCCAGGTTGCACGCCGGGGTTCACGTGCTCCCGCACAGGGTATCGGTCCAGCGTAGAAAGGTTGTGTCACCCGTCCGGTCGGTAAGGGGTAACCCGATGTCGAGTCACTCGGACAATGAGCTACCCTCTGCGCGCTCCGCACACATGTGGATCAAGCCGACGGTCACGTCTAGGGGGTTGGCTTGCCACCGGGTGAGGGAGACCTACGTCACCTTGACGTGGGGCACAAAAGAGGGCGCTGGAGCGTTAACCAGCGACACGAACAGTCTCCGTAGACCGCAGGGGTGAAGAAGATGGCGACCGACTACGACGCGCCGCGTCGCAGCGAGGCGGACGAACTCGCTGAAGACTCCCTCGAGGAGTTGAAGGCCCGGCGGAACGAGACGCAGTCCGGCGTCGTGGACGTCGACGAGGACGCGAGCGCGGAGAACTTCGAGCTGCCCGGCGCCGATCTGTCCGGCGAGGAGCTCACGTTCAAGGTCCTGCCCAAGCAGGCCGACGAGTTCACGTGCTCGAAGTGCTTCCTGGTGCACCACCGCAGCAGGCTCGCCGAGGACAACAACGGCGTGTACATCTGCCGCGACTGCGCCTGACAACCGCCAGTCGAGACTGGGCGCTCACCCGCACGGGTGGCGCCCAGTTGTGTCTTTCAGGACTTGATCGCGGCGACGAGCTCCTCCGGCCGCCGCGTGCTGATCATCCAGTACGGCGTCGGGTCGTCCGGGTCGTTCACGCGCACCCGCACGAGCGGCTTCACCCAGCCGCGGTGCACCACGTACGCGGCGGGGTCCAGGTGCGGGCCCATGGCCTTGCGCCGGTCCTCCGGCGCGATGATCTCGACGTCGCCGAGCAGGTTCAGCGGGATGTGGGCGTCGCCGGCCCTCAGCTCGCCGCCGGACACCTCGACCTTCGCCGACCCCATCTTCACGATCAGCACGACCGTCAGCGGCAGCAGGATCACGTACGGCAGCCAGGACCGGACACCGGGGAAGCCCATGTGCACCTCGGCGGCCAGCAGGCCCGCCGCCAGCAGCGGGAGCGGCCAGATCCACGGCGTCACGTACAGGCGCTCGCGGAAGGTCGTAGTGGCGGTCACGGCAGTCTCACTCACGTCGTCAGGGTAATCTCGGCCGCCGTGTCCAGCGTCGAGGTGTTGCTGACCCGGCTCGATCCGGGGGTTCCCGTGCCCGCCTACGCCCGTCCCGGCGACGCGGGCGCCGATCTGGTCACCACGTCGGACGTGGTCATTCCACCAGGTGAGCGCGCGGTGGTCGGCACCGGTGTCGCGATCGCGCTCCCCGACGGGTACGCGGGGTTCGTGCACCCCCGTTCCGGACTGGCCGCGCGCGCCGGGCTGAGCGTGGTCAACACGCCCGGCACGATCGACTCGGGCTACCGCGGTGAGATCCGCGTTTGCCTCGTGAACCATGATCTCCGTGAGCCGATCGCGCTGTCGCGCGGCGACCGGATCGCCCAGCTCGTCGTGCAACGCGTCGAGCACGCGGTGTTCCGCGAGGTCACCGAGTTGCCGGAGACGGCACGCGGTGCGGGAGGCTATGGCTCGACCGGCGGGCACGCAGTGCTCGCCCGCACGCAGACAGAGGGGTAGTGGGATGTTCGGAAGGCGCCGCAAGCGCGGTCGTCACTCCTCGGGGGCGGTCGACACCGGTCCGGAGCACGACGAGGCGTTCGACGAGGACGTCGAGGGCCCGTGGGACTCGACCGTGGCGCCCCGTGACGATGTGCAGCGGCTCGACCTGGGATCGGTGCAGCTGCCGATGCCGGACGAGGCCCAGCTGCAGGTCGAGATGGACCAGCAGACCGGCGCCGTGCGCGCCGTGCACGTCCTCACGTCCGTTGGTCAGCTGACGGTGAGCGCGTTCGCCGCGCCGAAGTCGGGTGGCCTGTGGAAGGAGGTCGGCGCCGAGCTGATCCAGGGCCTCAAGGAGGACGGCGCCCGCATCAACCGCGAGAACGGCGAGTGGGGCGAGGAGATCACCGCGCGCAACCAGGGCGTGCAGATCCTCTTCGTCGGCGTCGACGGGCCGCGCTGGATGCTGCGCGGAGTCGCGGCGGGCCCGGAGGAGCACTTCGAGCACAACTCCGCGGCGCTGCGGGACATGCTGCGCGGCACCGTGGTCGTGCGCGGTGAGCAGCCGATGCCGCCCCGCACCCCGCTGCCGATCGAGCTGCCGGACGCGATCGCCCGGCACATCCAGCAGCAGCAGGGCTAACGCGCCTGGTGCCACGCCTGCACCGCGCCCCCCAGCGCGTGCGGGTAGGCGGCCAGCGTCGTCGTCGTGAGCACGGCGCGCGGGATGGCGTCCGCCCACTCCCGCGCGATCTCGATCGGGTGCACCGGGTCGTCCGTGCACCCGACGATTCCCGTCGGCACGTCGAGGGTCTTCAGCTCGTCGAGGGTGGGTGCCGCGGACGTGGCCGCTTCTTCGAGGTGCGGCACCAGCTGGTCGCCGTAGCCGCGCCACGCCCTGCTCAGCTCGTCGCGCAGCCAGCCGGACGTGCCTTCCAGCGCCGCGTCCAGGCCGTGGCGCGTGACGATCTCCGCACTGGCTTTCGCCGCCATGGCCGCGGGCGCGCCGTTCGCGGGCCCGGTCCACGCGGGCAGGGCGAGGATCAGTCCCGCGCACCTGGCCGGGTTCCGCACGGCCCAGGCGGCGGCGACGTGAGCGCCCAGTGAGACGCCACCCACCACGATCGGGTGGCTTGTGAAGGCATTTTCGAGGGCCGTCAACCGTTCACTGAGTGTGCGGACACGTGGAGCGGTGAAAACGGCGCCGACCTGCGACAACGGTTCGGCGAACACGGAACGGACAAACACCTCGTCCGAGGCTGTTCCGGGCAGAAGGACGACGGTCTCGACAGGCACGCCCGAGATTGTCGGCCCTCGTGCGTACCCTCACTCACAGACGGTCCACACCACGGGGCCACTTGAGCAATGCAGGAGTCGGGGATGAGCGGCTATTGGCGCCGCTTGGTGCGTCGCTTGACCAGTGACGTATCCGAGCTCGACGCGGACGACCTCTCGCGAAAAGCGGAGGCCGTCGGCGCGGTGAAGGCCTGCGACTGCAAGTCCGGTGAGGAGGTCACCGTCCTAGGCAGGCTCCGCAGCGTGGAGCTCTGTCCCAGGGACGCGATCGCCACGCTGGAAGCCGAGCTCTACGACGGCACCGAGGGCGTGACCCTCGTCTGGCTCGGCCGCCGTCGCATCGCCGGAATCGAGCCTGGTCGGACGATCAAGGCCCGAGGCCGCATCGCCGTGCGCGACGGGCGCAAGGTGCTCTACAACCCCTATTACGAGTTGCAGAACGCTTCATGACTTCAGCTGAGACCGAAGAAAAGCAGCCCACCGTCCTCGAGCAGATGGGCGGCGTGAGCGGCATGCTCTACTCGTCGCTGCCCGTCGTCGTCTTCGTGATCGTCAACTTCGCCGCCAAGAACCTCATGGCCGCGATCATCAGCGCGCTCGCCGCCGCCGTCGTGATCGGCGTGATCCTGGCCGTCCGCAAGGGCACGGTCCAGCCGGCGATCTCCGCCGTCCTCGGTGTCGGCGTCGCGGCGTTCATCGCGTACCGCACCGGCGAGGCCAAGGACTTCTTCCTCTTCGGCATCTGGCAGAGCGTCGTGTACGGCAGCGCGTTCCTGCTGTCGATCATCGTGCGCTGGCCGCTCGCGGGTGTGCTCTGGACGTTCCTCAACGGCCGTGACCGCTCCTGGCGCGCCGACAAGGCCTCCGTCCGCGACTACGACATCGCCACGTTCGTCTGGGCCTTGGTGTTCTTCGCCCGCTTCGTGGTGCAGCGGTGGCTCTACGAGGGCGACCAGGTCGGCTGGCTCGCCGTCGCCCGTCTCGCCATGGGCTACCCGCTCATGGCCGTCGCCCTGCTGGCGACCGTCTGGGCGGTCCGCCGGGCCGACAAGCGCCTGAAGGAGGCCGAGGAAGCGGCCGCGGCCGAGGCCGAGGCCGAGGAGGTGCTCGCCCGCACGGCCGACGACCTGCTGACGCCGGACATGGACGAGCTGCAGCGCGCCGTCGACGCCGAGGCCCGCGACAAGTCCCGGGACTGATCTCGCACTGATCTTCGCGGCCGGCGCCACCCCCAGGGCGTCGGCCGCGTTGTCTCGGCGGGTTCGTGCGACACGTGTCCTCAGTCGGGCCCGAACACCGTGCGGAGCTCGTCGCGTCCGGTCACGCCGAGCACGCCGTAGATCGCGTGCAGGTGGTTGTCGACCGTGCGTTTGGACGTGTGCAGCCTCTCGGCGATCTGCTGGTTGGTGAGCCCGGACGTGGCCAGCCTGGCGACCTCCGCCTGGCGGCGCGTCAGGTGGGTGAGGCCGTCCACGCGCAGGGCCGGGGTGCGGACGCCGTCGAAGTCGCGCATCAGCAACGCCTGCCGGGCCGAGGCCTGCGACGCGGCCCGGACGTTGCCCTGGGCCCGGTGCAGGCGGGCGGCGGAAGCCAGTGCCTCCGCGGCGTACAGGCTGGCGCCCAGCCGCAGGAAATCGGCCGCCACGGCCTCCAGGACGGTCGGTGCCGCGTGCGCGAGGGCGGTCGCGTGTGCCGCGTAGGCCAACGGCAGCGGGCCGTCCATCGTGGACGTGAGGGCCGCCAGGCGCAGGGACGTGTCGACGCCGAAGCGGGCAGCGTCGTGCAGGGCGACCGCCTCGCTGCCGTGCACGCCCAGTTCGGCGCACTCGTCGGCGGCCGCCATCGCCGCGTCGGCGGCGCCGCGGACGTCGCCCGCGGCGGCGAGCACCCAGGGACGCGCCAGCGGCACCGCGAGGCCCGTCAGCCGCCAGGCCGGGCGGCGTGCCTTCTCCGCACGGGCCAGGGCCTGCCCGGCGAGCTCGGTGTCACCGGAGATCGCCGCGGACGAGGCGAGACTCGCGAGCGCGACCGTGTCGAAGGTGCGTGGTCTCTCCTCCGTCTTCGAGCTGGCTTCACGGGCCATGCGCAGGGCTTGGGCTCCGTGACCACGCATGCGCGCGCAAAGCGACAACACGCTGTAGAGCGATGTCGGGCCGATGAAGGCCAACTCGTCGAACGACAGGTCGAGCGTCGCCAGCGAAAGACTCTCCGCTTCGGCGAGGCGGCCGCTGTAGACCAGCGCGAAGCAGCGCAGCTGCAGCGCACCCCGGTCCGGCGGTGCCGGCTCGCCGGTCAGCGCCGTGATCTCGGCCTCGTAGCGGTCGACCTCCTCGGCGGCCTCGCGGTACCGGCCGGAGTGGACGAGGCACAGCGCCCTGACCAGTCGCATGTGGACGGACATGGGCGGTGGGAGGGGCTCGTAGGTGCTCTGCAGAACCTCGGCCACGTTGCCGCGGTAGGCCTCCTGCAGGGTTCGGCTGACCTTCAGCAGGCCGCGCAGCTCGTCCGGGAGGTCCGGCACGTCGACGCGGTCGAGCACGGCGGTCGCGGCGTCCGCGTCGCCCAGCGCGAAGTAGAGGTTCAGCGACCTGGTGGCGCCGAGACGGCTCAGGTCCTCGGCCGACAGGGGGCCGGCCATGACGTCCGCCAGCGCGGCCTCTGCCTGGTCGGGCGCGCGGCCGTGCATCAGCACCTGCCCGAACACGTGCCCGACCCGGCTCAGCCCGCCCACGTCGACCGCGGCACGGCACAGCCGTTCGGCGAGAGCGACGTCCCGCGCGGCCCACGCCTGCTCGGCGGCCGCGACCAGCAGGTCGAGCGAGATCGGCGAGCCGCCGTCCAGTCGCCAGGTCGCGATGCGCATGAGGTCTTCACGCCGACGGGCTCCCGTCGCCTCCAGACCGGCGGCCAACGCGCGTTGGTGCGACTGCGCGCGCACGGGAGGACACGTCGCCCGCAACAGGCTGCCGTACAGGGGATGTCCGAGCCGCACCACGGACCGCCGCCCCGACGACTCGACCCGGATCAGCGCGCGGGTTTCCAGGTCGTCGAGCGCCTCCTCCTGCACCAGCGACGCCAGCAGGTCCAGCTCCACCGGTTCGGAGTACGCGAGCAGCTCCAGCGCCAGCCGGTGCGACGGCTCCAACCGGCCGAGGTTCTCCTGAACGAGCTCGCCGAGCCGGCCGCCCAGCTCGATCGCGCCGTGCCACGACCAGATGCCCTCGGCCGCGCGCAACGACCCGACCGCGCGCCCGAACACCACGAGTTCCCTGAGGTACAACGGGTTTCCCGCGCTGCCCGACCACAGCAGCGCCGACGACCGCGCCTCCACCGGGCCTTGCAGCGCGCGTTCCAGCACCTCGTCGGACTCGGCACGGGACAGGTCCCCGATCGGGTACCGCTGCAGCAGCCCCTCCTGCCACAGCTCGGCGCGCTCACCGGGCCGTGACGTCACCAGCACCCGTGCGTGTCCGTGCCGGATCACGTGATGCAACATGCCGATGGACGCGTCATCGAGCAGATGCGCGTCATCCACGACGATCGCCAATGGCTGCGGTTCTGCAAGAAGGTGCTCAACGGCACGACCGAGCGGGTTCGCCGTGCGCATGTCGGAGGGCAGTATCGCGGCCAACGCCCCGAACGGGATCGACGACGTCGCCACGGTCGCATAACAGCGCCGCACGGTGACACCGGTGCTCTCCAACCGCGCCACGACCTCGTCCGCGAGCCTGGTCTTGCCCACCCCGGCCGGTCCGACGAGCGCGGCGCCCTTGCCGTTCGGTCCGGTGAGCGCGGACATCACGTCCTGAAGCTCCCGCGCCCTGCCCACGAACGGCCACACAACCCGCAGTGTGCCGAAGATTCGCCCGTACGCGCACATCGTTTTGGGCGCGTTGGCGTCAACCTTGCCCGAAGAGCGCGCGCAGTCCACCCCGTCCGGTGACACCCACCGCCGCGTAGGTGGTGTGCAGATGGTTGTCGACGGTGCGTTTGGCGATGGCGAGCCGTTCGGCGATCTCCACGTTGGTCAGCCCCGCCACCGCCAGCCGCGCGATCTCCAGCTGCCGCGGTGTCAACGCGGCGAGCGTGCTCGTCACCACCAGACCGGGCGTGGTGGCGCCGTCGAACGACTCCGCGAGCGACGAGGCCTGCCGTTCCAGCCGTTCGGCGTCGCGCGGCCGGTCGTGCAGCCGGGAGAGCCTGCTGGCCTCCGCGAGCGCCTCGGCCGCGTACAAGGTGGCACCGCACGCCATGAACGCCGCCGCAACCTCCTCCAGCCCCGCCGGGTCACGCAACGCGCGCGCTTGCGCGTGCGAGGCGTACGCGGTGGTGAGCGGATCCTTGCGCGACTTCGCCAGCTCCAGCAGCCGTGGCGAGGTGTCCGCACCGAACCGTGCCGCGTCGTGCAGCGACCCGATCTCCTCGGAGTGCGCGCCGTGCTCCCGTGCGGCGGCGGCGTTGTCCAACGCGGCCTGCATCGCCTCGTTGACGTGCCCCGCGCCCGCGAGCACCCACGAGCGCGCGGCACCCACCGCGAACCGCGCGATCCGCCACGCCGGACGCAGCCCTTCCTCAGCCCGCGCCAACGCCCGTTCCGCCCGGTCGGACTGGCCCAGCAGCGCCGCGCCGGCCGCGAACTCGGCCAGCAGCAACACGTCCCACATCATCGGCAGGGCACCGGACTCCGGGATGCCCTCGGCCGTGATCCGCACCGCCGAGGCCGCCTGCCCGCGCAACCGCGCGCTCTGGCTCAGCAACACCCGCGGCGGCACCTGGGTGACCGACCAGCGGTCCTCCTCGATCACCTCGGCCAGCGCCTGCGCGGCCCGCAGCTCGGCCCCGGCGAGGTCACCGCAGCGCAGGATGCACTCGTTGCGCACCCCTTTCGCCGCGTTCACCAGCGACGGGAACCGCCCGGCCGTCGCCGCGACCGCCTCGTGGTTGTCCTCGATCCGCGCGATGGCCTCGGGGTAGCGGCCGGCGAACTGGTCCGCGAACGCCAGCACCTGCCGTCCCGCCGTCGCCGCCCACCCGCCCTCGGCGATCAGCAGCTCGCCGCCCAGCCGGGCGATCCGCAGCGGCGCGGACTCCAGCGCGAACGTGAGCGCGAAGAACAGCACCGCGTGCTCCAGCTCGGACGGCAGCTCCCGTGCGGTGACCTCGTCCAGCACCGCGACGGCTGCCTCCTCGTCGCCGAGGCCGAAGAACAGGTTGAACGCGCGCGTACAGCCCACCTGCAGCAACGTGAGCATGTCGCCGCCCGCCGCCATCGTCTCGGCGAGCACTTCCTCGGCCTGTGCGCACTGCCGCTGGTACATCAGCACCAGTCCGAGCACGAGCCCCACGCGTGAGGTCGCCCCACGCGCCACGGCCGCGCGCGAGAGCCGTTCGGCGAGCTCCCAGTCCTGCGCGGCCAACGCCTGCTCCGCGGCGCGGGCGAGCACGTCCGGTGACTCGGCCGTCCCGCTGTCCAGCCGCCACGTCGCAACTCGCACCGCGTCGCCGGGCCGGTCCGCGCCTTCCGCCTCCAGCCGGTCGGCCAGCGCTCTTCGATGCGCTCTGGCTCTCAACGTCGGGCACGTGGCCCGCAGGCGCGCGCTGTAGAGCGGGTGCGCGACGCGCGCGCGTCCGTCGTCGCCGATGCGCACGAACCCCATGGCCACAAGGTCCTGCGGGACCGGCATCAGCTCCGGCTCCAGCGGTTCGCCGTACGCGAGCAGCTCCAGTGCCCGCCGTTGCGGCTCGGCCAGGCGCCCGAGCGTCAGGTCGACGAGCTCGGCGAGCCGTCCGTCGAGCTCCAGCGGCCCGTGCCAGCTCCAGCCGCCCTGGGTCTCGGTGAGCGCGCCCGAATGCCGCCCAGCCGCGACGAGTTCCTTGAGGTACAACGGGTTGCCCTGGCTGTTCGTCCACACCAGGTGCCTCGTGGAGGCGTCCGCGGGCCCGCCCAGCGCCGACGTGAGCAACGCGTCCGCGCGCTCCTGGTCGAGCGCGTCGACGTGGACGACCGTCAACCCCTCGACGCCCCACCCCTGACGCGCCGTGCAGATGACCCGCGTCAACCTGTGACGCACAACGTGCTGCAACACCAACAACGACGCGTCATCGAGCAGATGAGCGTCATCGATGGACAACACCCGCCGCCCTCCGCGTGCGAGGTGCTCGGCGGCGGCGCGCACCGAAGACGCGGGCAGGATCGACGGCCCGTGCGGGCCGGCGGGCAGATCCGCGGGGACGAGCGACGCGAACGCGCCGAGCGGAATCCGCGACGTGGCGACCGTGGCGTAGCACCGCGCCACGGGATGCGGCACCGCGGCGAGCACCTCCGCGGCCAGGCGGGTCTTGCCGACCCCGGGAGGCCCGGACAGCAGCACCGCGCCGTCCACGCCCAGCGCCCGCAGCGCGGTCCGAAGCTCACTCTCGCGCCCGACCAGGGGCAACTGATCGCTCACAGCTGGTAAGTGCTCGCTTCCGTTGCGCAGATACCCGTCAAGTTGAGCATGTCCATGCTCATGACGACGACCCGTGGCCGCTCAGAAGATGCCTTCGTGCCGAAAACCGGCACGTGGAGGGGGGAGTCATGAAGAAGAAAGCAGCGGTCCTCGGTGCACTCGCACTGCTCGCCGGGGCGGTGTTCGCGACCGCGTCGTCGTCGGCGGGAGCGGCAGAGGAGGGTGTCGAGATCAAGTCTTGGTACAACAACCGGTGTCTGACCGTGGCGCACTTCAACGCGGGCGACGGTGCATCGGTGCACATGTACGACTGCAACGGCGCGGCCACGCAGAAGTGGGTGAAGGACCGGGGGCGGCTGCGCAACGTCTTCAGCGACAAGTGCCTGGTCCCGTCGATCGGCAACGGCGACAACGGCGCCAGCCTGAGCATGTTCACGTGCGACTTCGGCGGTGGCGGCGGCTGGCAGGTCTTCTACCAGTCCGGTCAGGCGGGTGAGGAGGGCCGCATCCGCACGATGCTCAGCCCCAACCGGTGCGTCGAGATCTCCGGCGCCAACTGGTGGCAGGGCGCCTCCGTGCAGCTGTGGGACTGCGCGGGCGGCAACCACCAGCGCTGGAGCCTGTGACCGCCGATATCCGATATATCGCATATCGGCGATCACACCGATATGCGATATATCAGCCCAGCGCTCAGTTGGTGAGCTTCGCGGGGACCCCGTTCCCCGAGACGCTCTCCGGCGAGCTCTTCATCGCGTCCATCAGCTGCCGGGCGAGGCCGAGGCCCGTCCCGCCCATCGACAGCGCCTTGGTCAACAGGTCGGACACGCCGTCGGCGCCGTTGAACACGACCATGTGGTCGACGTTCCCGAACGCCTTGGACGCCGCCTCGACGATCTCCGGCCACTTCTCGGCGAGCTGCTGGGCGACGACCGCGTCGGGGTTCTCGGCCAGCGCCGAGGACCGCGCGCTGATCGCCTCCGCCTCGGCGAGGCCCTGGGCCTTGAGCGCCTCGGCCTCGGCGAGACCCTGCGCCCTGGTCGCGTCCGCGACCGCCAGACCGCGGGCCTTGGCAGCGACGGCCTCCGCCTCACCGGTGGCGCGCGTCGCTTCGGCCTCCGCGACGGCGGCGGCCTTCACCCGCGTCGCGTCGGCGGCCGCCCGCAGCTCGATCTCCCGTGCCTGTGCCTCGGCGCGGGCGATCTGCGCGTCGCGTTCGGCGTCGGCCAGGGTGCGGGTCTCGTACGCCTTGGCGTCCGCGGGCTTGCGAACCTGGGCCTGCAGCTTCTGCTCGGCCAGGTCGGCTTCGAGCTCGACGGCGCGGGTCTCCTGCACGACGACCTGCTGCCGCGCGGTCGCCATGGCCAGCGGGCCCGCCTGCTGGGACTCGGCCTTCACCCGGTCGATCTCCGCCTGGTAGGCCGCCGTCTTGATCTGCGAGTCGCGCCACGCGGCCGCCTTCTTGGCGTTGGCGACCTGCTCGGCCTCGGTGGCCTCCTGGTCGCGCTGCGCCTCGGCGATGCGCGCGGACGCCGCGATGGCCGCGGCGTGCGGCTTGCCGAGGTTGGTGATGTACCCGGTCGTGTCTTCGATCTCCTGGATCTGCAGGGAGTCGACGATCAGGCCGAGCTTGCTCATCTCGTCCGCGGACGACTGCCGCACCTGGGCCGTCAGCGCCTCGCGGTTGTGCAGCATGTCCTCGATCGTCAGGCTGCCCACGATCGACCGCAGATGGCCCGCGAACAGCGAGTGCGTCTTGTCGTCCATGCGGTCCTGCTGGTCGAGGAACCGCCGCGCGGAGTTCGCGATCGAGGCGTAGTCGTCGCCGACCTTGTAGATCACCACGCCGCGCACGTGCACCGGGATGCCCTGGCTGGTGACGCAGGAGACCTGCAGGTCCGCGACCCGCGTGTCGAGCGAGAGCCGCCGCGCGGTCTGGAACCCAGGCAGCACCAGCACGCCCTTACCGGTGACGATCTTGAACGTCATGCTGTCCGCGGTCTCGCGCTGTCCCCGTGCGCCCAGGCCGGAGATGATCAACGCCTCGTTCGGCTCAGCCACCCGCCACAGAGCGCGCAGGAGCAAAAAGAGCACCAGTACCGCGACAACGCCGCCACCGATGCCGAATAAGAGAGTTTCGTCCATTTCTTCAGTCCCCCTATCAGTCCGAGGGAGACCTCACCCGGAAGCCTCCCACGACAACAAAGTCGCCGACCAGGCTTCCCGGCACACCAGGGAGAACTCTACAACGGACGCCACCTCTGGACGTAGACCGTTCGGGGTTCTTCGAAGTCCACGACGAGGATTTGCTGACCGATTTCAATCACACTTGATTCGTCGGCGGGGTAGGCGTAAAAGGCCTCCGCGCCACCCCGCACCGAAATCATCACCTCGCCCACGAGGCCAGGCCCGACCCTGCCGGTCACCCGGCCCCGTTTGCCGATCATCAGTACCCGAGGGCCTTCTTGACGTCCTGCTCGACCGCGGCCGTCGTGACGAACAGCAGCTCGTCGCCGCCTTCGAGGGTGTCGTCGGGCTGCGGCACGATGACCCGCCCGCCGCGCAGGATCGTCACCAGCGCGGCGTCGCGGGGCAGCGTCAGCTCCGAGACCGCCCGGCCGGCGAACGGCGTCGACTCGTCGAGCGTGATCTCCACGAGGTTCGCCTGCCCCTGCCGCAACGTCAGCAGCCGCACGACGTCACCGATCGTCACGGACTCCTCGACCATCGCGGCGAGCAGCCGTGGCGTGGACACGGCGACGTCGACACCCCACGACTCGGTGAAGAGCCATTCGTTCGTCGGGTCGTTCACGCGCGCGACGACACGACGGACCGCGAACTCGGTCTTCGCCAGCAGCGACACCACGAGGTTGACCTTGTCGTCACCGGTCGCGGCGATCACCACGTCGCACAGCTGCATGCCCGCGTCCTCCAAAGAGGACAGCTCGCACGCGTCGGCCTGCACCCACTCGGCCTGCTCGACGGAGTTGGGGTCGAAGTGCGTCCGGTCCCGCTCGATCAGCATGACCTGGTGGCCGTCCTGCACGAGCTCCTGCGCGATGGACCGCCCCACCGCGCCCGCACCAGCGATCGCGACCCGCATCAGCTCTCCTCCGGTGCCTGCTGCGCCGCCGCCGCGACGTCGGTGATCGTGCCGGACAGCGCCGCCACGTAGATGGTGTCATCCGCCTGCACGACGGTCTTGGCGTCCGGCAGCACGCCGGTGCCGAACCGCATCATGAACGCCACACGGGCGCCGATGGCCCCTTCGAGCTCGAACACGGGGCGGCCGACCCAGGCCTCGTCGAACTCGACGGGCAGCACCGCCACGGTGCCGGACGGGTCGCGCCACGCGGTGGCCGTGCCCTCGGGCAGCAGCATCCGCAGGAACCGGTCCGTCGTCCACGGCACGGTCGCCACGGTCGGGATGCCCAGCCGCTCGTACACGGCCGCGCGCTTGTGGTCGTAGATCCGCGCGACGACGTGCTCGACGCCGAACGTCTCGCGCGCGACCCGCGCCGAGATGATGTTCGAGTTGTCGCCGCTGGAGACCGCCGCGAACGCGCCCGCGCGCTCCACTCCGGCCTCGATCAGGACATTGCGGTCGAAACCGTTGCCGACGACCTGCTGACCCTGGAAGTCGCTGCCCAGCCTGCGGAACGACTGCGAATCCTTGTCGATCACGGCGACCTGGTGGTCGAGTCGCTCGAGGGCCCTGGCCAGGGAGGCTCCCACCCGGCCACACCCCATGATCACCACGTGCACGACATGCCTCCTCAGGCGAACTCTGCGCAGAACCTACCGAGCATTAGCCCGTCCCGGTGAGCGGACCCCTTACGCTCTGGCCGTGTCCAAGCTCGCCACCGCTGCCAAACGCCTCCTGGTCGGACGGCCGTTCCGCAGTGATCGCCTCGCGCACACCCTCCTGCCCAAACGCATCGCTTTGCCGGTGTTCGCCTCCGACGCCATGTCGTCGGTCGCCTACGCGCCGGAGGAGATCTTCCTGATGCTGTCGGTGGCGGGGCTGAGCGCCTACGCCATCGCACCCTGGGTGGGCGTGGCAGTGGTCGTGGTCATGCTCACCGTCGTCGCCAGCTACCGGCAGAACGTGCACGCCTACCCGTCGGGCGGCGGTGACTACGAGGTCGCGACGGTCAACCTGGGCCGCCAGGCGGGGCTGACCGTGGCGAGCGCCCTGCTCGTCGACTACATCCTCACGGTCGCGGTGTCGATCTCGGCGGCGATGGCGAACATCGGCTCGGCCATCCCGTTCGTCGCGACGCACAAGGCGCTGTTCGCGGTGTCCGCGATCGTCATCCTCACGGCGATCAACCTGCGCGGCATCCGCGAGTCCGGCAGCGCGTTCGCGGTCCCGACCTACGCGTTCATGATCGGCATTATGGCCATGATCGCGTGGGGCCTGTTCCGCGGGTTCGTGCTCGGTGACCAGATGCGTGCGGAGAGTGCCGGCTTCGAGATCCACGCCGAGCAGGACCACCTGATGGGCCTCGCGTTCGTGTTCCTGGTGCTGCGGGCGTTCTCGTCCGGTTGCGCCGCTTTGACCGGTGTCGAGGCGATCAGCAACGGCGTGCCGGCGTTCCGCAAGCCCAAGTCGCGCAACGCCGCCACGACGCTGCTCATGATGGGCCTGATCGCGGTCACGATGCTGATGGGCCTGATCGTGCTCGCCCAGCTGACCGGCGTGAAGATGGCCGAGTTCCCGGACGAGCAGCTCGCGGGCGCCCCCAAGGGCTACGAGCAGAAGACGATGGTGGCCCAGGTCGCGCACGCGGTGTTCGACAACTTCCCGCCCGGCTTCTTCTTCATCGCGGGCGTCACCGCCCTGATCCTGGTGCTGGCGGCGAACACGGCGTTCAACGGCTTCCCCGTGCTCGGTTCGATCCTCGCCCAGGACCGCTACCTGCCGCGCCAGCTGCACACCCGCGGCGACCGGCTGGCGTTCTCCAACGGCATCCTGTTCCTGGCCGGGTTCGCGGTCGTCCTCGTGATCGCGTTCGACGCCGAGGTCACCCGCCTGATCCAGCTCTACATCGTGGGCGTGTTCGTGTCGTTCACGCTGAGCCAGCTCGGCATGATCAAGCACTGGCAGCGGCTGCTGAAGACCGAGACCGACGCCCAGACGCGCAGCCGGATGCGCCGTTCGCAGGCGATCAACACGTTCGGCCTCGTGATGACCGCGACCGTGCTGATCATCGTGCTGATCACGAAGTTCACCAAGGGCGCGTGGATCGCCATCGCCGCGATGGCCGCCATCTACGCGTTGATGACCGCGATCCGCAAGCACTACGACACCGTCGCCGAGGAGCTGCGCCAGCAGGAGCGGATGCGGACGATGCCGGCGCGCAACCACGCGATGGTGCTGGTGTCCAAACTGCACATGCCGACGCTGCGGGCGTTGTCCTACGCCAAGGCGACGCGGCCGGACGTGCTGGAGGCCGTCACGGTCAACGTCGACGACGGCGACACGCGCCAGCTGGTGAAGGACTGGGAGAAGGAGAACTTCAAGATCCCGCTGAAGGTGATCGAGTCGCCGTACCGCGAGATCACCAAGCCCGTCCTCGACTACGTGCGGCGCGTCAAGTCCGACAACCCGCGCGACGTCGTCACCGTGTTCATCCCCGAGTACGTCGTCGGTCACTGGTGGGAGCAGCTGCTGCACAACCAGAGCGCGTTGCGGCTCAAGGGAAGGCTGTTGTTCCAGCCGGGTGTGATGGTCACCAGCGTGCCGTGGCAGCTGGCGTCGTCGACGAAGGTCCGCGACAAGGACGTCATCGCGCCGGGCGCCGTCCGAAGGGGACTTGACGACCGATGAGCTGGGTTGGGGAGAAGTTCGAGGTCGAGGTCGGACCCGTCGCTCACGGTGGGCACTTCGTCGCACGGCACGAGGGACGCGTTCTGTTCGTGCGGCACGCACTGCCTGGTGAACGTGTCATCGCCTCGGTCTACGAGGACAACGGCGGGTCGTTCTGCCGTGCGGACGCCGTCGAGATCCTGGTGCCGTCACCGGACCGCGTCGAGCCGCCGTGCCCGTTCAGCGGGCCGGGGATGTGCGGCGGCTGCGACTTCCAGCACGTGTCGTGGGACGCGCAACGGGAGCTGAAGGCTCAGGTCGTCCGCGAGCAGCTGAGCCGCCTCGCGAAGATCGAGCGGGACGTGGTCGTGGAGGCGTTGCCGGGCGGCCCGCTGGAGTGGCGGACCCGGATCAGGATGGCCGTCGACGCCGACGGGCGGCCGGGTTTCCGCGGCACCCGTTCCCACGATGTGATCCCGGTCGACCACTGTGTGATCTCCCGGCCGGGCATGGTCGAGGCGGTGACCGACCGACGGTGGCGCGCCCAGGAGCTGACGATCACCCAGGACGGTGACGGGAACCGGCATGTGGGTGAGGTGCGCGGCCGACACACCGTGCGACGCGCCGGAACGGGTACGGCCGTCGAGACCGCCGCCCAACGAAAGTGGAGAATTTCCGCCGACGGTTTCTGGCAGGTCCACCCCGCCGCCGCGGACACGTTCGCGTCCGTCGTGGGGGAGTGGGCCGCGGCTGGACCGGGGCAGCGCGCGTGGGATCTCTACGGCGGCGCGGGGTTGTTCGCGTCGGTGCTCGCCCGTCAGGTCGGCGAGACCGGATCCGTGCTGGTCGTCGAGTCCTTCGCCGGTGCCGTCGAGGACGGTCGCCGCAACCTCCGCCGCCTGCCCCAGATCGAGTGGGTGGTGGGCAAGGTCGAGCGTCTCGTGACGCGTCCGTTGCCCGTTGAGGACCCTGATGTCGTGGTGCTCGACCCGCCTCGGAAAGGGGCCGGGAAGGTCGTTGTGGCTGAAGTCGCACGACGGCGGCCGCAGCGGGTCGTCTACGTGGCCTGCGACCCCGCGGCGCTGGCCCGCGACCTGGCCGAATTCACAGTTCAGGGGTACCGCCTCGCCGAGCTGAGGGCGTTCGACGCGTTCCCGATGACGCATCACATGGAGTGCATCGCGCTGCTCGTTCCTGGCACTGGCTGAGAAGTCGTCTCAGGTGAGCCTCCGTAGACTGGGCCGAAGTCTTGAGGAGTGAGGTGGGCGTGGTGACCCTGCTGGAGTCCGTGCACGGACCGGCTGATCTGAAACGGATGACGGAGGCGGAGCTGCGGCAGCTCTGCGACGAGATCCGGCGTTTTCTGGTCGACAAGGTCTCCAAGACCGGCGGGCACCTGGGCCCGAACCTCGGCGTCGTCGAGCTGACCGTTGCGCTGCACCGGGTGTTCGACTCGCCGCAGGACCCGATCGTGTTCGACACCGGGCACCAGTCCTACGTGCACAAGATCGTCACGGGTCGCCGGGACGGCTTCGACCGGCTGCGCCAGCAGGGCGGGCTGTCCGGCTACCCGTCGCGGTCGGAGTCCGAGCACGACGTGCAGGAGAGCTCGCACGCCTCGACGGCACTGTCCTACGCGGACGGTCTGGCGAAGGCGAAGCAGATCACCGGCGGACCCGGCCACGTGGTCGCGGTCGTCGGTGACGGCGCGTTGACCGGCGGTATGTGCTGGGAGGCGTTGAACAACATCGCGGCCGACAAGACGCGTCCGGTCGTGATCGTGGTCAACGACAACGGCCGCTCGTACTCGCCGACGATCGGTGGTCTCGCGGACCACCTGTCCTCGCTGCGGTTGCGTCCCGGCTACGAGCGCGTGCTGGAGAAGGGCAAGAGCGCGCTGCAGCAGACGCCGTTCTTCGGCAAGCCGCTCTACGCCGCCCTGCACGCCGCCAAGCGCGGCATCAAGGACGCGCTCGCGCCGCAGGCGATGTTCGAGGACCTCGGCCTCAAGTACATCGGCCCGGTCGACGGCCACGACCTGACGACGCTGGAGTCCGCGCTGCAGCGCGCGAAGTCGTTCGGCGGTCCGGTGATCGTGCACGCGGTCACCCGCAAGGGCATGGGGTTCGCCCCGGCCGAGAACCACCAGGCGGACCAGATGCACGCCACGGGCGTCATCGACCCGATCACCGGCGAGGACGTCAAGCCCGCCGGCCGGACCTGGACGCACGTGTTCTCCGACTCCCTGGTGGAGATCGGCCGCGAGCGCTCCGACGTCGTGGCGATCACCGCCGCGATGCAGGGACCGACCGGCCTGGACGCCTTCGCCAAGGCGTTCCCCGAGCGCTTCTACGACGTCGGCATCGCCGAGCAGCACGCGCTGACCTCCGCCGCCGGTCTCGCCATCGGTGGCCTGCACCCGGTCGTCGCCATCTACGCGACGTTCCTGAACCGCGCGTTCGACCAGCTGCTGATGGACGTCGCGCTGCACAAGCAGGGCGTCACGGTCGTGCTGGACCGCTCGGGCGTCACCGGCCCGGACGGCGCGTCGCACCACGGCATGTGGGACATGTCCATCTGCGGCGTGGTCCCCGGCATCCACGTCGCCGCGCCGCGCGACGCCGCCACCCTCGCCGAGGAGCTGCGCGAGGCCGTGGCCATCTCGGACGCGCCTTCGGTGATCCGCTACCCGAAGGCCTCCGTCGGCCCGGACCTGCCGGCGTTGGAGCGCGTGGGTTCCGTCGACGTGCTCAGGCGGTCCGGTTCCGACGTGCTGCTGGTGACGGTCGGCGCGTTGGGCGAGCTCGGTCTTGAGGCCGCGCAACGGCTGGAGGACCAGGGCATCGGCGTGACGGTCGTCGACCCGCGGTGGATCTATCCGATGTCGACCGACCTCGTGGAGATGGCCGCGTCGTACAAGCTCGTGGTGACCGTCGAGGACGGTGGCCGGCACGGTGGCTTCGGTTCGTCTTTCGCGGCAGCGCTGCGCGACGCCGACGTCGACGTGCCGTTGCGCGACATCGCTCTGCCGCAGCAGTTCCACGATCACGGCTCGCGTGGCGAGGTGCTCGCGGTGTGCGGCATCACCGCGCAGGACGTCGCCCGCCGCGTCACCGAGTGGGCCTCCCGCCTGGAGTGCCTGCCCGTCGAAATCGACGCGCCCGCGGACAAGTAGGTCGGCTAGTCTCCACCTCACGCCCGCTTTCTTGCGGCCCGGCAGGTCTCCCTGGTCAGGGTCCCGCGATCGAGGCGGGTGGTGGGTGCCTTATGGAGCATCAGGTTCGATCCCTGAAAGCCATGACCCCGGTCGCACACGGGGGTGCCGAGCTTTGCGAGTCCCTTGTGGACTCCCGCTCGCCGCCCCGCCGGCCGGGGTCGTGGTCTGTCCGGACGGAGGTAGAGACGATGAAGCACACGTTGTACCCGTGGGAGCGGGCCGTCAGGTTCGATCGCGGTGTGCTGGTGGGCGAGGTGGGCCCGGGACAGCACAAGCTGCCGCGGTACGCCGTGCTGCACCGCGTCGACGTCCGTCCGCGCACGATGACCCCCGCCGCGCAGGACGTGCCGACGTCCGACGGTGTGCTGGTCCGCGTGACGGTCGTCGTCCGGTGGGCGGTGACGTCGCCTACGAGGTTCGTGGTGGAGGCGTCCGGTCCTGAGGCCGAGCTCTACACGGCCGTGCAGCTCGCATTGCGCGGTGCGGTGCTCACGCGCACGCACTCGGCCATTGACCCTGAGCGCGACGTCATCGCTGCCGAGGTGCTCGCGGGCGTGGCCGCACGTGCCGATGAGCTGGGTGTTTCGGTCGCCGACGTGGCCGTCCGCGATGTCGTGATGCCCGGTGAGCTGCGCCGGGCCGCGCTCGCCGAGCTGGTGGCGGCGTCCGAGGGACGTGCGGCTCTGGAGCGGGCGCGCGGGGAGACGGCGGCGTTGCGGTCGTTGCTCAACGCGGCCCGGCTGGCGGAGGAGCACCCGGCGTTGCTGGAGCTGCGCGCACTGCAGACGGCCTCGACGGTCGTGGTGGACCGCCCGGCCCGCAAGTCCTGATCACCGCATCCAGCTGAGCGCGGTGCGCGACTCGCGCAGCCGCTGGCCCTGCGCGGTTCAGGGCGACCTGCTCGCACCGTTGCCGGACGACCGGCAGACCCTGACGCGGTTGCTCACCTACCACCAGCGAACGTGAAGGTGTCGTTAAGCGCCTTCTCAGGCTGATGTGGCACCTTTGTGGCGTGCGGATTCTGGTAGTCGAGGACGAGGCTCCTCTGGCCGACGCGATCGCTCGCGGCCTGAGGCGCGAAGGTATGGCCGTGGACGTCGCCTACGACGGCGAGACCGGGCACGAGAAGTCGACCGTCACGCGGTACGACGTCGTCGTGCTCGACCGGGACCTGCCTGGGATGTCCGGTGACGAGCTGTGCAAGGAGATCCTCAGCTCCGGCGCGCTGACCAGGGTCATGATGCTGACGGCCAGCGGCACGATCGAGGACCGCGTGGCCGGGCTGTCGCTGGGCGCGGACGACTACCTCGCGAAGCCGTTCGCGTTCCCTGAGCTCGTAGCGCGCGTACGGGCGTTGGCGCGGCGTGCGACGCCGGCGACACCTCCCGTGCTGTCCGCGCAGGACGTCGAACTGGACCCGGCGCGGCGCACCGTGTCGCGCGGCGGGCAGCCGATCGAGCTGACCCGCAAGGAGTTCGGGGTGCTCGAGGTGCTGCTCGCGGCCAAGGGCTCGGTGGTGAGCAGCGAGGAGCTGCTGGAGCGGGTGTGGGACGAGAACGCCGACCCGTTCACCACGACCGTGCGCGTCACCGTCATGACCCTGCGCAAGAAGCTCGGCGAGCCGGGCATCATCGACACCGTCGTCGGTTCCGGGTACCGGGTGCCGAGTGCGTCGATCGGACCAGCTGAGGACTAGCCCCATGCGCAGGCGCGGACCCGGACTGCGGCTCCGGATCACGCTCCTCACCACCGCGCTCGTCGCGGTGGTGAGCGCTGTGCTGCTCTTCCTCGGGTGGACGCTGGTCGGGCGGGTCTTCGACGCCTCGCCGTCGTTCCCGTCCGACACCCAGGTGACGGTGGACGGTGTCACCGTCACCGTGAAGACGCTGACGGACGCGTTGGCCGTGGCCGCCCGGCAGGACCTGCTGCGCGCGGGGTTGATCGCGTTCGCGTGCATGGTGCTGGCCGCGGCCGTGCTGGCGTGGACGTTCACCGGCCGTGTGCTGAAGCCTCTGCACGACGTCACGGGCGCCGCGCGCCAGTTGTCCGCCGAGTCGCTGGGGTCCCGGTTGCGCCTGGAGGGGCCGCGGGACGAGGTCGCGGAGCTCGCGGACACGTTCGACGCGATGCTCGACCGGCTTGAGGCCGCCTTCGGCTCACAACGCCGGTTCGTGGCGAACGCGTCGCACGAACTGCGCACTCCTCTCTCGGTGATCCGCACGGAGCTGGACGTGACGTTGTCCGATCCGGATGCCGACGTCGAGGAGCTGCGGCGCATGGCCGGTGTCGTGCGTGCGGCCGGGGAGCGTGCGGAGCAGTTGGTGTCCGCGCTGCTGCTGCTCGCGCGCACGGACGGTATTGGGCTCGCGGTGCGTGAGCCGGTCGATCTCTCGGCTGTCGTCGAGTCCGCGTGGAAGGCCGTGCGCGTGGAAGCCGATGCACGGAACCTGCGCGCGGTGTTCCGGTGCGTGCCGGCGCTCGCGGTCGGCGATCCCGCGCTGCTGGAGCGCATCGCGGGGAACCTGCTGGAGAACGCCGTCCGGCACAACCAGGTCGGCGGGTGGATCGAGACCGTGGTGGAGAGCGGGCCGCAGTGGTCGGTGCTGCGGGTGTCGTCGTCGGGTCAGCTCATCCCGCCGGACCGCGTCGAGGAGCTGTTCGAACCGTTCCGCCGCGGGGTGAAGGACCGCACCGGCCAGTCCGGAACGGGTCTCGGGCTGTCGATCGTGCGCGCCGCGGTGGCCGCGCACGGCGGGTTTGCGCAGGCAGTGGCCGTGCCGACGGGTGGTCTGTCGGTGACCGTGCACCTGCCGAGCGCGCCTCGCTAGGACCGGCCGCGAGATTGTCGACGTGGCCCCGGTCACACTGCGCGTCGATCTTGCCGCGTTTGGGCCGTCCGTGTGGTGTCTGACCTGCGGTTACTCGGTCGGTGACCCCCGATTTGGATCTCAGGAGGCGCCCGTGTAAATTTCTCTCTGCCAGCGCGGAACGGGCCGGGAAACACCGGAACGGAGCGCGGTGAAAGACTTCTAAGCCTGACACAGCCCCGGAAGTGGCTCTCCTCGGAGACGAGCTGCGGTGAGCGCGTGTTCTTTGAGAACTCAACAGCGTGCCGAAACACAGCCAGTAATATGAATACTCCTCGTCAGGAGTATTCCTTTGAGTAGCAAGACC